>NZ_BAABKV010000001.1:6003677-6605516 GCF_039544005.1 Kitasatospora paranensis
GTACTTCGCCGAGCACCGCTGGGGCAACGCCGACCTCGCCGACTTCCTCGCCGCGCTCGGCGCCGCCGGCGGCCGGGACGTGGCCGCCTGGGCCGACGCGTGGCTGCGCACCACCGGCGTGGACGTGCTGCGGATCGAGACCGACGCCGACGGCGACGCCCTCACCGGCGCCGTCCTGGTCAACGACGGCAGCCGCCCGCACCGGGTGCGGATCGGCGTGTACGACCGGGCCGGCGAGGCGCTGGTGCTCCGCGCCAAGCTGGACGCGGACGTCGCCCCCGGCGGCCGCACCCCGCTCCCCGAGCTCGCCGGCACGGCCCGCCCGGCCCTGCTGCTGCCGAACGACGACGACCTGACCTGGGCACTGATCCGGCTGGACGCGCACTCCGCGGCGACGGTGGCGGCCTCCCTGTCGGCCGTCCCGGACGAGCTCGCCCGCGCCGTCCTCTGGGAGCACGCCCGCGACCTCGTCCGCTCGGCCGAACTGCCCGCCGCCGGCTACCTCCGGCTGGTGGCCGACCACCTGCCGGCCGAGAGCTCGGACGCCATCGTCGAGGCGGTGCTGCGCTTCGCCACCGACCACGTGGTGGGGCGCTACCTGGCCCCGGCCGACCGGCCGGCCGCGCTCGGCCTGCTGGGCGACACCGTCCGGGCGTTGCTGGCCCGCCCCGACGCCGGGGAGAGCCTGCGGATCGCCGCGCTGCGCGGCGCGGTGGCGACCGCCACGGGCCCGGCGCGGATCGCCGAACTCGCGGGCTGGCTGGACGGCCGCGACCTGCCGGACGGCCTCCCGTTCGACCACGACCTGCGCTGGGCCGGGCTGGCCGTGCTCGCCGCCGCGGGCGCGGTGGGCGAGGAGCGGATCGCCGCCGAACTCGCCGCCGACCCCAGCGACACCGGCGAGCAGGGCGCCGCCCGGGCCCGGCGGCGCTGCCCGCGCGGGCGGCCAAGGAGCAGGCCTGGCAGCGGATGTTCACCCCCGACGCGCTCTCCAACCAGCTGCTGACGGCGACCGCGGACGGGTTCTGGCGCTCGGGTTCGCCCGAGCTCCAGGCGGACTACCGGCAGCGGTACTTCGCGCAGATCCCGACGGCGGGGGAGCGCGGTGGCGCGGTCGCCAAGGCGCTCGGTGCCGGGCTGTTCCCGTCCGGCGCGGCCGAGCCGGACACCGTCCGGGCGGCCGAGGCCTGCCTGGCCCGCACCGATCTGGCCCCGGCGCTGCGGCGCTGCCTCGCCGACGAACTCGACGACCTGCGCCGGGCGGTGGCGCACCGGGCCTGACACCGGCCGGTCCGACGCCGATGGGCCGCCCGGTCGGTTCGACCGGGCGGCCCATCGGCGGGACGGCGTGTCCTCAGTGCGCGGCTGCGGCCTCCGCGGCCGGCTCGGCCACGGCTGGCCGGGCGGGCGCCGGGTTCAGCAGACGCTCGGCCAGATGCCCGAAGAGCAGCCCGAAGGAGGCCCAGAAGGTCAGCTGGATGGAGAGCGCGGCGACCCGGAACTGCCAGAGCAGCGTCGCCGGGAAGTCCTCCGGCACCTCGTTGATCGCGGGCAGGAAGGCGTAGGCCAGGCCGACCGCGACCGCGAAGGCGGCTACCGCCGCGACGGTGGCCCACCAGGTGCCGAGCCTCGGGGCGAGCCGTTTGCCGAGGATCACCGCGGCGACGGACAGCAGCACGCTGAGCGCCATCATCAGGAAGTACAGCGTGGTGCGCTTGCCGATGGTCTCGGGATCGCCGACGGACGGCGGGTTGGCCGGGTACTTGAGGAACGGCACCAGGTAGACGGCGACCAGGGCGGTGCCGGCGAGCAGGGCGGCGGTCGCCCGCGGGGTGAAGCGACCGACCCGGCCGAGCGCGAAACAGAACGCCAGGCCGGCGATGCCGCCGAGCGCCACGCCGTACACCAGCACACCGGTGGCGAGGCCCGCGGTGGACTGCAGGGAACGGCTGACCAGTTCCATCCCGTGCTCGGTGGTGTGGGCGTCCTCGTAGGCGATGGCCGCGTCGACCCGCGGTTCGCCGAGCAGGTAGGCGACGACCAGGGCGATCAGGCCGGCGGCGAGGCCGGCGAGCATGCCGCGGACGAGCAGGGATCTGACGGAGACGGAGTTCACGGTGTCCGCCGGATCAGTGGCAGGGGAAGCCGAGCAGGTGCCGGCCGTCGTGCACCCACTCGTGCACGTTCTCGCCGGAGATCAGGGAGGTGGCGCCCTGCTCGGCGCCGACGAAGTAGATCAGGGCGAGCATCAGGATGCCGAAGAAGACGGCCCACGGCAGGACGGCCTTCACGGGAAGGGGGCCACCGACGGCGTGCTGGTCGGGGAGAGGGCAGGGGCGACGGACTGAGCCATGGCAGGACCTCCTCGGGAACTCGCGTCCCGCTAGATGGTGCAGGGACGACGGCCCGGGTCTGACTTTCCGGCAGGCGCCCCGCTGGGGCGGTGACTGCCGGACTTACAGTGGCGCGACCGTGCCGGATTCTCACCGGGCTTCCGTCATGCCGTCGTCATGTCGACCTGAAGGTACCGTCACTCGGGTCGCCCGCCAAGGGCGTGCGCAGGGAGCACAGCGCCGCGCCGGCCGGCGGCGTGCGCCGGGGGCCGGGCGGATCCGGCTGTGCGGCAGGGGAGTTGGCGAGGGAGGAGCAGCCGGTGACGGTGCGCGTGACATTGGTCTCAGCGGTGCTCGGCGCGGCCGCGCGGCAGCCCCGGTTCGAGGACGACCGGCCGCTCGGCGAGCCGGACCTGCGCCCGGCGCGGGAGGCGGCCGGGCGCGTCGACCCGGGTGGGCTGGTGGTCGCCGCGCCGTCCCCGCGCTGCACGCAGACCGCCGAGGCGCTCGGTCTGGCGGCGGATCCGGTGCCCGCGCTGGCCGGTGCCGCGACCGGCCGCTGGCGCGGACGCACCCTGGAGGAGGTGGCCGCGGCCGAGGGCGGGGAGCTGGCCCGGTGGCTCTCCGACCCGGCGGCGGCCCCGCACGGCGGCGAGTCGGTGCTCGACCTGTGCGCCCGGGTCGGCGGCTGGCTGGACGCGCTGCCCGCGGACGGCCCGCGGGTGACCGCGGTGGTCGAGCCGGACGTCGTCCGGGCAGCCGTGCTGCACGCGCTCGGGGTGCCCGGCGCGGCCTTCTGGCGGCTGGACGTGGAGCCGCTCTCGGTCACCCGGCTGAGCGGACGGCTCGGCCGCTGGAACGTCAGGCTGGGCCGTCCGTCCGCACAGTGACGACAGGTCAGCCGAAGATACCGCGGACGGCGACCGCCTGCGGGCCGTCCAGGACGAAGGCCGCCGCCGACCAGGTCTCGGGCGCCCCCGCCCGGTCGCCGGCGGGCCTGCTGCCGAGCACCTCGAAGGCGTACCGGCCGGGGGCGATGTCCATTCCGACAGGGAGCGTCCAGCGGTAGACCAGGATGCCGTGCTCCACGGCCACGGTGGTCACCACGCCCGGCAGGCTGCACCACGGGACGGTCCCGGGCAGCGCCTCCGGCCGCTCCAGGCGCAGCTCGACCTGGAGCGCGGTCAGCTGCCGGCGGACGGTCAGCACCACCGTGTGCCTGGTCCCGGACGGCCCGAACCGTTCGACCCGGGCCTGCCCGGAGAGCGCGTCGCCGGACGGCTTGGGCGGCCGGCCGGGCTGCGGGGTGCCGGTGCCCTTGGCCGGGCCGGGCGGTGCCAGGCCCGCCGGTGCGGCGGTCGTCCCGCCGCGCCCGGTGGACGGCGAGGGCGACGGGGACGGTGCACGGGAGGTGCCCGGCCGCGGGTTCCCGGCGGCGGTCGCGGTGCCGTGCGGGCTCGTCCGGGTCGGTGCGGCCGGGTCGCCGGCGGTCTGCGGCGCCGCGCTCTGCGCCGCGAGGACGGGCGCGGCCGCCGTGGAGGCCGCGGGGGAGTCCGGGCTCGGCAGCGGCGGGCTGGCGCCGACGTTCGACATGCCGGGGCGGCGGCCGACGCCCTGCTGCTCGTTCAGCAGCCAGGTGGTGGCGATGCTGATCCCGACCACGGTCGACATCGCCATCGCCGCGCCGGAGAACTTGATGGTGGGCAGCCGTAACCGGCCACCGAAGGGCCCGGGCCGGCTGTGCCGCCCGTACCGGACGGCCTGGCCGGCCGACCCGGTGTGCTCGCGGAGCGCCACGGCTCCCCTCCTCCCCACGCGATGCCGTCTCCCCGGTACCGTCATGGGCCCGCGGCCGCAGTGACAGGGCCATGAGGCTACCAGCGGCGGGCGAGGTCTCCGCCAGACCCGGGACGCAACGTATGTGTTAAGCGTAATGACGTACTGTGGCGGATATCTGACGCACCGTCCAATCCGCGCCGCCGCACGCCACTGCAACCCCTTGCAACCGTTGCCCGCCGCCGCGCGGTGCCGCAGGCTGGGTCGAACCCCAGCCGCCTCGGAGAGACCGTCATGCCGCGCGACCCGCTGTCCGTACCGTCCGATCCGATCGCCGCCACCCCCACGGGCGACGACAAGGATCGCCGCCCCGCCGTCCCGGCGGTGGTGGACGAGGTGCTGACGCTGCGGATCGCCCTCGACGACGACCAGGTGGGAGAGGTGCGTACCCGGTTCCGGTACGACACCGCGCGGCCCTGCGAGGTGCTGCTGACCTTCCATCTCGGCCGCTTCGACGAGGCGGACTGGGTGTTCTCGCGGGAGCTGCTGCGCGACGGGCTGGCCGGGCTCAGCGGCCAGGGCGACATCAAACTCTGGCCGGCCTACTGCCCGTGCCACGGCTCCACCCTGCACATGGCGCTCGACTCGCCGCACGGCAGCGCCCTGCTGGAGGCCTCCCGCCCGCGCGTGCGGGACTGGCTGGATCGGACGTACGCGGCGGTCAGCGCCGAGCAGGAGAGTGCGGCCGGCCCCAGTGACGACGACCTCGCGGCCTTTCTCGCCGGCGCCCGGGACGAGTAGCCGGCCGGTTCAGGGCCGCGGCACGGGCGGGCCGCCCGGCAGGACGGCGGCGCCGGCCAGCAGGGCCGAGCGCAGCTCCCGGACGGCCGGTGCGGCGGAGGTCGCCAGCAGGTCCAGCGGCTCGGCCGGGCCGGCCACCGTCACCTCGGCGGATGCCGCCAGCCGGTACGGGCGGTGGTCCAGCAGGGCGCCCAGGTAGCGGCGCAGCCGGGAGAGTTCGGCCCGGACGGTGACGGTGCGCGCCGGGTCGCCGAACAGCCCCTCGGCGAGCTCCGCGGCGCTCAGTCCCGTCCGCCGCACCGCGAGCAGCAGCAGCACCTCGGCGTGGCGCGGGCTCAGGGTGTGCGACCAGCCGCCGGCCGCGCCGGCGACGTGCAGCTCGGGCCGTCCGGGTCGGCTCAGGTCGAGGTGGATCCGGGCGCCGTCGCTCTGCTCCGCGGCGGCCGCCGCCGGCCCCAGCGGCCGGACGAGCCAGCCGCCGCCCAGCGGCTCCACCGCGCACCGGCCGAACGCCGGCAGCCACTGCACCGCGCTGCTGCCCCAGCCCTCGGCGGGCAGCCGCAGCCGCGGGATGTGCGGCAGCCCGACGGCCGCGGCCGTCCAGCCGGCGCCGTCGACCACCAAGGCCGGGCCGCTCACCCGGGCCAGCATCGGGGCCGCCAGGGTCCGCAGCCGGTGCAGCGACTCCAGCTGGACGGCGCGCAGCTCGGCCTCGGCGAGCCGGGCGGCCGTGGCGGTGAGGCGCAGCAGGTGCGGCTGGACCTGGTGAGCGGGGCCGCTCAGGTCGAGGACGGCGAGCAGCCGGCCGGTGCGCGGGTCGCGGACGGGGGCGGCGACGCACGTCCAGGCGTGGTGGCTGCGCAGGTAGTGCTCGGCGGAGTGGACGCTGGTGGCCCGCTCGGTGCGCAGTGCCATGCCGATGCCGTTGGTGCCGACCTCGTCCTCCGTCCACCGGGCGCCCTTGTCGAAGCCGATGCCGTCGGCGCTGCGCCGCAGCGGGCGGGCGCCGTCCAGCCAGAGCAGGTGGCCCTCGGGGTCGGCGATGGCGAGCAGCACGGGGGCGTCGCCGGGGTGTCCCAGCAGGGTGCTGCGCAGGGCCGGGAGCACGGCGGCGAGCTGGGAGTCGTGCCGGCGCTGTTCGACCTCGGCGGTGCCGATGCGGCGGATGTTGCGGCCGAGGTCGGGGTCGAGGCCGAGCCGCCGCAGCCGCTGCCAGGAGTCGGAGATCTCGGGGCGGGGCGGCGGGGGCGATGCCGGGGCGCGCTCCTCGCCGGGCGGGCCGCCCTGGCCGGGGACGGCGGCCAGCGTGAGGTCGTAGCTGCGGGCGAGGTCTGCGGTGCCGTGGACGGGGCGGCCGCGGGCAGCCCGGTGTGCACTGTGCATCCGCCCCCGCCCCTCCGTGTGCGCCGCCGGTCCGCAGACAGGGTAAGGCCGTCCGATCGGGACATGCCCAAGGAGCGGGAATTCTCATGTCCGGCGGCGCCAATCGGCCATGATGGCCGGTTGGCGCCGTGCCGGGTGCGCGGTCAGCGCCCGGTGGCGGCCTGGGCGGTCTCCACGGCCTGGTGGAGGTCGGTGGTGGCCTCCAGGGCGGTGGCCGCGGTGGTGGCCAGGCAGCAGCTCAGCAGCAGGGCCGCGGCCGTCCGGCCGGGGCCGCGCCGTGCGGTCGGCGGGGCGAGCAGGGCGGCCACCCGGCGGGGCACCGGCCCGCCGTGGGCGCCGGCGGCCAGCCGGGGGCGGGGCGCCCCGGGGGCGCGGGCGGCGGCGAGCGCGGCCCGCCCGACCGCCCGTGCGGTCAGCGCGCGGTCGCCGACGGCGTGGGCGGCGCTCTCGTCGGCCCAGCGCTCCAGGTGGAAGCCGAGGGCGGGGCGCAGGCCGCGCAGGGCGGGGTGGACGGCGGCGGCGTACTCGCCGAGCGCGAGGAACAGGTGGTGCCGGCCGGCGAGGTGGGCGTGCTCGTGGGCGAGCAGGGCGGCCCGTTCGGCGGCCGGCAGGGCGTCGAGCATGCCGGTGGTGACGACGATCCGGCCGGGCCGGCCGGGCAGGGCGTAGGCGTCGGCGCGCTCGTCGTGGAGCAGGGCGAGCGGCCCGTCGGCGGTGGCCGTGTGCAGGGTGCGCCGGGCGCGGGCCAGGTCGGCGTACTGGCGGCGGGCGGCGCCGGACACCAGGGCGGTGACGGCGATCAGCGCGAGGACGGCGGCGCCGGCCGGGACGGCGGAGGCGGCCGGCAGCCAGTGCGGCGCGAGGTGGGCGAGCCCGGCGACGAACGGCAGCCGGAGCAGTCCGGCGAGGGCGAGCAGGCCGAGGCTGACCACGGTGCCGGCGGCGAGCGCCCCGGCGGTGCCGGCGAGCAGCAGTGCGGCGGCGCGCGGGGTGCAGCGGTCGGCAAGGCGGCGGGCGAGCGGGGCGGCGAGCAGCGGCAGGAACAGCGGTACCCAGACGGCGAGGCTCATGTGGCCTCCCCGAGCAGGTCGCGCAGCAGCTGCTCGTCCTCGGCGGACAGGTCGGAGACGAACCGGGCGAGGACGGTGGAGCGGTCCTGGCCGCGGTCGAGTTCGGTGCGCATCCGGCGGGCGGCGAGACCGGCCTGGTCCTGGACGGTCGGGGCGTAGGCGAAGCCGCGACCCACCCGGGTGCGTCCGACGGTGCCCTTGTCGTGCAGTCGGGCGAGGATCGTGGTGACGGTGGTGCGGGCCAGCTCGTCGCCGAGGGCGGCCTGGACGTCCTGCGGGGTGAGCGGCCTGCTCGCCGCCCACAGGACGGCGAGGACCTGTGCCTCCAGACCGCCGGCCGGCCGTCGGACGGGCGAATCGGACATGTCGACGCTTCCTCCCTGATCGTCTACAGTCATGTAGACCGTCTACGTCACTGTAGACGGTCGTGGTGCCCGCGCGGGGTCGCCACCAAACGTACGGGAGGTCCGCCAACCTTGCCCCAGTCATCCGCCCTGCTCGCGGTGAACGTGCTCGACGCCTCGTCGCTGCTGGCCGCCTTCGGAGCCCTCGGCATCGCCGTCGTCCTGTTCGCCGAGACCGGCCTGCTCGTCGGGTTCTTCCTGCCCGGCGACTCGCTGCTGTTCACCGCCGGCCTGCTGTGCGTGCCCGGCGCCACCGCGGGCCCGCAGCTGCACCTCGCCCAGGTACTGCCGGCCGCCCTGGCCGGTGCGCTGCTCGGGGCCCAGACCGGGTACGTGATCGGCCGCCGCGGCGGCCGGGCCCTGCTGGGCCGCACGGACAGCCGGAGCCTGCACCGCGGCACCGCGCGCGCCGAGGAACTGCTCGCCCGGTACGGACACGGCCGGGCCATCGTGATCGCCCGCTTCGTGCCGGTGGTCCGTACTGTGCTCAACCCGCTCTGCGGCATGGTCGGCGTGCCCGTCCGGACGTTCACGCTCTGGCAGGTCGTCGGCGGCGCGGTCTGGACGATCGGCGTGGTGCTGGCCGGCTACGCGCTCGGCTCGTCGATCCCGAACATCGACCAGTACCTCCTGCCGATCATCGGCGTGGTGATCGTCATCTCGGTGATCCCGGTGGTGCGCGAGGTGCTGCGGGCCCGCCGTGAGGGAGGTGCCCGATGATCGGCTCCTTCCTCGCCTACGACGGCAGCGGCATCGACGGCGGCCTCTACACCCGCGTGATCGGCTGGGCGGACGCCGCCCCGCACTGGCTCGACCGGGTGATCACCGTCTGGTCCGACCTCGGCCTCGCCCTCTTCGCCGTTCTCATGCTGTGCGGCTGGTGGCGGGCGCGCGGCGCCGAATCGGCCGTGATGGCGCGGGTGCTCGCCTCCCCGCTGATCGTGGTCGTCGCGTACGCCGCGAACTCCGTCCTCAAGAGCCTGATCGCGGAGAACCGGCCCTGCCGGCAGCTGCCCGGCAGCGTCACCCTGGAGAGCTGCCCGGTCGCCGGCGACTGGTCCTTCCCGAGCAACCACACGGTGATCGCCTTCGCGGCCGCCACCGCGCTCTGGTTCGCCTACCGCAGGCTCGGCACGGCCGCCCTGGTCGCCGCCGCCCTGATGGGCGCCTCCCGGGTCTGGGTCGGCGTGCACTACCCGCACGACGTCGTGGTCGGCGCCCTGGTCGGCATCCTGGTCGCGGCGCCGCTCGCGGTCCTCGCCGGCCGCGCCGCGCCCTGGTCGACCGGGCCCGCAGCGGCCCGCTGGCCGGCTTCCTCGGTGCCGGACTGGCCGTCTGACACCCCCGACCCCGTACGGCCCGCCGACCCCCGCGGCGGGCCGTACGGCTGTCCCGGCCCGGTCGCCGGACGGGCGGCCGGCCGCCTGCCCGCCCGGCGCCGCTCAGCGCCGGATCAGGCCCCGGGCGGTGGCGGCGGCCACCGCCGCCGTCCGCGAGTCCACGCCCAGCTTGGCGTAGACGTGCACCAGGTGGGACTTCACGGTGGCCTGGCTGATGTGCAGCCGCCGGGCGATCTCCAGGTTCGCCAGGCCCTGCGCCACCAGGTCCAGCACCTGCACCTCGCGCAGGCTCAGCGCCACGGCCGGCGTGCGCATCCGGTCCATCAGCCGGTCGGCCACCGCCGGGGCGAGCGCCGTCCGTCCGGCCGCCGCCTCCCGGACGGCCGCGGCCAGCTCGGCCGGCGGGGCGTCCTTCAGCAGGTAGCCGGTGGCCCCGGCCTCGATCGCCCCGAGGGTGTCCGCGTCGCTGTCGTACGTGGTGACGATCAGCACCCGGGGTGCGCCGGGCCGGGCCGTGATCGCCGCGGTGGCCTGCGCGCCGCCCATGCCGGGGCCGAACTGGAGGTCCATCAGGACGACGTCCACGCCGCCGAGCGCCGCCAGCGCCACCGCCTCCTCCGCGGTGGCCGCCTCCGCGGCGACCTCCAGGTCCGGCTCGGTCTCCAGGACGGCCCGCAGCCCGGCCCGGACCACCGGATGGTCGTCGGCGAGCAGCAGCCGGATCCGGGCCGTCACGGCCGCACCCCGCCGGTCGCGGCCGGTGCGAGCCGGTCGGTCACGGTCAGCTGGGCGGCCACCGCGGTGCCCTGGCCGGGCGCGGACTCCACACTGAGGGTGCCGCCGAGCGCCGCCATCCGGGCCCGCATCGCGGCCAGTCCGAACCCGCCCTCGCCGCCGTCGCCGGCCGGCAGCGCCGACGGGTCGAAGCCGGCGCCGTCGTCGACGACGTCCAGCGCGACCTCGGTGCCCATGTAGCTGAGCGAGACCTCGATCCGCCCGGGCCGGCCGTGCCGGGCGGCGTTGGCCAGCGCGGACTGGGCGATCCGCACCAGCGCCAGCTCCTGCGGGGCGGACAGCGCCACCGCGTCCCCGGAGAGCGTGAAGTGCACCGGCGGCCCGGACCGCGCCGAGGCCGTCGTGCAGAGCCGCTCCAGCGCCACCGCCAGCGGGACGCCGTCCAGCACCGGCGGCGCCAGCGCCCGGACGAACCGCCGGGCCTCCGCCAGGTTGTCCTGGGCCGCCTCCCGGGCCTGCCGCACATGCGCCCCGGCGGCCGGAACGTCGCCGGGCAGGGCCCGTTCGGCGGCCCGCAGCAGCAACTGGATGGAGGACAGCCCCTGCGCGAGCGTGTCGTGGATCTCCCGGGCGAGCCGCTCGCGCTCGGCCAGCACCCCCGCCGCGTGGTCGGCCGCGGCCAGCTCCGCCCGGGCCGCGGTCAGCTCGTCGATCAGCCGCCGCCGCTGCTCGCTCTCCCGGTAGAGCGCCTGGTAGCCGAGCACGGTGGCCACCGCCACCGCCGCCCCGATCGCCGGGCCGATCAGGGCGGCCGGCGCCGGCGCCCCCTCGTGCAGGCAGAAGCCCGCCGCCGCGGCGAGGGCGGTGGCGGCGACCGCGGCCAGGCCGGCCCGGCGCGGCAGCAGGTGGAGCTGGAGGAAGTACAGCGGGAAGGCCAGCCACACGCCGTCCCGGGTGGCCGCGACCAGCAGCAGCCAGGCCGCGCCCAGCGCGGCCAGCCACAGCGCGGTGGCGAGCCGGCGGCGGCCGACGCGCGGCAGCAGCGGCCCGGCCGCGTACACGGCGGCGGTCAGCGCGGCCGCCGCCGTCACCCGGGCGGCGCCGGGCTCCTCACCGGCCAGTGCCCGCGCGGCGGCCAGCGCCAGCAGCCCGGCGATCAGCAGGTGCAGACAGCGGGCGACGACGCGCAGGGCCGGGGTGGGGGCAGGCGGATTCATGGTCCTCCCACGGTACCGGGAGGGCCCGGCGGGCCGATCAATCAAAAGGTTGAATCCTGGGCCCTCCCTTCGATTCCCGGGGATCGAACCGCGGCGTGATGTGCATCCGAAAGCCGATCGCCAGAGTTGATCCCGGGACCGCCGGGCCGCCGACGGACCGCCGAGCAAGAGGGAGCGCACCGCTGTGTTCGTCGCCTGGAGAGACCTGAGGTTCGCCAAGGGGAGGTTCGCCCTGATGGGGACGGTGGTCGCGTTGATCACCGTGCTGGTCGGCCTGCTGTCCGGCCTGACCGCCGGCCTGGCCCGGGGAACACCTCCGCCGTCACCGGCCTGCCCGCCGACCACGTGGTGTTCGCCGCACCGTCGGACGGGCAGAAGCTCTCCTTCGGCGACTCCACGCTGCCCGAGAGCGCGTGGCGTCAGTGGGCCGGGGTGCCCGGGGTCACCACCGCCGACCCGCTCGGCATCAGCACCGGCCGGGCCGGCGCCGGCGACCGGACGGCCGCCGTCTCCGCCTTCGGCGTCACCCCGGGCTCCGCCCTCGCCCCGGCCCCCGTCCGCGACGGCGGCGCGGTGCTGTCGGCCGCCGCCGCCGACGCCCTCGCGGCCGGCCCCGGCGACCGGATCACCCTGGCCGGGCAGCAGGTGGCGGTCACCGCCGTCGCCGGGGACGCCGCCTTCAACCACACCCCGGTGGTGTGGACGAGCCTCGCCGACTGGCAGCGGATGGCCCCGGCCACCGGCCGGCCGGGCGTGCGGGCCACCGTGATCGCGCTGACCACCCGCCCCGGGGCGGACCTGCGGGCCGCCGACGCCCGGCTCGGCACCCGGACGGTGACCCGGGCGGACGCGCTCGACGCGATCGGCGCCTACACCTCCGAGAACGGCTCGCTGCAGCTGATGCGCGGCTTCCTGTTCGCCATCTCCGCCCTGGTGGTCGGCGCCTTCTTCACCGTCTGGACGATCCAGCGCAGCGGGGACGTCGCCGTGCTCAAGGCCCTCGGCGCGTCCACCCGCTACCTGCTCAAGGACGCCCTCGGCCAAGCGGTGGTGCTGCTGGTGCTGGGCACCGCGGCCGGCACCGCGGTCGCCGCCGGGGTCGGCGCGCTGGCCCTGGGCACGGTGCCGTTCGTGCTGGACGCCTCCACCGTCCTCGGGCCCGCCCTCGTGATGATCGCCCTGGGCGCCGCCGGGGCCGCCCTGTCCGTCCGCCGGATCACCTCCGTCGACCCGCTGACCGCCCTGGGGAGCGCCCGATGAGCCTCGTCCTGTCCGATGTCACCCTGACCTACCCCGACGGCGACACCCGCCTGACCGCGCTCGACCGGGTCTCCCTCCGGGTGCCGCCCGGGAGCCTGACCGCGGTGGTCGGCCCCTCCGGCTCCGGCAAGTCCAGCCTGCTCGCGGTCGCCGCCACGCTGATCCGCCCCGACTCCGGCCAGGTGGTCGTGGACGGCACCGACACGGCCGGCCTGGCCCCGGCCGCGCTGACCGCGCTGCGCCGCCGCAGCATCGGCATCGTCTTCCAGCAGCCCAACCTGCTGGCCGCGCTGACCGCCGTCGAACAGCTCCAGGTGATGGCCCACCTGGACGGCCGGCCGCCGCGCGAGGCCCGCGCCCGCGCGCTCGACCTGCTGGCCGCCGTCGGGCTGTCCGGGCAGGCCGGCCGCCGGCCCGGGCAGCTGTCCGGCGGCCAGCGCCAGCGCGTCACGATCGCCCGGGCGCTGATGAACGAGCCGCGGGTGCTGCTGGTGGACGAGCCGACCAGCGCCCTCGACCACGAGCGCGGCGCCGCGGTGGTCGAGCTGCTCGCCGCGCTCGTACGCGAGCGGGGCACCGCCGCCGTGCTGGTCACCCACGACCGCTCGCACCTGGCCGTGGCCGACCAGGTGGCCGAGGTCGGCGACGGGCGGCTGCGGGTGGTGACCGCCCAGGTCGCCGCCCCGGCCGCCGGATAGGGTTGTCTGTACAACTTTCCGGGTCGGTTCATCTCGGGGCCGCCGCCGCGACCCTGGCGGACACCTCGCCGCCCCAGCCTGTCCGCATGAGAGTCATCGTCGTAGGAGCGGGCGTGCTGGGCACCATGCACGCCTGGCAGGCCGTCGAACGCGGCCACGAGGTCGTCCACCTGGAGCGCGAGAGCGAGGCGCGCGGCGCCTCCGTCCGCAACTTCGGCCTGGTCTGGGTCGGCGGCCGGGCGGCCGGCGAGGAACTCGCCACCGCGCTGCGCGCCCGCACCCTGTGGGAGCAGATCGGCGCCCGCGTCCCCGGCCTGTGGTTCCGGCCCGACGGATCGCTCACGGTCGTCCGCACCGAGGCCGAACTCGCCGTCGCCGAACAGGCGCTGAAGCTGCCCGACGCCGCCGAACGCGGCTACCGGCTGCTGGACGCCGCCGAGACCAGGGCTGCCAACCCGGCCCTGCGCGGGCGCCACCTCGGCGCGCTGCTGTGCGAGCGGGACGCCGCCGTCGAGCCCCGCCTCGCCCAGCCCGCCCTGCGCGCCGCCCTGGAGGCCACCGGCCGCTACACTTTCCTGCCCGGCCGCGAGGTCCGCGACGTGGTCGGCGAGCGCGCCGTCCGCGACGACCACGGACAGCTCCACGAGGGCGACCTGGTCGTCCTCTGCACCGGCGCCTGGCTCGGCGGCCTCGTCCGCGAGCTCGCCCCCGAACTCCCCGTCCGCCGCGTCCGGTTGCAGATGATGCAGACCGACCCGCTCGACGAGCCGCTGACCACCTCGGTCGCCGACGGCGACAGCTTCCGGTACTACCCGGCCTACGGCGGCACCGCCCTCGACGCCCTGCGCGCGGAGCAGCCGCAGACCGCGGTCGCCGCCGAGCACCGGATGCAGCTGCTGATGGTCCAGCGCCAGGACGGCGGCCTGACGATCGGTGACACCCACGAGTACGACCAGCCGTTCGGCTTCGACGTCGTCGAGGACCCGTACGAGCACCTCGCCGCCGTCGCCGAGGAACTGCTCGGCCGGCCGCTGCCGAGGATCCGCCGCCGCTGGGCCGGCGTGTACGCCCAGTGCACCGACACCACCCGCGTCGTCCACCGCGAGCAGCTGCGCGACGGCGTCTGGTTGGTCACCGGACCGGGCGGGCGCGGCATGACCTGCTCCCCGGCGATCGCCGAGACCACCGCCCACCTCGCCAACCTCTGAGGACCGTTCACCATGAGCACCGACATCCGCCTCGTCGTCCTCGACATGGCCGGCACCACCGTCGCCGACGACGGCCTCGTCGAGCAGGCCTTCCACGCCGCAGCCCGCACCCTCGGCGTCGAGGACGGCAGCCCCGAGCACGCGGGCATGCTCGCCCACGTCCGCGCCACCATGGGCGAGTCCAAGATTTCCGTCTTCCGCCACCTGTTCGGCGACGAGGACCACGCCCAGCGGGCCAACCGGGCCTTCGAGCAGGCGTACCACGACCTGGTCGACGCCGGGCACTGCGCCGCGCTGCCCGGCGCCGAGGAGGCCGTCCGTGAACTGCGCGCGGCCGGCCGCACCGTCGTCCTCACCACCGGCTTCTCCCGGGCCACTCAGGACCGCATCCTGGACGCGCTGGGCTGGCAGGGTCTCGCCGACCTCACCCTGTGCCCCGCCGAGGCGGGCCGCGGGCGGCCCTTCCCCGACCTGGTGCTCACCGCGCTGCTGCGCACCGGCACCGAGTCCGTCCGGCAGATCGCGGTGGCCGGCGACACCGGCTACGACATGCTCACCGGCACCCGCTCCGGCGCCCCGGTGGTGGCCGGCGTGCTCACCGGTGCGCACGGCGAGGAGCGGCTGCGCGCCGACGGCGCCACCCACGTGCTGGCCTCGGTGGCCGAGCTGCCCGGGCTGCTCGCGGGCTGAGCCGGCCGGCCGCGATCGGCCATGCGGGGGCGCCGCCGGGCCCTGCCAGCGCGGCGCTCCCCGCCACCGGACGGCTCGGCCTAGCCTGACGGCGGCCCGTCCGGACGGAGCGAGAGGGAGTGCCGTGACGCCGCGTACCCGGTACCTGGTCGTGTGCCTGCTGACGGCGCTCGCCGCCTGCGGTACGCCGCCGCGGCCGGCGGGCGGGCCGACGCCCGCGGCCGCGCCCTCCCCGGCGGCCGCCCCGTCCGCCACCACCACCCAGGGATCGGCCGTGCCCCCGATCACCCCGCCCGCCGCCGCTTCGCCGACCCCTGCCCCGACCGCGGCGCAGCTGGCCGGGCGCCGGATCGTCTACTCCTACCCCGGCCCCGTGCCGCCCCAGGACCTGCTGGACGCCGTCCGGGAGGGGCGGGCCGGCGGCGTGATCTTCTTCAGCGACAACACCATCGACCCGGCCGCGTTCGCCGCTGCCGTCCGGCAGTTGCGCCAGGCCCAGCAGCAGAGCCCCGTCCGGTGGCCGCTGCTGCTGATGACCGACCAGGAGGGCGGCCGGGTGCGCCGGCTGAGCGGCGCGCCCGAACTGTCGGCCCGGCAGGTCTCCGAGGCCGCCGACCCCGTCCGGGCCGCCGCCGAGGCAGGGGCCGGCGCCGGACGCAACCTCGCCGCCGCCGGACTCAACGTCAACCTCGCCCCGGTGCTGGACGTCTACGCGGCCCCCGGCAACTTCATCGACGCCAAGCAGCGCTCGTTCGGGAAGGACCCGGGGGACGTCGGGATGCTGACCGCCGCGTTCACCGCGGCCCAGCACCGGGAGGGCGTCGCGGGCACCGTCAAGCACTTCCCGGGGCTCGGTACCGCGCCGGCCGGCGCCAACACCGACGAGGGTCCGGTCACGCTCGCCGACCCGCTCACGGAGCTGCGCGAGGTCGGCGAGGCGCCCTACCCGGCGGCCATCGCCGCCGGGGCCGGGCTGGTGATGCTCTCCTGGGCGGTCTACCCGGCGCTGGACGCCGAACGGCCCGCCGGGCTCTCGCCCACCGTCGTGCAGCAGGAGCTGCGCGGCAGGATCGGGTTCACCGGTGTCACCGTCTCCGACGCACTGGAGGCGGGCTCGCTGGCCGCCTTCGGCGGGACGGGGCAGCGGGCCGTCGCGGCGGCGGCCGCCGGCGTGGACCTCCTGCTCTGCTCGGGCCGCGACACCGCCCAGGGCCTGCGCGCCGCCGAGGCCCTCGCCGACGCGCTGGCCGACGGCACCCTGGCCCGTGACGGCTTCACCGCCGCGGTCGACCGGATCGACGCCCTCCGGGCCGGCCTGCGCTGACCGTCGGTCACCCCGGCGGCCGGCGCAGGCCGCCGGCTCAGTGCGCGGTGCCCGCGTACCGCTGGAGGAACCGGGTGCCCGTCCCCGCCGTCACGACCACGTCGTAGCGGCCGGCCGCGTCCAGCGGCCAGGTCACCGACGTCCGCCCGCCCGGGCCGACCCAGAGAGTCTGCGCGGTGCCCGCGTAGTCGTTCGGCACCAGCGTGAAGGAGACCTCGGTGCGGCCGTCGTTGGCGAGCTGGAGGGTGACGCCCTGGGCCGTGAGGGACGCCGTCACGGACGGCACGGCCACGTCGTCCTGCCCGGCGCGGACGACCGTCCCGGCGAAGCGGCGCACGAACCCGTCCGGGCCGTGCACCGAGAAGTCGTACCGGCCGTCGGTCGCCGAGGCGTCCCAGACGTACGTCGACGCGGCACCGGGGGCCACCGTGAACGGCGTGCCGGCGAAGGCGTACACGATGTTCGGGTAGACGGCGAACGGGAAGGCCACCGCGCCCGCCTCGGCCATCGTGCAGGTGACCCGGCCGGTGGTGCGGTCCACGGCCACGTCCGCCCACGGCCGGTACGGCAGCGGGCGGTGCGGCCGGCCACCGGACTCCTGGACGGGCATCGCCTGGGTGCCCGTCGCCGGGAGCTGTACCGCCGGCAGCGAGGCCCCGGCGTCCGCCTTCGCCATCAGCGCCACGGTGTCCGGCAGTTGCGGCACCGACCAGTCCGGCGCGGTGAAGTCCAGGCAGCTGGTCAGGTCGCCGCAGACGGCCCGCCGCCATGCCGAGATGTTGGGCTCCTGCACCCCCGTCACCAGCTCCAGGAAGCGCAGCACCGAGGTGTGGTCGAACACCTGCGAGTTCACCCAGCCGCCGCGCGACCACGGCGAGGCGACCCAGAGCGGCACCCGGTTGCCCAGGCCGATCGCCCGGCCCTGGGTGTACTCCTCGGCCGTCCCCGGCTCCGGCGTGGGCGGCGGCACGTGGTCGAAGTAGCCGTCGTTCTCGTCGTACATCACCAGGAACACGGTGTGCTGCCAGACCGCCGGGTTGGCCGTCAGCGAGCGGAGCGCCGTGTCCACCCAGTGCGCACCGTAGTCCGGGCTGGCGCTGGGGTGTTCGCAGAACAGGTAGGGCGCGACCAGCCAGGACACGGTGGGCAGCGTGCCGTCCTGGCAGTGCTGGTCGAACGCGGTGAGGTCGAACTTCGTCATCGCGTTGACGTACCGCGGGTCGGTCGCCGGGAAGGCGTGGAACTGCTTGAAGTACGAGAGGGCGTTGTCGTCGTAGTCGCCCGTCCGGTCGTCCTTGCTCGGGTTGTGGTAGACCCGCCAGCTCACCCCGGCGGCCTGCAGCCGCTCGGCGTAGGTCGTCCAGTCCGCCACCGGGTTGTCGGTGACCGGGGTGTTGTCGATCCACGGGCCGGTGGTGCCGTCCCGGCCGGGGCCGGCGGTGCCCGTCCACAGGTACAGCCGGTTCGGGTCGGTGGGGCCGGCCATCGAGCAGTAGTAGGCGTCGCAGAGCGTGAACGCGTCGGCCAGCGCGTACTGGTAGGGGATGTCCGCGCGGGTGAAGTAGCCCATCGCGCGCTCGCCCTTGGCGGCGATCCACTTGTTCATCGCGCCGCCGTTGATCGCCTGGTGCCCGGTGGCCCAGTCGTGGGCCAGGCCCCCGGCGTTCTGCGCGTTGTACTTCGAGGTGTCCATCCGGTACGGCAGCATCACGCCGCCGTCGCTGCGCCCGGCGTCCGGCTGGCGGAACACGTCGGTGCCGTCGGGGAACTGCAGCGCCTGCCGGTCGCCGAAGCCCCGGACACCGTTCAGGGTGCCGAAGTAGTGGTCGAAGGAGCGGTTCTCCTGCATCAGGATCACCACGTGCTTCACGTCGGCGATCGACCCGGCGGCGCCGGTGGCGGCCCGGGCGGCGGCCGCGGGCAGGCCGACGGCGGCGGCCGCGCCGGCCGCGGCGGTGGCGCCGACGAAACCGCGGCGGCTGAGCTGGGGGTCATGGCACTGCCTCTCAGAGGGTGAAGGTGGCGACGGCGGCGGCGGTGTCGCTCGGCCAGCCGTTGCCGGCGGCGTTCGGCTCGGCCAGGGGCCAGCCGGTGGCGAGGGTGTGCGCCTCCGCCAGGGCGAGCGGCCCCGCGAACTGGACCTGGTCGATCCGGTCCTGCGGCTCCGGCTTGCTGCCGCGCACCGCCCTGGTCGGCGACCAGGTGGCGCCGGGCGAGACCACCGGGTCGGGGTGCGCGCGGCGGTAGGCGTCGGTCAGCCCGGCGCCCTGGAGGGCCACCGTCACCGGCCAGGCGAGCGCGGGCCGGCCCCGGCCCCCGTCCAGTCGAGGTGCGAGGGGAGGCCAGGTCGGCGGCGAGCACCACCGGCACCCCGGTGGCGATGTCGGCCTGTACGGCGGCGGCCAGCGCCCTGGCCTGCTGCCCGCGGGTGGACGCCGTCTCGGCCGCCGCCACGGCGGCCGCGCTCTGCCCGTCCTGGACGGCGTACGGCCCGTAGCCGCTCTCGTCCAGGTGCGCGGCCCAGAAGCGGACGGAGCGGCCGCCGGGCAGCTGCAGGGTGGCCGCGGCGGCGGGCAGCGCGGTGGTGGGCGTGGTGACGGCGGTCAGCGGGTACCG
The DNA here is from genome assembly GCF_039544005.1 of Kitasatospora paranensis. NCBI lineage: Bacteria > Bacillati > Actinomycetota > Actinomycetes > Kitasatosporales > Streptomycetaceae > Kitasatospora > Kitasatospora paranensis. The sequence continues at coordinate 6,022,533 of NZ_BAABKV010000001.1, forward strand.
GCTGAGGATGCCGACGCTGCCCGCGCTCTGGTAGGCGTACCAGCCGAGCGCGGTGGCGAGGTTCTGCGCGGCGCTGCCGGCGGTCTCCTGGAGGGCGAGGACGTCCAGCCCCTGGGTGAGCACGGCCCGCAGCTGCTTCTCGACGGCGTCCGTGAAGGCGGCCCCGGCGTTGGCCAGGTTCCAGGTGGCGGCTTTGAGGGCGATCGGCCCGGCCGGGTCGCGGACGGGGACCTGCACGGTCACCGTGTCGACGGCGCCGGACGGGTCCTTGACGCCCACGGTGACCACGGCGGGGTGCGCCTGGGCGGCGGGCGCGGTGCCGCTCACGGTCCCGTCGGCCGCCACCGACAGCCAGGCGTCACCGGAGACCTTCCGGTACGCGGGGGTGCCGGTGCCCTTGACCCACAGCCCGCCGAGCTTCACCGAGACGGCCGCGCCGGGCGCCACGGCCGTGGCCGTCAGCGCGTCCACGGCGCTGTGCGGACGCGGCGCGGCCGGCTTGGGGCGGAACGAGAACGGTGCCGTCTGCGCGAGGATCCCGTAGCCGTCCTTGGCCAGCAGGTAGGCGGTGTACGGCCCGCCGGTCAGCGCGGAGGTGTCCAGCTGGACGTCGCCGCTGCCGCCGGGGGTGTACTTCCACAGCAGCGAGGAGCCGGTGCCGGGCTGCCGCGTCCCGTCGTAGATGCCCACCCAGTTCTTCGGGTCGGGCGCGGAGGTCGACCAGTGGAAGGTGAGCTTGTCGCCCTCGGTCGGACTGCTGGGAGTACTGAGGACGAGGGATGATCCGGTCGCCACAGATGGTCCTGTCCGCCGCCGCAACCAGTCGGCAGCTGAGTCGAGTTGGCTGAACAACTCGACCATTCACCCGGTCGGCGGCGGATTCGCCGTGAACGGCGTGTGACGGACCGTCGGGAGCTCGGCCAAATCGCCGTGTCCCGCAGCCCTGTCGGTCCGGGCCGGTAGGGTCCGACCCGCCCGCGCCGACGGATGCGCGTTCAGAGACGGGGGGACAGCAGTGGAGTCTGCACAGGAACGGGCGGTGGCGGAGCTCTTTGCGACGGTTGCCGCCGGCAACCGGTCGGAGGTCGCCGGGGCCGCCCGGTCCCTACTGGACCTCGGCCCGGCGCACCATGCCGAGGTCCGGAGGGCGCTGGACGGCGCGCTGCTGCGCGGCGTGCCGGTCGCCTTCCTGCGGCGGCCGCTGACGGCCCACCACCCCGGCTTCGTCGCGCACGCCGTCGCGCTGGCCCTCGGCACGCTCCTGCTGGATCCGGACGCGTTCCTGGCACGGCGAGGCGAGGAGAACTGCTACGACGTGCCCGCTGCGGTGTCCGCGGCGGGCGGGGAGTATCACACCGACCTGGCGGCCGCGCTGTGGCTGCTGGTCGAGGACCAGGGCCGGCCGCCCGTACTGCGGTGGCGCGCGGCCGCCCGGCTGGCGCTGCTGGGGGCGACCGAACGGGCGGCCGCCGAGCGGGCCCTGCTGGATCTCGGGGTCCCGGACCCGCAGGCCGGGCCACCGCCGCTCGCGCCGGATGAGGGCCGGGACGCTGCCCTGCGTGCCGCCGTCGCCGACGCCTGGCGTCGGATCGAGGAGTACCTCGCCGGGCATGCACCCGCCGTCCTGGACGGACTGGCCGGGCCCGCCGACGAGGCGGAGATCGCCGAGGCCGAGGAGGCCCTCGGGTGGCCACTGCCCGTGGATTTCACCGCGTCCTGCCGAATCCACCGGGCCGTCGCCCTCCCGGGAGGTCCGGCGGACGGCGTCGACCACGCCGACCTCGCGGTCCTCGCCGAGCGCCGCGACGAGGAGGTGGAGGAAGGCGGCTGGGACTCGGCCGAGGCCGACGACGCGATCCGCCGGGACTGGGGCTGGCGCCCGGGCTGGATCCCGCTCACATACGACCTGGACGGCTCGATCACTGCCCTGGACCTGGACCCGGGGCGGACCGGCACCGTCGGCCAGGTGATCCACGCGGACCAGGGCTTCCCCGACCACGTCGTGGCGGACGGCTGGCTGCGGGTGCTGGCCGACTTCGCCGCCGCCCTGGAGGCGGGGTGCTACCGCTACGATCCCGCGCGGGGCGAGCTGCACCGGCGCGACGAGCGGCCGTAGCCCGTCAGCGTCCGGCGCGGAGGTTCAGCACCAGCACCCCGGCGATGATCAGCGCGATGCCGAACCACTGGGCGCGGCCCAGCGGTTCGGTGAAGAAGACGGCGCCGATGCAGGCCACCGCCGCGGTGCCGGCCCCCGACCAGACCGCGTAGGCGATCGAGACCGGGATGTGTTTCAGGGCCCGGCCGAGCAGCAGGAAGGACAGCACGTACCCGGCGGCCACGCCGAGGCTCGGCCACAGGCGGGAGAAGCCGTCGGTGAGCTTGAGCAGGCTGGTGGCGCAGACCTCGCTGGTGATGGCCAGGGCGAGCAGCAGCCAGGGCATCAGGCGGGCCGGGCGGCCGCGAGCCGGCCGAGCAGGGCGAGGTCGGCCTGTTCCAGGCTGTCCAGCAGGGTGACCCGGCCGGCGGCGGTGATCGGCACGGTGGACGGGACGGCCAGCACCGCGCAGCCGGCCGCGCTGGCCGAGGCGACCCCGGCCGGGGTGTCCTCGACCGCGACGCAGTCGGCCGGGTCGAGGCCCAGCCGGTCGGCGGCGGCCAGGTAGGGGTCGGGCTCCGGCTTGGTGCGCGGGGTGTCCTCGGCGGCCAGCGTCACGGTGAACCACTCCCGGCCGAGGCCGGACAGCACCAGGTCGACCACCCGTCGCGGCGAGGCGGACACCAGGGCGGTCGGCACCGCGGCGGCGCGCAGCTCCGCCAGCAGTGCGAGCGCGCCCGGCCGCGGCACGGCGCGACCGGCGACCTTGCCGGCGAAGGAGTCGTTGAGGGCGGCCACCAGGTCGTCCTCGTCCCGGCCGGTGCCGCTCGTGCGGTGCAGGTGGGCGGCGGTGTGTTCGACGGCGCGGCCGAGCACCTCCGGCAGGTCGGCCTCGGTGAGCGTGAGGTCGAGTTCGGCGGCGAGTTCGGCGGCCGCCTGCCACCAGAGGTGTTCGGTGTCGACGAGGGTGCCGTCCATGTCGAACAGGACGGCGGCGGGAGTGTCGGGCATGGGTGCACCTTAAGCAAAGGGGTCGTCCCCGGGGGCCTCGACCGCCCGGGGACGACCGGATTCAGCGGGATCGCGCGGCGGCTCAGGCCCGGTCGGACGCGGCCGTGCGGCGGTCGACCAGGACGGGGCGCTCCGGCAGGGAGATGTCGGCCCGGCCGCCGAGCGGCAGTGCGGCGGCGGCCTCGGTCGGCAGGTCGGCCTTGACCTCGGTGCCGTCGGCGAGCCGCACGGTGAGCCGGGTGACGGCGCCGAGGAAGGAGGCGGCGGTCACCAGCGCGGGGCCGTCCGCGGCCGGGGCGAGGCGGACGTTCTCCGGGCGGAGGAGGACATCCAACGGGCCGTCGGCGGGCAGGGCGCCGTCCACGGCGTGGCGGCGGCCGAGCACCGCCACGGTGCCCCCGCCGGCCCGCTCGGCCGGGATCCGGCTCATCGTGCCGACGAACTCGGCGACGAACGCGGTGGCCGGGCGGGCGTACAGCTCGGACGGCGTCGCGCACTGCTCCAGGCGGCCGGCCCGCAGCACCGCGACCCGGTCGGCCATGGAGAGCGCCTCCTCCTGGTCGTGGGTGACGAACAGGGTGGTGATGCCGAGCTCCTGCTGGAGGCGGCGGATCTCCTCGCGCAGGCTGAGCCGCACCTTGGCGTCGAGCGCGGAGAGCGGCTCGTCGAGCAGCAGCACCCGGGGCTTGAGGGCCAGCGCGCGGGCCAGCGCGATGCGCTGCTGCTGGCCGCCGGAGAGCTGGTGGGGGTAGCGGGCGGCGTGCTGCGGCAGGCCGACGAGCTCCAGCAGCTCGTGGGCCCGGGCGCGGCGTTCGGCCTTGCCGGTGCCGCGCATCCGCAGCCCGAAGGCGACGTTGTCGGCGGCGGTCAGGTGCGGGAAGAGGCTGTACGACTGGAAGACCATCCCGGCGTCCCGGCGGTGCGCGGGGATCGAGGTGATCGGCTCGCCGTCGACCAGCACCTCGCCGGCGTCGTGGCTCTCGAAGCCGGCCAGGATCCGCAGTGCGGTGGTCTTGCCGCAGCCGGACGGGCCGAGCAGGGCGAGGAGTTCGCCGGGCTGCACGGCCAGGTCGAGGCCGTCCAGCGCGGTGGTCGCCCCGAAGCTGCGGCGCAGCCCGCGGAACTCGACGGTGGCGCCGGCCACATGGGTGGCGGCGGGCAGGGTGGCGGTGCTCATGGAAGGGTCTCCGGGTCAGGAAGTGGCGGGTGCGGGGCGGCGCTCGCGGCCGGCGGCGGCGAGCAGGAGCAGCAGCACCCAGGTGATCAGCAGGCTGAGCACGGACACCGCGACGGACATCTGGCCCTGGCTGTTGCCGACCGAGTACACCCAGACCGCGAACGGCTGGTAGCCGAGGATGGAGGCGGCGGTGAACTCGCCGAGCACCAGCGCCAGGGTCAGGAAAGAGGCGTTCAGCAGGGCGCTGCGCAGGTTCGGCAGGACGACCGTGACGACCGCGCGCGGCCAGCTCGCCCCGCAGTTGCGGGCGGCCTCGACCAGGGTGCGCACGTCGATCGCGCGCAGCCCGGAGTCCAGTGCGCGGTAGGCGAGCGGCAGGGACATCAGCACGTACGCGATCACCAGCACGAGGGGGAACTCGGGCCGCTGGATGAACACGATGGTCTGGAAGAACGGCGTGTCCATCAGGTGGTCCGGGCCCCAGCGCAGCACGCCGATCAGGCCGGCGGTGAGCGCCACCGGCGGCACCACCAGGGGCAGGGTGCAGACGACCTCCAGCACCGCCCGCATCCGGGCCGTGCCGAGCCGGGCGGCGATCAGTGCCGGGACGAGCAGCGCCAGCAGCACCACGACGGTGACGGCGGCGAGTTCGAGGGTGAGCACGAGCGCGTCGGTGAAGCCGGGGGCGCCCAGCAGGCCGGTGTAGGCGGCGAAGTCGATCCCGCCGGGGCTGTCGATCGAGAACCACACCGACGCGGCCATCGGGACGAGGAAGTACAGGCCGGCGACGAACAGGACGGCGCCGCGCCACAGCCGCAGGCGGTTGATCAGCTGAGCCATCGGGCACTCCGGCGCTGGAGGGGCAGGTAGACGGCCATCACCAGGACGGCGACGACGATCATGTCGAGGCTGAGCGCCAGCGCCAGGTTGCCCTGCCCGACCAGCACGTTGCCGGAGAGCGCGTCGGCGATCTGGCGGCTGATCAGCGGGACGGTCGCGCCGACCATCGCGGAGGCGGTGGCGTACGCGGCGAAGGCGCTGCCGAAGAGCAGCACGAATCCGCCGAGCAGCGAGGGCAGCAGGATCGGCAGCGCGACGTGCCGCCAGTACTGGACGGTGGTGGCCCGGTTGTTGGCGGCCGCCTCGCGCCACTGCCGGCGCAGGCCGTCCAGGGCCGGGGTGATGGTCAGCACCATCAGCGGCACCAGGAAGTACAGGTAGGCGACGGCGAGGCCGGTGAAGCTGTACAGCGACCAGCCGTGGTCGGTGAGGTGGAACAGCTTGGTGACCTCACCGGCGTTGCCGAGGGTGGCGACGAAGGCGAAGGCCAGCGGCAGGCCGCCGAAGTTGGCGAGCACGCCGGAGGCGGTCAGCACGGCCTCCCGGACGAGCCGGAAGCGCGAGGTGACGACCGCCTGGGCGAGCGGCAGGCCGATCGCGGTGCCGACCAGGGCAGTGAGCGCGGAGAGCTTCACGCTGCTGAGCAGGGCCGTCCAGTACGCGCCCTGCACCGAGTCGGTGAGGTTGGCGGTGGTGAACGAGCCGGCGCCGCTCTCCGCGTCGGAGGAGAGCGTGAACGCCCCGGTGACGATGGCGAGGGCGGGCAGGCCGAAGCCGATCGCGAAGAACGCGAGCAGCGGGACGGCGGCCGCCCAGGGCCCGCCGAGGGCCCGGCGGTGCCGGGCTGCGGCGGGGGCGAGGATGCGGTGGCCGGGGCCCCCGGGCCGCCACTGGTGTCAGTGGCGGCCGGGGTCGGCACCGGGGTGGGAGCCGTGGTCATCTCGTGATCAGCCCGCGATCGCCTTGGCCCAGTTCTCCGTCACGACCTTCTTGGCCGCGGTGATCTGGTCCTGGGTGGGGAAGGTGGTGAACGGCTTCTCGACGGTCGGCAGCTTGGCGGCCGCGGTCGCGTCGAGGCTGCCGTCCTGCTTCATCGCGTCGAACAGTGCCGGGGTGGCGTAACCGCCGAGGAAGAGGTTCTGGCCCTCGGCGCTGAACAGGTACTCCTGCCACAGGCGCGCGGCGGCCGGGTGCGGCGCGAACTTGTTGATCGCCTGGTTGTAGTACTGGGCGTAGCTGCCGTCGGACGGGACGGCGACCTGCCAGTCGATGCCCTTGGTCTTGAACTCGTCGGTGTAGCCGGCGTTCAGGTAGGACCAGTCGATCGAGATGGGGGTCTCGCCCTTCTCGACGGTGGCGGGGGTCGACTCGACCGGGTTGAAGTTGCCGGACTGCTTCAGCTTGGCGAAGAAGTCGATGCCGGGCTGGATGTTGTCCAGCGAACCGCCGTTGGCGAGCGCGGCCGCGTAGACGCCGCCGAACGCCGAACCGGACTTGGTCGGGTTGCCGTTGAGCGCGACCTTGCCCTTGTACTCGGGCTTGAGCAGGTCGGCGAAGGTCTTCGGGCAGGTGCCGATCTTCTTGGCGTCGCAGCCGATCGAGATGTAGCCGCCGTAGTCGTTGACCCGCAGGCCGTCGGCGTCCTTCATGGTGTCGGCGACCTTGGCGAAGGTGGCGACCTTGTACGGCGCGAGGATGCCGTCCTTCGCGGCGGACAGCGCGAAGGCGCTGCCGAGGTCGACCACGTCGGGGGCGCGGTCCTGGCCCTTGCGGGAGGTGATCGCGTTGATCTCGTCCTGGCTGGAGCCGTCCGGGTTCTCGTCCTCGATCTCGATGCCGTACTTGGCCTTGAAGGCGTCCATGATCTTGCCGTAGTTCGCCCAGTCCTTGGGCAGCGTGATGACGTGCAGCTTGCCCTCCTTCTTGGCGGCGGCGACCAGGGCGTCCATGCCGCCGAGGTCGGTGGCGGAGGTGGCGTCCTTGGCGGCCTTGGCGCCGGTCTTGGCGGTGTCGCCGGAGCCGGTCGAGGTCGAGCCCGCCGAGCCGCAGGCGGACAGGGAGAGCGCGGCGGCGGTCAGCACGGCCGCGAGGGCGGCGGCACGGGCACGGTGCACGGTCACGGGTGGTTCTCCAGAGTGAGGGGAGGCAGCGACGGGTGCGCTGCTGCGGTGAACGGAGTCCGGGACTCCGCTGGTCCCACGGGATTCGCTTGAGGAGGTGTCAGCCGACGCCGGGCCAAGTTGGCCAGCCAACTTTGCTGACGCCGTAAGTACGCCGGAGCCCGGTGACGGCAAGGTGAACGGACGCCCCAGGCCAGGGGTCGGCTGCGGGAACGGTCGACACCGGGCGGCAACCGGTGATCGTCAACGGTTACAGTCGGTGCCGTCCGCGCCGAACCCGAGCGCCGGACCGGCTGGCGGAAAGGACCCTGAGCGACGTGGCACCCGACCCGGACCGCACGACCGGCTCGCTCTACCGCACGGTGGCCGCCGACCTGCGCGAGGCGATCACCACCGGCAGGTTCGGCGAGGCGGGCCGACTGCCCGCCGAGGGCGCCCTCGCCGAGCAGTACGGCGTCTCCCGCGGCACCGTCCGCCAGGCCCTCGCGCTGCTGCGCGCCGACGGCCTGGTCACCTCGCGGCGCGGCACCCGCCGGGTGGTGCTCGGCACCGCCCGGGTGCAGAGCTTCTCCGAGCTGCTGAGCTTCACCCACTGGGCCCGCTCGATGGGCGAGGAGCCGGGCGGTCGGCTGGAGTCCCTGGTGCGCCGCCCCGCCGACGCCGCCGAGCGCGAGATGCTCCGACTGGAGCCCGGCACGGAGGTGTACGAGACGCTCCGGCTGCGCACCCTGTCGGGCACGCCGGTGATGGTGGAGCGCACCGTCTACCCGCCCCGGGTGGGCGAGGTGGTGGCCGAGCTCCCGCCGGACGTGGTCTCGCACACCGATCCGCTGCGCGAGCACGGCATCCTGTTCACCGACGCGGACCACACCATCGACGTGGTCGCCGCCAACGCCGACGACGCCCGGCTGCTCGGCTGCCGCCGGGGCAGCCCGCTGCTGCGCGAGAAGCGCCGCACCACCGACCCGACCGGCACCCCGGTGGAGTGGTCCCAGGACCGCTACCTGCCGGGCACGGTGGCGTTCAGCATCCACAACTCGCTGGCCTCCTCGGCGCTCTCCCGGCACGCCCGGGAGAGCGACTGACGGGGCGTCACATCGTGGCGCCGCCGGCCGTCCCGGCCATCAGGGCGGCCAGCAGCGGCCGGAAGTGCCCGAACGGCGGGGTCGGTGCGCCGGCCGTCTTGGCCCGGTCGTCCCAGCGCCGCACCGCGACCGCGTCGGCGGCCCCGGGCCGGGCGGCGAACGCGGCGGCCTCGGCGTCGTCCATCGGGCCGCCCTGCACGCCCAGGGTGTAGGCGGAAGCCTCCGACAGGCCGGCCAGGTAGTCCGGTTCCACCGCGCACAGGTACCGCTTGGCGGCCACGTGCAGCCGGACGGGGCCGGTCACCTCCGGCCCGAACCAGCGGGCGAGCACGTCCGCACCGGCCGGGCCGTGCCGGTTGTCCCGTCCGCGCATCAACTCCGTTCCCGAGCCGCCGAAGTGGCCGATGTCGTGCAGCAGCGCGGCCGCCACCAGGTGGGGCGGGGCGCCCTCCGCCTCGGCCAGGGCGCCGGCCTGGAGCATGTGCTCGGCCATGCTGACGTCCTCGCCGAGGTACTCGGCGGCGCCCTCGCCCTCGAACATCTCCTCCAGCGCGTCCAGCGCGGCGGCCCGCCGACGCAGCACGGCGAGCGTCGAGCCGAGCGCGTCGAGGTCGGCGTAGCAGCCCTGGAGGTGGCGCCGGCCGTCCTGCGCGAAGGCGGTGCGGGCGTGCAGCAGACGGACGTTGTCGAAGACCAGGCAGTCACCGGGGGCGAGCCGGAAGGTGAGCTGCAGCGCGGGCCGCAGGGTGATCGCGGCGAACCGCCGGTAGGCCGCGTAGAACGCGTCCAGATCGGCCGCGGGCAGCCGGAGCGTGCCGGTGGAGCGGTTGTTGAATCGCACCCCGCGGATCCGGCCGAGGCCGTCGGTCTCGATCAGCGGCCGCTCGGCCCGCAGTTCGGTGCCCCGGTCGCGGAACACGAAGGGCACCGGGATCCGGGTCAGCACGGCGAAGTCCGCCGGGGCCTCGGCGCGCAGCAGGGCCGCGGCGCGGAAGCCGTCCACCAGGCCCGAGTCGCCGCCGACCGCCGCGTTCTCCAGGCAGTGCAGCAGCTGCACGGTGGGCACCGGGTCGCGGTAGGGGTTGTCGGTGTGCGGGGCGATCGCCGTACTGGTGAAGGCCAGGTTGGTCGGGTCGGGCTCGACCCGGACATCGAACAGCTCGCCGTAGTTGGTCTCCCGGACGTAGCCGAAGCTGCGCGCCACGGCGAGCACCTGCCGGTCGGCGGTCGGGACGCCGCGCAACAGCGCGAAGCCGGAGCGCTGCACGGCGGCGAGCACCGCCGCCCGCTCCTGCGGGTCGTCCCGGTAGGCCTGCCAGTCGGCCTCGGGCAGGCCGTGGGCGAAGTCGGCGGCCTGCCACAGCCGTTTGGCCTGCTCGGTGCGGTCGTCCGGCTCGGCCCCGGCGGTGAGCCAGGCCGACGGGTAGCGCGACCGGTGCCCGTCGGACCACAGGATCTCCAGGATCCCGTCGGCCTCCGTCCGCTCGGCGACCGCCAGGTCGGCGGGCAGTTCGTGGATCTGGAAGAGCTTCTGGCCGCTGTGCGGGTCGCGGCATTCGGGGCAGCCGCAGTTGTCGCGCAGCCAGTCGGCGGACATGGACATCGGTGGATCCCTCCGGTGGGGCCCGGTTGTACAGACAAGTTGTCGGATCCAGGCTGTCGCAGTCCGGCGGACGGCAGGGGGCAGGACAGTGGCGCGCAGGCGAACAGCGGGCGCCCCGGGGCCGCCGCCCTCACCCGATCGGGTTGACTGCGCCGCGACGCGGCCCGCGCGGCTCGCGCCGCCGCCCCCGGATTGGTCCACTCGTGGCACGGCCCGGGAGGGGTCGGCACGAGCGCACAGGGACGGGGAGGCCGCCGCATGCCGCGGACAGCACGGACACGACGGACGTGGCGGGCCCTCCGCCGCGTACCGGCCGCACTGGCGGCCCTCGCCGCGGCGACCGGTGCGGCCCCGCCGGACGGCGCCGGCCCGGTGCCTGCCGCCGCCGGCCCGGTGCCTGCCGCCGCCGGCTGGCACGTCCGGCCGGCCGCACCCGCCGTCCGCAACCAGGAGCTCCGCGCGGTCGCCGCGCTCGACGCCCGCACCGCGTGGGCGGTCGGCAACGAGGACACCGGGCCCGGCAGCGTCCCGCTGGTCGAGCGGTTCGACGGCCGGGCCTGGCGCCGCGTCACGGTGCCCGCCGCCACCGGCGGCCTGGACGCGGTGCTGCCGCTCGGGCCGGCCGACGTGTGGGCCGTCGGCAGCCGCGCGGACGACCCGGACGACCCGCCGGGGCCGGCGGATCCGGCGGACGGGGACGACCCGGGCGGACCCGGCCGGGGCCTCGCCCTGCACTTCGACGGCCGGGCCTGGCGCGAGGTCCCGCTGCCCGCCGAGCCCGCCGGACGCGCCGCCCACCCGTTCGCGCTGGCCGCCGACGCCGCCGGGCTCTGGGCCGTCGGCGCCAGCGCGGCCGACCGAACCGCCCAGCCCCGCCCGCTCGCCCTGCGCTGGGACGGTACGGCCTGGCGGCGGGCACCGCTGCCCGGCCCCGGCGGCGACGCCGTGCTGCTGGCGGCCGCGCCCGACCGGGCCGGCGGCCTCTGGGCGGTCGGCGTCGCCTACGACCCGGACGGCACCGGACGGCCGCTGACCCTGCACCGGGACGGCGCCGGCTGGCACCAGGTCGACGCCCCGTCACCGGCCGGCCGCACCAGCACGCTGGAGGCGGTCGCCGCCTTCGCCCCCGACGACGTCTGGGCGGCCGGCGGCACCGGCCCCTCCGACGACCCGGCCCGCCCCTTCCTGCTGCACTGGGACGGCACCCGCTGGCAGGACGCCGCCCTGCCGGCCGGCACCGGGGGCGTCCTGCACGCCCTGGCCGCCGCCGACGACGGCACCCTCTGGGCGGCCGGCGAACAGCCCGCCGACGCCACGCCCGGCTTCACGCTCCGCCGCCGCGCCGGAGTGTGGTCCCACCGGAGCGCCGACCGCACCCCGGCCGGCGACGGCGCCTCGCTGCTGGCCGTCGCCGCGGTGCCCGGTACCGGCGCCGCCTGGGCGGTCGGCTCGACCCTCCCGCAGCAGCAGGACAGCTGGCACCCGGTGATCGAGGCCTACCGGCCGTAGGGCGGCCGGCTCACCCGGCCTGCTCGGCCGCCTGCCAGGCGGCGGTGGCGGCGGCCCGGGCGCCGGACGCGTCGGCGCCGTCCGGCAGGGCTTCGGCGAGGGCGGTCAGCACCGCGTGCACGGTGCCGAGCGAGGCGGCCGCGCCGTAGTGGTTGATCCGCAGCATTCCGGCGGCCAGTGCGCCGCCGCCGGCCTGGACGGGCAGCCCGGGGCCGGTGCGCAGGGCCGCGGCGGCGAGCTCCCGGGCGTCCAGGCCGTCCGGGGTCCGTACGGTGGTGGCCACGGGGGCGGCGTGCTCGTCGCGGTGCACGTACGGGGTGAGCGGGGCGAGCGTGCGGACCCCGGCCCGGGCGGCCGCGGCGGCGGCGCGGTGCCGGCCGATGGTGGCGGGCAGCCCCTCCGCGGCGATCCGGTCCAGGCAGGCGTCCAGTGCGAGCATCTCCAACTGGGCCGGCGCGTGCGGCAGTACCGTCCGTCCGGCGTCCGTCCAGCGCTCCTTCCAGTCCAGCAGCGACAGGTAGGAGCGGCGCGGCGCGGCCGGGTTGGCGGTGATCCGCTGCCAGGCCCGCTCGGAGACGGAGACCGCGGAGACGCCGGCCGGGCCGCCCATCGCCTTCTGGCCGCCGATCACGCACAGGTCGACGCCCCAGGCGTCGGTGTGCAGCGGCTCGGCGGCGACCGAGGCGACGGCGTCCAGCATCAGCAGCGCGCCGTGCTCGCGGACGACGGCGCCGATCGCGGGGACGGGGTTGGTGTTGCCGGTGGCGGCCTCGGCGTGCACCAGCGACACGAACCCGGTCCCCGGGTGGGCCCGCAGGGCCTCGGCGACCAGGTCGGCGGTGGCCGCCGCGTCGTAGGGCACGGCCAGGTCGACGACCTCGGCGCCCGCGCTGCGCAGCCACCCGCCGAAGGTCTGCCCGTACGGGCCGGTGACGATGTTGAGCGCGGTGGATCCGGGGTGGGCGGCGGAGCGGATCGCGGCCTCCAGCGGGAGCAGCGCCTCGCCCTGGGTGACGATCACGTCCGCGGTGGTGTCCAGCAGCGCCGCCACCCGGTCCTCGATGGCGGCGAAGTCGGCCGCGGTGAGCGGCGGGAGGTCGAGGAACGGGGACATGCGGCCCAGCCTTTCGGGTACGGACGAATCTCGCGGACCAGTCTGCCGCACCCGGCCGTCCCCGCCCGGACCCGTCGGTAGAGTGCCGGGCATGAGCGACGGCGCGGTGCTGCACATCAAGGGACGGGTGCTGGTCGGGCCCGAGGAGGTCCGGGACGAGCTGTGGGTGGTGGACGGGCGGGTCGCCTTCGACCGCCCGGTGCACGCCGACGACGTGCGGACGATCACCGGCTGGGTGCTGCCGGGCCTGGTGGACGCGCACTGCCACGTCGGTCTGGACGCGCACGGCGCGGTGGACGAGGCGACCAGTGAGAAGCAGGCGCTCACCGACCGGGACGCCGGCACCCTGCTGATCCGGGACGCCGGGTCGGCCGCCGACACCCGCTGGATCGACGACCGCGAGGACCTGCCGCGGATCGTCCGGGCCGGCCGGCACATCGCCCGGACCCGCCGCTACATCCGCAACTACGCGCACGAGATCGAGCCCGGCGACCTGGCGGCGTTCGTCCGGCACGAGGCCCGGCGCGGCGACGGCTGGGTGAAGCTGGTCGGCGACTGGATCGACCGCGACCGCGGCGACCTGGCGGCCTGCTGGCCCGCGGACGCGCTGCGCGAGGCGATCGCCGCCGCGCACGAGGAGGGCGCCCGGGTCACCGCGCACTGCTTCGCCGCGGAGTCCCTGCCGGACCTGCTCGCGGCGGGCATCGACTGCGTCGAGCACGGCACCGGCCTGACCGAGGAGCTGATCCCGGTCTTTGCCGAGCGGGGGTGGCGATCGTCCCGACCCTGGTCAACATCGCGACCTTCCCGGGCCTGGCCGAGGGCGGCGAGCACCGGTTCCCGGCCTGGGCGGCCCACATGCGCCGGCTGCACGAGCGCCGGTACGACACCGTCGGCGCGGCGCACGACGCCGGCATCCCGCTGTACGTGGGCACGGACGCGGGCGGCTCGCTGGCGCACGGCCTGGTGGCGGCCGAGGTGGCCGAGCTGGTGAAAGCCGGGCTGACGCCCACCGAGGCGGTGTCCGCGGCGAGTTGGGCGGCCCGCGCGTGGCTGGGCCGGGACGGTCTGACCGAGGGCGCCCCGGCCGACCTGGTGGTGTACGCCGAGGACCCGCGGGCGGACGTCCGGGTGCTGGCCGCCCCGCGGGCGGTGGTGCTGCGCGGGCGTGTGGTGGCCTGATCACGCTGTCGGCGTGGGCCGATAGGGTGACGACCATGGCACCGCGTCCACTGAACGAGATCGTCGAGCCGGGCTGGGCCCGTGCACTGGAGCCCGTCGCCGGAAGGGTCGCCGCCATGGGCGACTTCCTGCGGGCCGAACTGGCGGCGGGCCGCACGTACCTGCCGGCCGGGCCGAACGTGCTGCGCGCCTTCCAGCAGCCGCTGGACGACGTCCGGGTCCTGATCGTCGGTCAGGATCCCTATCCGACACCGGGCCACGCGGTCGGGCTCAGCTTCTCCGTGGCACCGGACGTGCGGCCGATCCCGCCGAGTCTGGTGAACATCTACCGGGAGTACGGGACGGACCTGGGCTTCCCGCCGCCGTCCAACGGCGATCTCACGCCGTGGACGCGGCAGGGCGTGCTGCTGCTCAACCGGGTCCTGACGGTGGCGCCGCGCAAGTCCAACGCGCACCAGGGCAAGGGCTGGGAGGAGGTCACCGAGCAGGCGATCCGGGCGCTGGCCGCCCGCGGCGGCCCGCTGGTGGCGATCCTCTGGGGTTCGGCGGCCCGCAACCTGCGCCCGCTGCTCGGCCGCGTCCCCGCGATCGAGTCGGCGCACCCGAGTCCGATGGCCGCCGACCGCGGCTTCTTCGGCTCCCGCCCGTTCAGCCGGGCCAACGAGATGCTCGCCGCACAGGGGGCCGCCCCGGTGGACTGGCGCCTGCCCTGACACGGCACCCGCCGTAGCCGTTGCGGGCAACCCCCGGCGTTCTCACGCGAGGAGCTCCAGCAGCCGATCGGCCAGGATCGCCGCGGAATGGGGGTTCTGCCCGGTGATGAGGTTGCGGTCCTCCACCATGTACGGCTCCCAGATCGGGCCGCGGCTGAAGTCGATGCCGACCTTCTCCCGCAGCTCGGTCTCCAGCAGCCAGGGCGCCCTGGAGGCCATGCCGACCTCTTCCTCCTCCTCGTCGGTGAAGCAGGTGACCCGGTAGCCCTTGAAGGGGGACTCTCCGTGGATCCTGGTGGCCAGGATCGCGGAGGGGCCGTGGCACACGATCGCGAGCGGCCTGCCCGAGGCCAGCTGGGCCGTCAGCAGTCGGCCGACGTCGGCGTCGAACGCCAGGTCCGCCATCGGGCCGTGGCCGCCGGGCAGGTACACCGCGTCGTAGTCCTCCAGGCGGACGTCCGACAGCTTCAGGGGCCGCCTCATCACCTCGGCGGAACGGATGATCGCCTCCAGTTCGAGGGCGCCCTCCTCACCCCCGGCCATCGAGGGTCGCAGGCTCATCATGTCGACATTCGGGATCGCGCCGCCGGGTGTCCCGATCACGACCCCGTGGCCGGCCTCGGTGAGCTTCTTGTACGGCATCGCGAATTCCTCGGCCCAGTAACCGGTCGCGTACCTCGTCCCGTCCTTGAGCACCCAGTACGTCGCGCCACTGACGATGAAGAGTACGTTCGCCATTGCGCCTCCTCGTCCCCGAGCGGTCCGCGGGGGACTTCGACTGGATCCAGCCTAGGCACGCACCTGAGCGGACGCATGTGTGCGGTTCCTCCACCGCTGACGTGGCCGGAGCGGGAGCCCCTCCGGCAGCCGGCCCTTCGGCTGTCCGGACCGGGGGGCGGGGCGGGGGATCAACGATCGGCCGGCAGGTGGCGGCACCGGGCCCGTCGGCCTCGGCCTCGGACGGGGCCGGTCTCGTCATCGGCGGGTGCGGGGCGGAGCGGGCGTCGGCGCCGGCTTGTACGGGTCGCTGTCGGGCAGCCACGCGTCCGGCGCGTGAAGCCCGAGGTCGCCGACACCGGCCGTCAGGGCGTCCACCGTGCTCAGCACCGACGGACGGGTGTCACTGCGCCGCCACACCAGGGACCAGGTCCAGTGGACCCTGGGCTCGACCCGGCGGCCCTTTTGCCCGGGGGATTTCCGGGACGCACCTCCTCCCGCCCGAGAGGCGTGGACTCCCACCGCAGGTCACAGGCGTGTCTCCTGCCGACCGTCCCGAGTGGACGGAGGCGAGAAACGACGCTGCGGCGCCGCGAGAGCGCCGGAGCAGCCCCCGTGACGCAACGTCCGGCGCGGGAGTCCGCGGTGATCCCGGCCGGCAGGGCGGTCCGTGAGCGGACGGCGACCCGGAAGCGCGGTCACGCGTCGTCAGTGGCCCGCGCTCTGGCCGCCGTCGACGTGCAGGATCTCACCGGTCACGAAGGGGGCGTTCTCCAGGAAGACCACCGCGTCGACCACGTCGCCGACCTCCCCCATGCGGCCGAGCGGATGGAGCCCGGCCAGCGCCTCGCGGTCGGCATCGGCGTTCGGGAAGGTCCTGATCACCCCGAGCGAGACGGCGTTGACGCGGATGCCGTGCGCCGCGTACTCGACGGCCAGGGCCCTGGTCGCGGCCTGCAGGCCGCCCTTGGTCAGCGAAGCGAGCAGGGCCGGTGCGGCGGACCGGGGGTGGTCGACGAGGCTGGTCGTGACCTGGACGATGTGACCACCGCCCTGGATGAGCATCTGCCGGACTGCCAGCTGGGTGAGATGGAAGAAGCCGCCGAGGTTGACGGCGGTGACCGCCTCGTAGTCGGCCCTGGTGTACTCGGTGAACGGCTTGCCGATGAACCGGCCGGCGTTGTTGACGAGGGTGTCGATCCGGCCGTAGCGGTCGAGGGCGGCCGCGACGATGCGCTCGGCGGCCAGGTGATCGGCGACGTCGCCCCGGACGGTCAACAGGTCGGCCTCGTCGGACGGAGCGATCGTCCGTGAGGCGGCGACGACGGCATGTCCGAGCCCGCGGTAGGCCTCGACCAGGCCTGCGCCGATGCCCTGCGAGGCGCCGGTGACGACGGCGACCCTGGGGCGCCGCGCGGCATTCTCCATGCCCCGAAGCTATCAACGGGCCCGGAACCCACAACTCGGACACCGGGCGCGGATCGCGCGTGGGCGGCCGCCGCGGGCGCTCCGGCGTCAGGTGACCGCCGGGACGGGCGACGCCCGAACACCCAGCAGGGCCAGGCTGTTCGCCCAGAGCGCGCTGAGCTGGGCAGGGTTGTTGTACAGCTTCGCGAACAGCACCTGGCCCTCCAGTTGCGCGACGACCGACCGGGCGGCTGCGCGCGTGTCGGTGACGGTGGCCTCACCGCGCCCGACGGCCTCGGCGACGACCGACTCGACCATCTCGACCTGCGTCTCGAAGATCTCCTGGAGGCGCTTGCGCACGGCCTCGGCCTGGTTGCTCATCTCCAGCGAGAGATTCCCGAACATGCAGCCCGACACCGTGCCACAGCTCTCCATACCGGCCCGCTGGCGGGCCTCCGTCGCCTCGAACAGCTGCCGGAGCCGCTCCAGCGGCTCCGCGTCGCCGTTCAGGACCCCGGTCCAGTCGCTTCGCTCGGCGGCCCAGTGCTCGTCGATCACGGCGAGCGCGAGGGCCTCCTTGGACTCGAAGAAGTAGTAGAAGCTGCCCTTCGGGACCCCTGCCGTCTTGCAGATCTCGGCCACGCCCAGGGAGGAGTAGCCGCGCACCTCCATGAGGGACTGCGCAGCGGCAAGGATCTTCCCTCTGGCGTCACTTGTCCGTCCCATGCGGACCAGTATACGACCGACCGGCTATCTTTAGTGGACCGGTCGGCTACTGGCCTGCCGACCCGGGACCGGATGTGCGCCCGGTGGGTGTTCAGGCCTCCGATTCTGCCCGGCCCGGGTCGTTCGGATGGGGGGCGACGGCGGTGATCCGGTCGGTCATGAACGGGTGGAGCGGCAGCGTGCCGAGCACCTTCTCGTGGAGTTCCGCTTCGTCGGCCGCGCGCCACAGGCCGATGCTGCGCATCTCGCCGACCGGGCGCCACAGTCGCACCAGGTGGCCGGCGGCGGCGAGTTCCCGGGCGCGGACGGCCTCGGCCGCGCGCAGCCGGTCGATCTCCGCCTGGTCCATGCCCTCGGGGAAGGTGGTCCTCAGTTCGACCAGGAATTCCTTCATGACTCTCTCTCCTCGGGTGGTGTCACCGGCTCGTCAGTCGAGCTTGGAGACCTGGTAGTGGCTGATGGCCCAGTCCGACGGCGTGCGGGTCAGCAGGACGCTGAGCCACACGTTCCGGGTCGGCCGGTCGGTGAAGGTGAAGTCGACGCCCAGGTACGCGAGGACGGTGCCGTCCGCCACCTGTCGGGTCTCCAGCACGGTGTACTGCGCCTTCATGCCGAGCGGCTGGGAGGCGTAGTACTCGGCGATTCCCTCGCGGCCGACGGTGTAGGGGTGCAGTCCCTGGAAGATCGCGTCCGGCGTGAAACGGGCCGCGACCCGCTCCGGCTCGTGGTTGTCGACCGCGGCCCTCCAGTCGTCCATCACCTCGCGGACGATGCCCTCGTGCACGGCTGTGGTGGTCATGTGCGCGTTCTGCCTTCCCGCTCAGTGGCTGGTGCTGCTGTCCGAGTGTGCGGCCGGGGCGGGTGATCCGCTCGGCCGCACGGGGCGGTGCGTGCTCAGGCGGCCTCGACGAGCGAGGCGATCCTCACGACCCGCTCGGCCTGGACCCGGGTGGCGTTGCGGGCTGTGTCGTCGACCGGGAGGGTGCCCTGGCCGTCCATGTGCGAGGTGCCGTAGGGGTTGCCGTCGACGAACTTCGCGGGGTCGGTGAACCCGGGTGCGACCAGGATGCCGCCGAGTTGGTGGACGGAGGTGTACAGCGCCTGCAGCGTGGTCTCCTGGCCGGCGTGCGCCGTCGCCGAGGACGTGAAGCCGCTGTAGACCTTGTCGGCCGGCTTGCCCTGCGCCCACAGCCCGCCCAGGGTGTCCATGAACTGCCGCGGTGCGACGAAGAACCTCCGGCGTGCGCGCCCGCGGCTCCCATGGCAGGTCGGGGCGCGTGTGGTCCGGCCCCAACGGCCCGGTCGCTGCGGGCCGTTGGGCTTCGAGGGGGTGAGCTCGGAGTGATGTGTCAGTGACTGCCGTCAACCTCACTCAAACGAGTGAACTGACGCTCCGTGGTGCTCATGTGACGGATTGTTCGAGTGAGACTGAGTGTCAGTCGAGAGCACGAGCCCCTTCCCCCGTCCGGTGCGCGCCGTATGCGCTGCGCCCGCGCGGGGTGGCACCGGCGGCCTGCTCTGCCGTAACCATGTGTGGGGGTCCCCGTCATGCCGTCCCTGTCGTCCTTGCGTTCCGTTGCCGCCGCCTCGCTCGCCGCCTCGGCCCTGGCCGTCGCGCTCCCGGCCTCCGCGGCGCACGCGGCCGACCCGAAGGGCTCGCCGGGCCGCGCCCGCGCGGTCACCGCCGAGCTCGCCCTGGACGTCTCGCTGCTCAACAAGGCCGTCGACGTGCCCGTCGACGTCTCCCTCAACAAGGTCGAGACGCCCGCGGAGCGCAACGGCTCGATGCTCACCGCCGCGGTCGACGGGGTGGACCGCGGCCGTCCGGTCACCCTGGTCAAGGCCGAGGTGGGCCGGTCGGTCACGCACGCCGACGAGCACGGCACCTCGGCCTCCGTCACGCTGGCGGACGCCGCCGTGCACGCCCCCGGCCTGCCGCTGACGACCCTGCTCGGGGTGCAGGCGCTGAGCGCCGAGGCCACCTGCCCGGTCGACGGGCAGCCCAGCGCCAAGGTGACCTCGCCGGTGCGGCTGACCGTGCTCGGCAAGTCGGTCTCGGTCGGGCTGAACAGCCCCACCCACGTCGTCGTCCCCGCCATCGGCACCGTGGACGTGGAGTTCTCCAGGAAGACGGTCACCTCCACCACCGCGGCGGCCTCCGCGCTGGAGGTCTCGATCGAGGTCAATCCGCTCAACCTCAACGTCGCCAAGGTCAGCGGGAGGATCACTGTCGCCTCGGTCTCCTGCGAGAAGCCGGTGCCCGCGGCGCAGACCACCTCGGCCGCGCCCTCGCCGACGGCTGCGGGCCGGCCCACCCCGGCCGGCGGCACGTCGCTGGCCTACACCGGCAGCAGTGGCACCGGAGCGATGGCGGGCGGCGCGGCGACCCTCCTGGTGGCCGGCGGCGCCGCCCTGTGGATGACCCGGCGCCGCCGGGCGCACGCCCGCCGCCGTTGACCCCGTGCGCCCCGTCCGTCCCACCGGCACGCTCGCATGCTGAGACAGGCCCTCTCCGACGGTGAGCGTGTCGGCGCGGACGGTTGGTTCACATGGGCGTTACATAGGAGGAACAACCGGGAAACGGCGACTTGCAACGCTACGCGGGCACCCACCACCCAAGCAGTGAGGTTCACCGCAATGGCAATCAAGGCCGAGTACATCTGGATCGACGGCACCGAGCCGACCGCGAAGCTCCGTTCCAAGACTCGGGTGCTGCCGAACGCGGACAAGATCCCCACCTGGGGCTTCGACGGCTCGTCGACCAACCAGGCCGAGGGTCACGCCTCGGACCGTGTGCTCGAGCCCGTGAAGGTCGTCAAGGACCCGATCCGCGGCGGTGACAACATCATGGTGCTGTGCGAGGTCTTCGAGATCGACGGCACCCCGCACGTGTCCAACACCCGTGCGAAGCTCCGCCCGATCGCCGAGCAGTACGCGGCCCAGGAGTCGATCTTCGGCATCGAGCAGGAGTACACCTTCTTCAAGGGCTCGCGCCCGCTCGGCTTCCCCGAGGGCGGCTTCCCGGCCCCGCAGGGCGGCTACTACTGCGGCGTGGGTGCCGAGGAGGTCTTCGGCCGCGAGATCGTCGAGCTGCACCTGGACCGCTGCCTGGACGCCGGCCTGGCGATCTGCGGCATCAACGCCGAGGTCATGCCCGGCCAGTGGGAGTTCCAGATCGGCCCCGTCGACGCGCTGACCGTGTCCGACGACATGTGGCTCTCCCGCTACCTGCTCTACCGCACCGCGGAGGAGTTCGGCATCGACGCCACCCTGGACGCCAAGCCGGCCCGTGGCGACTGGAACGGTGCGGGTGCGCACACCAACTTCTCCACCAAGGCGATGCGTGAGGGCTACGACGCCATCATCACCGCCTGCGAGTCGCTCGGCGCCTCGGAGGAGAAGGTCCTGGAGCACGTCAGCCAGTACGGCGACGACATCCAGTCCCGCCTCACCGGCAAGCACGAGACCGCCCCGTGGAACGTCTACTCCTACGGCGTGTCCAACCGTGGCGCCTCCGTCCGCATCCCGTGGCAGGTCGAGGTGGACCAGAAGGGCTACATCGAGGACCGCCGCCCGAACGCGAACGTCGACCCCTACGTCGTCACCCGCCTGCTGATCAACACCTGCTGCGAGGCCCTGGAGAAGGCCGGCCAGGTCTGATCCGCCGCTGACACCGACGCCCGCCGCACCTCCCTCCCGGAGGGGCGGCGGGCGTCCGCGTTCCCCCGCCCGGTCACTACGCTGGTCCCGTGGCGGACGACCTCACCCCAGACGTGACCCCCGATGTGACCCCCGGAACCACTCCCGGCCCCGGCCCCGCTCCCGACCTCACCCCCGACTTCACCCCCGAACAGGCGGCCCGCGGGCGGGCCCTGCGCCGGGCCCAGGTGCCGTGGGTGCTCGGCGGCGCCCTGGCCGGCCTCGCCCTCACCCTGGTGCTCGGGCTCACGCCGGCCGGCGCCGGCCTGGTCACCGCGGTCGGCGACCTGCTCGGCGGGTCCTGGGCCGCCGAGGTGCTGGGCGGCGCCGCGGCGCTCGTCCTGCTCGGCCAGTTGCTCCGGCTGCCGTTCGCCGCCCGGGTCCGGGTGGTGCGGGCCCGGTACGGGCTGGTCACCCAGGGCTGGGCAGGCTGGGCCGTGGACACCGTGCGCGGTCTCGCCCTCACCCTCGGCCTGGTCCTGCCGGCCGCCCTCGGCCTCTACGCGCTCACCGGCCGGTCGGCCACCGGCTGGTGGCCGGTGGCCGCCGCCGTCGCGGCCCTGCTGGTGGCCGCGCTCTCCTTCCTCCACCCGCTGGTGATCGAGCCCGTGTTCAACCGCTTCACGCCGATGCCGGACGGGCCGCTGCGCAGCGCCCTGCTGGCGCTCGCCGAGCGGGACGCCGTCACCGTCCGCGAGGTCCTCGTCGCGGACGCCTCGCGCCGCACCACCGCCCTCAACGCCTATGTGTCGGGCCTCGGTTCCACCCGCAGGATCGTCGCGTACGACACCCTGCTGACCGCCGCGGAGCCGCGCGAGGTCGAGCTGGTGGTGGCCCACGAGCTCGGCCACGTCAAGCACCGCGACGTGGCCACCGGGACGGTGCTCGGGGCGTTCGGCGCGGCCGTCGCCGTCGCCGTCCTCGGCCTGCTCACCGCGTGGCAGCCGCTGCTGTCCGCGGCGGGCGCGCAGAGCGCCGCGGACCCGCGCTCGCTGCCGCTGTTCGCCGCCCTGACCGCCCTGATCGGCACCCTCACCGGCCCGCTCCAGGCCGCCGCAAGCCGCCGCATCGAGGCCAGGGCCGACCGCCATGCCCTCGAACTCACCGACGACCCGGTGCAGTTCATCGCCATGCAACGCAGGCTCGCGGTCGCCAACGTCTCGGACGTCGACCCGCCCCGGCTGCTGGAGCTGCTGTTCGCCACCCACCCGAGCGCCACCCGGCGGATCGCCGCCGCCCGCTCCTGGCGCCCGGCGCCGGGGAGGTCCGGCCCGGGGCCGCAGCGCCCCGGCCGGTAAACCGCTGGCGGACGCCCGCCCCGAGGCCGGAGAATCCGCCCCACCGACGCGGGAGGGGCGATGACACCACCGGACACCGAGGACGGGCGGCCGCTGCTGCTGCTCGACGTGGACGGGCCGCTCAACCCGTACCGGGCGAAACCCCAGCGGCGGCCCGACGGCTACCTGACCCACCGGGTGCGCCCGGCCTCCTGGATCGCCCGCCACCCGGAGACACCGGCCGCCCGCGTCAAGCCGCTGCGGCTGTGGCTCAACCCGGACCACGGGCCGGCGCTGCTCGCCCTGCCCCTGCAACCGGTCTGGTGCACCACCTGGATGAACGAGGCCAACGAGTGGGTCGGGCCGCTGATCGGGCTGCCCCCGCTGCCGTACATCGCCTGGCCGCAGATGCACCACGGCGACCCGGACGGCCTGCACTGGAAGACCCGCGCCCTGGTCGCCTGGGCCGCCGGGCGGCCGTTCGCCTGGGTGGACGACGAGATCGAGCCGCAGGACACCGCCTGGATCGCCGAGCACCACCCCGCCCCGGCGATGACCCTGCCGGTCGACCACCGGCACGGCCTGCGGGACGCGGACTTCGCCGCGCTCGCCGACTGGGCCCGCACGGTGGCACCGTGATCGCCGGGGCGGCCGTGCGGAGCCTGTACCGGTATCCGTTGAAGTCCGCGCTCGGCGAGGAGCTGGCGCGTGCCCGGATCACCGGGCGCGGCATCGCCGGCGACCGGGTCCGCGCGCTGCTGGACACCACGACCGGACGGGTCGTCAGCGCCAAGAACCCGCGGCTGTGGCGGGCCCTGCTGACCGCCGCCGCGACCACCGGAGGCGACGGCGGCGTCTGCGTCCGCGGGCCGGACGGCGCCGTGCTGGACGAGGCCGGGTTCACCGCACTGCTCGGCCGCCCCGTCCGGCTGGTCGACGTGCCGCCGGCCGGCGCCGAGCTGGAACGGGCCGTACCGGAAGAAGTCCTGAGCCACGGCGTCGACCAGGAGGTGCCCGTCACTGTCGGCACGCTCGGCAGCGCCGCCCCGCCCGGCACCTTCTTCGACTTCGCCCCGCTGCACCTGATCACCACGGCCACCCTGGCGGCCGTCGGCGGGCCCGCGCAGGCCCCCGCTACCGCCCCAACCTGGTGGTCGACACCCCGGGCGCCGCCGCGTTCGCCGAGAACGACTGGGTCGGCCGCGAGCTGCGGATCGGCCCGGACATCCGGCTCGCGGTGATCGCGGCCAGCCCGCGCTGCGCCGTCCCGACCCTCGCCCACGGGGAACTGCCCCCGGACACGGAGGCGTTGCGCGCCCTGGCCCGCCGCAACCGGGTGGAACCGCTGCCGGGCCTCGGCCCGCTGCCCTGCGCCGGCGTCTACGCCCGGGTGGTCACCGGCGGCCCGGTCGGCCGGGGGATGCCGTCAGGGTCGGATGACCTCGGCCAGGGCCGCCAGGAAGCGGTCGCCGGTGGCCGGATCACGGACGGAGATCCGCAGCCAGTCGGCACCCAGCCCCGGGAAGGTGTCGCCGCGCCGCACCGCGAAGCCCGCCGACCGCAGCCGCTCCCGCACCCCGGCCGCACCGGCCAGCTCGACGAGCACGAAGGAGGAGAGCGGCTCGCCGTGCACCCGGACCCCGGGCAGCTGCGTCAGGCCCTTCAGCAGGTGGGCGCGGTGCTCGGCGACGGTCTCGGCCGCGGCCTGCGCCTCGGCGAGCGCCGCCGGCGCGGAGCAGGCCACGGCGGCGGCCAGCGCCGGGGTGGAGACCGGCCAGAGCGGCTGGGCGGCCGCGAGTTCGCCGAGCAGCCCGGCCGGCCCGAGCACGTAGCCGATCCGCAGGCCCGCCAGCCCCCAGGTCTTGGTGAGGCTGCGCAGCACCACCACCCGCCCCGGCAGGTCCCGCCGCCCGGCCAGCGTCTCCCGCTCGCCCGGGACGGTGTCCATGAACGCCTCGTCGACGACCAGGGTGCGGCCGGGGCGGGCCAGTGCGGCGACCGCCGCCGCGGGGTGCAGCACCGAGGTGGGGTTGGTCGGGTTGCCGAGCACCACCAGGTCGGCCTCCTCGGGCACCGCGTCGGCGGTCAGCCGGAAGCCGTTCCCGGCGTGCAGCAGCGCCCGGTGCACGGTGTGCCCGGCGTCCCGCAGGGCCGCCTCGGGCTCGGTGAACTGCGGGTGCACCACGACCGCGTGCCGCGGCCGCAGGGTCCGGGCGAGCAGCACGAAGGCCTCCGCCGCGCCGGAGGTGAGCAGCACCTCCTCGACCGGCCGGCGGTGCCGCCCGGCCACGGCCGCGCGGGCGGCGCCCTGGTCGGGGTAGGCGGCCAGGTCGGCCAGGGTCGCGGCGAGGTGGGCGCGCAGCCACTCGGGCGGGGTGCCGGTGCGGACGTTGACGGCGAGGTCCACCAGTCCGGCGGCGCGGACCTCGGCGTCGCCGTGGTGGCGCAGGTCGGGTTCGTCGGTCACGTCGGCACTCCCGGTCGGATCGCGGCGGCCGCCGTCGCGGCGGTCACCGGCGCGGTGGTCGGTGTCGCGGTGGGCGCCGCCGCGGCCGGGACGGCGGCCAGGGCCACCGTGGCCCGGGCGGAGGCGCGTTTGGGCGCCACCAGCCGCCCGCCCGGCAGGCCCGCCAGGGCTGCCGCCTCGGCGACGCTGGGGGTGCCCACGGCGGCGGCCACCGCGGCGGAGGGGTGCGGGACGTCGACCGCGGCGAGTACGGCGGCCGGGTACCCGGTCAGCGGCACCCCCAGAGCGGCGGCGGCGGCCACCGGACCGGGCTCACCGGCCCGGGTGTCGAGGGTGGCGAGCCGGCCGAGGTGCGACCTGTCCAGCCCGGCGGCGGCCAGTGCCTCGTCCAGCAGGCGGAGGATCTCGTCGGCGGGGGTGCCCCGGCGGGCGCCGACGCCGGCCGTGACCGGCCCGTCCAGCTCCACCGCCGCCCCCTTCGCCCCCTGTGACCTGCGGGAAATCCCACCACGGCGGTGTGTTGCGGGTCAATCGTGACGGGTGTGACCTGGGGAATAGCGAAGAGGAACGCGGCCGCCCGCTGTTCTTCTGGTCTTCACTTGCCGAGCGCGGCCCCGTCAACCGCCGCGAGCCTAGGGTTTGGGCGCTCGACCCCCCAACTGTCGCCCCTCGTACGGAGGACAGCATGACCCCGAAGCGCACCCGGCGCGCCCTCACGGCGCTCGCCAGCACCGCCGCCCTGGCCGCCGGCTCGCTCGGACTCTGGGCCGCCACCGGCGCGACCGCCCAGGCCGCGACCCTGCCGGCCCCCGACCACGTGGTGGTCGTGGTGATGGAGAACCACGCCTACTCGCAGATCATCGGCAGCTCCAGCGCGCCGTACCTGAACAACACGATCAAGGCGGGCGGTGCCAACCTCACCAACTCCTTCGGCATCACCCACCCCAGTGAGCCGAACTACTACGCGCTGTTCTCCGGCTCCACCCAGGGCCGCACCGACGACAGCTGTGTCGGCGTCGGCTCGATCTCGGCCGCCAACCTCGGCTCCGAGCTGATCGCCGCGGGCAAGACCTGGGCGAGCTACAACGAGACGCTGCCCAGCCAGGGCTCGACGGTGTGCAGCAGCGGCAACTACGCGCAGAAGCACAACCCGTGGTTCGGCTTCTCCAACGTGCCGACCAGCACCGCGTACACCTTCGGGCAGTTCCCGACCGACTACACGACGCTGCCGAAGGTCTCCTTCGTGACGCCGAACCTGTGCAGCGACATGCACGACTGCTCGGTCTCCACCGGCGACACCTGGATCAAGAACAACCTGGGCGCGTACGCGACCTGGGCGCAGACCCACAACTCGATCCTGGTCGTCACCTTCGACGAGGACAACAAGCTCTCCGGCAACAAGATCCCGACCCTGCTGTACGGCCAGCACGTCGCCGCCGGCAGCTCGTCGAGCAGCACCTACAACCACTACAACGTGCTGCGCACGCTGGAGGACCTGGCCGGCCTGTCCGCCCACGCGGGCAACGCCGCCTCCGCCTCCGACATCACGGGCATCTGGAACTGACGCCCGTGTACCTCGCGGACTCCCGCAGCAGCAAGGCCGCCGTCGCCCCGGGCACCCGCCCGGGGCGGCGCGCCGCCGCCGTCCCCGGCACCGTCCTGGCGCTCGGCGCGGTCAGCCTGATCACGGACGTCTCCTCGGAGATGGTCAGCGCCGTGCTGCCGCTGTACGTGGTGGCCGGGCTCGGCCTCTCGCCGCTCGGCTTCGGCCTGCTCGACGGCATCAACAACGGCGTCGGCGCGCTGGTGCGCCTGGTCGGCGGCCACGCGGCGGACCGCGGCCCGGGCCGGCACAAGACGGTCGCCGGGATCGGCTACGCCCTGTCCGCCGCCTGCAAGCCGCTGCTGCTGCTCGCGCACACCGTGCCGCTGATCGGCGCGGTGCTCGCGGTCGACCGCACCGGCAAGGGCCTGCGCACCGCCCCCGGGACGCGCTGATCTCGCTCGCCACCGAACCCGAGCACCGCGGCCGGGCGTTCGGCGTGCACCGGGCGATGGACACCACCGGCGCGCTGCTCGGCCCGCTCGCCGCGTTCGCGGTGCTCCGGGCCGCGGTCGACGGCTACGACGCGGTGTTCGCCGTCTCGGCCTGCGTCGCGGCGATCGGCGTCCTGGTCCTGGTCCTCTTCGTCCCCGCCCGTCCGGCCGTCGCCCCCGCGCCGGAGCGCCGCCCCTCCGCCCGCGACGCGATCGCCCTGCTGCGTCTGCCCGGGCTGCGCCGGCTCACCCTGGCCGCCGTGCTGCTCGGCCTGACCACCGTCTCCGACGCCTTCCTCTACCTGCTGCTGCAACGCCGCCTCGACGTGCCGGCCCACCTCTTCCCGCTGCTGCCGCTGGGCACCGCGGCGGCCTTCCTGCTGCTGGCCGTCCCGTTCGGCGCGCTCGCCGACCGGCTCGGTCGGCGGCGGCTCTTCCTGGCCGGCCACCTCGTGCTGCTCGCCGGGTACGCCCTGGTCCTGGCGCCGCTGCGGCAGGGCTGGGTGGTGCCCGCCGTCCTGCTGCTGCACGGCTGCTTCTACGCGGCCACCGACGGCGTGCTGGCGGCGGCCACGGCCGGCACCGTCCCGGCCGGCCAGCAGGGTGCCGGGCAGGCCCTGGTGGGCACCGGCCAGGCGCTCGGCCGGTTCGGCTGCTCGCTGGCGTTCGGCGCCGCCTGGTCGCTGTGGGGCGGGCACACCGCGCTCGCCGCCGCCGCCGTCTGCCTGGCCGTCGCCGCCTGCGCGGCCACGGCCCTGATCCGCGACCCCCGCCCCGCCGAGGAGCAGCCCGCATGACCAGAACCGCCCGCCTGCTGGTCCTGCTGGCCGCCGTCCTGCTGCTCGCTGGCGTCGGCACGGTGGCCGTGCTGCACGCCGCCGACCGCTCGGGCCGCAAGGACCAGGAGCAGGCGGGCGGCCCGGCTGTCACACCGGGCACCGTCACCCTGAAGCCGGGCGGCCGGCAGCTGCTGTTCCGCTCGATGGCGTGGGGGCCGCACCGGGACGAGATCACCAGCGTGCCCGCCGACCGCCCGGACGGGCCGCGCACCGCCTCCGGCCTCACCTGCCTGCGCTTCCACGCCGCCGCCGGCACCGGGATCTGCCTGCAGGCCGAGCACGGCGCCCTCACCGACACCTACCGGGCGGTCGTGGTCGACTCCGCCCTGCACGAGCTGCGGCACTACCCGGCGGCGGGCATCCCGACCCGCTCCCGGGTCTCCCCGTCCGGGCACCTGGCGGCCTGGACGGTCTTCGTCAGCGGCGACTCGTACGCCGGCACCG
This sequence comes from Kitasatospora paranensis, assembly GCF_039544005.1. Lineage (NCBI taxonomy): Bacteria > Bacillati > Actinomycetota > Actinomycetes > Kitasatosporales > Streptomycetaceae > Kitasatospora > Kitasatospora paranensis. Next base: position 6,050,595 of record NZ_BAABKV010000001.1, read on the forward strand.
CGTTCTCCACCCGGACGTCGATCGTGGACACCCGCAGCTGGCGGTACGAGGACAACCTGGAGAGCTTCACGCTGATCCGGGACGGCCGGCCGGTCAAGGCGCCGGACCTCAACATCTGGGGCGTCACCTTCGCCGACGACGCGCACTTCTACGTCACCGTCGCCACCGGGGGAAGACCTACCTGGCCCGCGGGGACCTCGCGGCCCGCACGCTGACCACGCTGCACGAGAACGTCGAGTGCCCTTCGCTCTCCCCGGACGGCACCAGGATCGCCTACAAGAAGCGCGTCGCGGGCGCCGAACCGGACGCACCCTGGCGGCTGTACGTGCTGGACCTGGCGACCATGACGGAGACCGCCACCGCCGAGCGGCGCAACATCGACGACCAGGCGCTCTGGGCCGACGGCCACACGCTGGTGTACGCGCTGGCCGGCGACTACGGCGCCGACCTGTGGACGGTGCCCGCCGACGGCAGCGGCGCCGCCGCCGTGCTCACCCGCTCCGCGGTCGCCCCCGCCTACCTCGGCTGACACCGCCCCGCGGCCCGGCCGGTCAGCGGGTGTCGCGCAGCGCCGTGCGGCGGTCGTGCCAGCGGGTGAGCAGATCGGGCAGCTCGGCGCGCATGAAGGCGAAGAACTCCAGCGATTCGGTCAGCCGCGCCCCGGCGGCGGTGTCGGCGCCGAGCGCCTCGATGCCCTCGCGCAGGCCCGCCTCCCAGCGGACGAGCTCGCGGTCGCGGCGCATCGAGGCCTCGTACCAGGCGTCGTCGTGCACCCGGTAGCGGTCCCGGCGGGAGCCCGCCTCGCGCTCGCGCCCGACCAGGCCGACCTGGGTGAGGAAGCGCACCGCGCCGGACACCGCGGCGGGGCTGACCTGCAGGGAAGCGCCGAGCTCGGCGGCGGTGAGACGGCCTGAGTCGGCCGCCAGCAGGGCGGTGAAGACCCGCGCGGGCATCCGGGGAAGCCGGCGTCGGCCATCACGCCGGCGAAGCGCTCGATGAAGGCGCCGACCGCCGCCTCGTCCCGTTCCACCGCGCGGTCTCCCGTCCCTCGTGCGATCACCGGCCCATCCTCGGGCACCCGGGGGCCGTTCCCGAAATCCTCGGTATTCACCAACTTCACGAATCTGTGAAACAAGAGTACGTTCGGGACATGACGACCGCCATCTCGGTGACCGGCCTGGTCAAGGACTTCGGCCGGACGCGCGCCCTCGACGGGCTCGACCTCACCGTCGCCCGGGGCGAGGTGCACGGCTTCCTCGGGCCCAACGGCGCGGGCAAGTCCACCGCCGTCCGGATCCTGCTCGGTCTGATCCGCGCCGACGCCGGCACCGCCCGGCTGCTCGACGGCGACCCCTGGCGGGACGCCGTGGCGCTGCACCGCCGGCTCGCCTACGTGCCCGGCGACGTGACCCTCTGGCGCAACCTCACCGGCGGCGAGGCCATCGACCTGCTCGGCCGGCTGCGCGGCGGTCTCGACCCGGCCCGCCGGGCCGCCCTGCTGGAGCGCTTCGACCTCGACCCGACCCGCCGCGGTCGCACCTACTCCAAGGGCAACCGGCAGAAGGTCGCACTGGTCGCTGCCCTCGCCTCCGACGCCGAACTGCTCGTGCTGGACGAGCCCACCTCCGGTCTCGACCCGCTGATGGAGGACGTCTTCCGCAGCTGCATCGCCGAGGAGCGCGACCGCGGCCGCACCGTGCTGCTCTCCAGCCACATCCTGTCCGAGGTGGAGGCGCTCTGCGACCGGGTCAGCATCATCCGGGCCGGCCGCACCGTGGAGACCGGCACCCTGGCCGGCATGCGGCACCTCACCCGGACGTCCATCGACGCCGAACTCGTCGGCCCGCCACCCCTGCTGGAGGGTGTCCACGACCTCGTCACGGACGGGCACCGGCTGCGCTGCCAGGTGGACGCCGACCGCCTCGACGGCGTCCTGCGGGCCCTCACCGCGGTCGGCGTCCGCAGCCTGACGAGCCGCCCGCCCACGCTGGAGGAGCTCTTCCTGCGCCACTACGGCCGCACCGGCGCGGCGCCCGCCGGCCCGGCCGGCCCCGCGGCCCCGGCGGCGGCCCGGTGAACACCCTCGCCGGCACCCCCGTCCTGCTCCGGCTGGCCCTGCGCCGGGACCGCATCGTGCTGCCGCTCTGGGTCTACGCCCTCACCGCCTCGGTCGCCTCCACCGCGTTCTCCTTCCGCTCGCTCTACGGCACCCGGGAGGAGCGGCTGCGGTTCGCCGCGGGCATCGGTGCCAACGGCTCGCTGCGCGCCCTCTACGGGCCCCTCCACGACGCCGGCACGGTCGGCGGGCTGACGGCCTGGCGGATGGGTGCCTTCGGTGCCGTGCTCGCGGCGCTGATGAGCGTGCTGCTGGTCGTCCGGCACACCCGCGCCGAGGAGGAGGACGGCCGGCTCGAACTCGTCGGCGCCGGCGCGGTCGGCCGCCGGGCCCCGCTCACCGCCGCCCTGCTCACCGCCGCCACCGCCGACCTGCTGCTCGCCGCGCTGGTCACCGGCTGTCTGGCCGCCGCGGGCCAGACCCTCGGCGGCTCGCTGGCCTTCGGCCTGACGCTGGCCGGCTGCGGGCTGCTGTTCGCCGGGGTCGCCGCCGTCACCGCGCAGCTCGCCGGGACGGCCCGCGCCGCCAACGGACTGGCCGGGGCCGTGCTCGGCGCCGCCTACGTGCTCCGGGCGGTCGGCGACGCCGGTCCGTCCTGGGTGGGTCTCCTGTCGCCGCTCGGCTGGGCGGAGCGGGTGCGGCCGTTCGCCGGGGACGACTGGTGGGCCCTGCTGCCGCTCGCCGCGGGCGCCGCGGCCGGCGTCTGCGCCGCGTACGCCCTGGTCGCCCGGCGCGACCTCGGTGCGGGCCTGCTGCCGCAGCGCCCCGGGCCGGGCGCGGCCGCCCCGGGCTGCGGACGGCCGCCGCGCTGGCCCGGCGCCTCCAGCGGGCCCCGCTGGCCGGCTGGGCGGCCGGGTTCGCGGTGGCCGGCGCGGTCTTCGGCGGCGTCGCGAAAGGCGTGGCCGACCTGGTCGGCGGCAACGCCCGGGTGGCCGACCTGATGGCCCGCCTGGGCGGCCGGCAGGGACTGCTGGACGGCTACCTGGCGGCGATCGCCGAACTGCTGGGCATGGTCGCCGCCGGGTACGCGGTGCAGGCCGTGCTGCGGCTGCGCGGTGAGGAGGCGTCGGGTCGCGCCGAACCGGTGCTCGCCACCGCCACCGGCCGCCTCCGCTGGGCCGCCGGCCACCTGCTGTACGGGCTGCTCGGGCCCGCACTGCTGCTCGCCGTGGCGGGCCTGACCGCCGGTCTGGGCGAGGGAGCCGCGCTGGGCGACCCGGCCGGGGCCGTCGGCCGGCTGGTGCCCGCCTTCCTCGTCCGGCTGCCCGCGGTCTGGCTGACCGCGGCGGTCGCGGTGGCGGTGTTCGGCCTCGCCCCGCGGTGGACGGCGGCGGCCTGGGGCGTGCTCGGGCTGTTCGTCCTGGTCTCCTGGCTGGGCCCGGTGCTGCGGCTGCCCCGGGCCGTGCTGGACCTCTCGCCGTTCACCCACACCCCGCACCTGCCGGGCGGGCCGGTGGCCGCCGCCCCGGTGCTGTGGGTCACCGGGCTCGCGGTGCTGGCCGCCGCGGCGGGCCTGGCGGGGCTGCGCCGACGGGACCTGGGCTGACCTGCGGGGCCGTCCGGCGGCCTGCGGCGTGATATTCCTCGGACGGGTGTCCTGGTGATCCGCTATATTCGCGCCGCCGTCGAACGATCCGTTGCGGCGCGCACCACGCCCAGGGAGCCCATCTCATGCCGTCCGACCAGGACGTCCCCCGCCGGGCGGCTCAGCCGCTCAGGACGACGCCTTCGCCCGAGCCTTCGCCCCGCCGTCCGGGGACGCGCCGCCGCCGGTCCCGCCCGGCGGCTACGGTCCGCCGCCCGGCGACCCGTGGGGCGCACCCGGGCCGTATCCGCAGCCCGGGCCCTACCCGCATCCGGGGGCGGTGCACCCGGGCGCCTTCGCCGGGTACGGCGCCCAGGGCTGGGGCACCGGCGCGCCGTACGCGGTGCCCGGCCCGCTCGGCTGGCAGCCGCCGCCCGGTCCGCCGACGCGCTGGAACGGCTTCGCCATCACCTCGTTCGTCCTCGGCATCATCGGCGGCGCCTGCCTGCTGTGGATCGGCGCGATCGGGTTCGGCATCGCCGCGCTGCGCGAGGTGAAGCGGCGCAACGAGCGCGGTCGCGGGCTGGCGATCGCCGGCATCGCGCTGGGCGGTGTCTGGGCGGTCGTCATGGCGGTGGCGATGGTCTTCGTGCTGGTCGCCGCGGGCCACGACTTCCCGGCGACCGACGACGGCTCGGGCTACGGTTCCGGCTCGTACTCGGACGGCCGGAACGCCTTCGAGCTGTTGTCGGGCGACTGCTTCGTCAAGCCCGCCGGCTCCGGGACGGAGGGCGTCGTCGACGTCCGTACGGTGGACTGCGCCGAGCCGCACTACGGCGAGGTGTTCGGCCAGGCGGACTCCGACGCGAAGTCCTACCCGGGCAAGGCCGCGCTGATCGCCGACGCCACCAAGGGCTGCAACGACTCGCTCGCCGAGTTCGCGCCGGACGGCTGGAAGCTGCCGGTCGACGCCGAGGTGCACTTCTTCTACCCGGACCAGCACAGCTGGGATCTGCAGGCCGCGTACCCCCACTCGACCTGCTTCCTCACCGACACCACCGGCCACATGACCGGGTCGCTCCAGCAGAACCTCGCCGCCTTCGACGCCGACCAGCGGACCTATCTCGGCGCCGAGCACCACGTGGACCAGGCCTTCGTGGTGCAGCCGGACGCCAAGCCCACCGACGCCCCGGCCGCCTACCGGGCCTGGGCCGACACCCTGGCCGGCGGGGTGAACCAGGAGATCGACGAGCTGACCACCCACACCTGGGGCGGTGTCGCCTCGCAGCCCGTCCGCGACCTGGTCGACGAGCTGCGCAAGTCGCTGCCGCACCTGGCCGCGGCCAAGGGCGCCAAGGACGCGAAGACCCTGCAGCACGAGCTCGCCGCGGCCGAGGAGTACCTCGGCTACGACCGGCCGAAGGCGGTGCGGGCCGCGCTCCAGCTGGGCACCGACGACAGCCGGGTGAACGGCTCGGACGGCTCCGACGGCACCCGGACGACCAGCCCGGCGCCCGTGCTGGCCCCGGGCACCGGCCGCCGGGCGGCCGTCAGGATCTGACCCGGCATCATCACCGGACTGCCCGGCGCGGACTCACTCCGCGTCGGGCAGTCCCACGAAGTCGGCCATCCGCTCGACGGTGTACGCGAAGAAGGCGTCCGCCGGATCCAGCGTGCCCACCAGGTGGCCGAAGAGCTCGAAGCCGATCATGCCGAACAGCTGGGTCCAGGCGATCGCGGCCCGGGCGAGCACCGACTCGGCGAGGTCGGGCGCCAGGTGCTCCCGGACGGCGGCCAGCTGGGCGCCGAGCACCCCGCCCACCGGCTCCCCGTCGAGCCGCGCCGAGCCCGCCACGCCGATCAGCGCGAGCGGGAGCCGGGCGGCCGGCTCGATGGTCTCCTGCGGGGCCCGGTACCCGGGCACCGGTGTGCCGAACACCAGGGCGTACTCGTGCGGGTGGGCCCGCGCCCAGTCGCGCACCGCCGCGCACAGGGCCCGCCACCGGGCGCGCGGGGCGGGTGAGGCGGTGGCCAGCGCGCCGTCGGCGGCGTTCGCGAGATCGGTGTAGGCGTCGACGATCAGGGCGGTGAGCAGCTCGTCCCGGCTGGGGAAGTACCGGTACAGCGCGGAGGAGGCCATGCCGAGCTCGCGGGCGACGGCGCGCAGCGACAGCCGCTGGGCGCCCTCGGAGGCCAGTTGGCGGCGGGCCTCCTCCTTGATCTCGCGGGTCAGCTCCTCGCGGGCCCGTGCGCGGGCGGTCTTGATGGCGGTCATACCGACAGCCTGCCACATGACTGGAGCAATGCACAGAAACGAGAGCAGTGCTCTTGACCGCGCGCACCGCCGGTGGCAGAGTGGTGCTCGTGAACGAGAGCACTGCTCACGGAGAGCTGGCTCCGGCGACCCTGGGGGTTCCGATGTCCGACAGCAGCGCCCGCTACGTCATCCCGACCAAGAAGTTCGACGCCGCCATGCTGAGCTTCTTCAACCGCACGGTCGCCGCCCTCACCCGCGCCGGCGTCAGCGTCTGGGGCTCCCGGGTCCTCGCCGTCCGCGGCCGCAAGAGCGGCGAGTGGCGCACCACCCCGGTCAACCTGCTCACCCACGGCGGTGAGCGGTACCTGGTGGCACCGCGCGGCCACACCCAGTGGGTGCGCAACCTGCGGGTCACCGGCACCGGCGAACTGCGGCTCGGCCGCCGCGCCGAGGAGTTCGGCGCGGTCGAACTGGCCGACGCCGAGAAGCCCGAGGTGCTCCGCGCCTACCTCAAGCGGTGGAAGTTCGAGGTCGGCATGTTCTTCGAGGGCGTCGACGCCACCGCCTCCGACGAGGAACTGCTCGCGATCGCCCCCGGCTACCCGGTCTTCCGGATCAACCGCGCCTGACCGCACCGGCCGTGAACGCGGCCGCCGCCCGGGCGAGGCGCTCCGCGAACTGCGGCGCCCCCGCCCAGTGCAGGTGCAGGTACGAGGCGTGCACCGAGCCCTGGACGAAGCCCTCCGTCCGGGGACCGGCCGGGCCGCGCCAGCCCCACGCCGGGTGCTCGCCCGCCCCCGGCTCGCAGGCCGTGCGGTGGAACTCGTGCCCGCGCACCCGCGTCCCGGCCGCGGCGGGCAGGCTGTCCTCCAGCGCGACCGCCTCCCGGTAGCCCAGGGTGAGCCGCTCGGTCATCCGGGCCGTGATGTCCAGCACCCCGCACATCGGCCGCCCGTCGAGCTCCCGCGCCAGGTACAGCAGCCCGGCGCACTCCGCGGCGATCGGCAGCCCGTCCGCGGCCAGCGCGGCGATCGACCGCCGCAGCGGCTCGTTGGCGCTCAGCTCGCCCGCGTACATCTCCGGGAAGCCGCCGCCGACCACCAGCGCGCCCGTCCCCGGCGGCAGCGCCGGGTCGCGCAGCGGGTCGAACGCCACCACCTCGGCGCCCGCGGCGGTCAGCAGCTCGGTGTTCTCCGCGTACGAGAACGAGAACGCCGGGCCGCCCGCCACCGCGATCCGCGGCCGGCCGGCCACCGGCGACACCTGGGCCGCCGCGTCCCACGGCTCGGCGGCCAGCGGGGAGCCGTCCGGGCCAGCGCCAGCAGCGCGTCCAGGTCGACGGAGCGGCCGATCAGCCCGCCCATGTCGGAGACGGCCTGCAGCGCTTGCGCCGAGCGCTCGACGGCCGGGATCAGGCCCAGGTGCCGGGACGGCGTGGCGACCGACGCGGTGCGCCGTACGGAGCCCAGCACCGGCACGCCGGAGCCCTCCTCCAGCGCCTCGCGCAGCAGGTCCTCGTGCCGGTCCGAGGCCACCCGGTTGAGGATCACGCCCGCCAGCCGCACCTCCGGGTCCCAGGAGGCGAAGCCGTGCACCAGCGCCGCCACCGAGCGCGACTGCGAGGAGGCGTCCACCACCAGGACCACCGGGGCCCGGAGCAGCTTGGAGACCTGCGCGGTGGACGACAGCTCGCCGCGCCCGGCGGCGCCGTCGAACAGCCCCATCACGCCCTCGACCACGGCCACGTCGGCCCCCGCCGCCCCGTGCAGGAACAGCGGGGCGATCCGCTCCTCCCCGCACATGTACGCGTCCAGGTTGCGGCCGGGCCGGCCGGCCGCCAGCGCGTGGTAACCGGGGTCGATGTAGTCCGGGCCCACCTTGTGCGGGGAGACGGCCAGGCCGCGCGCCGCCAGGGCGGCGATCAGCCCGGTGGCGACGGTGGTCTTGCCCGCGCCCGAGGAGGGCGCGGCGACGACGAGACGGGGAATGTTCAACGGGCTACCACTCGATACCGCGCTGGCCCTTGCGGCCCGCGTCCATGGGGTGCTTCACCTTGGTCATCTCGGTGACCAGGTCGGCGAGGTCGGTCAGCGGCTCCTTGGCGTACCGGCCGGTGATCACCACGTGCTGGCTGCCCGGACGGTCCTTCAGCACCGCCACCACCTCGTCGACGTCCACCCAGCCCCAGTGCATCGGGTAGGTGAACTCGTCCAGCACGTAGAAGCGGTAGGTCTCGGCGGCCAGGTCGCGCTTGACCTGCTCCCAGCCCTCCTTGGCCGCCTCCTCGCTGGACTCCATGCCGCGCTGCACCCAGGACCAGCCCTCGCCCATCTTGTGCCAGGCCACCGTGCCGCCCTCGCCGGAGGCGCCGAGCACCCGCAGCGCGTTCTCCTCGCCCACCTTCCACTTGGCGGACTTCACGAACTGGAACACCCCGATCGGCCAGCCCTGGTTCCAGGCGCGCAGCGCCATGCCGAACGCCGCGGTCGACTTGCCCTTGCCCGGGCCGGTGTGCACCGCCGTGATCGGCAGGGTGCGGCGCTGACGGGTCGTCAGTCCGTCGTCCGGGACGGTCTCGATCTTTCCCTGCGGCATCAGGCGGCCTTTCGCTGGGGGAGGAGGAACGGTGGTCGCGGACGAGCGCCGCCACGCCCTCGGCGCGCAGCTCGTCCAGGGTCACGGCGGGGCCGCCCAGTTGGGCCGCCAGGGTGTGCGCCAGCCCGAGCCGGACATGGCCCGACTCGCAGTCCAGCACCACGCTCGCCACGCCCTGCGCGGCGAGCAGCCCGGCGGCCCGGCCGGCCTGCGCCAGCGCGTCGCGGCCGCCGGTCGCCCGGCCGTCGGTCACCACGACCAGCAGCGGCCGGCGGTCCGGGTCGCGCAGCCGCTCGATCCGCAGCACCTCGTGGGCGCGCAGCAGTCCGGCCGCCAGCGGGGTGCGGCCGCCGGTCGGCAGTTGCTCCAGCCGGGCTGCACCCACCTCCACCGAGGAGGTCGGCGGCAGCGCCAACTCGGCGCCCGTGCCGCGGAAGGTGATCATGCCGATCTTGTCGCGCCGCTGGTAGGCGTCCATCAGCAGCGACATCACCGCGCCCTTGACCGCGCCCATCCGCTGCCGGGCCGCCATCGACCCGGAGGCGTCCACCACGAACAGCACCAGGTTGGACTCCCGTCCCCGGCGCACCTGCTCGCGGAAGTCGTCCTTGGCCAGCACCAGCGCCCGGCCGGCCCGCCCGCGCGCCACCTGGTACGGGGCGGCGGCCTGCAGGGTGGCGGTCAGGTGCAGCCGGCTCAGCGGCCCGCGCGGCCGCCGGGCGCGCACGGTGTGCCCGCCGTCGGTCTCCGCGGGCGAGCGGCGGCCCTGCGCGCCCCGGCCGGTGCCCGGCACCTTGAACAGGCGGGTCCGGTACGGGTCGGCGGATGCCACCGGCGCCGCCTCCCGGCTGCCGCCGGGCCGCGGACGCTGCTGCGGGGGCGCCGCGGCCTCTTCCGGCCCGGACGCGGCCGAGCCGTCCGGCAGGTCGCCGGGCGCGGGCGCCCCGCCGCCGTCCGGGCCGCCGCCGTCCGGGCCGGGGCCGTCCGGGCCGCCGCCGTCCGGGCCGGGGCCGTCGCCGTCCGGGCCCTGCGGGTCCTCGGGCTGCTCCGGCTCCCCGGCCTGCTCCTCCAGCGTCCGGTCGAGCCGCTCCTCGTCCAGGCCCGGCGCGTCGAAGGGATTGCGCCGGCGCCGGTGCGGCAGCGCCAGCTGCGCCGCCTTGCGGACGTCCTCCTCCAGCACCTCGGTGCGGCCCGCCCAGGCGGCCAGCGCGACGGCGGTGCGCGCCATCACGATGTCCGCCCGCAGGCCGTCCACCTCGAAGGCGGCGCAGACCGCGGTGATCTGACGCAGCGCCGTGTCGGTGAGCTCCACCTGCGGCAGCAGCTCCCGGGCGGTGGTGATCCGGGCCGCGAGCGCCCGCTCGTCCGCGGCGAACCGCGCGGCGAAGCCGGCCGGGTCCGCGTCGTACGCCAGCCGGCGGCGCACCACCTCGGCGCGCTCGGCCGGCTCCCGGGTCGCCGCGATCTCCACCGTCAGCCCGAACCGGTCGAGCAGCTGCGGCCGCAGCTCGCCCTCCTCCGGGTTCATCGTGCCGACCAGCAGGAACCGCGCCGCGTGCCGCACGGAGACGCCCTCGCGCTCCACGTACGAGCGGCCCATCGCGGCCGCGTCCAGCAGCAGGTCCACCAGGTGGTCCTGGAGCAGGTTCACCTCGTCGATGTACAGCACGCCGCGGTGCGCCTTCGCCAGCAGGCCCGGCTCGTACGCCTTGACGCCCTCCGCGAGCGCCCGCTCCAGGTCGAGCGAGCCGACGATGCGGTCCTCGGAGACGCCGACCGGCAGCTCCACCAGCCGGGCGGGCCGGTCGGCGGCCGCCGCGCCGCCGTGCGCGCCGTCCGGGCACTGCGGGTCCGGCCCCGCCGGGTCGCAGGCGAACCGGCAGCCCTCGACCGTCGCGATCGACGGCAGCAGGCCGGCCAGCGCCCGCACCATGGTCGACTTGGCGGTGCCCTTCTCGCCGCGCACCAGCACCCCGCCGACGGCCGGCGAGACGGCGTTCAGCAGCAGCCCCAGCCGCAGGTCGGCCATGCCGACGATCGCGGTGAACGGGTAACGGGCATCGGTCATCTGCACATCAGGCCTTTCGACATCGCTCACGGCGCACCGGGCGGGACGAACGGGAGGCCGGCCGGCGCCCCGCCCTCGATCAGTTTCCACAGGGCGTCGGTGTCCGCGTGCTCCTCGATCAGCTCGCCCAGGCGGTCCAGCCGGGCCTCCCGGGCCGCCGCGAACGAGGTGTCCGGCGCCGGCACGAAGGCCCGCCCGGCGGCCGCCGCCACCTCGCGCAGCAGCGCCCGCCGGAAGCCGTCGTTCTCCAGCGCGCCGTGCCAGGTCGTGCCCCACACCGATCCGACCCGGCACCCGTCCAGGAACGCCTCACCGCCCTCCACCGCGACCACGCCGTGGTGGATCTCGTACCCCTCGACCCGCTCCCCGTACGCCTCGCCGACCGGCCGGCCCAGCACCTTGCGCGCGCCGAACACCACCCGGGTCGGCAGCAGCGCCAGGCCGTCGACCGCGCCCGCCTTCGACTCGACCTCGTCGACGATCTCGCGCGCCAGCATCTGGTACCCGCCGCACACCCCGAGCACCGGCTGCCCCGCCGCCGCCCGGGCCCGCAGCGGGCCCTCCAGGCCGCGCTCGCGCAGCCAGGCGAGGTCCGCGACGGTGGCCCGGGTGCCGGGCAGCACCACCAGGTCCGCGTCGGCCAGCTCCTCCGGTCTGGTCGCCCAGCGGACGAGGACCCCCGGCTCCTGGGCGAGCGCGTCCACGTCGGTGAAGTTCGACAGCCGGGGCAGGCGCAGCACGGCGACCCGCAGCACGTCCGCGCCGACCGGCCCCGGGTGCGGCCGCGCTCGACCGCGGTGGTGAGGTCCAGCGAGTCCTCGGCGTCCAGCCACAGGTCCGCCAGCATCGGCAGGGTGCCCAGCACCGGACGCCCGGTCAGCTCCCGCAGCATGTCCAGGCCCGGTGCCAGCAGCCGCGCGTCGCCGCGGAACTTGTTCACGAACCAGCCCGCCACCAGCGCCTGGTCCTGGGCGGAGAGCAGGGCCAGCGTCCCGTACATCGCCGCGAACACGCCGCCGCGGTCGATGTCGCCGACCACCACCACCGGCAGGTTCGCGGCCGTGGCCAGCCCCATGTTGGCGATGTCGCGGTCCCGCAGGTTGATCTCGGCGGGCGAACCGGCTCCCTCGCAGACCACCACCTCGTACCGGCTGCGCAGGTCGGCCAGGCACTCCAGGGCCCGCTCCAGCAGGACGGGCTTGCGCTCGCGGTAGTCCAGCGCGCCGACCTCGGCGACCGGGTGGCCGAGCAGCACCACCTGGCTGCGGCCGTCCGCGCCGGGCTTGAGCAGCACGGGGTTCATCGCCGCCTCCGGCTCGACCCGGGCGGCCTGCGCCTGCATCGCCTGGGCGCGGCCGATCTCGGCGCCGTCCGCCGTCACGAAGGAGTTCAGCGACATGTTCTGCGCCTTGAAGGGGCGACCCGCACCCCCTGCCGGGCCAGCCAGCGGCAGATGCCGGCCGTCACCACGCTCTTCCCGGCGTCCGAGGTCGTCCCCGCCACCAGCAGCGCGTTGCTCACGATCCGTTCCCCTTCCCACGGGTGCGTCCGCGGCGGACGGCACCACCCAGCGCCCGGGCTCCGACCGTCGCCGCCAGGGCGAGGATCCCCACCCGGCGCGACAGCCGGCAGGCCCGTTCGATGTCCGCGACGCCGACCGGCCGCAGCTCCGCCCCCAGCACCGGCCGGTGCTCCACCCGGGTGCCGTAGGCCAGGGTGCCGCCCAGCCGGACGCCGAGCGCGCCCGCGAACGCCGACTCGGCCTGACCCGCGTTCGGGCTCGGATGTGACGAGCCGTCGCGCCGCCAGACCCGCAGCGCCGTCCGCGGGTGCTCGGCGGCCGCGACCGTCAGCAGTGCCGTCAGCCGCGCGCCGGGCCAGCCCGCGACGTCGTCCAGCCGGGCCGCGGCCCAGCCGAACCGCAGGTGGCGGGGCGAGCGGTGACCGACCATCGCGTCCAGGGTGTTGACGGCACGGAAGGCCAGCAGCCCCGGCGCGCCGGCGACCGCCCCCCACACCAGCGCGTTGACGACGGCGTCGGCGGTGTTCTCCGCCACCGACTCGACCACCGCGCGGGCCACCTGCTGCTCGTCCAGCCCGCTCGGGTCGCGGCCGCACAGGTGCGGCAGCCGCCGGCGGGCGGCGGCCAGGTCGCCGGCCGCCAGGGCCCGGCCGACGGTGCGCGCCTCCCGGCTCAGCGAGGTGCCGCCCAGCACCGTCCAGGCCGCCGCCGCGGTGAACGCGGTGCGCGCCCCGGGGCGGCGCCCCAGCGCCCGCTCGACGGCCACCGCGCCTGCCGCCACGGCGCCCACGCTCAGCGCGGTGAACGCGGCCCCGGCGCCCCGGTGGTCGCGCCACAGCGCGCGCTCCAGCCGGCCGGCGGCGGTGCCGAACAGCGCCACCGGGTGGCCCCGACGGGGTCGGCCAGCGCGGCGTCGGCGAGATACCCGGCGACGGCGCCCAGCAGATAGGGGGAGGCGGGCCTCAGCCGTGGCACGGCGAGGCGTCCAGGGCGTGGTGGAACGGCGACCGCTGGGCAGCCTGCATGGCGTGCGTGTCCTCACTCAGGGTCCGCGCCCTGGATCGACGAACCGGCGGCGAGAGTCTCCTGGCTTCCGGGTCGAACGCACCCTCGGGCCTTCCGGCGACCCTGTGGCGGACCGCCGTGACCATGTGGTCGAGCGTGCTCCCCGGTGACAGTGGCGGGACCGCGCCGGACTCGCACCGGCTTCCTCTGCATGCCTCCGTATGGCGCAAGGATCCCATCACGCGCCGCGACCGGGCGTCAACAGAGCCTGCGGAGGGGTTGGTCACACACCGTCGCAGGTCCGGGGCGCCCTGACGCCGTCGCTCCCTCCGACGATCCTCCAGGATCGGCCGCCGCCGCTCGTAGGATCCTCCACCCGCCGTCCCGGGCCGCCGGCGACCGCTTCGTGTGTTCGGCGGGTGATGGCCCCGCGGGCCCGCCCGTACGTTCAGTCGCATGCGACGAAGACCGCCCCTCCCGCCGCCGGTGCCCTTCTCCCCGCAGGCCGCGCGGGCGCACCGGGCCGGGCTCGGCCTGACGCCCGGCCAGGTCGCCGAGGGGATGGCCGCGCACGGCGTCCGGCTGCTGCCCACCCACGTCCTCGCCTGGGAGAGCGGTGGGCTGCGCCCCTCCGAGGAGGAGTTCATCGCCCTCGCCCGCGCCCTGTGGTGCCCGCCCGCCCAGCTGATGGGCACCCCGCCGGCCACCCTGCGGGACCACCGGCTCGCCCGGGAGCTGACCGCCGACCAGGCCGCCCGCCGGATCGGCGTCTCCCTGCCGACCTACGCCCGGGCCGAGGCCACCGGCCACTGGGACGCCGACGAGGAGCAGAGCCACGCCCTGGCCCACGCCCTCGGCATCCCGCTGCGCACGCTCGTCCGGGTCACCGGCCGCCAGGAACAGCTGGAGCGGTGCCTGCGGCAGGTCGTCGACGGCCGCTGGCAGGCCCAGGCGGCCGCGGTGGCCCGGATGGTGCCGGCCCCGCCGGAGGTGCTCTCGGCGGCCCTGGCGGACCTTCAGAACGGGTACCGCGTCCCCTCGCACTGGGGCGCCTCGGCCCCGGCCGCCGACGGGCCGCCGGCCACCCCGCTGCCCGTCCGCTTCTGGGAACTGCTCGGCCGGCACCGCTTCGACATCCCGGTCTGACGGCCACGGACGGCCCCGCTCCGGTGGCCCGGGGCCGTCCGGGGGCGTGCACTGGAGACGCCATGCCGTCGCAGTCCAGCAGACCGGGGAGCGCCATGCGTTGGGGAACCGCCGCCGTCGTCGCCGCCACCGCCACTGCGGCCGGAGCCGGCGCCGCGGTGCTGCTGCTCGGCCGGCGGGCCTCCGAGCGCGCCGTCCGGCCGGGCTTCGCGGGCGCGCCCGCGCCGTCCGCCGCGGGCCTGCGCGTCCAGGCCCTCGCCCCCGACCGGGTCACCGTCACCCGCAGCGTCGAGACCGCCCGCCCGGGCCGCTACGCCCTGGAGTGGAAGGACGGCGGCCACGCCGTGGTCGGCGACGTGCTCGGCACGGGCCCGCAGGGCGTGACCCGCCGCCTGCTCGGCACCGACAGCGGCACGCTGCGCACCGGGCAGGAGGTCCGGCTCACCGCGCGGGTGTACACCGGGGACCCGGCCACCTCCGTCGGCCTCACCTACTCCGAGGGCGTGGTGGACGGCGAGCTCGGCCCGCTGCCGGCCTGGCACGTGGCCGGGATCCGCGGGCTCTGGGTGATCCTGGTGCACGGCCCGGGCACCGACCGCCGGCAGGCCCTGCCGGTGCTGCCGCTGCTGCACTCGCTGCGGCTGCCCAGCCTGGTGGTGAGCTACCGCGGCGACCCCGGCGCACCGGCCTCCCCGGACGGCCTCGGGCACTTCGGCGAGACCGAGTGGCGGGACGTCGACGCGGCCGTCCGCTTCGCCCGCGACCAGGGCGCCGGACGGATCGTCCTGTACGGGTGGTCGCTGGGCGCCACGATGGCGCTGCACACGGCGGCCCGGTCGCCGTGGCGGGAGTCGATCGCCGGGCTGGTGCTGGACTCCCCGGTGCTGGACTGGTCGGCCACCGTCCGCCGGGAGGCCACCCGGGCCGGCCAGCCGGGGCCACTGGCCGAGCTCGGTGCGCTGGCGGCCGAGGGGCGCTCCAAGGTCGACCTGGCGGGCTTCGCCCGGCTCGCGGACGGCACCGACCTGCACGTGCCCGCCCTGCTGCTGCACAGCCCGACGGACGAGGTGTCGCCCTGGGAGAGCGCCGCGCGGCTGGCCCGCCGCCGCGAGCAGCTGGTCAGCCTGCAGGCCGTGCCGGGCGCCGCGCACGCCGCGCTCTGGAACGCCGACCCGGACGGCTACACCGAGGCCCTGCGCCGCTGGCTGACCCCGCTGCTGTGACCCCTGCTCCGACCCGCCCGCGCCCGCTGCCCGGTGCGGGGCGCCCGCCGCCTGCTGCTGCGGACCGGCCGGGCGGTCGGCACCCTGCGTGATCGTGTGCATGCCATTCGTGTCGGCGCGGCAGCCCGGTTTGGTCGCTGTTGCCCCGTCTCGCACCCGTCCCGGGGCCGCGCCGCCGAATGTCCGCCGAACTCGATGTGACAGAAGGCCCCTGCGCGGGGAAGACTGCACGGCGTGACGTCTCGGAACCCGCGCGACCGTGATGCCCCGCTCCAGCCCGCGATCCGCAACGGAGCGACGGTGACCCGCCTGCCCGGCGCGGCCGGCCGGGCCGACGCCGTACCCCCGGGCGGCCCCGCCCGCCGCCGCACTCCCGCGCCCAAGCCGGGCCGCGGCCGGGTGCCGATGCCCGAGGGCTTCCCGGCGCCGGCCGAGCTGGCCCCGCTGGCCCGGCGGATGCTCGCCGACGCCGTCCGGATCGCCCGGTGGGCCGGCGAGCTCGGCGAGGTCGACAAGCGCGGCGAGCTGCTGCCGGACGACGCCAGGGCCGCCGGACGCGCCCTCGCGATGACCGTCGGCGCCGCCGCCAAGGCCTGGGGCCAGGCCCTGCTGGTCGGCCTGGTGGAACTGCGCGACGGCGGCGCCGGACCGGGCTGGCGCCTGAACGCCTGGGAGCGCGACGACGAGGCGGTGATCCGCGGCTGGTCCGCGCTGTTCGACGCCTGGACGCTGCTCGCCCCCGTCCCGCCCACCGCGATGCGCGGCGTCTTCGCGCTGCTCGCCGGCCAGGCGGTCGACCAGGCCCCGCAACTCCTCTCCTTCCTGCACCTGGTCGACGGGCCGGTGCCCGACGGCGAGCTGCTGGAGCTGCTCCGCCGCGGCCTCGACGAGCGCCGGCACGGCGCGGTCACCGGCGGCCCCACGCTCTCCCCGGTGCCGCACGCGGCGTCCGCCATGTCGGCCGTCCGCGGCACCTGCCTGACGCCGCAGGTCGACACCCCGACCGCCGCCGCCGACGCCGCCGCCGTCCTCGACTGGATGCTGGACGGCCTGGCCGCCGTCGGCGCCCTGGAGCGCCGCGACGAGGCCGCCGAGCTGTCGCCGCTCGGCCACTGGGCCGTGCGGGCCAAGCTGGAGGAGATCTGCACGGTCGCCCAGACCGCGGCCGGGCACATCGAGCAGAGCGCGCTGGAGCTGCTCAGCGCCTGCGCCGACTACACGCCCGGTCCGGCCCGCGCCGAGTACCGGGCCTGGGTGGCGGCCCGGCCGGTCGACCGTGCCGTCGCCGAGCTGCTGGACGCCGCCCGCGGTGACGACGCGCTGGTGCGCGGCCTGGCCTTCGAGGCGCTCCGGGTCGCCGGCGGCACCGCCGAGCAGGCCGTCCGTGCCGCGGTCGAGGAGCAGGTGCTGCGGCCCTACGCGCTGCTCTGGCTCGCCGAGCAGTCCGACGAGGGCGCCGTGTCCCCGGCCGACGTGCTGGGCGCGCAGGACGCCGCCTGGCTGTGGGTGGACACCGCTGCCGCGGTGCTCGACCACGGGGACACCGCGCTGCTCGTGCCGCACGTCGAGGGCGCCTCGGCGGGCGAGCCCGTCCGGCTCTTCCACCGTGCCCGGCAGTCCGGGCACCCGCGGGCGGCCTCGGTGCTCACCGCGGTCTCCGGCGTGCACCCGGATCCGGCGGTCGCCCGCGCGGCCCGCCGCTCCGCGTTCAGCGTGCACGACGGCGGCGCCGGCCAGTAGGACGCCGGGCGGCCGCACCCGGGGAGCCTGCGGGCACCGCGCGGCCGCCCATGACGAAGGGCCCGTATCCGGAACGGATACGGGCCCTTCGTCATGGCGTCAGCAGCCGCGCGACTCCGCGCGGCGGGCCCGGACGTCGC
The DNA here is from genome assembly GCF_039544005.1 of Kitasatospora paranensis. Taxonomy (NCBI): domain Bacteria; kingdom Bacillati; phylum Actinomycetota; class Actinomycetes; order Kitasatosporales; family Streptomycetaceae; genus Kitasatospora; species Kitasatospora paranensis. The sequence goes on from NZ_BAABKV010000001.1 coordinate 6,067,932, forward strand.
CGACCTTCTCGCCGACCTTGCGGCGGATGACCAGCAGCGGTGCCATGGCGGCCAGCGTGATCTGGGCGATCGCGCCGATGTGCATCAGCATGTCGCCACCAGGCAGGCCGGCCGCCCAGGCGGCCAGGCAGCCGATGGAGACGACGATCCAGCACAGCGTCGCCGTCGCCAGCAGGCCCTGCGGCTTCGGGTACTCGATCCGGCTCACCATCAGGTAGGCCACACCGAAGATCATCAGCAGGCCCGGCAGGAACGGCGGGTCGAGCAGCACGATGGCGATCACCGTCATCGCGCCCATCGGGCAGGGCATGCCCTGGAAGATCCCCGGCCGCATCTTCACGGCCGAGAACCGGGCGAGCCGCAGCACCACCGCCAGCAGCACGGTCAGCGCGATGAACGCCGACAGCTGCTGGTTGCTGTCCGGGGACACGATGCCCCAGACCGCAACGAAGTACGCCGGGGCGATGCCGAAGCTGATCAGGTCGGCCAGGTTGTCCAGCTCCGCACCCAGCGCCGAGGAGCGCAGCTTGCGGGCCACCAGGCCGTCGAACAGGTCGCACATCGAGCCGATCAGCAGCAGCGTCACCGCGGTGGCGGCGCTGTTGCGGTTCGGCGAGGTGGTCTCACCGGTGAGGTGAGGCATCAGGACCCCGGTGGTGATCGAGTAGATCGCCAGGAAGCCGCAGACGGCGTTCCCCAGGGTCAGGAAGTCGGCGGTGGACAGGTGCTGCGGCGAACGGGGCGCACGCAGCTCGCGGTCGCGCGCCCAACGGCGGCGCCGCAGCTCCGTCGATTCCTCGTCACCGAGGCCGACGAGAGTCTCAGGATCAGTCACGGTCAAGGCGCGTCACCCCGGCTGTGGTCTTCTGGCCGACCTCGACGCCGACCTCGACGCCGGCCGGCAGGTAGGTGTCGACGCGGGAGCCGAAGCGGATCAGGCCGATCCGCTCGCCCTGCTCGACCTTGGTGCCGGCATCCACGTACGGCACGATGCGGCGGGCCACGGCCCCCGCGATCTGCACCATCTCGATGTCGCCGAGCTCGGTGTCGAAGTGCCAGACGACGCGCTCGTTGCGGTCGCTGTCCTTGTTGAAGGCCGGGACGAAGCCGCCGGCGACGTGCTCGACGGAGGTCACGGTGCCCGGCAGCGGAGCCCGGTTGACGTGCACGTTGAGCGGGCTCATGAAGATGGCGACCCGGGTCCGGCCGTCCGGCCAGGCGTCGATCGACTGCACCACGCCGTCCGCCGGGGAGATGACTCTGCCGGTGCCGATCTCACGCTCCGGGTCGCGGAAGAACCACAGCATGCCCGCGCCGAGGGCACAGGCCGGGACGGCCGCCAGGGCCCACTTGCCGTTGCGCCGGGTGAGGGCGGTCGTCACGGCGGCGGTGGCCAGGGTCGGGGCGAACCAGGGGTCGCGCCGCGCGCGATCGTCACGCGCGGACGCCGACCGGCCGTCGGAGCGGCGAAGAGGTCGCCGTCCGGGACGGAGGTGTGAGGGGACGGGCTGATGGGCATCGAAGACCTTAGTCGCGGGGGATCATGGCCGCTGGACGGGGGCCACCGCGGGGATCGGGTACATGGGGACGCTGTCCCGGTGGATGCTATCGGGACCAGGCGGTAGGTGGGCAAGCCGCCTGTTCGTGGAGCTGCCTGGCAGGGTGCCGACCCATGCCTGCTATGTATACGACCGTAGCCGAGCCGGGGTGGTTACCCAAGGGGTCCGGCGTGGCGCGTGACCCACGTCTCACGCAGGCGCGCGGCCTGGGCGCGCCGCGACGGGCCACAGCGGGCCACTGGGCGCGTGCTGCGACGCGCCCCGTACAGGGGTGTACGGAGGCGGCCGCAGGGCGCACACCGACTGGTACACGCCCTGCGACCGCCTCCGGGCCGCCGTACCGGCCCCCGTCGGCTGACCAGGCCGTCGCGGTACGGCGGGGCCTGCGGCGGGCCCGCACGCCCGCCGCCGACCATGCGGAAAGTTCGACTCCGGCCGGCTCAGTCGGCCAGCCGGTACTCCTCCAGCAGCCGGCGTCCGACGATCATCTTCTGGATCTCCGCAGTACCTTCACCGATGAGCAGCATCGGGGCCTCGCGGTAGAGGCGCTCGATCTCGTACTCCTTGGAGAAGCCGTAGCCGCCGTGGATGCGGAAGGCGTCCTCGACGACCTCCTTGCAGTACTCGGAGGCCAGGTACTTCGCCATGCCGGCCTCGAGGTCGTTGCGCTCGCCGCTGTCCTTCTTGCGGGCGGCCATGACCATCATCTGGTGGGCGGCCTCGACCTTGGTGGCCATCTCGGCGAGCTTGAACTGGATCGCCTGGTGCTCGGCGATCTTCTTGCCGAAGGTGGTGCGCTGCTGGGCGTAGGAGATGCCCAGCTCGAAGGCGCGGCGGGCGACGCCGCAGCCGCGGGCGGCGACGTTGACGCGGCCGACCTCGACGCCGTCCATCATCTGGTAGAAGCCCTTGCCGGGGACCCCGCCGAGGACCCGGTCGGCCGGGATACGGACGTCCTGGAGCACGAGCTCGGTGGTGTCGACGCCCTTGTAGCCCATCTTCTCGATCTTGCCGGGCACGGTCAGGCCCGGGACGGTCGGGTTCGGCCCGAAGCCGGCCGTCTTCTCGATCAGGAAGGTGGTCATGTTCCGGTACGGGGTGGAGCCGCCCTCGTCCGTCTTGCACAGGACGGCGACCAGGGTGGAGGTGCCGCCGTTGGTCAGCCACATCTTCTGGCCGTTGAGGACGTAGTGGTCGCCGTCCTTGACGCCCTTGGTCGAGATGGCCGCGACGTCGGAGCCGAGGGCCGGCTCGGACATCGAGAACGCACCGCGGATCTCGCCGGCGGCCATCCGCGGAAGGAAGTACTCCTTCTGCTCCTGGGTGCCGTGCGCGTTGATCATGTGCGCCACGATGAAGTGGGTGTTGACGATGCCGGACACCGACATCCAGCCGCGGGCGATCTCCTCGACCACCAGCGCGTAGGTCAGCAGGGACTCGCCCAGGCCGCCGAACTCCTCGGGGATGGTGAGGCCGAACAGGCCGAGCTGCTTCATCCCTTCGACGATCGCGGTCGGGTACTCGTCCTTGTGCTCCAGCTCGGTGGCGACCGGGATGATCTCCTTGTCGACAAAGTCCCGCACGGTGGCGAGGATGTCCCGCTGGATCTCGGTGAGGCCGTCGGTCTGTGCGAGGCGTCCCATCGTGCGGCTCCCTATCTGAAGGCGTGAGGGTGGGGGAGAGGTCTTTGCGCGGGGACCCGGCCGGCGTGGCTGCGGCAGCCGGGTCCCCGCTCCGGAGTGGGCGCGGCCGATGACGGCGGCCTGCCCAGCCGGGGCTCAGGTGAGGGGCGTCGGGCGGCCGGGCTGTTCGCCGCCGCGCTCCTTGATGTACGTCTCGGTCGGCACCATCACCTTGCGGCGGAAGATGCAGACGACCGTGCCGTCCTGCTTGTAGCCCTTGGTCTCGACGTGGACGATGCCGCGGTCGTCCTTGGACTTGGACGGCCACTTGTCGAGGACGGTCGTCTCGCCGTAGATCGTGTCGCCGTGGAAGGTCGGGGCGACGTGGCGCAGCGACTCGATCTCCAGGTTGGCGATGGCCTTGCCGGAGACGTCCGGCACGGACATGCCGAGGAGCAGGGAGTAGATGTAGTTGCCCACGACGACGTTCTTGCCGAAGTCGGTCGTGTTCTCCGCATAGTTGGTGTCCATGTGGAGGGGGTGGTGGTTCATGGTGAGCAGGCAGAAGAGGTGGTCGTCGTACTCGGTGACCGTCTTGCCGGGCCAGTGCTTGTAGACCGCGCCGACCTCGAACTCTTCGTAGGTGCGTCCGAACTGCATGGGGATGTCCTTAGAAGCGGTGAGGGGTCGGGTCAGCTCTGCGGGGGCTCGAACTTGGAGGTGCGCTCCATGCCTGCGGCGCGGCCCTTGCCGGAGATGACGAGGGCCATCTTGCGGCTGGCCTCGTCGATCATCTCGTCGCCGAGCATTGCGGAGCCCTTGGCGCCGCCGGCCTCGGAGGTGCACCAGTCGTAGGCGTCGAGGATCAGCTCGGCGTGGTCGTAGTCCTCCTGGGAGGGCGAGAAGATCTCGTTCGCGGCGGCGACCTGGTCCGGGTGGAGGACCCACTTGCCGTCGAAGCCGAGGGCGGCGGCGCGGCGGGCGACCGCCTTGTAGCCGTCGGCGTTGCGGATCTGCAGGTAGGGGCCGTCGATGGCCTGCAGGTCGTTGGCGCGGGCGGCCATCAGGATGCGCATCAGGATGTAGTGGTAGGCGTCCGCGTCGTAGCCGGGCGGCTGCTCGCCGACGACCAGTGACTTCATGTTGATGGAGGCCATGAAGTCGGCCGGGCCGAAGATGATTGTCTCCAGCCGCGGCGAGGCGGTGGCGATCGCGTCGACGTTGATCAGGCCCTTGGCGTTCTCGATCTGCGCCTCGATGCCGATCTTGCCGACCTCGAAGCCCATGGTCTTCTCGATCTGGGTGAGCAGCAGGTCGAGGGCCTTCACCTGCTCGGCGTCCTGGACCTTCGGCAGCATGATGCAGTCGAGGTTGGGGCCGGCGCCCTCGACGACGGTGATGACGTCCCGGTACGTCCAGTGCGTCGTCCAGTCGTTGACCCGGACGACCTTGGTCTTCTTGCCCCAGTCGCCGTTGTTGAGGGCGTCGACGATGTTGTGCCGGGCGCTCTCCTTGACCAGCGGGGCGCAGGCGTCCTCCAGGTCGAGGAAGACCTGGTCGGCGGGCAGGCCCTGGGCCTTCTCCAGGAAGCGCGGGTTGCTGCCTGGTACGGCGAGGCAGGAACGGCGGGGCCGCAGGCGGTTGACGGTCATGGGGGTGGTTCGTCCTTCCGGGTCAGCTGGTCGCGTGGGTGGTCGCGGCCCACGGCTGGAGCCTGTTGGCCAGCCGGATCTCGTCCACGATCCGGCCGATGATGGTGGTGATGCCGAAGTCCTTCGGGGTGAAGACCGCGGCGACACCGGCGGCCTTGAGGGCCTCGGCGTCCGCAGCGGGGATGATGCCACCGACGATCACGGGCACATCCTCCACCCCGGCGCGGTGCAGCCGCTGGAGGACGTCCGGCACCAGCTCGGGGTGGGCACCGGAGAGGATCGACAGGCCCACGCAGTGGACGTCCTCGGCGACGGCCGCCGAGACGATCTGCTCGGGGGTGAGCCGGATGCCCTGGTAGACCACCTCGAAGCCGGCGTCGCGGGCGCGGACCGCGATCTGCTCGGCGCCGTTGGAGTGGCCGTCCAGGCCGGGCTTGCCGACCAGCAGGCGCAGCTTGCCCGCGCCGAGTTCGGCGGCGGTCGCGGCGACGGCCTCGCGGACGGCGGCCAGCTCGCCGCCGGGCTCGGCCGGCACGGCGACCGGGGCGCCGCCCACGCCGGTGGGGGCGCGGTACTCGCCGAAGACCTCGCGCAGGGCGAACGACCACTCGCCGGTGGTGACCCCGGCGCGGGCGCAGGCGAGGGTGGCCGGCATCAGGTTGTCGGTCGTCACCGCCGTGGCCTTGAGCTGCTCCAGGGCGCGCTGTGCGGCGGCCTCGTCGCGCTCGGCGTGCCACTGCCCCAGGCCGGCCAGCACGGACCGCTCGGAGGCCGGGTCGACCACCATGATCGCGGCGTCGAGGTCGGCCGTGAGCGGGTTCTCCTCGGTGGTGTCGAAGCAGTTGACCCCGACGATCTTGTCCTCGCCGGCCTCGATCCGGGCCCGGCGGGCCGCGTGCGAGGAGACCAGGTTGGACTTGAGGTAGCCGGACTCGACGGCGGGGATGACGCCGCCCATCTCCAGCACCTTGGCGATCTCGGCCTGCGCGCCGGCGAGCAGCTCGGCGGTCTTGGCCTCGATCACCTCGGAGCCGTTGAAGATGTCGCCGTACTCCAGCAGGTCCGACTCGTAGGCCAGCACCTGCTGGATCCGCAGCGACCACTGCTGGTCCCACGGACGGGGCAGGCCGAGGGCCTCGTTCCAGGCGGGCAGCTGGACGGCGCGGGCGCGGGCGTCCTTGGAGAGGGTGACCGCGAGCATCTCCAGCACGATGCGCTGGACGTTGTTCTCCGGCTGGGCCTCGGTCAGGCCGAGCGAGTTGACCTGGACGCCGTAGCGGAACCGGCGCTGCTTGGCGTCCTCGATGCCGTAGCGCTCGCGGGTGACCTGCTCCCAGAGCCGGGAGAAGGCCCGCATCTTGCACATCTCCTCGACGAAGCGCACGCCGGCGTTCACGAAGAAGGAGATCCGGCCGACGACCTCGCCCATCCGCTCCGCCGGCACCTGGCCGGAGTCGCGGACGGCGTCGAGGACGGCGATCGCGGTGCACATCGCGTACGCGATCTCCTGGACGGGGTGGCCCCGGCCTCCTGCAGGTGGTAGCTGCAGATGTTGATCGGGTTCCACTTGGGGATGTTCGCGACCGTGTAGGCGATCATGTCGGTGATCAGCCGGACGGACGGCCCCGGCGGGAAGACGTGCGTGCCGCGGGAGAGGTACTCCTTGACGATGTCGTTCTGGGTGGTGCCGGTGAGCTTGGCGATGTCGGCGCCCTGCTCCTCGGCGACCACCTGGTAGAGCGCCAGCAGCCACATCGCGGTGGCGTTGATCGTCATGGAGGTGTTGGTCTGTTCCAGCGGGATGCCGTCGAACAGGGTGCGCATGTCGCCGACGTGGCCCACCGGCACGCCGACCCGGCCGACCTCGCCGCGGGCGAGGACGTGGTCGGAGTCGTAGCCGGTCTGGGTGGGCAGGTCGAACGCCACCGAGAGGCCCGTCTGGCCCTTCGCGAGGTTCCGCCGGTAGAGCGCGTTGGAGTCGCTCGCGGTGGAGTGCCCCGCGTAGGTCCGCATCAGCCACGGACGGTCGCGCCGGACACCTTCACGTTCTGCCATCAGATGTCCCGGAAGCGGTTGATCGCCGGCAGGTGCCTGGCCCGCAGCTCGTGGTCGCGCACGCCCATGCCCTCCTCGGGCGCCAGGCAGAGGACGCCGACCTTGCCCTGGTGGCGGTTGTGGTGCACGTCCAGGGCGGCCTGGCCGGTCTCCTCCAGGGAGTAGACCTTGGAGACGGTCGGGTGGATCTTGCCCTTGGCGACCAGGCGGTTGGCCTCGAAGGCCTCGCGGTAGTTGGCGAAGTGCGAACCGACGATGCGCTTCAGCGACATCCAGAGGTACCGGTTGTCGTACTGGTGCATGAAGCCGGAGGTCGAGGCGCAGGTGACGATGGTGCCGCCCTTGCGGGTGACGTAGACCGAGGCGCCGAAGGTCTCGCGGCCGGGGTGCTCGAAGACGATGTCCACGTCCTCGCCGCCGGTGAACTCGCGGATCTTGGCGCCCAGGCGCTTCCACTCGCGCGGGTCCTGGGTGTTCTCGTCCTTCCAGAACTTGTAGCCCTCGGCGCTGCGGTCGATGATCGCCTCGGCGCCCATGGCGCGGCAGATCTCGGCCTTGGACTCGCTGGAGACCACGCAGATCGGCGTGGCGCCGCCGGCCAGCGCGTACTGGGTGGCGTACGAGCCGAGGCCGCCGCTGGCGCCCCAGATCAGCACGTTGTCGCCCTGCTTCATGCCGGCGCCGTTGCGGGAGACCAGCTGGCGGTAGGCGGTGGAGTTGACCAGGCCCGGGGAGGCGGCCTCCTCCCAGGTGAGGTGCTTCGGCTTGGGCAGCAGCTGGTTGGTCTTCACCAGGGCGATCTCGGCCAGGCCGCCGAAGTTGGTCTCGAAGCCCCAGATGCGCTGCTCCGGGTCCATCATCGTGTCGTTGTGGCCGTCCGGGGACTCCAGCTCGACCGAGAGGCAGTGCGCGACGACCTCGTCGCCGGGCTTCCAGGCGTTGACGCCGGCGCCGGTGCGCAGGACGACGCCCGCGAGGTCCGAGCCGAGGATGTGGTACGGCAGGTCGTGGCGCTTGGTCAGCGGCGACAGGCGGCCGTAGCGCTCCAGGAAGCCGAAGGTGGAGACCGGCTCGAAGATCGAGCTCCACACGGTGTTGTAGTTGACGGAGCTCGCCATGACGGCGACCAGGGCCTCGCCCGGGCCGAGCTCGGGGAGCGCGACCTCGTCCAGGTGCAGGGACTTGCGAGGGTCCTTGTCGCGGCTGGCGAGGCCGGCGAACATCTGCTCCTCGTCCTTGTGGAGCGTCACCGCCCGGTAGGACTCGGGCAGCTTGAGCGCGGCGAAGTCCGCCGAGGTGCTGTCGGAGCTGAGGATCGCGTCGAGGATTGCGTTCATGGCTGCCTCCGAAGGCGTACCTGTGTGAGGGCACAGGGCGTCTGGGGGAGCCGGGAGCGGACACCGGCTTCGCTGAGGGTCTGTGGGTGGGAATGCGGTGCGACGGGATGTGTCGCCGAGGTGTACTGCGAGTGCCGCCCCCACGGTGAGGGGACGCCGGACACGGCGCGCCGAGGTGGGGAGCCGCGGCGCCGCGACCGATGGGTAACAAGGTAGTGGCACCCTGTGCCACTCGTAAAGACACCGGGTGTCATCAGTTCGAGTGACGTGGATCGCTGTTCGACCGGCCCGCGTTCGGGATGTGAAGAGGCCCGCCCCGGAATTCCGGGACGGGCCTCAAGATCGCCTCTGACCTGTGAAAACAAGCGCCTCAGGGGGTCGCCGCGGCACCGAGGGCGGCGCGGATCGAATCCACCACCAGCTCCAGCGGGGCGTCCGTGCGGGCCACTGTGATGAGCACCTCACCCCCGGGGCTGGCACTCAGTGCGCTCACCGCAGCGGCCTCCAGGGCCGACCCGGTGTCACCGGTGGCACCGGGTGCCACGAGCGTGCCGCGGCGTCGCACACCGCTCGGCGGGGTCGCCCAGAAGGTGTTCCGGATGACCTCGAAGGAGTGGTCGAGCTGCGCCTCGACGTCACCGTGCCCGCCGGCCCGCAGCCAGCGCCGCAGCACGTGGTTGTGGGCGGCCACCACCGCGGCCGCCGAGACCTCGGCGAGCATCGAGTCGTCGTCCCCGCCGAACTGCCACCCGGGCGGGTTCTGCTCCACGGCGTCGAACCGGCCCAGCAGGTAGCGGGTGAACAGCCGCTCGTACCGGGCCACCACCGCGATCTCGCGCTCGCGCAGCGCCGGGACCTGCCGGATCAGCTGGTAGCGCGCCACCGAGACGCCCGGCGTGGAGGCGTACATCCGCAGCACCTCCTTGATGCCGCGGCAGACCACGTCCAGCGGGTGCTCCTCGGCCTCCGCGCTGGCCAGAAGGTCGGCCACCCGGATCAGGGTGTCGTCGTGGTCCGGGAAGATCGCCTCCTCCTTGGACCGGAAGTAGCGGAAGAACGTCCGCCGCGCCACGCCGGCCTCGGCGGCGATCTGATCGACCGTCGTCTCCTCGTAGCCCTGGTTGGCGAACAGGTCCATGGCGGCCGACGCCAGCTCCTGGCGCATCTGCCGCCGCTGCGCGGCGGCGCGCCGCCCGCCCCCGCCGGTCTCGGCCGGCCTGCCGCCGTCGACCGGCTCCCGGGACGGCTGCTGCTGCGCGGATGACTGTTCCCGATCCATGCCCGGAACGCTACACGCCCCGGGTGCCGCCCCGGCGGGCCTCGTCCGGCGTACCGGCGCCACCGGAGCGGGCTCGGCCGGCCGCGGCCACCGCGGTGCGGCCGGGCCCTGGTTCCAGCCCGGCCGTCCGGCCGGTGCGACGGTGCTCCGCGGCAGTCTGCCCGCTGGCTCGGTGCTCATTGCGACTCCTTGCCGCGATGCCACGCGCCGGTGACACCACGTGTCCGTGGGTGGCCGATCGTGCCCGTGGTGGGCGGGGCGTGCCGGGGGCCCGGTGGGGCGGGCCCCGGCACGGCGGTCAGCGCCGCGCGTGGTCGCGGAAGCCGCGGCCGGTCTTGCGGCCCAGGCAGCCCGCGGCGACCAAGTGCTCCAGCAGCGGGGCGGCGGCCAGGCCGGGCTCGCGGAACTCCTGGTGCAGCACCTGCTCGATGGTCAGCGACACGTCCAGGCCGACCACGTCCAGCAGCTCGAACGGACCCATCGGGTAGCCGCAGCCGAGCTTCATCGCGGTGTCGATGTCGTCCACCGTCGCGTAGTGCTCCTGGAGCATCCGCACGGCGTCGTTCAGGTACGGGAAGAGCAGGGCGTTGACGATGAAGCCGGCCCGGTCGCCGCACTCCACGGCGTGCTTCTTCACCTTCGCGCACAGCTCCAGCACGGTGGCGGTGACGTCGGGGGCGGTCAGCACCGTGGAGACCACCTCGACCAGCTTCATGGCCGGCGCCGGGTTGAAGAAGTGCATCCCGATCACGTCCTGCGGCCGGGCGGTCGCGGTCGCGCAGCTGATCACCGGCAGGCTGGAGGTGGTGGTTGCGAGCACCGCACCGGGCTTGACGATCTTGTCCAGGGTGGCGAAGAGGTCCCGCTTGACCGCCAGGTCCTCGGCGACCGCCTCGACCACCAGGTCCACCTCGGCCAGGTCGGCGTACCGCCCGGTCGGGGTGACCAGGGCCAGCGCCGCGTCGCGCTGCCCGGCGGTCAGCCGGCCGCGCGAGACCGAGCGCTCCAGCGACCGTGCCAGCTGGTCCTTGGCCCGGTCGGCCTTGTCCTGGCTGCGGGCGGCGAGCAGCACCGGCAGCCCGGCCTTGGCGAAGACCTCGGCGATGCCGGTGGCCATGGTGCCCGAGCCGCAGACGGCGATGCTCGCGATGGTCCGCCCGGCGACCGCGCCGCCCCCGGCGGCGCTCTCCTCCGCGACGACCCGCGAGGAGCCCGGGGCCTCGTACGTGTAGAAGCCGCGGCCGGACTTGCGGCCGAGCAGACCCGCCGACACCAGCTGGCCGAGGATCGGGGCCGGCGCGTGCAGCCGGTCCCTGGACTGCTCGTACATCGCCTCCAGCACGGTGCGGGCGGTGTCCACGCCGATCAGGTCGAGCAGGGCCAGCGGGCCCATCGGCAGGCCGCAGCCGAGCCGCATCGCGGCGTCGATGTCCTCGCGGGTGGCGTACCGCGACTCGAACATCGCGGCGGCCTGGTTGAGGTACGCGAAGAGCAGGCCGTTCACGATGAAGCCGGCCCGGTCGCCGGCGGCCACCGGCTCCTTGCCGAGGTCGCGGGCGAACGCGGCGGCGTCCTCGGCGGCCTGCGGGGAGGTCAGCACGGTGCGGACCACCTCGACCAGCTTCATGGTGTGCACCGGGTTGAAGAAGTGCAGGCCGAGCACCCGCTCCGGGCGGGCGGTGGCGGCGGCGATCCGGGTCACCGAGAGCGCGGTCGTGCCGGTCGCCAGCACCGTCTCCGGCGGGCAGATCCGGTCCAGCTCGGCGAACAGCTCGCGCTTCAGTTCCAGCTGCTCGGGCACCTCCTCGATCACCAGGTCGGCGCCGGCCGCGGCGTCCAGGCGGTCCCCGACGGAGATCAGGGCGAGCAGCGCGGTGCGCTCCTCGGCGGTCAGCCGCTCGCGCTGCACCGCGTGCTCGGTGGACTCCTCGATCCGCGCCAGGGCGCGGGCCGCGGCATCGGCGTCGGCCTCGATGCCGATCACCCGGCGGCCGCTGGCGGCGACGGCCACGGCGACGCCGGCACCCATGGTGCCGAGGCCGACCACGGCGACGGTGGGGAAGGGACGCTCCATTGTCCTGACTCCTTGTCATGGGCCCCGTGCCGCGCTCCGACGCGGCCGGGCGCTCGACAGCGAGCGACGGCGGGGTGCGTCGGAGGAGGGTTCGGCGGCACGGGAGTGCGGAAACGCGGGGGCCGGCCCCGCCGGGCACGGACCGGTCCGCTCCGGCCGTGCTGCGGGTGTGCCGAGGTGCCCGGGGCGCGCCGAAGGTGAGGCGGGCTGCGCCGGACAGGTGAAGTGGGACGGCCCGAAGGGCCGGAGAAGCACGCACCCGGGCCTGCCGTGGAACACCACGGGGCCGTCCACGCCGGTGCGGCTCCCGAGGCCCGGCGACGGTACGTGCGGCCACTGTAGCGGAGTTACCGTCGGGTAGGAAGAGTGCTTCGACACACCGGGAGGCCGTGCGCGTCGGACCGTGGCCGCGCCGCCCGGAGGAGGAGACCATGGCCGTCATGACGACGGATCGACCCCAGATGGAACACGAGGCTTTCGAGGCCATCGCCATGACCGCCGCCCGGGAGAACATCACGCTCGAACTCATCGACGGCAGGATCGGAGTCAGGCCGGTGCCCGACGGCGACCACGGCGAGATCGTGGTGCTGCCCGAGCCGGTGAACGTCACGCCGGACACCGAGGAGCTCAAGGCCTACGCGCGCTGAGCACGGACGCGGAACGGCCCGCCGGGGATCCCCGGCGGGCCGTTCGTGGGTGCGGTCGGTACGGCGTCAGTGCGCCATGACCGGGATCGCGTCCTCCTTGGCGGCACCGTCGGAGGAGGTGTGCATATCCGGCTTGCCGGTGTTGATCAGGACTCCGGCGACCGCGGCGGCGACCACCAGGATGCCGAACGACCACCAGATGGCGACGGAGAATCCGTGCACCATGCCGTGCAGCTGGAGCAGCTGCTGCGGGCCGCCGTCCTTGGCGTGCGAGGTCAGGTACGCGGTGGTGGCGCTGGCCGCGATGGTGTTCAGCAGCGCGGTGCCGATGGCGCCGCCGACCTGCTGCGAGGTGTTGACCATGGCGGAGGCGACGCCCGCGTCACGCGGCTCGACACCGTGCGTGGCCATGCTCATCGCCGGCATGAAGGCCGTACCCATGCCGAGGCCCATCAGGACCAGGCCGGGCAGGATCAGCGCCGGGTAGGAGCTGCCGACGTCGATCTGGGTCAGGATCAGCATGCCGATCGAGGCGACCAGGAAGCCGGGCACCATCAGCAAGCGCGGCGCGACCCGGGTCATCAGCCGGGCGCCGATCTGGGTCGAGCCGGTGATCATGCCCGCCACCATCGGCAGGAAGGCCAGGCCGCTCTTGACCGGCGAGTACCCCTGCACGACCTGCAGGTAGTAGGTGAGGAAGAGGAACAGGCCGAACATGCCGATCACGGCCAGGCCCAGCGACAGGTAGACACCGCCGCGGTTGCGCTCGGTGACCACGCGCAGCGGCAGCAGCGGCGCGGCGACCCGGCTCTCGACCACGGCGAACGCGGCGAGCAGCACGGCGGCGGCGACGAACAGGCCGATGGTGAGCGGGGCCGACCAGCCGTCGGTCTCGGCGCGGGTGAAGGCGTACACCAGCGAGACCAGGCCGGTGCTGACCAGCAGCACGCCCGGGATGTCGAGGCGGTTGCGGTTCCGGGAGCCGACCGGCTCGCGGATCACCAGGACGGCACCGAGGATCGCCACGATGGCGAACGGGATGTTGACGAAGAAGGTCCAGCGCCAGTTCAGGTACTCGGTGAGCAGGCCGCCGAGGATCAGGCCGATGGCACCGCCACCGCCGGCGATCGCGCCGTAGATGCCGAACGCCTTGGCGCGCTCCTTGGCCTCGGTGAACATCACCGCGAGCAGCGAGAGCGCGGCGGGCGCGAGCAGCGCGCCGAAGACGCCCTGGAGGGCGCGGGCGCCGAGCAGCATCGCGGTGTTGGCCGCGGCGCCGCCGAGGGCCGAGGCCAGCGCGAAGCCGGCCAGGCCGATGGTGAAGGTCCGCTTGCGGCCCCACAGGTCGGCGATCCGGCCGCCGAACAGCAGCAGGCCACCGAAGGCCAGCGCGTAGGCGGTGATGACCCACTGGCGGTTGCCGTCGGAGATGCCCAGGTCGTGCTGGGCGGACGGAAGGGCGATGTTCACGACGGTCGCGTCGAGGACGACCATCAGCTGGGCCAGGCCGATGAAGGCGAGGGCCTTCCAGCGGCGCGGATCGGCCTGGAGGCCGGTGTCGGACATGGGGGTACCCACTTACGGTGCGTTGCGTGTGGTCGGGGGTCGTTCAGCCGGCGCGCTTGAGGTCGTCGAGTGACGCGGGGCGGCCGGGAAGTACGGAGAGTGTCGGGACGCGCAGGCCGTCCAGGAAGACCTGCAGGAGGCGGTGGACGAAGTCTTCGAGGTCCAGGCAGCCGGTGCCCGGTACGGGGCGGGTGAGCTGGGTGACACCGAGGAAGTAGTCGCCGACGCCGATGTCGGCTCGCAGCTGCCCGCTCGCGTGGGCGCGGGCGATGAGTTCGGAGGTCACGGCCTTCAGGCGCAGCCTGGTGGTCTCCAGCTCGGGGTCGTCGTGGTCGATGTGGTCGGAGAGCATCGGGCACAGCGCGCCGATCCGCTCCTCCGCGGCGGCGTGCGTGAACCGGCTGAGGCCTTCGAAGGCGTCCGGCTCCAGCAGCTCGGCCTCCGCGTGCTCCAGCACCCGGGTCATGACCGAGAGGGTCACGTGGTGCAGCAGCTCGCGGCGGTCGGAGAAGTTACGGTAGAGAGTCGCGTTGCCGACGCCCGCCCGGCGGGCGATCTCGTCGAGCGGGGCTTCGGCGCCGAGCTCGACGATGACCTCCCGGGCGGCCGTGAGGATGCGCGCCCGGTTGCGGCTTGCGTCCGCGCGGAGCCGAGCGCCGACCGGCTTGCTGCTGACGGTGGTCATCGGACTCCCTTCGGTACCGGGGACATGTTCCCCGTTTGTGCGGACACAGGGTTAAACGGGGAGTCCGTCCCCGGAAATTTCGGATATTCCTGTGACCTGCGTCACATTCTTCGATCGGATGACTATTCACCCGCCCGGGGGTCCGCCGCGCTGCGGTCCCGTGACCCGGCCCGCCCCGGCGGCAGCATGGCGCCATGGGCAGCACGCGGAGCACCAGCGGACCGGCAGAGCGGGCCGAGCAGGCCGAGACGGCCGCCGCCGAACTCGCCGGGCGCGGCGTGGACGCGGTCGCCCTCGGCTGGGTCGACAACGCCGGCGTCACCAGGGTCAAGGCGGTGCCCGTCGCGCAGCTGCCGCACGCCGTCCGGCACGGGATCGGCGCCGCACCCTGCTTCGACACCTTCCTCGTGGACGACTCCATGGCGCCCGGCACCGGCCCGGCCGGCGACCTGCGGCTCGTCCCCGACCTGGACGCCCTGGTGCCGCTCGCCGCCCAGCCCGGCTGGGCCTGGGCCCCCGTCGACCGCCGCACGCAGGACGGCAGCCCGCATCCCGGCTGCCAGCGCACCTTCGCCCGCCGCGCCGCCGAGGCGATCGAGGCCCGCGGGCTCGGCATCCGGGCCGGCATCGAGGTCGAGTGGGTGGTGGACGCACCCGGCGAGGGCGCCGCGTACGGGATGGACCGGCTGATCGCGCACTCCGACTACCTGCGTGACGTCCTGCGGGCGCTGGCCGAACAGCGCCTGGCCGTCCTCCAGATCCACCCCGAGTACGCCCCGGGCCAGTTCGAGGTCTCCCTCGCGCCGGACGGTCCGGTCGCGGCCGCCGACACCGCGCTGCTCGTGCGGCAGACCGTCCGCGCGGTCTCCGCCCGGCACGGGCTGCGCGCCTCCTTCGCCCCCGTGGTCACCGCCGGCCGGGTCGGCAACGGCGGCCACCTCCACCTCAGCCTCTGGCGCGAGGGCCGCAACCTCGGCAGCGGCGGCCAGGGCCGGTACGGGATGACCCCGCAGGCCGAGGCCTTCCTGGCCGGCATCCTCACCGAACTGCCCGCCCTGCTCGTGCTCGGCGCACCCGGCGTCGCCAGCCACCTGCGCCTCGTCCCCGGCCGCTGGGCCGGCCCCTACCAGTGCTGGGGCCTGGAGAACCGCGAGGCCGCCCTGCGGCTGATCACCGGCTCCGCCCCGGAACAGGCCAACGCCGAGATCAAGTGCTTCGACGCCGCCGCCAACCCCTACCTCATGGTCGGCGGGGTGCTCGCCGCCGGCCTGGCCGGCCTCGACAGCGGGCTGCGCCTGCCGCCGGAGGTTGCGGGCGACCCGGCCGCCGCCACCGGCGCCGAACGGCTGCCGCACGGCCTCGCCGCGGCCGTCTCCGCCTACCAGGCGTCGACCGTGCTGCGGGCCGCGCTCGGCCCCGAGCTGTACGCCGCGGTGCTGGCCGTGCGGCGGGCCGAAGTGGAGCTGTTCGCCGGGCTCGACGAGGAGGCGGTGGTCGCGGCCACCCGCTGGCGGTACTGACCGTGCTCGTCGACCAGCACTGCCACGGCGTCCTTGCGGACGACCTCGACGAGGCGGAGTTCGGCGCGCTGATCACCGAGTCCGACCGGCCGCCCGCGGCCGGCACCTCGCCGTTCGACAGTGCGCTCGGGCTGGCCGTGCGCCGCTGGTGCCCCCGGTGTTCGGCCTGCCCGCGCTGGCCGGGCCCGCCGCGTACCTGGCGGCCCGCCGGGCCGCCGGCGGCGCCGGGGCGACCCGCCGGCTGCTCGCCGCGGCGGGCCTGGCCCACCTGCTGGTGGACACCGGGCTGACCGGTGCGGCCGGGCGCCCGCTGCTGCCACCGGTCGAGCTGGCCGCCCTGGCCGGCGCCGAGGTGCACACCGTCGTCCGGCTGGAGCACGTCGCGGGGGTGTCACCGCCGAGCCGCACGCCTGGCCGGAGGCGGTCGACGAGGCGCTGGCGACCGCCTGCGCCGGAGCGGTGGCGGTCAAGTCCGTGCTGGCCTACCGGGCCGGGCTGGCCGTCCCGCCCGGCCCGCCGAGCCGCGCCGAGGTCGTCCGCGCCGCCGGGGACACCGGTGCCGGAGGGCCGGGCACCGACCGGCTGACCCACCCCGTCCTGCTGCGCCACCTGCTCTGGACGGCGGTGGGGCTGGGCCTGCCGATCCAGCTGCACACCGGCTTCGGCGACCCCGACCTGCGGCTCGCCGAGGCCGATCCGGCGCTGCTGGTCGACTTCGTCCGCGCGGTCGAGCCGTCCGGGGTGCCGCTGGTGCTGCTGCACGGCTACCCGTACCACCGGCAGGCGGCGTGGCTGGCGCAGGCCTTCCCGCACGTCTACGCGGATGTCGGCCTGACGCTGTCGTACACCGGACCGCGGGCCGCCGCGGTGCTCGGCGAGGTGCTCGAACTGGCCCCCTTCGGCAAGGTCCTGTTCTCCACCGACGCGTACGGGCTGCCGGAGCTGTTCCTGGTGGGGGCCGCGCAGTTCCGGCACGCGCTCGGCCGTCTGCTGGCCTCCTGGCAGGCGGACGGCGCATGCGGCGCGGCCGACGCCCGGCGCATCGGTGAACTCCTCTCGTCCGGCAACGCCCGCCGGCTGTACGGGATCTGACCCGTCCGGCCGGCGGGCGCGGGGATCAGCCGAGCGCGCGGAAGTGGTCCCGCAGGCCGATGCCGAAGGACGTCGGCGTGCCGTCGAAGTTGCTGATCAGCGACGGGCCCGAGCTGCAGTCCCAGGTGTTCCACGTCCAGCCGAGGTAGCCCAGGTGCTGCGAGTCCAGCCAGGACATCACCTGGTCGATGAAGCCGTGGCTGCAGGTGTTCTCGCCGATCTCACCGGCGACCACCGGCACCTTGGCCGCCACCGGGGCCACCGTGGAGTTCCAGCAGGACACGGTGGAGCAGGTGTTGAAGTTGTACACGTGCCAGGCCGCCCCCAGGTTGCCGGTCGGGTCGGTCGGCTTGTAGGTCAGCCACTGGCCCAGGTCGTTGGAGTAGGCGAGGCCGCCGATCAGGATGACGTTCTGCGCGCCGGTCGCCCGGACGGTGTTCACCAGCGTCTGCATGCCGCTCACCGGGTAGGCGATGCCGGGGCAGGCGCTGCCGCCGTCCCGCCAGCAGAGCCAGCCCTGGGTGACGGAGGACTCGGAGCGGTCCGCGTACGGCTCGTTGAACAGGTCGAACACCACCTGGTCGGTGTCCTTGAAGGTGTTCGCGACCGACTGCCAGAACGGCACCGCGTCGGCACCCGGCATCGGCTTCTGGCAGGTGGCGTTGACGTCGGAGCAGCCGGACGAGTTGCCGGTGTACTGGCCGCGGCTCCAGTGCATCTCCACGATCGGGGTGATGCCGGCGCCGCGCAGGGCGTCCACCCAGCCCTTGATGGCCGTGCGGTAGTTGGCGCCTGCGTACGCGGAGTTGACGTTGGACTGGCCGAGCCAGCAGTCCTCGTTCAGCGGGACGCGGACGGCGTTGGCGTGCCAGCTCTTGATCGCGGCGATGGAGGTGGCGTCCACCGGCCCGTCGAAGAAGCCGTAGCCCTGGACGCACATGAACTCGGTGCCGGACCGGTTCACGCCGTGCAGTGTCACCGTCGAACCGTTCGCGTCCGCCAGGGAGTTGCCGGACACGTGCAGCGCGGGTGCGGCCCCGGTGCCGGTGGTCGGCGAGCCCGACGGGGACGGCGACGGCGAGGGGGACGCGGTGGGCGAGGCCGAGACGGTCGGCGACGCGGACGCGCTGGGCGAGGGCGAGGCGGTGGGGGACGCGGAGACGGTCGGGGTGGCGCCCGCACCGGTGCACGGAACGCCGTTGACCGCGAAGGCGGTCGGGGCGGTGTTGGTGCCGCTGTACGAGAAGTTGGCGCCCGCGGTCGTGTTGCCACCGGCCGGGATGCTGGTCGCCCAGGCCGGGTTGACCACGGTGACGTTCTTCCCGGACTGGCTCCAGGTGCCGTTCCAGCCGGTGCCGGACAGCGTCTGGTTGCCGCTGTAGGCATAGGTCAGCGTCCAGCCGTTCAGCGCGGCCGAACCGACATTGTTGATCTTTACATTGGCGGTGAAGCCACTGCCCCAGTCGTTGACGGAATAGTCGACGGTACAGGCGGTGGTGGCGGCTGCGGCGGTGCCGGGGCCGATCAGGGTGAGCCCTGCGGCGGCGGTCGCGACGAGCGCGGACCCCAGTGCCAGGGCGGTGGTGCGGAGGGACATTTCCGCTCCTTGAGAGGAGTGCTGCGTGGGCGCGCTCCCACAGGCCCGCCAGAAAGATAGCCAGCGCCAAGGGAGTTGCCAAGCCGTCCTGCTGCGCAATCTCTTGACACGCCTCTGACGTGTCCCCATCCTTGGGAGCGCTCCCACAGATCCAGGACCGCGCGAGAGCCGTGCATCACCGCCTCGCACTGTTTCCCCCACCCACTGGAGACGTGCAGATGTCACCCCCCACCACCTCCCGCACCATCCGTCTGTCCACGCTCGGCGTCTCGCTCGCCGTGCTCGCCGCCGGTGTCGGCACCATGGTCGCGAACCCCGCCGTGGCCGCCACCGTGCAGTGCTCCGTCGACTACTCGGTCAATGACTGGGGCAGTGGCTTCACCGCCAACGTGAAGATCAGCAACGTGAGTTCGGCCGCGCTGAACGGCTGGACGCTGACCTATGCCTACAGCGGCAACCAGACGCTGTCCGGCACCGGCTGGAACGGCACCTGGAGCCAGTCCGGGAAGAACGTCACCGTGGTCAACCCGGCCTGGGCGACCAGCATCCCGGCCGGTGGCAACACGACCGCGGGCGCCAACTTCTCGTACAGCGGCACCAACACCGCCCCGACCGCCTTCGCGGTCAACGGCACCAGCTGCACCGGTGCCCACACCGCCCCCACGGTGGCACTCACCAGCCCGACCGCAGGGGCCAGTTACGCCGCGGGCGCGACGATTCCGCTGGCCGCCAGTGCCAGTGCGGCCGACGGCGCGACCATCAGCAAGGTCGAGTTCTACGACAACACCACGCTGATCGGCACCGCCACCGCCGCGCCGTACACCTTCAGCTGGACGGGTGCCTCCTCCGGGAGCCACTCCGTCTACGCCAAGGCGTACGACAGCCTGGGTGCGACCAGCGAGTCCACCCCGGCGGGTCTCACCGTGGCGGCCGGCCCGTCCATCTCCGCGGTGCCGACCACGCTGTCGGTGACCCAGGGCAAGACCGGCACCTTCGCGCTGAAGCTCTCCTCGCAGCCCACCGCGAACGTCACCGTCACCACCACGCGCACCTCGGGCAACACCGGACTGGCCATCAGCTCCGGTGCCACGCTCACCTTCACCCCGTCGAACTGGTCGACCGCGCAGACCGTCACCCTGACGGCCGACGCCGCCTCCACCGGCTCGGCGAACTTCACCTCGACCGCCACCGGGTACACCAGCTCGGTGGTCACCGTGACCGAACTGGCCGCGGGCACCGGGGTGTACGACGACCGGTTCCTCCAGCTCTACAACAAGATCAAGGCACCGGCCAACGGCTACTTCTCGCCGGAGGGCATCCCCTACCACTCGGTGGAGACCCTGCTGGTCGAGGCCCCCGACCAGGGCCACGAGACCACCTCCGAGGCCTACAGCTACCTGCTGTGGCTGGAGGCCCAGTACGGGCGGGTGACCAAGGACTGGTCGAAGTTCAACGCGGCGTGGACGCTCATGGAGACGTACATGATCCCCACGCACGCCGACCAGCCCACCAACTCGTTCTACAACGCGAGCAAGCCGGCCACCTACGCGCCCGAGCACCCGCTGCCCAGTGACTACCCGTCGCAGCTGGACACCTCGGTCACCGCGGGCTCGGACCCGATCGCGGCGGAGCTCAAGAGCGCCTACGGCACCGACGACATCTACGGCATGCACTGGCTGCAGGACGTCGACAACGTCTACGGCTACGGGAACTCGCCCGGCAAGTGCGAGGCGGGGCCGACCGACACCGGTCCGTCGTACATCAACACCTACCAGCGCGGCGCGCAGGAGTCCGTCTGGGAGACCATCCCGCAGCCGACCTGCGACAAGTTCGCCTACGGCGGCAAGAACGGCTACCTGGACCTGTTCATCAAGGACACGTCCTACGCCAAGCAGTGGAAGTACACCGACGCCCCGGACGCCGACGCCCGTGCCATCCAGGCCGCCTACTGGGCGGACACCTGGGCCAAGGCCCAGGGCAACGGCTCGCAGGTCGCCACCACCGTGGCCAAGGCCGGCAAGATGGGCGACTACCTGCGGTACTCGTTCTTCGACAAGTACTTCAAGAAGATCGGCAACTGCGTCGGCCCGACGGTCTGCGCGGCCGGCACCGGCAAGGACAGCGAGCACTACCTGCTCTCCTGGTACTACGCCTGGGGCGGGGCCACCGACAGCAGCGCCGGCTGGGCCTGGCGGATCGGCGACAGCGCCGCGCACGGCGGCTACCAGAACCCGATGGCCGCGTTCGCACTGGTCAACAACACCGACATGACGCCCAAGTCGGCCACCGGCAAGGCGGACTGGACGACCAGCCTGGGCCGCCAGGTGGAGTTCGTCCAGTGGCTGCAGTCCAACGAGGGCGCCATCGCCGGCGGTGCCACCAACAGCTGGGACGGCGCCTACGGCACCCCGCCGGCCGGCACCCCGACCTTCTACGGGATGGCCTACGACGAGGCGCCGGTCTACCACGATCCGCCGAGCAACCAGTGGTTCGGGTTCCAGTCCTGGGGCGTGGAGCGGCTGGCGGAGTACTACTACGCGAGCGGCGACACCAAGGCCAAGGCGGTGCTGGACAAGTGGGTGAGCTGGGCGCTCGCCAACACGTCCTTCAACGCCGACGGCAGCTTCAAGATCCCGTCCACGCTCGCCTGGAGCGGCAAGCCGGACACCTGGAACGCGAGCTCGCCGGGCGCCAACGCCGGCCTGCACGTGAGCGTGGTCGACTACACCAGCGACGTCGGTGTGGCGGGCTCCTACGCCAAGCTGCTCTCGTACTACGCGGCGAAGTCCGGCAACGCCGCGGCGAAGACCGCCGCGCAGAAGCTGCTGGACGGCATGTGGGCCAACAACCAGGACGCGCTGGGCATCTCGGTGCCCGAGACCCGGACGGACTACAGCCGGTTCAACGACTCCGTCTCGGTGCCCTCGGGCTGGACGGGCACCATGCCCAACGGTGACGCGATCAACTCCTCGTCCACCTTCCTGTCCATCCGCTCCTGGTACAAGAGCGACCCGGCCTTCGCCAAGGTGCAGACCTACCTGAACGGCGGCGCGGCCCCGACCTTCACGTACCACCGGTTCTGGGCGCAGGCGGACATCGCGACCGCCCTGGCGACCTACGGAGAGCTCTTCAACTCCTGACGGACCGACAGAAAAGGTGCCCGGTCCGACTGACAGCGGACCGGGCACCGCCCGTCCTTCTGTGTGCTTTCGGTGGACCGTCCTCTTGCGGACGGGCACAGACGGCCAATAGCGTCCGACCCACTCACGCTGCTCGGCCAACAGGCCGGGCGCAGACGGGACTCGGGAGGGCCAACCCCTATGAGTGTTCTTCGGATACGTCGGGCCAGGTCAGCGGCGCTGGGCCTCGCCCTCGCGACCGCCGCCGCCCTGGCACTGCCGGCCGGCACCGCGGTCGCCGCCGCCGCGGCCGACGCGCCCGGGCCCCTGCTCAGTTACGTGGTGAACACCCGGGCCGACCACGGTCAGGTCAAGAAGGCGGAAAGGGCCGTCGCCGCGCTCGGCGGCAGCGTCGTCGTCTCCTACGACCGGATCGGCGTCGTGGTGGCCCGCTCCACCGACCCGCAGTTCGCCGTGAAGCTGCGCGCGTCCCGGACGGTCGAGTCGGTCGGGGCGAGCCGGACGGCCGGCATCGTGCAGAGCGCCGACGAGCAGGTCTCCGAGCCCGCCGCGGTACCGGCGGCGGCCCCCGCCGACGGCTCCGAGCCGCTCTGGGCGGACCAGTGGGACATGCGCCAGATCGGCGTCGACAAGGCCCACCGGACGACCCTGGGCAGCCGCAACGTGGTGGTCGGCATCCTCGACTCCGGCATCGACGCCACCCACGAGGACCTCGCGGCCAACGTCGACCCCGCGCTCTCCGCCTCCTGCATCAACGGCGGCAAGGCGGACACCTCCTGGCAGTCCTGGCAGCCCACCACCAGTGACCACGGCACCCACGTGGCGGGCACCATCGCGGCCGCCAAGAACGGCAAGGGCATCGAGGGCATCGCCCCGAACGTCCGGCTGGCCGCGGTCAAGGTGGTCGACGACGGCGGGTTCATCTACCCGGAGTACGCGATCTGCGGCTTCGTCTGGGCCGGTGAGCACCACTTCAAGGTGACCAACAACAGCTACTACATCGACCCGTGGCTGTTCGCCTGCAAGAACGACCCGGACCAGGCCGCGGTGATGACCGCCGTGCGCCGCGCGGTCGAGTTCTCGCAGCGCAACGGGGTGCTCAACGTGGCCGCCGCCGGCAACGAGAACATCGACCTCGCGCACAAGACCACCGACACCTCCAGCCCGGACGACACGACGCCGGGCACCCGTCCGGTGGACGGCTCCTGCCTGTCGCTGCCGACCGAACTGCCCGGCGTCGTCGTGGTGAGCTCGGTGGGCGTCAACGGCGACAAGTCCTTCTACTCCAG
Organism: Kitasatospora paranensis; assembly: GCF_039544005.1. NCBI lineage: Bacteria > Bacillati > Actinomycetota > Actinomycetes > Kitasatosporales > Streptomycetaceae > Kitasatospora > Kitasatospora paranensis. The sequence continues at coordinate 6,091,046 of NZ_BAABKV010000001.1, forward strand.
CTACGGCCTCGGCAAGACCACCGTGGCGGCCCCCGGCGGCGACTCCCGCTACCAGCTGCCCGACACCCCGGACCACAACGGCCGGGTGCTCTCCACCGTCCGCGGCAACAAGTACGCGTACATGCAGGGCACCTCGATGGCGTCCCCGCACGCCACCGGCGTGGCGGCGCTGCTCGCCTCCACCCACCCGTGGGCCGGCCCGAACGAGCTGCGGGCGATGCTGCAGCACCAGGCCGACGACCACGCCTGCCCCGCGTCCTACGACCCGAGCGGTGACGGCGCCTGGGCGGCCGTCTGCCAGGGCGGCGCCTCGGACAACGGCTTCTACGGCGCCGGCGTGGTGAACGCCGAGAAGGCGGCCCAGTGGTGGCGGCTGTGAGCTGAACGCCGGACGAACTCTCCTGCCCCGCCCGAGTATCCGTACTCAGGCGGGGCAGGACCGTTTCCGCGATCCTGTCGGTGGGCCGGATCCGGGGCCAGGGATCGCTGGGGGCGGGGGAGTTGGCGGACAGGAGACGTGCTGCGGCCGTGCTGGTGCTGGCCGGCAGCCTGGTGGTGGCGGGGCCCGGTGTGCTGCTGCTGGTGATCGGTGTCGGGTTCGGGGTGGGCAGTTCGCCCTCGCCCCGGTTCGGCGACTGGGTGCGGGCCTGCCTGCCGGTGCTCGGCGGCCCGCTGGCGGGCCTGGCCGCGGCCTGGCTGCTGGTGCGGCTGGTGCCCGCGGTGGGCCGGCTCGATCCGCTGGAGCGCGCCGCGCTCTGCGCGTTCTGCCTGTTCTGCGGCACGCTGGGGGAGTGGCTGCTGCTGGCGGCCGGGGTGGACTCGGTGCCGGCGACCTACTGACCGCGGGCGATCGCCGGGGGTGCGCCCGGTCAGCCGATGTGGCGGCTCCAGTCCGCCTCGACCTGGGCCAGGCCGTGCCGGTTGGGCACCTGCTTGAGCCAGGCCGGGCGGCCCGCGGCGGTCTCGGCGGCCTTGCGCTCCTCGGCGGCGCGCAGCTCCTGGGCGCTGGCGAAACGGGCCGGCAGCCAGGCCGAGGACCGCGCCGCCCGGGCGGCCAGGTGGGCCACGTACGCCTCGCGCAGGTCGGCCACCGAGTCGAAGCCCGGCTCGTCCGCCAGCCAGGCGTCCGGCACGAGCCCGACCACCTCGCGCAGCAGCTCCTCGGTGACCAGCGGCGCGAGCTCGGCGTCGGCGGCCGCGAGGTCCGGCCCGGACGCGCCGAGGGCGTGGGCGTTCATCGGGTAGGGCTTGAACAGCGCGGCGGACGCCGCCGACCAGCGGTGGTGGAAGATCAGCCCGGCGCCGTTGTCGATCAGCCAGAGCCGTCCGTGCCACACCATCAGGTTGGGGTTGTGGACGGTGCGGTCGACGTTGCCGGTGAACGCGTCGAGCCAGACCACCCGTCCGGCCTCCAGCGGGTCGACGTCGACCATGCCGGGCCGGAAGTCGCGCGCGCCGGGCAGCAGGTCCATCCCGAGGTTGGCGCCGCCGCTGGCCCGCAGGATGTCCTGGATCTCCGGGTCGGGCTCGTGCGCGGCCACCGCCGGGTCGAAGTCGACCACCACCAGCGGCGGCACCCGCAGCCCGAGCCGGCGCGCCAGCTCGCCGACCACCACCTCGGCGACCAGCGCCTTCGGTCCCTGCGCGGCGCCGGTGAACTTCACCACGTAGGTGCCGAGATCGTCGGTCTCCACCACGCCGGGGACGGAGCCTCCGGCGCGCAGCGGATCGAGGTAGCGGAGGGCGGTCACCTGATCGAGCACACCGGCCACCCTAACCCGGCGGCGGCGCACGCCACCCGCCGCCGCGGCCCGCCGGGGCGGGTGTGGTTGGCTTGGCCCGATCTGCCGTCCGCCGCGACGCCGGCGAAGTCCACCGAAGGAGAGCCCCCATGGGCAAGGTCCAGGCCACCACCGAGCGGGTCTACCCGGCCTCCCCGGAACGGGTGTACGAGGCGCTCGCCGACTACACCACCGTGCGGCCGCGGCTGCTGCCCGCGCAGTACAGCGAGTACGAGGTGCGGGCCGGCGGCACGGGTGCCGGCACCCAGGTGCACTGGAAGCTGCAGGCCACCGAGAGCCGCGTCCGGGACTGCCTGTTCACGGTGACCGAGCCGGGCCGGCTGACGCTGGTCGAGACGGACGCCAACTCCAGCATGGTGATCACCTGGACGGTCTCCGCGGCCGGTCCGGACGACGCCAGGGTGGTGCTGGAGGCCTCCTGGCAGGGGGCCGGCGGCATCGGCGGCTTCTTCGAGCGCACCTTCGCGCCCAAGGGCCTGAACCGCATCCACGGCGCGGTCCTCGACCGCCTCGGGGACGAGATCGCCCAGGCCTGATCCGGCCCGCCCGCCCGTTCGGGGCGGGGAACACCCGTCCGCACCCGCACCCCGTTCGGGTGGCGTCCCATCACCGGGACGGGTGACGGCCGCGGCACCGAAGGTGGCGCGAACCTAGGCTCGCGGCCGTGCATCTGACGATCCTTCATGTATCCCAGCCGGTCGACGGCGGGGTGGCCCGCGTGGTGGTCGACCTCGTCCGCGGACAGTGCGCGGACGGCCGGCGGGTGCTGGTCGCCTGCCCGCCCGACGGCCGCCTCGGCATCGAGGCGGCCGCCGCCGGGGCCCGGGTGATCGACTGGCCGGCCCGGCGCTCGCCGGGGCCGGCCACCGCCGGTGAGGCGCTGCGGCTGCGCCGGATCGTGCGCGATGCCGCCCCCGACGTGCTGCACCTGCACAGCGCCAAGGCGGGGCTGGCCGGCCGGCTCGCGGTGCGCCGCGGGGTGCCGACCGTCTTCCAGCCGCACGCCTGGTCGTTCGCGGCCGTGGACGGCGCGCTGGCCGCCGCCACCCGGCGCTGGGAGCGGTTCGCGACCCGCTGGGCGGACGCGCTGCTCTGCGTGAGCGAGCAGGAGCGCCGGGACGGCGAGGCCGCCGGGCTGGCCGGGCGGTGGCACGTCGTCCCGAACGGCGTCGACCTGGAACGGCACGGGCCTGCGGACGCCCCCGGCCGGCTCGCCGCCCGCGCCGTGCTCGGCCTCGCCGCCGACGCCCCGCTCGCGGTCTGCCTCGGCCGGCTCTGCCGGCAGAAGGGCCAGGACGTGCTGCTGGACGCCTGGCCGGCGGTGGCCGCCCGGGTCCCCGGCGCCCGGCTCGCGGTGGTCGGCGGCGGCCCGGACGCCGAACTCCTCGCGGCCCGCGTCCGGACGCTGCCGGACCCGGCCGGTGTGCTGCTCGTCGGCCCGGTCGCGGACCCGCGGCCCTGGCTGGCGGCGGCCGACGTGGTGGTGCTGCCCTCCAGGTGGGAGGGGATGGCGCTGGCCCCGCTGGAGGCGATGGCCGCCGCCCGGCCCGTGCTGCTGACCGATGTGCCGGGCGCCCGCGAGTGCCTGCCGCCGCCGCCCGACGGCGTACCCCCGGTGCCCCCGGAGGACCCGGAGGCGCTGTCCGAACACCTCGCCGAGGCGCTCGCCGACCCGGACGCGTGTGCCCGCCGCGGCGCCCGGGCCCGGGAGTTCGTCGCCGGCCGGCATGACGTGCGCCGGACGGTGTCGCAGGTCGCCGAGGTGTACCGGGCCCTGCTGCCGGCCGGGGTGTCCGGGCCCCCGGATCCCCGTGTCCCCGGTGGACGGCGATCGTTTATCCGACTGTGAGTGCTTGCACCGGACCGCCGCCCCGGCAGGTGGGCGGCCGACCTTCGCGCGGCGGTCGGGGGGCTCCGTCCGACAGTCCGACAAATGGGCGGACGGGATGAAACGGCCCGTCAACTCGTGGCGTTGAAGCAAGCGTTCGCTATTGTCTGATTTTGCCTGTTTCGTACCTGTTCGGCTGGCCGGGCGATCGATGCCCGCCGCCGGAGGGGCCGATCGCCGTCCAGGCAGCAGGTGCCCACCTGGACCGTCTCCACCGGGCCGGGCCGCCGAACCAGTACGGGCCGGCCCGGCGGCCCCGCGACGGCCGGTACACAGCAGGGGAGTTCGCGCACTGATGACCATCGACCACGAGAGCGTGCCGCGGCCCGGACGGCCACCGTCGCCACGGCGGCAGCCCGGCACCGGCCTGCTCGACCGGCCGGCCCAGGCATCCCGCTCCCGTCCGGTGCCCTCCGCGGGCCGGCACCGCCGGCCCTTCCGCTCCCGGGCGGCCGTACCCGCCGGCCTGCTCGGCTCGGACGTCCTCGCGCTGACCGCCGCCGCCGTGACCGCCGTCGACACCCGGCCGCTGCACAGCACCGCCGTCCTGCTCTCCGTCCTGCTCCCGCTCAACCTCGCCGGCGGCCTCTACCGGCCCCGCCTCACCGTCTCCGCCCTCGACGACCTGCCCGCGCTGGCCGGCCGCGCCGCGGTCGCCGTCGCCCTGGCGGTCACCCTGGCCGCCTGCCTCGGCGACGCCCGGCCCGCCTCGCCGCTGCGCCTCGCCGCGCTGGTCGTCGCCTTCACCCTGCCCGCCTGCCTCCTGCGGGCCCTGGTCTACCGCCTGCTGCGCCGCGCCCGGCGGCTGCGCCCGAGCCCCGCCCTGATCCTGGGCGCCGGCCAGCTCGGCCAGCGGGTCGCCGCCGCGATGCTGGAGCACCGCGAGTACGGGCTGCGCCCGATCGGCTTCCTGGACTCCCAGCCCGGCCTGCTCGCCGACGGCCCGGCGCTGCGCGTCCTCGGCGGACACGACGCCCTGGAGAGCCAGTTGCGCCGCAAGCGGATCCACCACGTGGTGGTCACCGAGGGCGCCGCCGACGACGCGCAGACCGCGGCCGCGCTGCGCACCGCGACCCGGCTCGGCTGCACGGTCTGGCTGGTGCCGCAGCTGCGCGAGTACGCGGCGCTCGGCCGCCGGGGTGCCGACCAGCTCTGGGGCTTCCCGGTCGTCCTGCTGGCCCGTCCCGCGCTGCGCCGCCCCGGCTGGCCGGTCAAGCGCGCCCTGGACGTCGGCGCGGCCTCGCTCGGCCTGCTGCTGCTCTCCCCGGTGCTGGCCGCCTGCGCGCTCGCCGTCCGCTGGGACACCGGCCCCGGGGTGCTGTTCCGCCAGCAGCGCACCGGCCTCGACGGCCAGGTGTTCACGCTGCTCAAGTTCCGCACCCTGCGGCCCAGCAACGAACACGAGTCGGCGACCCGCTGGAACATCTCGCACGACCACCGGATGGGCGCCGTCGGCCGGCTGCTGCGCCGGACGTCGATGGACGAACTGCCGCAGCTGTGGAACGTCGTCCGCGGCGACATGAGCCTGGTCGGCCCGCGCCCCGAACGCCCCTACTTCGTCATGCGGTTCGGCCAGGCCTACCCCGAGTACCAGGACCGCCACCGGGTGCCGGTCGGCCTCACCGGGCTCGCCCAGGTCAACGGGTTGCGCGGGGACACCTCGATCGAGGACCGGGCCCGCTTCGACAACCGCTACATCGAGGGCTGGAGCCTCTGGCAGGACGCCAAGATCCTCCTCCGCACGGCCGCCCTGATGCTCAACCCGGACGGGAGCTGACGTGGCGCTCTCGCTCCAACTCGCCGAACCGGCAGCAGCGTTGCGCCGCATTCCGGTGCGACGCCACCTGCCCGCGCTGGCCGCCTGCGCCACCGTGCTGCTGGTCTGCGTCCCCACCGGCGAGAAGGACGTCACCGCCGCCGTCCACATCACCCCCGCCGACCTCGCCTCGCTCGCCCTGGTCGCGCTGGTCGGCCTGGAGCTGCTGCGCGGCCGGGCGGCCCGCCTGGACACCGCCGCCTGCCTGCTGTTCGCGGCGGTGGTCTGCGCCGCCGGCGCGGCCACCCTGGCCTCGATCGACCCGGCGGCCTCCGTCACCGGCTTCGTCCGGCTCGTCCAGGTCTTCGTCCTCGTCCCGGCCGCGGTGGCCTGCGCCCTGCGCGACCCGCTCGACCGGCGGCTGGTGCTCGGCTCGTTCGTCGCCGCCGCCCTGGTGGAGGGCGCGGTCGGCGCGCACCAGTACCTGACCCGGACGGGCGCCTCCTACACCGGCCAACCCATCCGCGCGGTGGGCACGTTCGGCGCGCTGGACATCATGGCGATGTCCACCGTGGTCAGCTTCGGCCTGCTCGCCGCCCTCGCGCTGGCGCTCGGCGAACGCGGACCGCACGGCAACCGCGCGCTGCGCCGCGGTCTGTACGCGGCCGCCGCGTTCCTCACCTTCCCGCTGGCCGTCTCGTTCAGCCGCGGCAGCTGGATCGCCTGCACGGTAGCGGTCACCGTGCTGCTGCTGCGCGCCGACGCCCGGCTCGTCGTCCGCGGCGTCCTGCTGGCCGCCGCCGCGGCCGTGGTCCTGGTCGGCGGGCTCGGCCTCGGCTCCTCCGGGGTCGCCGAGCGGCTCGGCAGCATCGGCTCCGTGCAGGCCGCACCCGACCAGTCCGTCAGCGACCGCTACGACCTGTGGACGACCGCCACCCGGATCTGGCAGGACCACCCCGCCACCGGCGCCGGACCGAAGGCCTTCCAGCAGCTGCGCGACGGCCACGCCCCGCTGCGGCTCTCCTCCGGCAGCGACGCCGAGGACGCCACGATCGGCTTCCAGCGCGAGCCCCTGCTCTCCCCGCACAACATGTACTTCCTGGTGCTCAGCGAGCAGGGCCTGCTCGGCATCGTGGCGTACGCAGCGCTGTTCCTCGCCCTGCTGCTGGGGTGCCTGCGCCGGGCGGCGGGCCCGGGCCTGGCCGCGCTCGGCCTGCTCACCTGGGTGCTGGTCGACTTCCTCTACGCGGACATCGGCGGCACCACGACCGTGCTGACCTCGGTGGTGCTCGGCCTCGCGGCCCGGACGGCCTTCCCCGACCCGCGCGGCCCGGAGACGGCATGAGCGGCGAGCGGCCGACCACCGCGGCCCGGACGGCGGTGCCGCCGGCCCGGCCCGCCCCGGACGGCGGCCGGCACGCCCGGCGCCGCGCCCCGAGGGCGGATTCGTCGCCCGGGCCTTCGGCGTCACGGCGGTGCTCAGCGCCGCCGGCTCCGGGCTCGGTCTGCTCCGCGACCTGCTGCTGGCCCGCTACTTCGGCGCCAACCAGGGCACCGACGCCTTCCTCGTGGCCTGGACGGTGCCGGAGACCGCCGCGCCGCTGCTGATCGAGGACGCGATGGCCTTCCTGATGGTCCCGGCCTTCAGCCTGGCCCTCGTCCTGCGCGAGGAGCGGCCGCACGGCCCCGACCCGGTAAGGGAGTTGGTGCGCGCCACCCTGCCGTGGCTGCTGCTCGCCCTGTGCACCCTGACCCTGGCGGCGGCGCTCGGGGCGGGCCCGCTGGTCGGCCTGCTGGCCCCGGGGCTGGCCGATCCCGGCCTCGCCGTCACCTGCACCCGGGTCACCGCGCTGACCATCCTGCCGTTCGGCGTCGTCGGGTACCTCTGCTCGATGCTGCGCGCCCACCACACCTTCACCGCACCGGCCGGCATCTACGTCGCCTACAACCTGGGCATCCTGGCGGTGCTGCTGACCGGCCACACCGTCCTCGGGGTCGGCTCGGCGGCCGTCGGCGTGACCCTCGGCAGCCTGCTGATGGCGGGTCTGCTGCTCGGCCCGGCGGCCCGCCGGCTCCGGGCGCGCGGCCGCTCGGCCCCGGTGGCGGGCGCCGCCGGCGGCGGCCTGGTGCTGATCCCGCTGGCGATACTGCCGGTGGCCGCCTTCACCCTGACCCGGCAGGCCCAGGTCTTCATCGAGCGCTACCTCGGATCGGGCCTGCCACCGGGCACCATCTCGCACCTGAACTACGCCGCCAAGGTCTCCCAACTGGCGATGACCGCAGGGATCCTGATCGTCACGGTGACCTTCCCGCTGGTGGCCAGGGCCCTTGCCGCGGGGGATCTGAAGGCCGCCCGGGACCGGGTCGAGAAGGACCTCGGCCAGGCCGCCGCGGTCGTCCTGCTCGGCACCGCCTTCCTGATGGCCTGCGCGCCGTCCGTGGTGGCGCTGCTGTTCCAGCGCGGCGCCTTCGGCCCGCACGACACCGCCGCCACCGCCGCGGTGATCCGGGTGTACTCCTTCGGACTGCCCGCGCAGGCGCTGATCGGTGTGATGGTCCGGCCGTTCTTCTCCGTCCGCCCGGTGGTCCGCCGGGCCGGGGAGGCGCAGCCCGCGGCCGGCCGCCGGGCCCTCGACTGGTACCCGGTCGCCGCGATGGCACTCGGCCTGGTGGTCACCGTGGCGGTGGGGGTGACCGCGACCCCGCGGTTCGGCGCGCCGGGCCTGGCCGCCGGCAACGCCGCCGGGATCACGACCACCGCCGTCCTGCTGCTGCGCGGGCTGCTGCTGCGCGGTATCGCGCTCCGCCTGCGCCAGGTGCTCGGCGGGCAACTCCGGCTGCTGGCCGCCGCGGTGGCCGCGTCCGCGGCCGGGGCCGTGGCGGCGGGCCAGGTGGCGGCGCCGCTCGCCGCCACTCTGCTCGGCGGGCTGGTCGTGGTGGCGGTGTTCGCCCTGTTCGGCACCGTCCTCGGCGCGGCCGAGGTCCGCGGGCCGGTACGTGCCGTCCTCCGGGCGGCGGGCCCGGTCGTCCCGGCCGGAGAAGGGAAGTCCCATGGACGCTGAAGCCGTCCGAGGTCCGGGCCTGCCGGTGGCGGCGGACGCCCCCAGGTCGGCGCCCTGGATCCTGATGTACCACTCGGTGGCGCACGAGGACGAGGACCCGTACCTGCTCACCGTCAGCCCGGAGCGGTTCGCCGCCCAGATGGGCTGGCTGGCGCGCAGCGGGCGCCGCGGGGTGAGCGTGCGGGAGCTGCTGCGGGCCCGGGCCGCCGGCGCCGCCGCCGGGCTGGTCGGTCTCACCTTCGACGACGGCTACGCCGACTTCGCCCGGTACGCCGTCCCGGTGCTCCGCCGGTACGGCTTCACCGCCACCGCCTACGTGGTGCCGGACCTGCTCGGCGGCGACAACGGCTGGGATCCGGAGGGCCCCCGCAAGCCGCTGCTGACGGTCGACGAGGTCGTGCAGCTGGCCGCCGCGGGCTGGGAGATCGGTTCGCACGGGCTCGGCCACACCGCGCTGCCGGGGCTGCGCGCGGACGAGCTCGCCGAGCAGACCCGCGGCAGCCGACGCGTGCTGGAGCAGCTGGTCGGCAGGCCGGTGACCGGCTTCTGCTACCCGTACGGTGCGGTGGACCGGGCCGCCGCGCTGGCCGTCGAGGCGGCCGGCTACCAGTACGCCTGCGCGATCGAGCACAGCGAGCTGACCGGCCGGTTCGCGCTGCCGCGCTGCTACGTCGGCGACCGCGACGGTGCCTGGCGGCTGCGCGCCAAGCAGGGCCGGCACCACTGGCGGGACGCCGTGACCGGGCTGCGCCGGGCCCCGGTGCCCGCCCCGCAGGAGGCGGTCCGGTGAAGGTCCTGCACGTCGTCACCGGGCTCGCCTCGGGCGGAGCCGAGCGCCAGCTGCACCTGCTGCTGAAGCACCTGCCCGAGCGCCACAGCTGCGAGGTGGCGGTGCTCACGAATCCGGGCACGGTTGCCGCGGCGCTGCGCGCGGACGGCTTCACCGTGCACGACCTCGCGATGCGCGGGAACCGGGACGTGGCCGTGCTGCCCCGGCTGGCCCGGCTGATCCGGGCCGGCGGCCACCAGGCCGTCCACACCCACCTCTACCGGGCCGGGCTGTACGGCCGGCTGGCCGCCCGGCTGGCCGGCGTGCGCCCGGTCGTCGCCACCGAGCACTCGCTGCACCCGGGGGTGATCGAGGGCCGCCCGGCCACCCGGGGCGTCCGCGCGCTGTACCTGGCCGCCGAGCGGCTCGGCACGGTCACGGTCGCGGTCTCCGGGCAGGTCGCCACGACACTGGCGGACTGGGGGTGCCCGCGCACCGGGTACACCTGCTGCCGAACGGCATCGAGGCGCGGCGGTATCTCCTGCCGCCGCAGGTGGGCCAGGCCGTGCGGGCCGAACTCGGCTTGCCCGCCCGGGCGTTCGTGGTGGGCGGGGTGGGCCGGCTGGTGCCCGGGAAGCGCTTCGGGGTGCTCGTCGACGCGCTGGCCGCGCTGTGCGACCGGCCCGGCCCGCGCGACCCGTGGCTGCTGCTGGTCGGCGCCGGCCCGGAGCGGGAGGCACTCGCCGCCCTAGCCGCCCGGCTGGGCGTCGCGGACCGGGTCCGGTTCACCGGTGAACGCGACGACGTCCCCGAACTCCTCGCCGCCATGGACGTGCTGGCCGCCCCCTCGGCGGAGGAGACGTTCGGCCTGACCGTCCTGGAGGGCCTGGCCGCCGGCCTGCCCGTCCGCTACACCGCCTGCCCGGCCCTGGAATCACTGCCGCCGGACGCCGCCCCCGGCGCCCGGCGGCTCCCCGCCGAGGCCGCCGCCTGGACGCGGGCCCTGGAGGAGCTGCGGGCCGGCCCGCCGGGCGCCCGGCTGCCGCAGCCGCCGGCCGTCGGCCACTACGACATCGCCCGGATCGCCGCCGCCCTCGCCGAGCTGTACGACCGGCTCGGCCCGGCCCCGGCCCCGGTCCCGGCCGCCGCGCTGCGGCGCTGACCCCACCACCGTTCCCACTGCGGCGGGCCGTTCCGTACCGCCCGCCGCGTCCAGTCAAGGAGTGACCGATGTCCCAACCGCGCCGATCCCGCAGGACCCTGGCCGGCCGCTGGTGGCCGGTGGCGCTCGCCGTCCCGCTGGGCGCCGGTGCCGGCGCAGGCTACGCCGCCGTGACGCCCGCCTCGTACACCGCCAGCTCCTACGTGGTGGTGGTCGCCCAGAACCCCGGCGAGGGCGCCACGGCGGTCAACTTCGCGCAGGCGTACGGCCGGCTGGCCGGCCAGCCGCAGGTGCTCGCCGCGGCCGCCGCCGGGACGGGCCGGACGGTCGCCGCGCTGGCCGACGCCGTCCGCGGCACCACTTCGCCGGACGCCCCGATGATCGAGATCACCGGGACGGGCCCGCGCCCCGCCGACGCGGTGACGTCCGCCGACGCGGTCGCCGGCTCGCTGGTCGCCTTCGCCAACCTCAGCAGCAAGGACACCGGGGTGCGGCTGGTCCCGCTCGCCAAGGCCGCCCCGCCGGACGGGCCTTCGTCGCCCTCCGCCGCGCTCGACACCGCGGTCGGTGCCGCGGCCGGCGTCCTGGTCGGCGCGCTGGCGATGCTGGCCCGGCGCGGCCCCGCCGGACCGGAGCCGGAGCCGGAGCCGGCGCCCGGGCCCGCGGCCCCCGGCCCCGCACCGAGGACGCCGACCCGGCCAGGGCCCGCGCGAGGGAGTCCGCCGGGAGCACCCGATGACCCTGCCCGCCGAGGCGCGGCCGGCCCTCCGGCCGGGCGGCGCGGCCGCGCCGGCCGAACGCTGGACGGCCGAGGTGCACCGCGAGGACGACGCGCTGGAGCGGTTCGCCGCGGAGTGGGACGCCCTGGCCGGCCGCTGCCGCACCACCACGCCGTTCCAGTACGCGGGGTGGCTGTGCTCGTGGTGGCGCCGCTACGGTCGCCCGGGCGCGCTGGTGCTGGTGGTGGTGCGCCGGGACGGCCGGCCGGCCGGGGCCGCGGCGCTGCGCCGGCGAGGCCCGTTCGGTGGGCTCACCGGGCTGGGCGGCGCCCTCGCGGACTTCAGCGACGTGCTGCTGGACGACGACTGCGCCGAGCGGGCCGCGGCCGAACTCGCCGCCGCCCTGCCGCTGCGGCGGCCCTGGCACAGTCTGGAGCTGCGCGAGGTGCACCCGGAGGCCGCGGTGCACCGGGTGCTGGCGCACCACCCGGGGCGCACCCGCCGGTTCGACGACTCGCTCTGCCAGTACCTGCCGGTGGTGCCGATGGAGGAGCTGCTGAAGCGGCTGCCCGGCAAGACCGCGCAGCGCAGCCGGGTGAAGCTGCGCCGGATCGCCGAGTCCGGCGTGGTGGTCGACGCCGCGCGGCCCGAGGAGGTGCCGCAGACCGTCGCCGACCTGCTGCGGCTGCACTTCCTGCAGTGGCAGGACCGCGGTGTCACCGCCGAGCACCGCACCGAGCGGTTCGCCGCCCATCTGACCGAGTCCACCACGGCGATGGTCGCGACCGGCCGGGCCGCGATGCACCGCTTCACCCTGGACGGCGAACTGCTCGCCGTGAACCTGGTGGTGCTCTGCCCGTCGTTCGGCGGCCTCTACCTGTACGGCGCGCACCCGAGCCTGCGCGAGCGCCTCGACATCGCCGGCCTGCTGTTCGGCGCGGCCCTGGACGAGGTGCGGGCGGCGGACATCCCGGTGCTCAGCCTGCTGCGCGGCCAGGAGCCGTACAAGCAGCGCTGGCGCCCGGACGCGCTGCGCAACGTCCGGCTGGTGGCGGGCCCGGCCGGGCCGGCCCCGGTGGCGGCCGCGCTGGCGCTGGCGGTGCGGGCCCGGCAGGCGGCGGTCGCCGTGCTGGACTCACGGCTGCCGAAAGTGAAGGAGGCGCTGGTGGCGCGCCGCCGGGCCTGAACCGGCCCCGCTCGGGCCGCCCGGGGAGCCGGACATCAGCTCCTTGAACACCGCGGTCGACCGCGGATTGTCCGGGCAGCCCCAGAAGCCGTGCGGGCAGTAGTCGGTGACGGTCTGGTAGGCGGTGTCGTGGGTGCGGATCCACTCGATCATCCGCCGCACGTACACCGGGTCGTCGCCGTTGCGGAACAGGCCCCACTCCGGGTAGGAGACCGGCTTGCCGCGCCTGGCCGCGAACTCGACCTGGTCCTGCAGCCCGTAGGGTTCGGAGACCATGTCGTCGAAGCCGGTGCCGGCCGGCATGTCGTAGGAGTCCATGCCGATGATGTCCACCACGTCGTCGCCGGGGTAGCAGCGCGTCCACGGCACGGCGTCCAGCCCGCGGGTGGGGGCGAAGTCGAAGCGGAAGCGCTGCCCGGGCACCGACCGCATCACGGTGACGATCCGCCGCCAGTAGGCCTTCCAGGCCGCCGGGTCCGGCCGGCAGCGGGAGGTGTAGGTGGTGCCGTTCATCTCCCAGCCGAGCGTGAGCATGGTGTCGGCGCCGCCGAACGCGACCAGCTTGCGGGCCAGTTGCAGGAAGTGCCGGTCGAACTCGCCGTGGTTGCCGCGCTCCAGCAGGGCGGCCACCCGGGAGTCGGGCAGATCGCCCTCGTTGGGCACCAGCATCGGCACGCCCAGCACCAGGATGCGGGCCGGGTCGGCCAGTCGCCACTGCGACCAGAGGCCGAGCACCTGGTTCTCGCCCTCGACGTCGGCCCAGCCGTTGCCCGCGAGGTAGGTGTGGCCGACCTGGAGGTCGGCCCCGCCGAGCCAGGCGGACAACCGCTGGATCTGCGGGATGTAGCTGTCCCAGGAGCCCACGAAGGCGCCGAACGGGACCTCGTGGGCGGGCCGCAGCACGGTCGGCCGGGGTGCGGCGCCGCGGGGCGGTGCGCCGTCGGCGGAGAGCCCGTCGTGCCGCCCGGTCCGGTTCGTCGGGGTGCCGGCGGGAACGCTCGCCGTGGTCACCAGCAGCAGCGCGGCGGCGGTCAGCGCGAGACGGCCGAATCGCATGGGGGAACTCCTGGGCGCGGCGGGGTCGGTGACCGAACAGTAAGCCCCGCGGGCGCCGGAAAAGCCCCATATCACCCGAACGTGGCAGTTCGTACGGGCGAGCGGGCCCGCGCCCGCAGCCGCTCGGCCACCGCACCCGGGAAGTGCCGAGGCCGCCCCGATCGTCGAACTGCGTCCTGTACCACCTGTGTAACAGTCCGTCCCGGCCGCCGCCGGTCCGCGGCGGCCGCACCCGGTGTCGAGGGCCCCCGACACGGCAGGTCGGAGCAGGGCGCCCGGTTGCCCGGGTGACGCACGGCACCCGGGCGGTGGCCGGATTTCCAGCTGACGGACACGCGTGCGACGGGTACGCTCCGCCCGTGTCCTGGAAGCCGCTGCGAAGCCTGACCCGCCGATCCGCGCTCCCCGCACTGGCCGTTGCGCTGGTTCTCGGGGCGGGCGCCGCTGCCCACGCCAACCGCCCGGTGCCCTTCGGCGACCGGGTGGCCGAGCCCGGCATCGCCGACGCCAGCCCGGTCGGGGCGCAGTCGCTGGACACCGGAGCACTGGAACTGCGGGTCGGCCCCGGGCTGGAGGCCTACGACCGCGCGACCGGCGAGCACCTGTGGTCCTACCGCCGCGAGGACGCCACCGCACTGCACCTGGCGATGGCCGGCGACAGCGCGGTGGTGGTCTGGGACGACGGGCTGGTCACCTCCGTCCGCCCGAGCGACCACGTGGTGCGCTGGCACCGCGCGGTGCCGGGCCTGGCCGACTGGCTGCGCGCCGACGGCGAACCGGGCGCCGCAGACCGGACCGACGCCGAGAAGCGCGACACCGAGGTGGCCCGCGCGGCCGCAGCCCTGCAGACCGCGGTGGAGGACGAGCCCTGGGTGGCGGTGGTGACGCCCACCCTCACCATGGGCTTCCGCGACCGGGACGGCGACCTGCGGTTCAACTCCCGTCCGGCCGAGGGCTGCACCTTCGACCCGCTGCGCACCGTGCACACCGACGACGCGGTGCTGGTGCCGCGCACCTGCACGCCGGCCGGCGGCGCCGCCCGCCCGCTGCCCGGCGGGATCAACGGCTTCCGGCTGAGCGGCCGCGGCTGGCAGATGGGCGCCGGGCCGCAGGTGCAGCTGCGGCGGCTGGACGCCCACCGCGTGACGATCGAGGACGGCCCGATCGTGGGCAGCCGGGTCGTCGACACCCGCCGGGGCGCGCTGGAGACCGGCTGCGGGAGCCCGGAACTGGCGTTCGCGGCCGTCCCGCCGCAGGAGGGCTGCCCGGTCGGCTGAGGCCGCTCGGGGACGTTCCTCCGGGCATCCTCCGGGCGCCCGGTAGACTGGGACGCATGGCTGTGTTCCCCGGGCATTAGGCGCCGGTCGGCGGGTTCTCGTAGGCCCGCCCCCCGCCCTGCCGTCTCCGTCCCGCTCGGCCGCCGTGCCTCGTCCCCGTCCTTGGAGTGACCCAGCCATGATTTCCGCGAACGCCCTGGAGCTGCGCGCCGGCGCCCGCGTCCTCATCGAGTCCGCCTCGTTCCGGGTCGCCCCCGGTGACCGGATCGGTCTGGTCGGCCGCAACGGCGCCGGCAAGACCACGCTGACCAAGGTGCTGGCGGGCGAGGGCCTGCCGGCCGGCGGCACGGTGACCAGCTCCGGCGAGGTCGGCTACCTCCCGCAGGACCCGCGCACCGGTGACCTCGACGTCCTCGCCCGGGACCGCATCCTCTCCGCCCGCGGCCTCGACTCCGTGCTGAAGAAGATGCGCGAGAACGAGGAGCGGATGGCCAACGGCAAGGGCTCCACCCGCGACAACGCGATGAAGAAGTACGCCCGGCTGGAGACCGAGTTCCTCACCAAGGGCGGGTACGCGGCCGAGGCCGAGGCCGCCACCATCGCCGCCGCGCTGGGCCTGCCGGACCGCATTCTCGGCCAGCCGCTGCACACCCTCTCCGGCGGCCAGCGCCGCCGGGTCGAGCTGGCCCGGATCCTCTTCTCGGACGCCGACATCCTGCTGCTCGACGAGCCCACCAACCACCTCGACGCCGACTCGATCGCCTGGCTGCGGGATTTCCTGAAGACCTACAAGGGCGGCTTCATCGTCATCTCGCACGATGTCGACCTGGTCGAGACGGTCGTCAACAAGGTCTTCTACCTGGACGCCAACCGCGCCCAGATCGACGTCTACAACATGGGCTGGAAGCAGTACCAGCAGCAGCGCGAGGACGACGAGAAGCGCCGCAAGCGCGAACGCGCCAACGCCGAGAAGAAGGCCGCAACCCTCAACGCCCAGGCCGACAAGATGCGCGCCAAGGCGACCAAGACGGTGGCCGCGCAGAACATGGCCCGCCGCGCCGAGAAGCTGCTCTCCGGACTGGAGCAGGCCCGGGTCTCCGACAAGGTCGCCAAGCTGCGCTTCCCGGACCCGGCCCCGTGCGGCAAGACGCCGATGACCGCGGCCGGGCTGTCGAAGTCGTACGGCTCCCTGGAGATCTTCACCGACGTCGACCTGGCGATCGACCGCGGCTCCAAGGTCGTGGTGCTGGGGCTGAACGGTGCGGGCAAGACCACCCTGCTGCGGATGCTCGCCGGGGTGGAGAAGCCGGACACCGGCGAGGTGATCCCCGGCCACGGCCTGAAGGTCGGCTACTACGCCCAGGAGCACGAGACGCTCGACCCGGAGCGCACCGTCCTGGAGAACATGCGCTCCTCGGCGCCGGACACCGACCTGGTGCAGATCCGGAAGATCCTGGGTTCGTTCCTGTTCTCCGGCGACGACGTCGACAAGCCGGCCGGTGTGCTCTCCGGCGGTGAGAAGACCCGTCTGGCCCTGGCCACCCTGGTGGTCTCCAGTGCCAACGTGCTGCTGCTCGACGAGCCCACCAACAACCTGGACCCGGCGAGCCGCGAGGAGATCCTGGGCGCGCTGCGCTCCTTCACCGGCGCGGTCGTCCTGGTGACCCACGACGAGGGCGCGGTGGACGCGCTCCAGCCGGAGCGCATCATTCTGCTGCCGGACGGCGTCGAGGACCTGTGGAGCCCCGCGTACGCGGATCTGGTTTCGCTGGCCTGACCGGCGAGTAGACGCCGGATCAGCTGTGTGTCGTAGATAAACCCGTCTTCGGACGGCTTCGGGAATGCCGGTGTGCGGCATTCCGTTGGGAACGGCCCCGTCGCACTTCTGCGGCGGGGCCGTCCGTTCTGATCAGCCCATTCACCGGATCTCCCGGGATTTCCGGGGGCGCGTGCACCCAGGGTGAGCGCCCTTGTGCACTGCGGACACCACCGGCAGACTGCGCTTTCCCCGCATCGACCTTGTCGAATGGGTGGCCAGGAGACCGGCGATGGGTGATCATGGGAATCTGACCGAGCACAGCTACGAGGAGGCACGGGTGGCCGAGACTCTGAAAAAGGGCAGCCGGGTGACAGGTGCCGCGCGTGAGAAGCTCGCGGCCGATCTCAAGAAGAAGTACGACTCCGGGGCGAGCATTCGCGCGCTGGCGGAGGAGACGGGCCGCTCCTACGGCTTCGTGCACCGCATGCTCAGCGAGTCCGGAGTGAACCTCCGGGGGCGCGGCGGTGCCACGCGCGGCAAGGGCAAGGCGACTGTGGCAGCAGGTTCCTGACGACTCATCAGATCGTTCGGCGGTACGGCCTCGGAGCGGCCCCGCCGGGTCGCGCAGCGTGCGGCGACCGCAGCGCGCAGATGCGCGGGCGATCATGCTCCGGACGAGACGGCGGCCGGGTTCCCCGGGCCGCCGTTCGTCGCGTCCGGCCCCGGAGGGAGGATTCCGCGGTCGGCTCTGGCCGCCCGGGCCGGGCTTTGTTACTCTCCAGTAGCTCTACTGTCCGCCGCTGGAGGTACCCCCATGACCGCTCCCGTCGTCGACACCGACCCACAGCAGTGGGAGGAGCACGGCGTCCGTCTCGACGTCGAGGGTGAACTGGCGCTGGTGACTCTCTGTCACCCGAAGCGCCGCAACGCCCAGACCCCGGCCATGTGGCGCGCGCTCGCCGCCGTGGGCCGCAGCCTGCCCGGCACCGTCCGGGTGGTGCTGCTCCGCGCCGAGGGCGTCTCCTTCTCGGCGGGCCTGGACCGCCAGATGTTCACCCCCGAGGGAATCCCCGGCGAGCACTCCTTCGTCCGGCTCGCCTCCGGCACCGACGCCGAGACGGACGCCGCGATCGCGGAGTACCAGGAGGCCTTCACCTGGTGGCGCCGCGCCGACCTGGTCACCATCGCCGCCGTCCAGGGGCACGCGGTCGGCGCCGGCTTCCAGCTGGCGCTCGGCTGCGACCTCCGGGTGGTCGCCGACGACGTCCAGTTCGCCATGAAGGAGACCTCGCTGGGCCTTGTCCCGGACCTCGCCGGCACCAAGCCGCTCATCGAACTGGTCGGCTACGCCCGGGCGCTGGAGATCTGCGCGACCGGCCGCTGGGTCGGTGCCGAGGAGGCGGCCGCGACCGGCCTCGCCAACCTCGCCGTCCCCGCCGGCGAGCTCGACGGTGCCGCCCGCGACCTGGCCGCCGCCCTGCTGGCCGCGCCGCGCAACGCGGTCATCGAGACCAAGGCACTGCTCCAGGGCGCCGGCGGCCGCTCCTACGACGAGCAGCGGACGGCCGAGCGGGCGGCCCAGACCCGCCGGATGCGCGACCTGGCCGGCATCGGGGACTGAACCCTGCCGTTCTCGGCCTCCGGGGCCCGGGCCGCACCGCGCGGTCCGGGCCCCGGTGCGTCCGGCCCCGGTGCGTCCGGGCCCGGAGCCTCCGGGCGCCGTCCGGATGCAGATCCGGCGCGCGCGGTTCGTGGCGGAATGTCAGAGTTGGGGGTGATTTGCGATATAGCTGGAGACGCAACCACAGGAGACGCAAGCCATGCCGCAGACACCCACCCCGGCCGACCTGCAGAAGCCCCACGCCGACCCTTCCGCGACCACGGCGAGTGAGCGGGGCCGCACGGCCCTCGCCGTCGGCGTCGTCGAGAAGATCGCCGGCATGGCCGCCCGCGAGATCTCCGGGATCCATGCGCTCGGCTCCGGATTCAGCCGTACCTTCGGGGCCATGCGCGACCGCGTGCCCGGCTCCAAGTCGGGCGGCGTCGGCCGGGGGATCAAGGCGGAGGTCGGTGAACGGCAGACCGCCATCGACATCGCCCTGGTCGTCGAGTACGGGGTGGTCATCCCCAAGCTCGCCGCCGACGTCCGGGAGAACATCATCGTCTCCGTCGAGCGGATGACCGGTCTGGAGGTCGTCGAGGTGAACATCTCGGTCAACGACGTCCACCTGCCGGACGAGCCCGACGAGGACGAGGACGCGGACTCCGGCCGCCGCGTCCAGTAGCACCCGGCACCAGCCGTACCGCAGGACCGCAGCGTCGGCGCGGCCCGCAGGACCCGCAGCACCCCACCCCCGCCGTACACGAGGAGGAGCGGATGAACCTGGCCCTGGTCGGCCTGCTGGCCGGCATGGCCCTGGGCTTCGCCGGATACTTCGGCGGTTTCGCCGCCTTCCTGCTGGTCGCGGCGCTGGGGGCGGTGGGCTTCGTGCTGGGCCGGCTGCTCGATGGTGACACCGACCTCGGAGACCTCGGAGACCTGCTCCGGGGCCGTGACCGGCGCCGGTGATGGCCACCACCGCGGCCGCACCGGCCCCCGCGGCCGGCTGCGGATCGCCGACCGGGTGTACAGCGGGATCGCCGAGCAGGCCGTCCGGGAGGCGCTGGCCGACGAGTGGGCGCGCCGTTCCGCGACGGGCGCCCCGCCGAAGGCGTCGGTGCTGGTGGTGGGCGGCAGCGCCCGGGTCACCCTGCACCTCGACCTGCCCTACCCGGCGGACCTGGCCCGGCTCTCCGGGCTGGCCCGTGACACGGCCGCCGCCCGGGTCGCCGAGCTGACCGGCACGCCGGTCGGCTCGGTCGCCGTCCTGGTGGAGCGGCTCGTCCCGGCGGGCCTCGCGTGACCGGGCCCGAGACGCCGCCGGACCCGGATGCCGAGCCCGAGGCCCGGGCCGACGCCGGGGCGGGGCGGCCGGTGCAGGGCCGGCCCGCCGCCGGGCCGCCCGACGACGCCCCGCCGCCCGACGACGCCCCGCCGCCCGACGCCCCGCCGCCCGACGCCCCGCCGCCCGACGGCCTGCCGGACGACGGTCCCGCGCCGGCCGAGGAGTGGCCCGCGGTAAGGATCCGGCGTCCGCGCGCCCCGCGCACCGTCCTCACCGCCGTGGTCGTCACCTGCGTCCTGGTGGCGGCGGGCGCCGTGCTCTACGACGCGGTGGCCGCACGCACCGGGCACCCGGCCCGGCAGTGGCGCGCGACCCTGGAGCAGGAGCTCGCGGACCGGCAGTTGCAGGACCTCCCGGTGCTGATCGGCGCCGGGATCGCGGCCGTCGTCGGGATCGTGCTCTGTTGGGCCGCCTTCGCCCCGGGGCTGCGCCACTGGCTGCCGCTGCGCAGACCCGGCGCGGTGGTCCACCGGGACGCCGTCGGCACGCTCGTCCGGACCCGCGCCGCGGACCTGCCCGGCGTCGAGCGGTGCAAGGTCAGGGTGCGCCGCCACCGGGCCAAGGCCGTCATCACCGGCTCCGCCGAGCCGGCCGAGGTGCAGCGGGCGCTGCGGGCCGAACTCGCCCGGGTGCCGCTCGCCGGCGCCTACCGCCTCGACGTCCGCACCCGGCCGGGCCGCCCCGCCCAGCCGCACGACCGCCGCCACGGCCACGGCCGGCTCGCCCAGGAGGCCTCCCGATGAGCCGGTCGGCGGTCAACCGGACGATCCTCGCCGTGGTCGGCATCCTGCTGCTGGGCGGCGGGCTGCTGGCGATCGCCGGCGGCCTGGACCTCTACGGCAGACTGGGCGTCACCGTGCCGAACGGGTGGCCGTTCAGCCGCCCGGAGCAGGCGGTGCTCAGCCCGGGGGCCCGGATGCACTGGTCGGACATGGACTGGTGGTGGCCGGTGGTGCTGGCCGTCCCCGCGCTGCTGGTGGCGGGCTGCCTGTGGTGGCTGTTCGCCCAGCTGCACCGCACCGGCCCCTCGACGGTGGAGGTGCCCGTCCCGGACGGTGCGGGTGTGGCGCTGCGGTTGCGCGGCCGGGCACTGGTGGACGCCGTCGAGACCGAGACGGTGGCGCTGCCGGACGTCGAACGGGTCACCGCCAAGGTGGCCGGCGGCCCGCACCGGGTCGCGCTCCGCACGGCCGTCCGGCTCGCCCCCGGCGGCGGCGTGGGCACGGTGCTCCGTGCGCTCGACGCCGGACCGTTCGCCAACGCCCGCACCAGCCTGGGCCTCGCGGAGCTGCCGGCCGAGGTCCGGGTGAAGGTGGCGCCTCCGCACTCCGAGCGCCGTCGGCGGCGGGCCGAGCGCCGCCGCCGACGGGTGGTCTGACCATCCGTCAGAGGCCGCGCAGCGCGCCGCCGTCCACCGGCAGCATGACGCCGGTGAGGTAGGAGGCGGCCGGCGAGAGCAGGAAGGCCGCGACCCTGCCGAACTCCTCCGGGGTGCCGTAGCGACCGAGCGGGATCGCCGCACTGGAGCGGGCCCGGGCGGCGTCCGCGTCGCCGCTCATCGCGTCGAGCTCGCGCACCCGGTCGGTGTCGATCCGGGCCGGCAGCAGCCCGACCACCCGGATGCCGCGCGGCCCGAGCTCGTCCGCGAGCGACTTGGCGGCCATGGCCAGGCCCGGCCGCAGGCCGTTGGAGACGCCGAGGCCGCCGATCGGCTCGCGGACGGACGCCGACAGCACGAAGGCGATCGCACCGCCCTCACCGAGCACCTCGGCCGCCGTCCGGGCGATCCGCAGGGCGCCGAGGAACACCGACTCGAAGGCCGTCCGCCACACCTCGTCGCCGACCTTCGCGACCGGTCCGGCGGCCGGCCCGCCGACGCTGATCAGCACGCCGTCGAGCCGGCCGAACCGCTCCTGCGCGGCGGCGACCAGGCGGCCCGCGGTGTCCGGGTCGGCGTTGTCGGCGACCACGCCGTGGGCGTGGCCGGCCCCGCCGAGCGACTCCACCGCCGAGGCCACCGACTCCTTGCTGCGGCCGCTCACCACCACCCGTGCCCCGTCGGCGACCAGGGCGCGGGCGGAGGCCAGCCCCAGCCCCCGGGTGGCGCCGGTCAGTACGTACACCCTCTGCTGCAGTCCGAGATCCATGGGGCCCATCCTGCCCGGTCGCCGCCGGGCGGGTGCGGACCGGGCCGGTCAGCTGACCGGCACGCCGGGGTTCACCAGGCCGTCGCCGCCGGTCACGGTGTTGTCGGCGGTCACGGTGGCCGGGCAGGAGACCGCGTCGTAGTCGGTGAGGTCGAAGGCGTACCGGCCGGTGCCGGTCGCGCCGGTCAGGTCCGACCGGTTGCCGCGGAAGACGGTGCCGCAGCCCCAGCCGGGGAACTGGCTGTGCGCCTGGTAGCCGTCGTTGGTGGTGCGGCTGCCGGTGTTGTTCTCGATGACGTAGCCGTTGCCCTTCACGTCGACCCAGGAGTCGTCGTAGTTGCCGCCGGTCAGCCCGCTGCCGTCGAAGGTGTTGCCGGAGACGAGGCCGCCGGTGGTGCCCTCCTTGAGGTCGACGTTCTCGCCGCCGATGTTCGGGCCGATGGTGTTGCCGGTGATCTGCACGTGGTCGCTGGTGTCGGTGAGGGTGTTGGCGGTGCCGACGTACACGCCCTCGCCCTTGCCGTCGCCGGCGGTGCCGGTGTCGTGCACGGTGGAGTCGCGCAGCACCCCCAGCTGCTGGAGGTGCGGAAGTGCACGCCCTCCATGGTGGTGTGGTGCACGGTCACCGCGTCCAGCTCGACGTGGTCCGCGGCGTCCACCACGATGCCCTTCTGCGCGCCGGTGACGGTGACGCCGTGCACCGTCCAGTACGCGGCGCCGTTGAGGTGCAGGCCGTAGCCGCCGCCGGTGCTGGTGGTGAGGACGGCGTTCGGCGAGCCGGTCAGGGTGATCCGGGCGGTGGCGGTGCCCCGGGCGGTGGCGGTGAAGTTGCCGGTGTAGGTGCCGTCGGCCAGCCGGATGGTCTGCCCGGGGACGGCGGCGTCCAGCGCCGCCTGGAGCTGCTTGCCGGTGCTGACGTCGACCGTGCCGCCGCCACCGGTCGGGGAGGCGCTCGGGGAGGTGCTCGGGCTGCCGCTCGCCGTCGGGGTCGCCGTCGGGGTCGCCGACGGGCTCGCCGAGGGGGCGGGGTCGGGGAGGCGGGAGCCGAGGTGCTGGGGGCGGGGTGCCGCCCGTGGTGGCGGTGAGCGAGACGTCGTCCACCCCGTACGCGCCGGCCGCGTACCAGCCGCTGAGCGTGACGGTCATGGTGTCCGCGGTCGCCCCGGTGGTGAACGTCCGGGTCAGCAGCGTCCAGCCGGTGGAATTCGTCCAGGTCGAGGTGGAGACGCCGCTGCCGGCCGCGGCCAGGGTGACGTACGGGCCGCGGACCCAGGCGCTGAGCGTGTAGCCGGTGTTCGGCCGGACGGCGACCGTCTGCGCGCAGGGCGCGAGGTCGTTGCCGCCGGGGGTGGCGGTGAGCGCGTAGGCGCCGGAGTGCGGTGCGGCGGTGCCGACGGCGGCTGCCCCGGTGCAGCTCCACGGCGCCGCGGCGCCGGACTCGAAGCCGCCGTTCACCAGCAGCTCTCCGGTCGCGGCGCCCGCGCGGTCGGGCAGCAGGGTCAGGGCGGCCGCGGCGAGCAGCAGCGGGGCGGCCGCGGCGGCGGCGCGCATGCGTCGGGCGGACTGCGTCATGGGTCGCTCCGTGGGGGAGAGCGTGCCGGAAGGGCGGTCGACCCCACACTGTGGACTAGACCAAAGCGGCCGTCAACCCTGCCGCGGCCCGCCCTGCCGCGGCGTCGAGTCCCTTCAGGCGTCGACGAGTTCGCCGTCCTGGCCGGCCTTGGCGCGCTCGGCCGCGATCTCCTTCGCCTCCCGGCGGGCCAGCACCACCAGCCCGACCGGGACCAGTGCGGTGAACAGCCACCACTGCACCGCGTACGCCATGTGCGGGCCGATGTCGGAGTGCTCCGGCTCGGGCAGCACCTCGGGGTCGCGCCCGCGGCCGGCACCGAGGAGGCCAGCTCCAGGTAGCCGCCGAGCAGGGGCGCACCGGTCGCCTTCGCCTGCTGCCCGCTGTTGATCAGCTTGAACTGCCGGTCGGGCAGGCCGCCGCGGTCCCGGATCCCGCTGCTCGCGGTGGTCTCGTCGGCCCGCAGCCGGCCGGTGACCGTCACCCGGCCGCTCGGCGGCGCCGGCACCGTCGGATAGCTGGTCGCGTCCGAGCCGGACTCCACCCAGCCCCGGTTGACCAGCACCTCGCCCTTGCCGTCGGCGAGCTTCAGCGGGGTCACCACGAAGTAGCCGATGCTGCTGCCGCCCGGCTCCGTCCGCCCGCGGATCACGAACTCGTGGGCGGCGTCGTAGCTGCCGACCGCCGTCACCGCACGCCAGGTCTGCCCGGTCGGCACCGCCCAGCCGGGCGTGGAGAGCGAGTCGAAGGCGACCGGCGCCGCCGTGAGGTTGCGGCCGATCAGCGCGTTGCGGGCCACCCGGGCCTCGTGCCGGTGCAGCTGCCAGAACCCCAGCCGGATCATGGTGGGGATCAGCAGCAGCCCCACCAGCGTGATGGCAGCCCAGCGCCAGGACAGCAGAAATCGGTACACACCCGGCACGCTACGCCCTACTTAACGCCCGACCGGACACCGGGGTGGGGTGCGACCTCGCGCAGCAACTGGAGGAAGGCGTCCTCGCCGACCACCGGCGTGCCGTGCTCCCGGGCCTTGCGGGCCTTGCCGCTCCAGCTGTCCGGCTCGTTGGTGACCAGCAGGCTGGTGAGCCGGCTCACCGAGGTGGCGATGTGCAGCCCGGCCTCGATCGCCCGGTCCTCCAGCAGCTCCCGCTCGGTCGCGGTGTCGCCGGTGATCGCCACCCGCATGCCCTGCATCAGCGGGGTGCCGTCGCACCAGCGCCCCGGGTTCGGGTACGGGCAGGGCGGCCGCTTGCGGCTCGGCCGGTACGAGGAGGCGAAGGATCCGCGGGCCGGCGCGGGGAGGACTCCTCGCCGAGGTCGGTGACCGCGACGCAGGTGGTCAGCGGCAGCGGCAGGCCGACCTGCCGGGCCAGCCGCAGGCTGGGCCGGAACGCCTCGGCGAGCACCCGGGCGTCGTCGAGTGCGTTGTGGGCCTGGCGCTGCTGCACGCCGAAGTACTCCGCGAGCGAGGACAGCTTGCCGTTCGGCAGCGGCAGGCCGAGGTCGCGGGAGAGGACCATGGTGCACAGCCGCTGCTCGACCGGGGCGCGCAGCCCGGCCCGGGAGTACTCGCGGGAGATCATGTTCCAGTCGAAGAGCGCGTTGTGCGCCACCATGACCCGGTCGCGCAGCCGCTCCGCGAGCTCCTCGGCGATCTCCGGGAAGGTCGGGGCGTCGGCCAGCATCGCGCCGGTCAGGCCGTGGATCCAGACCGGGCCCGGGTCGCGCTCGGGGTTGACCAGGGTGTACCAGTGCCCGGTGACCTCGCCCTGGGCGTCGAGCTGGTAGACGCCCGCCGAGATGACCCGGTCGGACCGGCCGAGCCCGGTGGTCTCGACGTCGACGACGGCGAAGCCGGGGCCGGCCTCGGCCGCGGGCCGCTGCGCCGGGAACGGCGCGGGCGCCGGGTCGTTCCACGGTGACTGGATCGCATGCATGGTGCACCACTCTAAGGGCGACGGGCGGGTGGTCAGGCCGCTTCCCGTGCGGAGGGTGGGCCCGGCCGGGCCGGAATAGAGTGGTCGTCGGAGCGGTCGTACTACCGTGCGGGCGTCCCCGGGTCGTCCGCACCCCGACGACCGTCCGTCTCCCCGTGAAGGAATCCCCATGCGTGCCACCGTGATCCACGGCCCGAACGACATCCGGATCGAGGAGGTGCCGGATGCCGCGGTGCGGCGTCCGACGGATGCGGTGGTGCGGGTGGTGAACGCCTGTATCTGCGGCAGTGACCTGTGGGCGTACCGGGGGGTGGCGTCGCGGGTGGCGGGTCAGCGGATCGGTCACGAGTTCCTGGGTGTGGTGGAGGAGGTCGGCGCTCAGGTGCGGGGGTTCCGGCCGGGTGATTTCGTGGTGGCGCCGTTCGTGTGGTCGGACGGGACGTGCGACTTCTGTCGTGAGGGGTTGCACACGTCGTGTCCGGAGGGCGGGTTCTGGGGCGAGGTGGGGTCGGACGGCGGGCAGGGCGAGGCGGTGCGGGTGCCGTTCGCGGACGGCACGCTGGTGGCGCTGCCGAAGGACGCGGTGGGTGAGGAGAAGCTGCTGCCGGGGCTGCTGGCGCTGTCGGACGTGATGAGCACGGGGCATCATGCGGCGGTGACGGCCGGGGTGCGGCCGGGGGCGACGGTGGCGGTGGTCGGCGACGGTGCGGTGGGGCTGTGCGGGGTGCTGGCCGCGCACCGGCTGGGTGCGGGCCGGATCATCGCGCTGGGGCGGCACGAGGCGCGTACCGCGATCGCGCGGGCGTTCGGTGCCACCGACGTGGTGGCCGAGCGCGGTGAGGCGGCGATCGAGGCGGTGAGGGAGCTGACCGGCGGGCAGGGCGCGCACGCCGTCCTGGAGGCGGTGGGCACGGAGGAGTCGATGCGCACCGCGATCTCGATCGCCCGTGACGGCGGCGCGGTCGGCTACGTCGGGGTCCCGCACGGCGGCAGTGCCGGCGTCGACATCG
Source organism: Kitasatospora paranensis (assembly GCF_039544005.1). Lineage (NCBI taxonomy): Bacteria > Bacillati > Actinomycetota > Actinomycetes > Kitasatosporales > Streptomycetaceae > Kitasatospora > Kitasatospora paranensis. The sequence goes on from NZ_BAABKV010000001.1 coordinate 6,117,091, forward strand.
GCCAGATGTTCGGCCGCAACGTCTCGCTGCGCGGCGGGGTGGCGCCGGCCCGGGCGTACATCCCGGAGCTGCTGCCGGACGTGCTGTCCGGTGCGATCGACCCGGGCCTGGTCTTCGACCGGACGGTCGGCCTGGACGGGGTGCCCGACGGCTACCGGGAGATGGACAACCGCACCGCCCTCAAGGTGCGGATCGCCCTCTGAACGCAGTCTTCTGACGCATCGTCACGACGGGGCGGCGCCGGGCTTCCGGTGCCGCCCCGTCGTGCCGCGCGGACGGTTTTCGGCCAGATCGCGTCGCCTCCGCGGCCGATCGTGCGTGGGCGCTGTCATGAGCGCTGCGGCGGATCTAGCATGCAGCGGCGCGCAGCTGTGATCCCCCTCACACGCAGCCCTGCCCGTGGACCGCCCGCGCACCCGAAGACGTCAGGAGGACCCCGCGTGGACAACCCGCCGACCGAACAGACGACCGGTACCGCAGAGGCTCAACGGATCGAGGAGGGACCGGAGTTCCGCGAACTGCGGTCGTCCTTCCGGGCCTTCGCCTTCCCGGTCGCTGCAGGATTCATCCTCTGGTACCTGCTGTACGTCCTGCTCTCCGGCTACGCCCCCGCCTTCATGGCCACCAAGGTCGTCGGCCACATCAACGTGGCGCTGGTGCTCGGCCTGCTGCAGTTCGTCTCGACCTTCGCCATCGCGGCCTGGTACGCCCGGTTCGCCGGCCGCCGGCTCGACCCGCCGGCCGCGGCCATCCGCGCCGCGCACGGCCCCGCCGTCCACGCCCCCGGGAGGCCGCCGAATGACCGCTCTGGCCAGCGCCGCGACCGACCACCGCGGCCTCACCATGACCCTGTTCGGCCTCTTCGTGCTGACCACCCTCGGCATCACGATCTGGGCCGGACGTCAGACCAAGGACGCGGCGGACTTCTACGCCGGCGGCCGCGGATTCACCGGCTTCCAGAACGGCCTCGCGATCTCCGGCGACTACATGTCCGCGGCATCGTTCCTCGGCATCGCCGGCGCCATCGCGCTGTACGGCTACGACGGCTTCCTCTACTCGATCGGCTTCCTGGTCGCCTGGCTGGTCGCCCTGCTGCTGATCGCCGAGCCGCTGCGCAACTCCGGCCGCTACACCATGGCCGACGTGCTGGCCTTCCGGATGCGGCAGCGGCCGGTGCGCACCGCCGCGGGCGTCTCCACCATCATCGTGTCGATCTTCTACCTGCTGGCCCAGATGGTCGGCGCCGGTTCGCTCGTCGCGCTGCTGCTCGGCGTGGAGGGCGACGGGGCCAAGCGCTGGACGATCGTCGCCGTCGGCGCGCTGATGGTGGTCTACGTCGCGATCGGCGGCATGAAGGGCACCACCTGGGTGCAGATCGTCAAGGCCGTGCTGCTGATCGCCGGTACCGCGCTGATGACCATCCTGGTGCTGGCCAAGTACCACTTCAACCCGTCCACCCTGCTCGGCGCGGCCTCCGACGCCAGCGGCAAGGCCGGCTCGGCGTTCCTGGAGCCCGGCCTCAGGTACGGCGCCACCGGCACCAGCAAGCTCGACTTCCTGAGCCTGGGCCTCGCCCTCGTGCTCGGCACCGCCGGCCTGCCGCACATCCTCGTCCGCTTCTACACCGTGCCCACCGCCCGGGCCGCCCGGAAGTCCGTGCTCTGGGCGATCGGCATCATCGGCTGCTTCTACCTGATGACCCTGGCGCTCGGTTTCGGCGCCGCCGCCCTGGTCGGCCCCGCGGCGATCAAGAAGTCCAACGCGGCCGGCAACACCGCGGCCCCGCTCCTCGCCGAGCAGCTCGGCGGCGGCGCAGGCACCACCGGCGGAGCCATCCTGCTGGCGGTGATCTCGGCGGTGGCGTTCGCCACCATCCTGGCCGTGGTCGCCGGTCTGACCCTCGCCTCCTCGGCGTCCTTCGCCCACGACCTCTGGGCCAACGTGATCCGGCGCGGCCGGGCCTCGGAGAAGGAGGAGGTCGCCTCGGCCAAGCTGGCCGCCGTGGCGATCGGCGCGATCGCCATCCTGCTCTCGATCTTCGCGGACAAGCTGAACGCGGCCGCCCTGGTGGCCCTGGCCTTCGCGGTCGCCGCCTCGGCGAACCTCCCGACGCTGCTCTACTCGCTGTTCTGGAAGCGCTTCACCACCGCCGGAGCGGTCAGCTCGGTCTATGCCGGCCTGATCACCTCGGTCACCCTGGTGATCTTCTCGACCGTCGTCTCGGGCGGCAAGAACTCGCTCTTCCCGCACAGCGACTTCCACTGGTTCCCGCTGGAGAACCCCGGCCTGGTCTCCATCCCGGTCGGTTTCCTGGCCGGCTGGATCGGCACCCTGCTCTCCCGCGAACGGGCCGATCCGGCGAAGTACGCTGAACTGGAGGTCCGCTCGCTCACCGGGCTGGGCGCCCACTGACCGGACGGACCCCGGGGGCCGTCACACCTCCCCGATAGGCTGGCCCGGCCCGCCCGCAGCGGCGGCCGGGCCGCTGGTCCTCGGAAGGGAGCCACGATGCTGCTCGACACCTTCGGCCGCCAGGCCGTGGATCTCCGTGTCTCCCTGACCGACCGGTGCAATCTGCGCTGCACGTACTGCATGCCCGAGGAGGGCCTGCAGTGGTTGGCCAAGCCCGACCTGCTCACCGACGAGGAGATCGTCCGGCTGGTCTCGATCGCCGTCCGGGACCTGGGCGTGACCGAGGTCCGCTTCACCGGCGGCGAGCCGCTGCTGCGCCCCGGGCTGGTCGGCATCGTGGCCGCCTGCGCCGAGCTGGCGCCGCGGCCCGAGCTGTCGCTCACCACCAACGGGATCGGGCTGGCCCGCACCGCCGCGGCGCTGCGGCAGGCCGGGCTGGACCGGGTGAACGTCTCGCTGGACACCCTGGACGCCGGGACGTTCCACACCTTGACCCGGCGGCACCGCCACGACGACGTGCTGGCCGGGCTGGCCGCCGCCGAGTCCGCCGGCCTCACCCCGGTGAAGCTGAACGCCGTCCTGATGCGCGGCGTCAACGACCACGAGGCCGCGGACCTGCTCGGCTGGTGCATCGACCGCGGCTACGAGCTGCGTTTCATCGAGCAGATGCCGCTGGACGCCCAGCACGGCTGGGACCGCTCCCGGATGGTGACCGCCGAGGAGATCCTGGTCCTGTTGCGGGAACGCTTCGACCTCGCCCCGGAGCCCTCCGCGACCCGCGGTGCGGCGCCCGCGGAGCGCTGGCTGGTCGACGGCGGCCCGGCCCGGGTCGGCGTGATCGCGTCGGTGACCCGCCCGTTCTGCCGCGCCTGCGACCGCACCCGGCTCACCGCCGACGGACAGGTCCGCAACTGCCTGTTCGCCACCGGCGAGACCGACCTGCGCACCGCGCTGCGCTCGGGGGCCTCGGACGCCGAGCTCGGCGACCTGTGGCGCAAGGCCATGTGGGGCAAGAAGGCCGGGGCCGGAATCGACGACCCCTCGTTCCACCAGCCGGACCGCCCGATGTCCGCGATCGGCGGCTGACCGGCGGCCGGCCGGCCGCCGTTCGGTGCCCTACGCCCGGAAGTCGGCGAGGGGGACGACCTCCTTCAGGAAGCCGCGGACGCCGAGGAACTGCGACAGGTGCTCGCGGTGCTCGTCGCAGGCCAGCCAGGTCTTGCGGCGGTCCGGGGTGTGCAGCTTGGGGTTGTTCCAGACCAGCACCCACACGGCGGTGGTGCGGCAGCCCTTGCCGGAGCAGACCGGCGGCCCGTCGGGGCCGTCCGCGGTGCCGAAGAGGCCGAGCGCGGGGGTGTCCATGGTGTGCCGTCCTGGTGGGTGCTGCCGGAGTTCTCACGGCCAGTCTCGCATCCGCGCACGAGTCGCCCGTACGCGGGCATGACGACGCCGGGCAGCCACGGGGGAGCCGCCCGGCGTCGGTCTGTCGTTCCGACGGGGGATGCGGAACGCGTACGCAGTATGTCACGGCGGAACCCCCGAATGGCTAGCTCTTCCATGATTTATCTGAGCCGGATCTGAGCTTTCCACCGGGTGATAAGCCGCAGAAACGGGCATATCGGCAAGCAGCCTGAGTGAGGATCAGTCCTGGGTCGGGGTGTCGTCACGCTCCGTGCCGGCGTGCGGGCCCGCGCCGGGCGCACCTGCCGGGTGCCCGGCCTGCTCGGGGCGCCCGCCGCCGCCCGTCCCGCCCGGCCCCAGCATCAGCTTCGCCTCCGGGGAGACGGCGAACGTGCTCGGCAGCCCCGGTGCGCGCTCCCGGCCCGCGTTGGCGATCAGCACCGCGAAGTAGGGCAGCAGGACGCCGCCCGCCAGGCAGGCGATCGCCACGTAGCGCTGGATGTCCCACAGCACCACCGCCAGCAGCACGCAGGCGGTGCGGACGAGCATCGAGATGACGTAGCGGCGCTGCCGCCCCGCACGTCCTCGGAGAGGCTGGTGCGCGCCCCCGTGATCCGGAAGACCGGCCCGCTGCCGGCGCTCTTCGCCATCTCGTCCCGCCTTCGTCCCCCGTGCCCTCGGACCGGCACGGCCTTCTCACGGTACGCCGCCGAACGGCCCGCGCGAAGGCCGGGGCCGCGCGGGGCGTCAGACGTTGCGCAGGTAGCGGGGCGGCACCGCGTCGGTGAGCCACACACCGTTGGCGCTGACCCGGAACTCGTGGCCGTCGGCGGCCATCGCGGCCGCGTCCACCACGAGGACGACCGCCCGGCCGTGCCGGGACCCGACCCGCACGGCCGTCTCGGTGTCCGCGGAGAGATGGACGTCCTGCCGGGACATCGGCCGCAGCCCCTCCCGGAAGACCGCCTCCAGGACCCGCCCGGTGGTGCCGTGGTACAGCACCGCGGGCGGGTCGCTGGGCGGCAGTCCGAGGTCGACCTCGACCGAGTGGCCCTGGCTGGCCCGGATGGACCGGCCGTCCTCCGAGAAGGCGAAGCGGCGCTTGTTGTTGGTCGCCACCACGTGGTCCAGGTCGGCCCGGCCGACCCGGGTGCCGTGCCGGGCCAGCGCGGCCAGCAGGGTGTCCACCGCGACCCACCCCGCCGCGTCCAGCGTGATCCCGACCGAGGCCGGGTCGTGCCGCAGGATCCGCGACAGCCGCTTGGACACCTTGACCGTCTGCTTCTCGTCCACTCCGTCGTCCCTCTTCGTGCTTCGTGCTTCGTGCTCCGTGCGCCCGGCTACGAGGCCTGGCTGACCGAACTCATGTGGAAACCCTCGACCCGCACCGGCGGCATCGCGGCCCGGGTGAACCAGTCGCCCCACTCGCGCGGCAGGCAGGGCTCCGTCCGGCCCACCTCGGTGATCCGCCCGAACAGGTCCACCGGCGACTCGTTGAACCGGAAGTTGTTGACCGCGCCGACCACCTCGCCGTTCTCGACCAGGTACACGCCGTCCCGGGTGAGGCCGGTGAGCAGCAGCGTCGCCGGGTCGACCTCGCGGATGTACCAGAGGCAGGTGAGCAGCAGGCCGCGCTCGGTGCGGGCGATCATCTCGTCCAGCGTCGGCGCCGCCGCCTGGTCGGCCGTCTCCAGCACCAGGTTGTCCACCGGCGGGTTGAGCGGCAGGCCGGTCAGGGCCGCCGAGTGCCGGGTGGTGAGGAGGTTGGCCAGTTCGCCGTCGCGGATCCAGTCCACGGCGGCCAGCGGGTGCCCGTTGTCGAACACCGAGGCGTTGTCGCCCGAGGAGTGGGTGAGCACGAACGGCGCCGCCGCCAGGCCCGGCTCGGCCGGGTCCGAACGCAGCGTCAGCGGCAGCCCGCTGAGCCGCTCGCCGACCCGTGTCCCGCCGCCGGGCCGGGAGAACACCGTGCGGCCCTCGGCGGCGTCCCGACCGCCGGCGGACCAGCTGAGGTAGACCATCAGGTCGGCGACGGCCGACGGCGGCAGCAGCGTCTCGTAGCGGCCGGCCGGCAGGTCGATCCGCTTGCGGCCCCAGGCCAGCCGGCGGGTCAGGCCGGCGTGCAGGCCGGCCACGTCGACGTCGGTGAAGTCGCGGGTGGCGGCGCCGGCCCACGCGGAGCCGGTCAGGTCGGCGGTCTTGGCGTTCAGCTCGACCGTGCCGGTCGGCTGGTCGTGCCGCAGCCGCAGGCCGGTGGAGGTGCCGAGGTAGCTGCTGGTGACCTCGTGCCGGGCGAAGCCGTACAGCAGCTCGCCGCCCTTGCGGGCGCGCGCGAAGGCCTCGCCGAGGGCGGGCGCGAAGTCGGCGAACACCTCGACGGAGGTCTCCGCCGGGGGCGCGGTGAAGTCCGCGGAGGCGGGCCGGGCGGCGATCAGCGGCCGGGCGTCCTCGGCCGGGCCGGCCGCGCGGGCGGCCGCCTCGGCGGCCCGGACGAGGCTCTCCACCTCGTCGGCGGTGACCGCCTCGCGGGAGACCACGCCCGAGGCGGTGCCCTCCGCGCCGTCGACGGTCGCGATCACGGTGAGCCGGCGGCCGCGGGTGACGCCGTTGGTGGTGAGGCCGTTGCCGGCCCAGCGCAGGTTGGCGGTGGACTCCTCGTCGGCGATGACGACGGTGCCGTCCGCCCGGGACGTCTCCAGGGCGCGCTCGACCAGCTCGTGGGGGTTGATCCCGCTCATCAGTGACCGGCCTCCTGCTGCGTGTTGAGCACGTTGACGTTGCGGAACAGCGCGGACGGGCAGCCGTGGCTGACCGCCGCGACCTGGCCCGGCTGGGCCTTGCCGCAGTTGAAGGCGCCGCCGAGCACGTACGTCTGCGGGCCGCCGACGGCGGTCATCGAGCCCCAGAAGTCGGTGGTGGTCGCCTGGTACGCGAAGTCCTTGACCTGGCCGGCGAGCCGGCCGCCCCGGATCGCGTAGGCGCGCTGGCCGGTGAACTGGAAGTTGTAGCGCTGCATGTCGATCGACCAGGAGCGGTCGCCGACGATGTACAGGCCGTTCTCCACCTGCGCGATCAGGCCGGCGGTGTCCGGGCCGCCGGCGACCGGCTGCAGCGACACGTTGGCCATCCGCTGGACGGGCACGTGCGCGGGGGAGTCGGCGTAGGCGCAGCCGTTGGAGCGGCCCAGGCCCTTCAGCCGGGCCATCCCGCGGTCGAGCTGGTACCCGACCAGGGTGCCGTCCTTCACGAGGTCCCAGGACTGCGTCGCCACGCCCTCGTCGTCGTAGCCGACGGTGGCCAGGCCGTGTTCGGCGGTGCGGTCGCCGGTGACGTGCATCAGCTCCGAGCCGTACCGCAGGCTGCCGAGCTTGTCGAAGGTGGCGAAGGACGTTCCCGCGTAGGCGGCCTCGTAGCCGAGCGCCCGGTCGAGCTCGGTGGCGTGGCCGATCGACTCGTGGATGGTCAGCCACAGGTTGGACGGGTCGACCACCAGGTCCATGGAGCCGGCGGTGACGCTCGGCGCCTTCATCTTCTCGGCGAGCAGCGAGGGGAGCTCGGCGAGTTCGGCGTCCCAGTCCCAGCCGGTGCCGCGCAGGTACTCGAAGCCGCGGCCGGCCGGCGGGGCCAGCGTGCGCATCGAGTCGAAGGCGCCGCTGCGCCCGTCGACCGAGGTGGCCTCCAGCCAGGGTGCAGCCGGATCCGCTGCTGGGTGGTCACGGTGCCCGCGGTGTCCGCGTAGAACTTGTTCTCCTGGACGGTCAGCAGTGCCGCCGTGACGTGCGAGACGCCGTCCGCGGCGAGCAGCCGGCCGCTCCAGTCGGCGAGCAGGGCGGTCTTCTCCGCGTCCGGCACGTCGAACGGGTTCTCCTCGTACGCGGAGACCCAGACCGCGTCGGCGTGCACCGGCTCGTCGGCCAGCTCCACCACGTCGGGGGAGCCGGCCGCGCGGCTGATCGACCCGGAGAGCCGGGCGACGGCGACGGCCTGCTCGGCGACCCGGGCCGCGGCGGCGGTGGTGAGGTCGACGCCGGCCGCGAAGCCCCAGGCGCCGTCCAGCAGCACCCGGACGGCGAAGCCCAGCTGGACGCTGTCCGACCCGCCGGACGGCCGGGCGTCACGCAGCCGCCAGGAGGCGCTGCGCACTCGTTCCATGCGGAAGTCGGCATGGCCGGCGCCGAGTTCGCGCGCGCGGCCGAGGGCCGCGTCGGCGAGGGCGGTCAGCGGATAGCCGGTGAACAGCGGGTCGACGGCGCGGGGTGTGGGCGGCATCGGGCTCCTGGGTCGGGCGGGTCGAGGGTGCGGGTGCCCACAGGGGCACCCGCATCGCATCATGTCCCGCCGACCGCCCGGGTATCCAGCGAATTCGCCCGCGCCGCGCGGCGGGCCGTCAGGCGATCGTCTCCCACCAGCCGTCGAGCTCCTGCGGCTGGTCGACGTCGACCCGCTCGCCGGGGCGCGGCACGACCACCGGGACGGCGTTCGCCTTGGCCTCCACCAGCAGCCGCTCGATCGGCTCGGACCAGCGGTGCAGCGCCAGGTTGAAGGTGCACCAGTGCACCGGCACCAGCAGCCCGGCGTTCAGCTCCCGGTGGGCGCGGACGGCGTCCTCGGGCGTCATGTGGATGTCCGCCCAGGCCTCGTCGTACGCGCCGATCTGCACCAGCGCGGCGTCGAACGGGCCGTGCTGCGCGCCGACCGCCGCGTAGCCCTCGAAGTAGCCGGAATCACCCGTGTAGTACACCTTGCGGGTCGGCCCGGCGATCACCCAGGAGCCCCACAGCGTGGTGTTGCGGGTGGTGCCGCGGCCGGAGAAGTGGTGCGCCGAGGTGAGCGTCAGGGTGAGGTCGCCCAGGGTGCAGGTCTCGTTCCAGTCCAGCTCGATGATGCGGTGCTCGGGCACGCCCCAGCGGCGCAGGTGGCCGCCGATCCCGAGCGGCACCAGGAACGGCGCGGACTGGGCGGTGACCAGCCGGCGCACGGTGGCCATGTCGAGGTGGTCGTAGTGGTCGTGCGAGATCAGCACCGCGTCCAGCCGGGGAGCTCCTCCAGCTCGACCGGCACCGGGTGCAGCCGCTTGGGGCCGACGTGCGCGGACGGCGAGCAGCGGTCGCTCCACATCGGGTCGAGCAGCACCCGGCTGCCCTCGATCTCGACCAGCGCCGACGCGTGTCCGTACCAGACGATCTCCACGCCCTCGGCGGCCGCGGTGTCGCCGCCCGGGTGCGCCTGCACGGTGGGCACCGGCAGTGCGGGGCGGCGGCCCTCGCGCTCGAAGAGCATCCGGCGCACCGTGTCGGCGTCCGGCGTGGTGTGCCGGGCCAGCTCGGAGGGCGCGTTGTGGAAGACGCCGTCGCGGTACTGGGGGAGTTGCGGATCCGCTCCTCGCGCGCGCCGTCGGGACGCCGGCCGAACGCGGCCGGGAGGTCACGCAGCGCGTACGCGGCGGCGCCGGCCGTGGCGGCCAGTGCGGCCAGCGCCAGCAGGCGGCCGCGCCGCCCGGTCGTGGCGGGGAGGTGTGCCTGGGTCATCCGTGCTTCCGCTTCTCTCGTCACCGACCGTGTGCCCGGCCCGCCGGCGTGCGGCACCCGGCGATCCGGGCTGCCCAGAGGGCAACGGGCAGGGCCGCCCCGGTTGTTCCCGAAGGCCGCGGCGCGTTGTCGGAATGCCACAGTTCAGGTGGGACGGACCTGTGGGACGTCGATCCGTCGAAGGGCCGCGACGACCGATAGCGTCACAGTGCGTACGCGTTCCCGGCGTACCGCTCGCGGTCCGGCGGCCTCTCGGCCGCGCGGAGACCGCGGTCAACTACTCAGAGAGGTGGATCGTTGAGCCGCTCGGTTCTCGTCACCGGAGGCAACCGGGGCATCGGCCTCGCGATCGCTCTGTCCTTCGCCGAAGGCGGCGACAAGGTCGCCGTCACCAGCCGCTCGGGCGAGGTCCCGGCGGAGCTCGCGGCGTACGGCGCCATCGCCGTCAAGTGCGACATCACCGACGCCGGTCAGGTCGACGCGGCCTTCACCGAGATCGAGGAGAAGCACGGACCGGTCGAGGTGCTGGTCGCCAACGCGGGCATCACCAAGGACACCCTGCTGCTGCGGATGTCCGAGGACGACTTCACCTCGGTGCTGGACACCAACCTCACCGGCGCCTTCCGGGTGGTCAAGCGCGCCTCGGCGAAGATGCTGCGGGCCCGCAAGGGCCGCGTGGTGCTGATCTCCTCCGTGGTGGGCCTGCTGGGCTCGCCCGGCCAGGCGAACTACGCCGCGTCCAAGTCCGGCCTGGTCGGCTTCGCCCGGTCGCTGGCCCGCGAGCTCGGCTCGCGCAACATCACGATCAACGTGGTCGCCCCCGGCTTCGTCGACACCGACATGACGGCGGTGCTCAGCGACGAGCGCCGCAAGGAGATCGTGGCCGGCGTGCCGCTGGGCCGTTACGCCCAGCCCGCGGAGGTCGCCGCCGCGGTCCGCTTCCTCGCCTCCGACGAGGCCGCATACATCACCGGAGCCGTCGTTCCCGTCGACGGCGGATTGGGCATGGGTCACTGAGCATGAGTGGAATCCTCGAGGGCAAGCGCATTCTGATCACCGGGGTGCTGATGGAGTCCTCCATCGCGTTCCACACGGCCAGGCTGGCCCAGGAGCAGGGCGCCGAGATCATCCTCACCGCCTTCCCGCGGCCGAGCCTGACCGAGCGCATCGCCCGGAAGCTGCCGAAGCCGGTGAAGGTGCTGGAGCTCGACGTCTCCAGCGAGGAGCAGCTGGCCGGCATCGCCGACCAGGTCCGCGAGCACCTGCCGACCCTGGACGGCATCGTCCACTCGATCGGCTTCGCCCCGCAGGACGCGCTGGGCGGCAACTTCCTCGACACCCCGTGGGAGTCGGTCGCCACCGCGATGCAGGTGTCGGCGTTCTCGCTGAAGTCGCTGACCATGGCGCTGCTGCCGCTGATGCAGGACGGCGGCTCGGTGGTCGGCCTGACCTTCGACGCGCAGTACGCCTGGCCGCAGTACGACTGGATGGGCCCGGCGAAGGCCGCGCTGGAGTCCACCAACCGCTACCTGGCCCGCTACCTGGGTTCGCGGGACATCCGCTGCAACCTGATCTCGGCCGGTCCGATCGGTTCGATGGCCGCCAAGTCCATCCCGGGCTTCGGCGACCTCGCCGACACCTGGAACCACCGCTCGCCGCTGAAGTGGGACCTCTCCGACCCGGAGCCGGCCGGCCGCGGCGTCGTCGCCCTGCTCTCGGACTGGTTCCCGAAGACGACCGGCGAGATCGTCCACGTCGACGGCGGCCTGCACGCGATCGGCGCCTGACACCAGGGGCGCACGCGCACCGCGAGGCGCGGGGCGCCGTACGGGATCCGTCCCGTACGGCGCCCCGCGCCCCTTCGCCGTCGTCGGCGTCAGCTCTCCGCGCGGCAGGCGCCGATGGCGCGGCCCGCCTCCAGGGAGGCGCGCTGGGCGTCGCCGGCCCGGATCGCGTCCAGGATGCCGTCGTGGCCCACGTACCGTTCGGCGACCAGCTCCGGGCCGACGTCGTGCCGCAGGTGGGCGCGCATGACCTCGCCGAGGTCGGCGTAGACGGCGGCGAAGACGTCGTTGTGGGCGGCGGCCACCACGGCCTGGTGGAAGGCCGCGTCGGCCTGCACGAAGGCCTCCGGGTCGCCCGAGTGCCAGGCCAGGTCGCGCCGGTCGAGTGCGGCGGCCAGCAGTTCGAGGTCGCGCTCGCCGCGCCGGACGGCGGCCAGCCCGGCGGCGGACATCTCCAGGCTCGCGCGCAGTTCGGCGACCTCGGACTGGTCGGCGTCGGCGAACCGGCGGTGCATCACCCCGGCGAGCTCGCTGGTGGCCAGCACGTAGGTGCCCGAGCCCTGCCGGATGTCCAGCAGGCCGTTGTGGGCGAGCGCCCGCACGGCCTCGCGGACGGTGTTGCGGGCCACCCCGAGCTGTTCGACGAGTTCGGCCTCGGTGGGGATCCGCGCGCCGACCGGCCATTCGCCCGAGGTGATCTGGGCCCGCAGCTGCGCGATCACCTGATCGGACAGCGGGGTGCGGCGGGTGGTCGACAGCGCCATGGGACTCCTGTTCCTGAGGGGTCTCAGACCCTAGCCGCTTCCGGACCCTGCGTGTTTCCAGGATAACCGGGTGCGGCAATTCATCCCATCATTCTATGATGGCCGCTATGTCGACCGCAGCGGACCCCGCCACCCCCACCCGTACCGAGGCGCCACCGGCCCCGCAGGCCGTGGCCGGCCGGGCCCGTCCGCGCGCCTGGCTGCTCGTCGTCGCCGTCGCGCTGGCCGCCGTCAACCTCCGGCCGGTGGTCACCAGCCTCGGCCCGCTGCTCGACGACGTCCGCGCCGACCTCGGCATGAGCGCAGGCGTCGCCGGCCTGCTCACCGCCGTCCCCTCGCTCTGCTTCGCGGTCTTCGGCCTCGCCGCACCGGCCCTGGCCCGCCGGGTCGGACCGGTCGCGGTGGTCGCCGCCGGCATGGGCGCGATCACCCTCGGGGTGCTGGCCCGCTCGTTCGCCGGCGGCACCGCGACCTTCCTGCTGCTCACCGCGCTCGCGCTGGCCGGCGTCGCGGTCTCCAACGTGCTGCTGCCGGTGGTCATCAAGCGGTACTTCCCGGACCGGGTCGGCCCGATGATCGGCGTCTACTCGATGGCGCTCTCGGTGGGCACCGCGCTCGCCGCCGCCGCCACCGTCCCGGTCACCACCGCGCTCGGCGGCGGCTGGCGCCTGGGCCTCGGCGTGTGGGCCGCGCTCGCCGCCGTCGCCGCCGTGCTCTGGCTGGTCACCGTCCTGCAGCGCCGCGAACGCCCCGAGGGCGGCCGCTCGCGCGCCGCCGAGCTGCCCATCCTGCGGTCCGGCACGGCCTGGGCGCTCGCCGTCTTCCTCGGCCTCCAGGCCACCAGCGCGTACGCCACCATGGGCTGGCTGCCGAAGATCTACCAGGACGCCGGGGTGGGCGACGGTGCCTCCGGCGTGCTCCTGGCCCTGGTCATGGGCATCGGCGTGCCGGCCTCCTTCATCCTGCCGAACCTGGCCGTCCGCCGCGGCGACCAGCGGCTGTTCGTGGTGGTGCTCGGCCTGTGCGGCATCGCCGGCTACACCGGCCTGGCGTTCGCCGCCGGCACCGCGTCCTGGCTGTGGGCCTGCCTGATCGGCCTGTCGATGTGCGCCTTCCCGCTCGCGCTCACCATGATCGGCCTGCGCGCCCGGACGCCGGCCGGCGTGGCCCGCCTCTCCGCGTTCGCGCAGAGCATCGGCTACCTGATCTCCATCCCCGGCCCGGTCCTGGTCGGCGCGCTCTACCAGGCCACCGGCGACTGGTACCTGCCGCTCGGCTTCCTCGCCCTGCTGCTCGTCCCGCAGATGGTCTTCGGCGCCCGGGCCGGCCGGCCCCGCCACATCGAGGACGAGGTGCCCCAAGCCGCGGTCAAGAACGGGTGATGGGCCGGGGGCCGGTTCGGGGAGGTGCACGACCGGATGCGAGACTCGGTCCATGCCAGTCCTCGAACCCAATCCCCCGAACGGCCAGAAGAAGCTCCTGCAGCTCATGGGCGTGATCGCCGGCATCGTCGTGCTGGTCGCCGTCGTCGCCAGCGTCGCCGCCAGGATCGGCTGACCGCCCCCGCGGGCCGGCGGCACCCCTGCGGGTGGCGCCCGGCCAGAGCCCGCGCCCGGCGGCACATTTTCTGCAAAGCTCTAGGGGTATGAGCGCCGACACACCCCGAAGGATCATCGTTCTCCGTCACGCCAAGGCCGACTGGCCGAACCAGGTGGCCGACCACGAGCGGCCGTTGGCCGACCGGGGCCGCCACCAGGCGCCGGAGGCCGGCCGCTGGCTCGCCGACTCCGGCATCAACCCCGACTACGTGCTCTGCTCCAGCGCGCTGCGCGCCAGGGAGACCTGGAAGCTCGCCGTGCACGAACTCGCCAAGCGGCCCCGCCGGACGGTCTACGAGGACCGGGTGTACGAGGCCGCCCCGGGCGACATCATCGCCGTCCTCCAGGAGACCCCGGACGAGTTCGCCGACCTGATCCTGGTCGGCCACAACCCCGGCGTGCTCGGCCTCACCCAGGTCCTCGCGGGGGACGAGGGGGACCGCGACGCGCTCAACCGGCTGCGCCTCACCAGCTTCCCGACGGCCGCCATCGCGGTGCTGAGCTTCGTCGGCCCGTGGAAGGCCGTCGAGCCCGGCGTCGCCAAGCTGGACTCGTACCACACCCCGCAGGAGTGACCGCGAGGGCGACGGGGGGCGGCGGCCGGCCGCGGCCGCCCGCCGCCCCCGTCGCCGGGTCACTCGCCGGGTGTGCCGTCCGACTCGTCGGCGGCCTCGACCTCGTCCCGGGTGATCCCCAGCAGGTAGAGCACGGTGTCCAGGAACGGCACGTTGACCGCGGTGTGCGCGGCCTCCCGCACCACCGGCTTGGCGTTGAAGGCGACACCCAGCCCGGCCGCGTTCAGCATGTCGAGGTCGTTGGCGCCGTCGCCGATCGCGACCGTCTGCGCCAGCGGCACCCCGGCCTGCTCGGCGAAGCGCGCCAGCCAGCGGGCCTTGCCCGCGCGGTCCACGATCTCGCCGGTGACCCGCCCGGTGAAGCGGCCGTCCGCCACCTCCAGGGTGTTGGCGGCCGCGAAGTCCAGCCCGAGCTGCTCCACCAGGTGGTCGGTGACCTGGGTGAAGCCGCCGGAGACGATCGCCACCTGGTAGCCGAGCCGCTTGAGGGTGCGGATCAGCGTCCGGGCGCCCGGGGTCAGCCGCACCTCGGCGCGGACCTTCTCCACCACCCCGGCGTCCAGCCCGGCCAGCAGGGCGACCCGGGCCCGCAGCGACTCGGCGAAGTCCAGCTCGCCCGCCATCGCCGCCGCCGTCACCTCGGCGACCTTCGCCTCGCACCCGGCGTGCGCGGCGAACAGCTCGATCACCTCGTCCTGGATCAGCGTGGAGTCGACGTCCATCACCACGAGGCGCTTGGCCCGGCGGTGCAGACCCGCCGCCACCACCGCGATGTCCACGCCCAGCGCGGACGCCTCCGGGGCCAGCTCGGCCCGCAGCTGCTCGGTCGGCAGACCCGAGACCGCCAGCTCCACCGCCGTCACCGGGTACTTGGCGAGCCGGAACACCCGGTCGATGTTGCCGCCGGCCTCGCTCACCCGGCCCGCCAGCGCCGCGACCGCGGCGGCCGTCAGCGGGTGCCCGAGCACCGTCACGTGCGAGCGGCCCTCGCGGCGCGGCCGGTTGTCGCCGGTGCCGGAGATGATCTCCGCCTGGAGCTTCTGCTCCTCCGCCCAGCGGTGCACGGTGACCCGCAGCCCGCCCTCGGCGCCCGCGCCGGCCGGCGGGGTCACCAGGGCGCACAGCGTTATCCGGCCGCGGGTGACGACCTGCTCGATGTCGATCACGTCCACGCCGAATTCGGCGAGGGTGGCGAACAGGCCCGCCGTGATACCGGGGCAGTCCTTGCCGAACACCTTGACCAGCAGGGTGCGGTCGTCGGTCCGTGGCTGCGGGGCGGGGAGGGCGCGGCGGCCGGATCAGTCGCGTTCATGGTGCGTCCCACGCTACCCGGCCGGTGGGTCGGCCCACGTCCGGCGTCCGCACGGTGGGACGACCACGACCGGGCCCTGGTTTCGTCGCCGACCGGTCACAACCGCCGGAGGTGACTTTCAGGTAGGGCGGCGGGGCTGGAATGATTCCCCCGTCAGATCACAGGCGCAACTCCCCGGCGGGGAGCCAATCGGGGGACCGAGAGAGCGGGGCGGGCCGACAGTGCCGCAACTCGTACTGGACATCAACGGGCAGCAGCGGGTCCTGGAGCCCGGCCGCGCGTACACCATCGGACGGGACCCGTCCTCGGACTTCCCGTTCGAGGACGCCAGGGTCTCCTGGCGACACGCCACCATCTCCTTCGACGGGGCCTCCTGGCAGCTGGCCGACCACGGCTCGACCAACGGCACGTTCGCCGGCGGCGCCCGCACCCAGCACGTCCCGCTGTTCCCGGGCACCGTGGTCAACCTCGGCAATGGCGAGAACGGCCCCCGGCTCGCGTTCTCCGCCCCCGTCGCGGCCCCCGCGCAGCCCGTCGGCGTGCACGAGGCCGTGACCAGCCGGGCCGCCCCGCCGCCCGCCGCCGCGCAGCCGTGGACCCCGCAGCAGCCGCCGGCCGACCACCCGCAGCCGCCCGTCCACCAGTCCTGGGACACCCCCGCGCCGCAGCCCGCCGTGCCGCAGCAGGGCTACCCGCAGCAGGCCGCCCAGGTCCCGCCGCAGCAGGCACCGGCCGCCACCGGCCTCGGCAACCCCACCATGGTCCGCAGCCTCACCGCGAGCATGCGCACCATCCGGATCGGCCGGGCCCTCGACAACGACATCGTCGTCTCCGACCTCCAGGTCTCCCGCCACCACGCGGAGCTGCGGCAGCTCGCCGACGGCCGCTGGGAGATCGTCGACCTCGGCAGCCACAACGGCATCTTCCTCAACGGCCAGCCCGTCCAGCGCCAGCTGATGGGCCCGCAGGACCGCCTGACGGTCGGCCACTCCAGCTTCGTGCTGGTCGGCGACCAGCTCCAGGAGTTCGTCGACACCGGCGAGGTCACCTTCTCCGCCCGCCACCTGACCGTCGAGGTCGACTTCAAGGGCGGCAAGAAGGTCCTGCTGAACGATGTCTCCTTCTCCGTCCCGGAGAAGTCCCTGGTCGCCGTCATCGGCCCGTCCGGCTCCGGCAAGTCCACCCTGCTGCGCGCCCTCACCGGCTACCGCCCGGCCGACCGCGGCGAGGTGCTGTACGACAACCACAACCTGTACCGGCAGTTCGCCGAGCTCCGCTCCCGCATCGGCCTCGTGCCGCAGTCGGAGATCCTGCACAAGGAGCTCACCGTCCGCAGCGGCCTCAAGTACGCCGCCCGGCTGCGCTTCCCCGGCGACACCGAGCCCGCCGAGCGCGAGCGCCGGATCGACGAGGTGCTGTACGAACTGCGCCTGGACAAGCGCGCGGACAACCGGATCACCGCCCTCTCCGGCGGCCAGCAGAAGCGCGTCTCGGTCGCCCTGGAGCTGCTCACCAAGCCCTCGCTGATCTTCCTGGACGAGCCCACCTCCGGCCTCGACCCGGGCATGGACCGCGAGGTCATGCAGACCCTGCGTGGCCTGGCCAACGACGGCCGCACCGTCCTCGTGGTCACCCACTCGGTTGCCGAACTCGCGCTCTGCGACCGGTTGCTGGTGATGGCCCCCGGCGGCTCGGTGGCCTACTTCGGCCCGCCGTCCGAGGCCCTGCACTTCTTCGGCTACGAGACCTGGGCCGACGTCTTCCAGGCCTTCGAGAACTACCCGGACCACGACTGGGCCGGCCGCTACAAGGGCTCCGTCCACTACCGGCAGTACTCGGCCGACGTGGACGCGCCCGCCGCGCACGCCACCCCGAGCGTGCCGATCGCCCAGGCGCGCCCGCCGAAGCCGCAGAGCTGGGGCTCCCAGCTGTGGACACTGATCCGCCGCTACCTCGCGGTGATCGGATCCGACAAGGGCTTCATGCTGCTGTCGCTGATCCTGCCGCTCGTCCTCGGCGGGGTGTCGGTGCTGATCCCCGACCACTGCGGACTGGCCGCCTGCGCCGCCTCCGGACGCAACGACGTCGCCAAGATGATCCTGCTGGTGGTGGCCTTCGGGGCCTGCCTCTCCGGCTCCGCCAACTCGGTGCGTGAACTCATCAAGGAACGGGCGATCTACGAACGGGAACGCGCCACCGGCCTGTCCCGCTCCGCCTACCTGGTCTCCAAGGTCGTCGTGCTCGGCCTGGTCAGCTTCGTCCAGGGCGGCGTCATCTCGGCGATCGCCTTCAAGACCCGCACCCTGCCCGCCGAGGGCGTGCTGCTCAAGCACATGCCGGCCGCCGAGATGGCGATCGGCGTGATCCTGCTCAGCTTCACCTCCATGCTGGTCGGCCTCACCATCTCGGCCCTGGTCAAGACCGCCGAGAAGACCATGCCGCTGCTGGTCATGTTCGCCATCGTCCAGATGGTCTTCACCGGCGCGATCTTCCAGGTCTTCGACAAGCCCGGCCTGGAGCAGTTCGCCTGGCTGATGCCCGGCCGCTGGGGCCTCGCCGCGAGCGGCAACACCCTCGACCTGGCCCACACCTCGGCCGTCAGCTTCACCGAGACCCGCCCGCCCAAGCCGATCGTCGACCCGCTGTGGGACCACACCGCGGGCCACCTGATCCTCAACTGGGTCGTCCTGCTCGTGATCTCCACCGGCCTCGCCCTGCTCGTCCAGCGCCTCCTGCGCCGCCACGAGCCCGAGGTCATGCAGAAGGGCTGACCCCCACCGCACCGCAGCGCACCGCCGCGCCTGCACCGCCCCGACGGGCGGCACACCCCCACCGCGGGGGAGTGCCGCCCGTCGGCGTACACCCCCGGACCTACGCCCGCCGCCTCATGACCGGCCCGCGCGGGCGGCGGTAGCGTGGGGGCATGCCGTCCGAGGAAGCCGTCCCGGCCTGCGACCCCTGCCTGGGCGGGATCGAGGCGATCAGCACCGCCGTGCTCGCGATGAGCGGCCACCTGGAGGTCCGCGAGGTGCTGCGGCGGATCACCGCCTCCGCCCGCAGCCTGCTCGGCGCCGAGTACGCCGCCCTCGGCGTGCCCGACGACCACGGCGGCTTCGCCCAGTTCGTGGTGGACGGCGTCAGCGACGAGCAGTGGAAGGCGATCGGCCCGCTGCCCCGCCAGCACGGCGTCCTCGCCACCATGCTCCACGACCCGGCCCCCACCCGCCTCGCCGACGTCCGCCGGGCGCCCGCCTTCGAGGGCTGGCCCGCCGCGCACCCCGACATGACCGACTTCCTCGGCATGCCGATCGTCGACGGCACCGAGATCCTCGGCGCGGTCTTCCTCGCCAACAAGGCCGGCGGCTTCACCGCCCACGACGAGGAGCTCCTGCGCATCCTCGCCGCCCACGCCGCGATCGCCCTCTCCAACGCCCGCCTGTACGAGCGCAGCCGCGAACTCACCCTGGCCGGCGAACGCGCCCGGATCGCGCACGACCTGCACGACGCCGTGTCGCAGAAGCTCTTCTCGCTGCGCCTCACCGCCCAGGCCGCCGCCACCCTCGTCGACCGCGACCCGGGCAGGGCCCGCGCCGAACTCGCCGAGGTCGCCAGGCTCGCCGCCGAGGCCGCCGACGAACTGCGCGCCGTCGTCGTGGAGCTCCGCCCCGCCGCCCTGGAGGAGGACGGCCTGACCGCCACCCTCGCCTCGCAGGCCCAGGTGCTCGACCGCGCCCACACCGCCACCGTCGCCTTCGAGGCCCGGCAGGTCCGGGCGCTGCCCGCCGCCCAGGAGGCCGCCGTGCTCCGCGTCGCCCAGGAGGCGCTGCACAACGCGCTGCGGCACTCCGGGGCGGGCTCCGTCCGGGTCACCCTCACCGGCACCCCGGCGCGCGGCGCGGTGCTGCGGGTGGCCGACGACGGGCACGGCTTCGACCCGGACTCCGTCCGCCGGGCCGGCCGCCACCTCGGCCTGGTGTCGATGCGCGACCGTGCCGCCGCCGTCGGCGGCACCCTCACGCTGGAATCCGCCCCCGGCAGCGGGACGGTCGTCGAGATGGAGGTCCCCGGTGCCTGACGCCGCATCACCGATCCGCGTCCTGCTGGTCGACGACCACCAGGTCGTCCGGCGCGGCCTGCGCACCTTCCTGGAGGTGCAGGACGACATCGTCGTGGTCGGCGAGGCCGCCGACGGCGCCGAGGGCGTGGAGCGGGCCCGCGAACTGCACCCCGACGTCGTCCTGATGGACCTCAAGATGCCCGGCGTCGACGGCATCGAGGCGCTGCGGACGCTCAAGGAGGAGGGCAGCCCGGCCCGGATCCTGATCGTCACCAGCTTCACCGAGCACCGCACCGTCGTCCCCGCGCTGCGGGCCGGCGCCGCCGGGTACGTCTACAAGGACGTCGACCCGGAGGCGCTCGCCGGTGCCATCCGCTCCGTCCATGCAGGGCACGTGCTGCTCCAGCCCGAGCTCGCCGCGGCGCTGCTGTCCGACGACGGCCCGCGCCCGGCCCAGGGACGCGGCGGCAGCCTCACCGAGCGCGAGCGCGAGGTGCTCGGCCACATCGCCGACGGCCGGTCCAACCGCGAGATCGCCCGCACGCTCCACCTGTCGGAGAAGACGGTGAAGACGCACGTGTCGAACATCCTGATGAAGCTCGACCTCGCCGACCGCACCCAGGCGGCCCTGTGGGCCGTCCGCAACGGCGAGGGCTGACGGGCTCGGCGGGGATCAGCGGGACTCGTCCACCAGCGCGTTGTAGGCGGCCACCTGCGCCCTGCGGGCCGTCCGCCCGAGGGGGCGAGCACGTCACGCCGGGCGGCCATCTCGGAGGCGGAGACGGCCGCGCCGTGCCCACCGGAGGCGATCGCCAGCAGCGCGGCGACCTGCTGCGCCGACTGCAGCACCCGCACCGCCCGCGGCGGGTAGCCGGGCGCCAGCAGCTCGGCATGGCCGCGCCGGCGGTACGTCTCCAGCGCCCGCAGCGCCTCCGGGCCGGCCCCGGCGACGTCCAGCCGGGTGAGCAGCGCGGTGGCCTCCCGCAGGCCGTCGGCGAGTTCGAACTCGGCCTCGTGCAGCGAGGGGACGTCCGCGGGCGGCCCGTCGTTCACGGTGGCGCAGCGCCACAGCACGGTGGCCGTCCGGTCCCCGGCGGGCCCGTGCACCGTCACCTCGGGGACGAAGCCGATCGGCGCCCCGACCGCGAGCACGGCCTCGCCGGCGGCGAGCGCCGCCGCGTTGAACGGGGCCGGGCCGGTCAGCCCGAGCGGGTGCCCGGCGGTCGGCAGCGCCAGCCGCAGGCCCTGGACGCCCAGGACCCGGAGCCGGCCGAGCGCCCAGCTGAGGCCGTGCAGGTCGCCGTCGGCGTCGCCGGGCAGCCCGGTGACCCGGTGCGGTTCGTCGTCGCCGAGCACGGCGGTGACCACGTCGTCCGGCGGGGCGGCCCCGGCCAGCAGGGCGTTGCCCCATGCGGTGAGCCGTGCCGACCGCGGCTCCTGGAACGGATTGTCGTCGGGTGTGGCGAGCATCCCGCCAGCCTACGGACTGCGCGGCCATCCGCGTGGCGTAGGTTTGCCTCTGTGCCGCGGTGCACCCCGTCCCCGCCCCACCCGACCGGCGGAGTACGCTGCCCCGCGCGCACCGACTAGTCGACACGAGTGGACCGCACCCCGAGGACCCGATGCCGCCGGACCTCGGACGGCCGAAATCTGCATTGGGGAAGGCGTAGGCATGAGCGACGTGCTGGAGCTGGTGGACGTATCCGTGGTCCGGGAGGGGCGCGCGCTGATCGACCAGGTCTCCTGGTCGGTCGCCGAGGGCGAGCGCTGGGTGATCCTGGGCCCGAACGGCGCCGGTAAGACGACCCTGCTCCAGGTCGCCTCCACCTACCTCTTCCCGACCTCCGGCACCACCGCCGTCCTGGGCGAGAAGCTCGGTTCGGTGGACGTCTTCGAGCTCCGGGCCCGGATCGGCCTCGCCAGCGCCGCGATGTTCGACAAGCTGCCCGGCGAGCAGACCGTCCTGCAGACGGTGCTCACCGCCGCCTGGGGCATGACCGCCACCTGGCACGAGCAGTACGACGTCAGCGACGAGACCCGGGCGCTCGCCCTGCTCGACCGGATGGGCATGGCCGGCTACACCACCCGCCGGTTCGGCACCCTCTCCGAGGGCGAGCGCAAGCGGACGCTGATCGCCCGCGCGCTGATGACCGACCCCGAGCTGCTGCTGCTCGACGAGCCCGCGGCCGGCCTGGACCTCGGCGGCCGCGAGGACCTCGTCCGCCGCCTCGGCGCGCTCGCCCAGGACCCGTACGCGCCGTCGATGGCGATGGTCACCCACCACGTCGAGGAGATCGCGCCCGGCTTCACCCACGTGCTGATGATCCGTCAGGGCAAGGTGCTGACCGCCGGTCCGATCGACACCGAGCTGACCGCCCGCAACCTGTCGCTCTGCTTCGGCCTGCCGCTGACCCTGGAGCGGCACGGCGACCGCTGGTCCGCGCAGGGCCTGCCGCTCGGCTGACCCGCCGTCGGCACCCTCGGGCCGCCGGCCTGGCCGGCGGCCTGAACCACTGAACTCCACTGAACCCGGGGGCGACCGCACGCACGACCGGTTTCCGTCCCTCCACCTGCGGGAAGCTACGCGTCACAGGCGTTCCCCTCCCTAGGATGGCTCCGTGGACAGCTGGATCTGGTGGCTCCTGGCCGCCGTCGGCCTCGGCATACCGCTGGTGATCACCGCGATGCCCGAGTTCGCCATGTTCTCGGTGGGCGCCGGCGCGGCCGCGGCGACGGCGGCGCTCGGCGCCGGCGTGGTGGCGCAGTTCCTGGTCTTCGTCGGGGTGTCGGTCGCCCTGCTGGTGTTCGTCCGGCCCATCGCCTACCGCCAGTTGCAGAAGGGTCCGCAGATCCGTACCGGCGTCGAGGCGCTGGTGGGCGCGAGCGCGCTCGTACAGGAGAAGGTCGACGGGGAGGGCGGCCGGATCAAGCTCAACGGCGAGATCTGGTCGGCCCGGGCGCTCGACCCCGGCCGTGTCTACGAGCCGGGGCAGCAGGTCGACGTCGTCGAAATCCAGGGCGCCACCGCCCTGGTCGTCTAGGGGAGAAACGTGGAACCCGTCCTCATCGTGCTGGTCGTCCTGGTCGTGGTGGCCTTCATCGCGCTGATCAAGACGATTCAGGTGATCCCGCAGGCCAGCGCGGCGATCGTCGAGCGCTTCGGCCGCTACACCCGCACCCTGAGCGCGGGCCTCAACATCGTGGTGCCGTTCATCGACACCATCCGCAACCGGATCGACCTGCGCGAGCAGGTCGTGCCGTTCCCGCCGCAGCCGGTCATCACCTCGGACAACCTCGTCGTCAACATCGACACCGTCATCTACTACCAGGTGACCGACCCGCGCGCCGCCACCTACGAGGTCGCCAGCTACATCCAGGCGATCGAGCAGCTCACCGTCACGACGCTGCGCAACATCATCGGCTCGATGGACCTGGAGTCCACCCTGACCTCCCGCGAGGTCATCAACGCTGGCCTGCGCGGCGTCCTGGACGAGGCCACCGGCCGGTGGGGCATCCGCGTCAACCGCGTCGAGCTGAAGGCGATCGAGCCGCCGACCTCCATCCAGGACTCGATGGAGAAGCAGATGCGCGCCGACCGCGACAAGCGCGCCGCGATCCTCACCGCCGAAGGCGCCCGGCAGGCCCAGATCCTGCGCGCCGAGGGCGAGAAGCAGGCCGCTGTCCTGCAGGCCGAGGGAGAGGCGCAGGCCGCGGTGCTGAAGGCCGACGGTGAGGCCGCCGCGATCCGGACGGTCTTCGAGGCGATCCACGACGGCGACGCCGACCAGAAGCTGCTCGCCTACCAGTACCTGCAGACCCTGCCGCAGCTCGCCCAGGGCGACTCCAACAAGCTGTGGATCATCCCCAGCGAGGTCGGTGACGCGCTCAAGGGCCTCGGCGGGGCCTTCAGCGGCATCGCCGGAAACGGCAACGGCAACGGCAACGGATCCGGGCCGAGCGTCCCGCGCCCGGTCGACACCGCGAACAAGTCGACCGCCCGTCCGCGGGTCGAGCCCACTCGCGAGTACCCGAAGATCGACCCCGAGTGAGACCTGCCGGCCGGCGCCGACACCGGCGCCGCCGGACCCACGAGGGCCCGTTCCGCCACGGAACGGGCCCTCGGCCGTTCCGGATCGCGGACCGGACTGGCCCCCGGCCCGCCGTGCCCTGCATGATCCTCTCGACAGGTTCACGGGAGGGAATGACTCATGACGGTCTGGGAGGGCCTCGCGGTCCTGCTGGCAGGCGTCGCCGCCGGCACCATCAACACCATCGTCGGCTCCGGCACGCTCATCACCTTCCCGGTGCTGCTCGCCCTCGGCCTGCCGCCGGTCACCGCCAACGTCTCGAACACCCTCGGCCTCGTCCCGGGCTCGATCTCCGGCGCCATCGGCTACCGCCGCGAACTCGCGGGCCAGCGCCGCCGCCTGCTCCGCCTCGGCACCGGCTCGCTGATCGGCGGACTGCTCGGCGCCTGGCTGCTCGTCGTGCTGCCCGGCAAGGCGTTCGGCGCCATCGTCCCCGTGCTCATCCTGCTCGCGCTCGTCCTCGTCGTCCTCCAGCCCCGGGTCGCCCGCGCCATGGCCGCCCGCCGCCGCGCCACCGACGGCCCCGCGCCCGAGGCCGGCCCGCTGCTGTTCGCCGGGGTCCTGCTGGCCGGCGTCTACGGCGGCTACTTCGGCGCCGCCCAGGGCGTCCTGCTGCTCGCCCTGATGGGCATGCTGCTCCAGGACGACATGCAGCGGATCAACGCCACCAAGAACGTGCTCGCCGTGATCGTCAACGGCGTCGCCGCCGTCTTCTTCCTCTTCGTCGCCGACATCGACTGGACGGCCGTGATGCTGATCGCCGTCGGCTCGGTGGCCGGGGGCCAGCTCGGCGCCCGGCTCGGCCGCCGGCTGCCGCCGCCCGTCCTGCGCTCCGCGATCGTGGTGGTCGGCCTGGCCGCCGTCACCCGGCTGCTGCTCGGCTGACGGCCCGCACGGCCCGCACGGCCCGCACGGCCCGCACGACCGTCCCCGACCGCCGACCGCGCAGATGCGACCCGCGGGCGCGCGGTGTCGGCCGCCTTTCCGGCGATCACCTTCCTATGCTCCAGGGAGCGCCGCTGCGCCCGGACCCACCGGGCCACCGCCGACCCAGGGAGAGCTGACCGATGAGCCGAACCCGGCTGACCGAGGACGAGATCACCGCCGCCCTGGCCGCCCTGCCGGCCTGGCACCGCGAGGGCGAATCGATCGTCCGCACCGCGGAGACCGCGAGCTTCCCCACCGCGATCCGGGTCGTCGACACCGTCGCCGTGGCCGCCGAGGAGCTCGACCACCACCCCGACATCGACATCCGCTGGCGCACCCTGCGGTTCGTCCTCTCCACCCACAGCGCCGGCGGACTGACCGGCCTGGACACCGCCCTCGCGGCCAGGATCGACGAGATGCTGCGGACCGTTTCCTGACCCCGTCCTGAGCCCCCGTCGGCTCCACCGCCGGGCGCCCGCCCACCCGTTCCCCGAAGGGCCGGCCGGCGCCATGAGATGCTGGCGGTTTGCAGCAGCAGTCGGGACGGACGGAACGTATGGCTCAGGACCCTCCCCGGACCTTCGACCAGGGGCATCCGCACGGCGACGCCACCGGGCAGCAGCCCAGCGGCTACGACCACCAGCAGCAGGCGTGGTACCCGCAGCAGCCGGACCAGCAGCCGGCCGACCCCTGGGGGACGGCGGGCGGGCAGGCCTACCCGGCCGGCGCCGACCAGCAGCAGGCCTGGCAGCCCCAGCCGGACGCCGGCTGGGCCCAGGGCCACAGCGCTGCGGGCTACGCCGACTACTACGCGGGCGGTCAGACGCCGGCCCAGCCTGCCGGCGACCCGTACGCGCCGGGCGGCGCCTACGGCGGGCCCGCCGCCGACCCCTACGCGACCGGCGGCTACGAGTCCGGCAACGCCTACGCGCCGGCCGGGGCCTACCCGACCGGTGAGGCCTACGCGCCGACCGAGGGCTACGCGCCCACGGACGGATACACCGCCACGGACGGTTACGCCCCCACGAGCCATTACGCCCCCGCCGACCCGTACGCCGGCTACGGCACGGGCGGGACGGATCAACAGGCGTACCGGCCGGACCAGTCCTACCAGCCCCATCAGCCGGACCAGCTCTACGCGCCGACCGGCACCGACTCCGGGTACACCGCCTACGAGCCGTACCAGCCGGCCGCCGAAGGGCATCCGGACACCTCCGGCACCGGCTTCCCGCCGTCCGCGCCGGTACCGCCGACCGTCGAGACCGGCGGCGGCGTGTCCGGGGGCAGGACCGGCCAGGACGGCCCGGACACCGGGAGCGGTGGACCGCGCTCGCTCGTCGAGCGGGCGAAGGCGGCAGCGGCCGCCGCCGTCACGGCCGACCACTCCCCGGGCCGGCGCACCCTGCTGATCCGTGCGGGCGCCGGCGTCGCGGCCCTGGCCGTGCTGGTCACCGCCGGCGTGCTGGCCATGTCCGGCGGCAGCTCCGACAAGGGCGGCTCCGTGGCCGGCTCCGACTCCGCCGCCGCCCGCAACTTCAACGTCGCCCACGCCAAGGCCTGGGCGGTCACCCCGGCCGCCGCCGGCGCGTCCGCGGCCCCCGCGACCACCGACGACACCCTGGCCGGCGGCTGGGTCACCGCCGACGCGGTCGTCCGCGCCGACGGTTCCGGCGTCCGCGCCTACGCCCTCGCCGACGGCAAGCCGAGCTGGTCCGTCGCCGCCCCGGCGGACGGCGCCGTGCCCTGCGCGCTCTCCCCGACCGTCGGCGCCTCCGGGCTCGGCGTCGCCCTCTTCCGGACGGGCGCCGACGCCAAGAGCCCCTGCACCCTGCTCGCCGCCGTCGACACCAAGACCGGCCGGACCGCCTGGACGAAGACCCTGTCCGACACCAAGGACGCCTACGCCGCGCACGTCGCCGTGCTCGGCGACAAGGTGATCGCGGTCGGCGACGACAAGGTGTCCGCCTGGGCCGCGGCCGACGGCAAGGACCTGTGGCAGTACGGCGGACCGGGCAAGTTCTGCAGCCTCTCCGGCGGCGCGAGCGGCGCCACCGTGCTGCTGCACAGCAACTGCGCCGACAGCACCCCCGCCGACCAGGCCGTCGCCCTCAACGCGGCCGACGGCAAGCTGAAGTGGTGGCGCGGGCTGAACAACCAGCCCAAGACCGTGACGGTGCTCTCGGCCGAACCCGCGGTGGTCGCCACCACCGGTGCGAACGCCACCGACGACCGGGTCTTCGCCTGGGGCGCGACCGGCGACCCGGCCGCGGAGATCCCGGTCACCGGCCAGGCCGGCCGGCTGGACGTCTCCCGCGGCACCTTCGACGCCGCGCCCACCGTCTACTTCCACGGCACCTCGCTGATCGCCACGCTCGGTCCGGCCGAGGGCGGCATCCCGACGGCCGTCACCGCCTACGACCTCACCACCGGCAAGCCGCAGTGGACGACCGTCATCACGGAGAAGCGCAAGGCCCGCGCGGTCGGCCTGGAGGCCGACACCGGGCTGCTGCTCGCCGTCGACGAGCGGCTCGACCAGCCCGCGCACATCAGCCGCTTCGCGCTCACCGGCGGCCAGGAGACCCAGGGCGGTGCCTTCCCCAAGGGCACCGGCTCGCTGCTCTCCGCGGGCCTGGTGCTCAACGGCACCGGCAAGGTCGTCGTGCTCCCCGAGCACGCGGCGAACTTCGGCAGCGCCACCGCCTTCCAGGCCAAGGGCTGACCGCAGCGCGCCCTTCGCGCGCTGCGGTGCGACGCGGGCCGGCCCGTCCCCCGATCGGGTCGGCCCGCGCGTTCCTTCCCCGCCGTCCCGCCCGTGCTAGGCGGTGGCGGGCAGCCAGGGCGCGAGGTCGGCGAGCTCGCCGTCGCGCAGCCCGAGGGCGGACATCAGGGTCGCCTCCGGGGTCGGCTCGAACGGCTGCCGCAGCAACCGCATCCCGGCCTGCTCCGGTGTCCGGTCGGCCTTGCGCTGGTTGTCCTCCGAGCAGGCGGCGACGGTGTTGAGCCAGCTGTCCGCGCCGCCGCGGGAGCGCGGCACGAGGTGGTCGACGGTGGTCCCCCGGCGGCCGCAGTAGGCGCACAGGTGCTGGTCCCGGACGAGCACGCCGCGCCGGGACCACGGAGCGCGTTGTCGGAACGGCACCCGCACGTAGCGATTGAGCCTGATCACCCGCGGCACCGGGACGGCCACGCCGGTGCCGCGCACCATCCGCAGCGGATGCGCGTGCTCCACGACTGCCTTGTCCTGCAGGACGAGCACCACGGCGCGCTGCAGCGACACCGTCGTCAGTGGTTCGTAGCTCGCGTTGAGCACCAGTGTGTTGCGCATCGTTCCGGCCACCTCCCTGCGCGGTCGCGGCCCCGGCGGCCCGACCGAACCCGTCACTGCCGCCGCACGGCGGTGGCTCCACTGTGAACGTCGGCGGGCGCCCCAACAACGGAATTTCCGTCCGCCCGGTCCCGGGGCCGAGCGCAGCGGCGTCGTCCACCCGGCGGACCGTACGGAAACCGGCTGGCGCCGAGCGCGTACTCTCTAGAACGCTGGAGTCGTCCAGGCGCGGGGCCCACAGCCGGGCTCCGGGACCGCCGGACGCGACCGAAGGAGAAGCGTGACCGTGACGGACATCGTCGACGAGCTGCGGTGGCGGGGGCTGATCGCCCTGTCCACCGACGAGGACGCACTGCGCAAGGCGTTCGCGGACGGCCCGGTCACGTTCTATTGCGGCTTCGACCCGACGGCGCCCAGCCTGCACCTCGGCAACCTGGTACAGATCCTCACCATGCGCCGTATCCAGCTCGCCGGGAACCTGCCGCTGGGCCTGGTCGGCGGTGCCACCGGCCTGATCGGCGACCCCAAGCCGACCGCCGAGCGCGTCCTCAACGACCCCGAGACGGTGGCCGGCTGGGTGGACCGCCTGCGTGGCCAGATCTCGAAGTTCCTGGACTTCGAGGAGAGTACGCCGCCCGCATGGTCAACAACCTGGACTGGACGTCCGGGATGACGGCCATCGGCCTGTTGCGTGACGTCGGCAAGTACTTCCGGGTCAACAACATGATCGCCAAGGAGGCGGTCGCGCGGCGGCTGAACTCCGACGCCGGCATCAGCTACACCGAGTTCAGCTACCAGATCCTCCAGGGCATGGACTACCTGGAGCTGAACCGCCGCTACGGCTGCACCCTGCAGACCGGCGGCAGCGACCAGTGGGGCAACCTCACCGCCGGCACGGATCTGATCCGCAAGGCGGAGGGCCGCTCCGTGCACGCCCTCGCCACGCCGCTGATCGTCAAGGCCGACGGCACGAAGTTCGGCAAGACCGAGACCGGCACGGTCTGGCTCGACCCCGAGCTGACCACGCCGTACGCCTTCTACCAGTTCTGGCTGAATGCGGACGACCGGGACGTCTCCACCTTCCTGCGCATCTTCTCCTTCCGTTCGCGGGAGGAGATCGAGGAGCTGGAGCGCGAGACGGCCGAGCGTCCCGCCGCCAGGCTTGCCCAGCGGGCCCTGGCGGAGGAGCTCACCGGCCTGGTGCACGGCACCGAGCAGTACGAGCGCGCGGTCGCCGCGTCGAAGGCGCTTTTCGGCCAGGGCGACCTCGCCGATCTGGAGCCGGCCACGCTGGCCGCCGCGCTCGCCGAGGTGCCCAAGGCGACCGTCTCCGAACTGCAGTCGGTGGTCGACCTGCTCGTCGAGGTCGGTCTCGCCCCGAGCCGTTCCGGTGCCCGCCGCACCATCAAGGAGGGCGGCGCCTACCTGAACAACGCCAAGGTCACCGATGAGGAGGCCGTACCGGCCGCCTCGGACCTGCTGCACGGCCGCTGGCTCGTGCTGCGACGCGGCAAGCGCAACCTCGCAGCCGTCGAGCTCGTGTCGAACTGACATCAGAAGGCTGAAACCGCACCTGGGTTGACCAGCGCATATGCACGTGAGGGGCCGGATCCAGCCAGATCCGGCCCCGCCGTGTTTGACGCTCGTCCGGGAGTGCCCTAACGTTGGACGAGTCGCAGAAACCGGGAGCACCTGGTGGCGGCCCCCAAATCTCTGATGAGCGACCTGTCGCGCACCTATTCGAGAAATCGAGCGGGAAATGCGGACGGAATCGCTCTGCTAGAGTGGGGAAAGCCGAAAGGCAAAGCCGCAAGGCAATGTGATTCGAAAGCAAGTCGGGAAAGAGCACGAGCTCGGATCTGATAAGCTGGGAACACGAAAGAGCGAAACGCCCGGAGGGTCCGCTGGAAGGCGGTCCGAAGGAAGTGTCCGTTCCTTGAGAACTCAACAGCGTGCCAAAAGTCAACGCCAGATATGTTGACATCCCCGGCCCCGGATCTTCTGGGGTTGGAGATTCCTTTTGAAGTAACAAACACAGCGAGGACGCAGTGCGCGGGGTTCACCTCATTCCGGTGACCGCCGTGCCGCTCAACGCGGGTGTGAACCCGATTACGGGTAATCATTCACGGAGAGTTTGATCCTGGCTCAGGACGAACGCTGGCGGCGTGCTTAACACATGCAAGTCGAACGGTGAAGCCCTTCGGGGTGGATCAGTGGCGAACGGGTGAGTAACACGTGGGAAATCTGCCCTGCACTCTGGGACAAGCCTTGGAAACGAGGTCTAATACCGGATATGACCTGCTCCTGCATGGGGGTGGGTGGAAAGCTCCGGCGGTGCAGGATGATCCCGCGGCCTATCAGCTTGTTGGTGGGGTAATGGCCTACCAAGGCGACGACGGGTAGCCGGCCTGAGAGGGCGACCGGCCACACTGGGACTGAGACACGGCCCAGACTCCTACGGGAGGCAGCAGTGGGGAATATTGCACAATGGGCGAAAGCCTGATGCAGCGACGCCGCGTGAGGGATGACGGCCTTCGGGTTGTAAACCTCTTTCAGCAGGGAAGAAGCGCAAGTGACGGTACCTGCAGAAGAAGCACCGGCTAACTACGTGCCAGCAGCCGCGGTAATACGTAGGGTGCGAGCGTTGTCCGGAATTATTGGGCGTAAAGAGCTCGTAGGCGGCCTGTCGCGTCGGATGTGAAAGCCCGGGGCTTAACCCCGGGTCTGCATTCGATACGGGCAGGCTAGAGTGTGGTAGGGGAGATCGGAATTCCTGGTGTAGCGGTGAAATGCGCAGATATCAGGAGGAACACCGGTGGCGAAGGCGGATCTCTGGGCCATTACTGACGCTGAGGAGCGAAAGCGTGGGGAGCGAACAGGATTAGATACCCTGGTAGTCCACGCCGTAAACGTTGGGAACTAGGTGTTGGCGACATTCCACGTCGTCGGTGCCGCAGCTAACGCATTAAGTTCCCCGCCTGGGGAGTACGGCCGCAAGGCTAAAACTCAAAGGAATTGACGGGGGCCCGCACAAGCAGCGGAGCATGTGGCTTAATTCGACGCAACGCGAAGAACCTTACCAAGGCTTGACATACACCGGAAACGGCCAGAGATGGTCGCCCCCTTGTGGTCGGTGTACAGGTGGTGCATGGTTGTCGTCAGCTCGTGTCGTGAGATGTTGGGTTAAGTCCCGCAACGAGCGCAACCCTTGTTCTGTGTTGCCAGCATGCCTTTCGGGGTGATGGGGACTCACAGGAGACTGCCGGGGTCAACTCGGAGGAAGGTGGGGACGACGTCAAATCATCATGCCCCTTATGTCTTGGGCTGCACACGTGCTACAATGGCCGGTACAAAGGGCTGCGATGCCGCGAGGCGGAGCGAATCCCAAAAGCCGGTCTCAGTTCGGATTGGGGTCTGCAACTCGACCCCATGAAGTTGGAGTTGCTAGTAATCGCAGATCAGCATGCTGCGGTGAATACGTTCCCGGGCCTTGTACACACCGCCCGTCACGTCACGAAAGTCGGTAACACCCGAAGCCGGTGGCCTAACCCTTGGGAGGGAGCCGTCGAAGGTGGGACCAGCGATTGGGACGAAGTCGTAACAAGGTAGCCGTACCGGAAGGTGCGGCTGGATCACCTCCTTTCTAAGGAGCACATGGCCGGTTGCGAGCGAATGTCTCGCACGGTTGCTCATGGGTGGAACGTTGACTATTCGGCACATCGAGTATGGGTCTGTCAGTACTGCTCCTTCGGGGGCGTGGAACGCGGGGACCGCTTGGTGGGTCGGGCACGCTGTTGGGTCCTGAGGGAACGATTTTTTCGTTCGCCTCTGGGATGCCGGCCTCACTTGAGGGTTGTCTTCGGACGGTTCGCGGGTGGGTGTCTGGTCGTTGTTTGAGAACTGCACAGTGGACGCGAGCATCTGTGGCCAAGTTTTTAAGGGCGCACGGTGGATGCCTTGGCACCAGGAACCGATGAAGGACGTGGGAGGCCGCGATAGGCCCCGGGGAGCTGTCAACCGAGCTTTGATCCGGGGGTGTCCGAATGGGGAAACCCGGCAGTCGTCATGGGCTGTCACCCATACCTGAACACATAGGGTATGTGGAGGGAACGCGGGGAAGTGAAACATCTCAGTACCCGCAGGAAGAGAAAACAACCGTGATTCCGGGAGTAGTGGCGAGCGAAACCGGATGAGGCTAAACCTGATACGTGTGAGACCCGGCAGGGGTTGCGTATGAGGGGTCGTGGGAAAGTTCTTCAGTCGTCTGCCGGCGGCTGGGTGAGTCAGAAACCGTTGGTGTAGTCGAAGGACATGCGAAAGGTCCGGCGTAGAGGGTAAGACCCCCGTAGACGAAACATCAGCGGCTCACTTGAGCTTCTCCCAAGTAGCACGGAGCCCGAGAAATTCCGTGTGAATCTGGCGGGACCACCCGCTAAGCCTAAATATTCCCTGGTGACCGATAGCGGATAGTACCGTGAGGGAATGGTGAAAAGTACCGCGGGAGCGGAGTGAAATAGTACCTGAAACCGTGTGCCTACAAGCCGTGGGGGCAGTCTTCGGACTGTGACTGCGTGCCTTTTGAAGAATGAGCCTGCGAGTTTGCGGTGTGTAGCGAGGTTAACCCGTGTGGGGTAGCCGTAGCGAAAGCGAGTCCGAATAGGGCGGTACAGTTGCATGCCCAAGACCCGAAGCGGAGTGATCTAGCCATGGGCAGGTTGAAGCGCGGGTAAGACCGTGTGGAGGACCGAACCCACCAGGGTTGAAAACCTGGGGGATGACCTGTGGTTAGGGGTGAAAGGCCAATCAAACTCCGTGATAGCTGGTTCTCCCCGAAATGCATTTAGGTGCAGCGTCGTGTGTTTCTTGCCGGAGGTAGAGCACTGGATAGGCGATGGGCCTCACCGGGTTACTGACCTTAGCCAAACTCCGAATGCCGGTAAGTGAGAGCACGGCAGTGAGACTGTGGGGGATAAGCTCCATGGTCGAGAGGGAAACAGCCCAGAACACCGACTAAGGTCCCTAAGCGTGTGCTAAGTGGAAAAGGATGTGGAGTCGCAGAGACAACCAGGAGGTTGGCTTAGAAGCAGCCACCCTTGAAAGAGTGCGTAATAGCTCACTGGTCAAGTGATTCCGCGCCGACAATGTAGCGGGGCTCAAGTACACCACCGAAGTCGTGTCATTCACAGAATACGCCCAACGGCGCTGTGGATGGGTAGGGGAGCGTCGTGTGCCGGGTGAAGCAGCGGAGGAATCCAGTTGTGGACGGTTCACGAGTGAGAATGCAGGCATGAGTAGCGATACAAGAGTGGGAAACTCTTGCGCCGATTGACCAAGGGTTCCTGGGTCAAGCTGATCTGCCCAGGGTAAGTCGGGACCTAAGGCGAGGCCGACAGGCGTAGTCGATGGACAACGGGTTGATATTCCCGTACCCGCTTTGAAGCGCCAACGTCGAACCTCTTGATGCTAAGCCCGTGAAGCCGGCCTGGAGTCTTCGGACGAAGGGACGTGGTGGAGCCGGTGACCCAACAGGGTAGTAGGTGAGCGATGGGGTGACGCAGGAAGGTAGTCCAGCCCGGGCGGTGGTAGTCCCGGGGTAAGGGTGTAGGCCGAGTGATAGGCAAATCCGTCACTCATTGAGGCTGAGACCTGATGCCGAGCCGATTGTGGTGAAGTGGATGATCCTATGCTGTCGAGAAAAGCCTCTAGCGAGTTTCATGGCGGCCCGTACCCCAAACCGACTCAGGTGGTCAGGTAGAGAATACCGAGGCGTTCGGGTGAACTGTGGTTAAGGAACTCGGCAAAATGCCCCCGTAACTTCGGGAGAAGGGGGGCCAGTCCTGGTGATGACATTTACTGTCTGAGCTGGGGTTGGCCGCAGAGACCAGCGAGAAGCGACTGTTTACTAAAAACACAGGTCCGTGCGAAGCCGTAAGGCGATGTATACGGACTGACGCCTGCCCGGTGCTGGAACGTTAAGGGGACCGGTTAGTCACGATTCGTCGTGGCGAAGCTGAGAACTTAAGCGCCAGTAAACGGCGGTGGTAACTATAACCATCCTAAGGTAGCGAAATTCCTTGTCGGGTAAGTTCCGACCTGCACGAATGGCGTAACGACTTCTCGACTGTCTCAACCACAGGCCCGGTGAAATTGCATTACGAGTAAAGATGCTCGTTTCGCGCAGCAGGACGGAAAGACCCCGGGACCTTTACTATAGCTTGATATTGGTGTTCGGTTCGGCTTGTGTAGGATAGGTGGGAGGCTTTGAAGCCGTGACGCCAGTCATGGTGGAGCCATCGTTGAAATACCACTCTGGTCGTGCTGGATGTCTAACCTGGGTCCGTGATCCGGATCAGGGACAGTGTCTGGTGGGTAGTTTAACTGGGGCGGTTGCCTCCTAAAGAGTAACGGAGGCGCCCAAAGGTTCCCTCAGCCTGGTTGGCAATCAGGTGTTGAGTGTAAGTGCACAAGGGAGCTTGACTGTGAGACTGACGGGTCGAGCAGGTACGAAAGTAGGGACTAGTGATCCGGCGGTGGCTTGTGGAAGCGCCGTCGCTCAACGGATAAAAGGTACCCCGGGGATAACAGGCTGATCTTCCCCAAGAGTCCATATCGACGGGATGGTTTGGCACCTCGATGTCGGCTCGTCGCATCCTGGGGCTGGAGTAGGTCCCAAGGGTTGGGCTGTTCGCCCATTAAAGCGGTACGCGAGCTGGGTTTAGAACGTCGTGAGACAGTTCGGTCCCTATCCGCTGTGCGCGTAGGAGTGTTGAGAAGGGCTGTCCCTAGTACGAGAGGACCGGGACGGACGAACCTCTGGTGTGCCAGTTGTCCTGCCAAGGGCATGGCTGGTTGGCTACGTTCGGGAGGGATAACCGCTGAAAGCATCTAAGCGGGAAGCCTGCTTCGAGATGAGCACTCCCATCTCCTTGAGAGGGTAAGGCTCCCAGTAGACGACTGGGTTGATAGGCCGGATATGGAAGCCCAGTAATGGGTGGAGTTGACCGGTACTAATAGGCCGAGGGCTTGTCCTCAGACGCTCGCGTTCACTGTGTGGTTCCCGGGTAGCGAACAGCTATCGCCGGCGAATCCAAGAAACACTTATCAACTGAAAAGTGTGTTTCGCTGAATACCCGATAGGGTTTCGGTGGTCATAGCACGAGGGAAACGCCCGGTCACATTCCGAACCCGGAAGCTAAGCCTCGTAGCGCCGATGGTACTGCAGGGGGACCCTGTGGGAGAGTAGGACGCCGCCGAACAATTATTCAAAGGCCGCGGCCCCAGCGATTCGCTGGGGCCGCGGCCTTTTTGTTTTTTCGCAGCATGTGCAGGATGCAGGCCGGGACGGTTCCGCCCAGACGCAGGGTCGAACCGGATGCCGGACAATGGAGAGAGGTGCGCGGCCAGGTGGCCGGCACCGGATGTGATGGCGCTGGTGCCCCTTGACGGCAGCCGGCGGCAGACGTCGAAGCAGCAGACAGGAGTCACCAGGATGTCGAACCCGCCCCAGGACCGTCCGGACCGCCGATCGGACGAGGGCCGCGGTTACGAGCCCCGGTCGCGCGGCAGTTGGTCGACCGACCGCGGCCCGCGCAGGGATGACCGCGGCGACGACCGCCCCCGCGGCGGGGACCGTCCGTCGTACGGCGACCGTCCGTCCGGTGGTGGCTACCGTGGTGGCGGCGACCGTCCGTCCTACGGTGACCGGCCGCGCACGGGTGACCGTCCGTCGTACGGTGACCGTGACCGTCGTGACGACCGCCCGCGTGGCGGCGACCGTCCGTCCGGTGGTGGCTACCGTGGTGGCGGCGACCGTCCGTCCTACGGTGACCGGCCGCGCACGGGTGACCGTCCGTCGTACGGCGACCGTCCGTCCGGTGGCGGCTACCGTGGTGGCGGCGACCGCCCCTCCTACGGCGACCGTCCCCGTTCCGGTGACCGTCCGTCCTACGGTGACCGCCCGCGCACGGGTGACCGTCCGTCGTACGGCGACCGTGACCGTCGTGACGACCGCCCGCGTGGCGGTGACCGTCCGTCCTACGGTGACCGGCCGCGCACGGGTGACCGTCCGTCGTACGGCGACCGTCCGTCCGGTGGTGGCTACCGTGGTGGCGGCGACCGCCCCTCGTACGGTGATCGTGACCGTCGTGACGACCGCCCGCGTGGCGGTGACCGCCCCTCCTACGGTGACCGCCCGCGTACCGGTGACCGTCCGTCGTACGGTGATCGTGACCGTCGTGACGACCGCCCGCGTGGCGGTGACCGTCCGTCCTACGGTGACCGGCCGCGCACGGGTGACCGTCCGTCGTACGGCGACCGTCCGTCCGGTGGTGGCTACCGTGGTGGCGGCGACCGCCCCTCCTACGGCGACCGCCCCCGCACGGGTGACCGCCCCTCCTACGGCGACCGCCCGCGTACCGGTGACCGTCCGTCGTACGGTGACCGTGACCGTCGTGACGACCGCCCGCGTGGCGGTGACCGTCCGTCCTACGGTGACCGGCCGCGCACGGGTGACCGTCCGTCCTACGGTGACCGGCCGCGCACGGGTGACCGTCCGTCCGGTGGTGGCTACCGTGGTGGCGGCGACCGCCCCTCGTACGGTGACCGCCCCCGCACGGGTGACCGTCCGTCCTACGGTGACCGTCCCCGTTCCGGTGACCGTCCGTCGTACGGTGACCGTGGCCGTCGTGACGACCGCCCGCGTGGCGACTTCAACCGTGGCGGCGACCGCCCCTCCTACGGCGACCGCCCCCGCACGGGTGACCGTCCGTCCTACGGTGACCGTCCCTCGTACGGCGACCGCCCCTCCTTCGGTGACCGTGACCGGCGCGACGACCGCCCGCGTGGGGGTGGCGGCGGTGGATTCCGTCGTGACGACCGGGGCGACCGCGGTGACCGCGGCGGGCGTCCGTCCTACGGTGACCGGGGCGACCGCGGTGGGCGCTACGAGGGCCGCCGGGACGACCGGCGCGACGACCGTCGGGACTATGACGACCGCCGTGGCAGCCACGAGCCGGTGCAGCGTCTGCCGATCCCGGAGGAGGTCACCGGCTTCGAGATCGACGCCGATGTGCGCCAGGACCTCAAGAGCCTGCCCAAGACGCTCGCCGACGACGTGGCCCGCAACCTGGTGATGGTGGCGCGGCTGCTCGACACCGAGCCGGAGGAGGCCTACAAGTACTCCCGGGTCGCCCTGCGGCTGGCGTCGCGTGTGGCGAGTGTGCGTGAGGCGGCCGGTTTCGCCTCGTACATGACGCAGCGTTACTCGGAGGCGCTGACCGAGTTCCGCGCTGCTCGCCGGATGACCGGCCGGGCCGACCTGTGGCCCGTCATGGCGGACTGCGAGCGCGGTCTGGGCCGTCCCGAGCGGGCGATCGCGATGGCCGGCGAGCCCGAGGTCAAGCAGCTGGACAAGGCCGGCCAGGTCGAGATGCGGCTGGTCGCGGCCGGTGCGCGCGCCGACCTCGAGCAGTTCGACGCGGCCGTCGTCACCCTGCAGAGCCCCGAGCTCGCGTCGAGTGCCGTCCACCCGTGGACGGCGCGCCTGCGGTACGCCTACGCCGACGCCCTGATCGCCGCGGGTCGTGGCGAGGAGGCCCGCGACTGGTTCGCGAAGGCCGCCGAGGCGGACACCGACGGTGCCACCAACGCCTCGGAGCGGCTGGCCGAGATCGACGGCCTGGAGTTCGTGGACGCCATGGACGAGGACGAGACGGACGGCGAGGAGTCCGAGGGCGCCGAGGCCGGGTTCGACGACGTCGAGGACATCGAGGACGACGAGGACGAGGACGACGAGGAGGCCGTGGCGCAGGAGCCGCAGGCTCCCGCGCGCCGGATCGCCCCGGACGAGGTCGGCGACGACCGCGTGATCTACGAGGACGACGAGGACGTCGAGGAGTTCTACGACGAGGACGACCTCGAGATCGACGAGGAGTACGAGGAGAACGGCGACCGGAAGCGCGACGAGCGCGGCTGACGCCCCTCCGAACGGCCGAAGGCCCGGGCCCGTGGAATCCGATTCCACGGGCCCGGGCCTTCGGCCGTTCCCGGTCCGGGTCGGGTTCAGCCCAGCAGGAGCGAGCGCAGCACCAGGCCGGTGGCGGGCTTGGGGCCGAAGGACGTCGACTTGCGGGGCATCGTGACGCCCTGCTCGGCGAGCCGGCGGACGACCTTCTCCTTGACCGGGTGGAGCAGGACGGCGGTGCCGCCGCTGCGGGCGGCCTCCTGCTCGGCGGCCCGGGCGGTGTGCAGGTAGCCGATGTGGTCGGGGGCGTCCGGGATGCGCCAGGTGTGCTCGAACAGCGTCTCGTGCAGCACGGTCGCGTCGAGCCGGCGCCACTCCTCGGGCCGGTCGGTCCGGACGGTCCGGGCGATCAGCGACTCGTCGGGGTCGGTGACCAGCCGGTAGGTGCCGTCGCCGGCGGTGAGCAGGAAGGCGGTGCCGCCGTGCCGCTTCGCCTCCGCGAGGGTCTGCATCGCGGTGTCGAGCGGTCCGGGCACCTCCTTGACCTGCCAGTGCGGGTCGAGGGCGGCGAGTGCGTCGGCGATCGGCAGCCGGTAGAGCACCCGGTGGATGGCCCGCACCCGCAGCGGGTAGCGGGCGGTGTCGACGAGCAGCACCATGCCGCGGTCCCAGGGGCTGCGCGGCAGGTGCCGGTGCTCGCGCTGGAGCCGCAGGTACATCTCCCACCGGTGGTGGCCGTCGGCGATCAGTGCCCGGCAGGTGGCCAGGTCGCGGGTGACCTCGGCGAGCTCGGCGGGGTGGGTGACGGCCCAGAGCCGGTGGTCGGTGCCGTCGCTGGTGGTGGTCGCGAGGAGCGGCGCGCCGGCCGCCGCGCGTTCGACGACGCCCGCGGCGCCCCCGTTGCCGCGGTAGGTGAGCAGCAGCGGTTCGAGGTTGGCCCGGGTGGTGCGCATCAGGCCGACCCGGTCGGCGACCGGCCGGGGCATCACGTCCTCGTGCGGCAGGACCACGCCGGCCTCGCGGCCGCTGACGGCCAGGGCGCCGATCAGTCCGCGCTGCACGCTGCCGCCGCCGGACTCGTGGGTGCGCTGCTCGTAGACGTACAGCGCGGGCACCGGGTCGGGGGCGAGGACTCCCTGTGCCTGCCACTGGGCGAGGAGCCGGGCGGCGTGCCGGTAGCGGGTGTCACGGTCGGGCCGGTCGCCGCTGTCCTCCGGTTCGGGGCGGGGCAGGGTGAGGCGGACGACGTTGTACGGGTCGGCGGTCTCCAGGTCCAGCCGGCGGCCGGGGTCGACGACGTCGTACGGCGGGGACGTGACGGCGGCGAGGGTACCGACCCGGTCGGGGACGTACCGCAGACCGCGGAAGGGGGACAGGGACAGGCCTGCGGTCGCGACGTGCCCGGGATCGCCGGGGCCGCCCGCCGGAGCCTCGGCTCCGCTGTCTGCACTGGGTGCACTCATTCTGGGCATGTTAATCGCGTGGCGGGTGTTGGGAGATCGAACACAGACGCGGCGTTCGGTGCCGTCACCGGATCGGGCTGTGGCGGGAACGAGGTGGGCGATGGGCAGCGGACAGGAACGGCTGGACGGGACCGGGGGTGCGGGGGCGCCCGACGGCGAGGTGTACGACTGGTTCCGGCGCGGGGTGCAACTGCTGGACGAGCGGCACCCGGCCGCTGCGGTGCAGTTGCTGGCGCGGGCGGCGGAGGCCGAACCGCTGTCCCGGTCGATCCGGGAGGCGCTGGCGCGGGCGCAGTTCGACGCGGGCTCCTACGCGGCCGCGCTGGAGAACTTCAGGGCCGTGGCGCTGGCCGATCCGTCGGACGACTACGCTCAGTTCGGATGGGGCGTGGCGGCGGCCCGGCTCGGCGACTTCGAGTCGTCGGCCGAGCACCTGGCGCTGGCGGTCGCGATGCGGCCGGACAACGCGCACTACCGGGCGGCGCTGCGGCAGACCCGGGCGACGCGGGCCGCGCGTGCGGGCGCCTTCGGGCCGCTCCAGCCGGGTGCGCCGGGCTACCTGGCTCCGCCGGAGGATCCGGCCGGCCGGCCCTGACGACGTGCCGGCCGTGACC
Organism: Kitasatospora paranensis; assembly: GCF_039544005.1. NCBI lineage: Bacteria > Bacillati > Actinomycetota > Actinomycetes > Kitasatosporales > Streptomycetaceae > Kitasatospora > Kitasatospora paranensis. The sequence goes on from NZ_BAABKV010000001.1 coordinate 6,156,900, forward strand.
GCGGGCGGCCAGGACGAGGAGGAACAGCACGCGATGACGGACACCCCGACCGGCCGCGACCGCACCGTACCCGGGGCTGCGCGCGCCCGCTGACCGAGGAGTACGACACCGCGCTGCTGGACCTGGACGGCGTGGTGTACGCCGGTCCGGACGCTGTGGAGCACGCGGTGGAGTCGCTGGAGGCGGCCCGTTCGGCCGGGATGCGGCTCGCCTACGTCACCAACAACGCCTCGCGGCCGCCGCGGGCGGTGGCGGCGCACCTGACCGAGCTGGGTGTGCCGGCCGAGGCGTCGGATGTGATCAACTCGGCGCAGGCGGCCGCCCGGCTGCTCGCCGAGAAGGTCCCGGCCGGGTCGAAGGTCCTGGTCGTGGGCGGTGCGGGCCTGGAGGAGGCGCTGGCCGAGCGGGGCCTGGTCGCCGTGCGGTCGATGGCGGAGCACCCGGTCGCCGTGGTGCAGGGCTTCGATCCGTCGGTGGGCTGGCAGCACCTGGCGGAGGCCTCGTACGCGGTGGCGGCGGGGCTGCCGTGGGTGGCCTCCAACACCGATCTGACGGTGCCGACCGGCCGGGGCATCGCGCCGGGCAACGGTTCGCTGGTGGCGGCGGTGCGGACGGCCACCGGTGCCGAGCCGGAGGTCGCGGGCAAGCCGCTGCCGCCGATGCACCGTGAGACGGTGATCCGGACGGGGGCGAAGCGGCCGCTGGTGGTCGGCGACCGCCTGGACACCGACATCGAGGGCGCCTACAACGGGGGCGTCGACAGCCTGCTGGTGTTCACCGGGGTCACCACCCCGGCCCAGCTGCTGTCCGCGCCTGCGCACCACCGTCCGACCTATCTCGCGGCGGACCTGCGCGGACTGCTCACCGGGCAGCCGGAGGTGTCGGCGGCCGGGGACGGCTTCGGGTGCGGCGGCTGGACGGCCCGGGCGGCCGACGGCGTGCTGCAACTGTCCGGGACGGGGGATCGCTACGACGGGCTGCGGGCGCTCTGCGCGGCTGCCTGGACGGCGCTCGACGCGGCGGACGGCGGGCGGCCCGTGGACGGCCGGAAGGCGCTCGCCGAGCTCGGGTTCTGACCGGCCGGCCCCGGGCATCCGCCCGGGGCCGCTCCGTCAGAGCAGGGTGCGCAGTCGCAGCAGGTCGCGGATCCCGGCCTCCAGGCGGACCCGTCCGGCCGCCCAGGCAGAGGCGAAGTTGAGGTGCCCGCCGACCAGGGCGACGAGGTCGTCGCCGGTCATGGTGAGCCGGATGTCGGCCTTCTCGGCGGGCGGGCCGGGGCGCTCCACGACGTCGGCGATCCGGCCGTCCCGCAGGCGGCCGGTGAACGTGAGGCCGAGGTCGGTGAGGTGGCAGCTGAGCGAGCGGTCGAGGGCCGCGGCCTTCCGGACGTCGCCGTCCGACCGGGCCATGTTGCGGCTGAGCTGCTCCAGCGCCTCGCGGCACTCGTCCGTGCTGGCCATCGCGGTGGTGCTCCCGTCGGTCCTTCGGCGCCGGTCGGCCGGACGCCCACGCTAACGCAGTGGGTCGCCCGGCCGGGCCGGGCGGCCCGGAGGATCCGTGGGCAGGGTCGGCCGGGAGGGTCGGTCGACCGGGTGGCCGCGAGGTGCAGCGGCGCGGGGCCGGTACGGGGTAGCGTCGTCAGCGGAGTCCGGGCAAGCGGAGGAGGCGTTCGGATGCTGCGTGATGCGGTGCGGGGTGTGGTGGCGGTGGCTGCCACGCTTGCGGAGGAGGCGGGCCGCCGGGTGGTCGGTACGGCGACGGAGCTGCTGGAGCGCAGCGGTGTCGACGTCGCCGCCGTGGAGCGGAGGGTGGTCGAGCAGTTCCCGCCCTCGGCCCAGTCGTTGCGGACCCTGGCGGGGGAGGCCGTGACCGTCGGCCGGGCCGGTGTCGACCTGGTCGTGGGTGTGGCCCGCGGTGAGGTCGAGCGGGCCTTCGAGACGGTCGGCGACCAGGTGGTGAAGCTGGGCGTGGTGCTGAGCTTCCTGGAGGGCAGGCTCCGGGACGCCGACGAGGATCCGGAGGCCGAACCGGCCGCGCCGCGGCGGGAGAACCGTGCGGACGTGCTGTTCGGCGCCGGCTGGGAGGACGAGCCTGCCGCGCAGGCGTCCGAGGGGGCGGCCGCGGGCTTCGCCGCCCCGGCCGCGGACGGGGACACCGCCGGGACGGGGCCCGCCGCCGGTCGCCCGGCGGCGAAGAAGGCGCCGCCCCGCAAGCCCTCGGCCAAGAACGCGCCGGTCAAGAAGGCGCCGGCCAAGAAGGCGCCGCCCCGCGCCGCCGCCGCACCTGAGGCGAACGCGGCGGACGGCAAGGCGGCGGACAGCAAGGCGGCGGACGGCAGCGGCCCGGCCAAGAAGGCCGCCGCGAGGAAGAGCACCGCGAAGAAGGCCGCCCCGGCCAAGAAGACGACCGCCAAGAAGACCACCACGCGCAAGGCGACCGCGAAGCGGACCGTCGCGCAGCCGCCCGCCGCCCGGAAGGCCACCGGCCGCAGGACGACCGTGGTCAAGAAGAGCGTGACCCCCGTCCGCCGCGGGAGCCGGAGGGCGGCGGTGCCTGAACCCACCGAGACCGGCCACCCGCCGGTCGACGATGCGCTCGCCCGCCTGGCCACGCTGGACGGGGTGGAGACCGAGGCGCACGTCGCGGTGTACGAAGATGTTCACCAGCGGCTCGCGGACACCCTGGCCGCCCTCGACGACGACGAGTGACCGCCCGGCTCCGGCCGGGCGCGTAGGAGATGGAACAGCAGTGGCAGTGGCACGACGCCGACTCGACGCCGAGCTGGTCCGGCGCAAGCTGGCCCGCTCGCGTGAGCACGCGAGCGAACTGATCGCGGCGGGCCGGGTGACGGTCGGCGGCACCACGGCGACCAAGCCGGCCACCCAGGTGGAGACGGCCGCGGCCGTCGTGGTCGCCAAGGACGACACCGACCCCGAGTACGTCTCCCGCGGCGGCCACAAGCTGGCCGGCGCGTTCGCGGCGTTCGTCCCGCAGGGCCTGGTCGTCGAGGGGCGGCTGGCGCTGGACGCGGGCGCGTCCACGGGCGGCTTCACCGACGTGCTGCTGCGCGCCGGCGCCGCGCGCGTGCTGGCGGTCGACGTCGGCTACGGGCAGCTCGCCTGGTCGCTGCAGAGCGACGAGCGGGTCACCGTCATGGACCGCACCAACGTCCGGGAGCTCACCGTCGAGCAGATCGGCGGCACCCCGGTCGACCTGGTGGTCGGCGACCTGTCCTTCATCTCGCTGGGGCTGGTGCTGCCCGCACTGGCGGGCTGCTGCGCGGCCGACGCCGACCTGGTGATGATGGTCAAGCCGCAGTTCGAGATCGGCAAGGAGCGCCTGGGCAGCGGCGGTGTGGTCCGCAGCCCGGAGCTGCGCGCCGAGACGATCCGTCAGGTCGCCGAGCAGGCGTGGCAGTGCGGTCTCGGTGTGCGGGCGGTGACCGCGAGTCCGCTGCCCGGACCGTCCGGCAACGTCGAGTACTTCCTGTGGCTGCGCCGTGGCGCTCCGCAGCTGGATCCGGCCGATGCGGACCGGGCCGTCGCGGAGGGCCCCCGATAGGGTGCTGTGCAGGCGTCCTGCCGCCACCGCCGTGTGGCGGCCTCACCGGGCCAAGGGCGACCCGGCAGGCGTAGGGAGAGGGCAGCGGGCATGAGCGAGGAACGTACGGTCTTCCTGATCGCGCACACCGGCCGGGAGGCGGCGCTGCGCAGCGTGGAAGCGCTGGTGCACGGCCTGCTGAAGGCGGGGATCAGAATCCGGCTGCTCGCGTCCGAGGCGGTCGGCCTCGATCTGCCCGAAGGCGTCGACCGGGTGTCCGGCGGGCACGGGGCGGCGGACGGCTGCGAGCTGATCCTCGTCGCGGGCGGCGACGGCACGCTGCTGCGCGGCGCCGAGCTGGCCCGGGAGTCCGGGCTGCCGATGCTGGGGATCAACCTGGGCCGGGTCGGCTTCCTCGCGGAGGCGGAGCGGGACGACCTGGCGGTGGTGGTCGATCGGGTGGTCGACGCCGACTACGAGGTCGAGGAGCGGATGACGGTCGACGTCGTCGTCCGCACCAACGGCGACGTGGTGCACGAGGACTGGGCGCTGAACGAGGCCTCGATCGAGAAGGCCTCGCGGGAGCGGATGCTGGAGGTCGTCACCGAGGTGGACGGCCGTCCGGTGTCGAACTTCGGCTGCGACGGCGTGGTCTGCGCGACCCCCACCGGCTCGACCGCGTACGCGTTCTCCGGGGGCGGGCCGGTGGTGTGGCCGGAGGTCGAGGCGCTGCTGATGGTGCCGATCAGCGCGCACGCGCTGTTCGCCCGGCCGCTGGTGACCTCGCCGGAGTCCGTCCTGGCGGTCGAGGTGCAGCCGAGGACGCCGCACGGGGTGCTGTGGTGCGACGGCCGGCGTTCGGTCGAACTCCCCGCCGGCGCACGGGTCGAGGTCCGCAAGGGCCGTACGCCGGTGCGGCTGGCCCGGCTGCACCGGGCTCCGTTCACCGACCGCCTGGTGGCCAAGTTCGCTCTGCCGGTGACCGGTTGGCGCGGCCGCGGCGGCCTGCACTGACGCTGGGTCAGTTCGACTGCTGTTCCGTGCCGCTGCGGCCCGCGTCCCGGCGGGCGGTCACCGTGTCGAACAGCGGCCAGCCGTCCGTCTCGGTGGCGGCCGGATCCTCCGGCCGCCACCCGCGGGCCCTGGCCTCGTCGAGCAACGCCCGGACGGCGCCCGGCTCGTGCAGGTTCAGCCAGGTGCCGCCGGTGGTGCCGACCGCGCCGGATTCCAGGATTCCGTCCGGCACCAGGCGTCCGGCGGCACCGCCGAACACCAGCACGAGCCTGCCGGGCGCCCCGTCCCGACGCAGCGTCAGCGTCTCGCGGCAGTCCTGGTAGCGGCCCGCCGGGCCCTCGGTCACGTCGTGCAGGTGTCCGACGGTCCATCGGAAGGTCGCGTCACCGACGATCAGACGCCGGGCCTTTCTGCTGCTGCGGGCCATCCCCGGATGGTACGGCGGCCGGGGCGCCGCGCCGCAGCCGGGGGAGCGTGCGGGCGAGGCCGGTGAGGAGTGCGGCGGCGACGAGCGCGGCGCCCGCCTGCAGGACGGTCGCGATGATCTCCGCCGGTCCCGGCGGCAGGGCCAGGACGAGCGGCCAGAACACCACCAGGGCGAGCCGGCCCGGTGCGTTCAGGACGTCCGCCGCCGGTGCCAGGCGGGGCAGTTGCTCGGCGAGCGGCACCACCAGGACGGCCGCTGCGACGTAGCACCGCCCCGCGCGGGTACCGAGCGCCGCGGCGGGGACGCGGCAGAGCGCTGCTGGGGTCATCCGGCCATCGTGTCAGCAGCCCCACCGGCCGCTCTCGGCGGCACCGGACGGGCCGATGCGGGCTACACCGCCAGGGGCGGGGAGTCCGGGTCGGCGGGGCGGGCGCCGGCGCGGGCGGCGTCGGCGGCTGCGGCGAGCCGGGCCACCGCCTCGGGGACGGCCGCCGGCGGGACGGTGAGCGGGATGCGCAGGTAGTCCTCGAAGGCGCCGTCCACCCCGAAGCGGGCGCCGGCGGCGAGCCGTACGCCCGTCCGCTCGCCGATCCGCGCGAGGGCGGTGCCGGGGACCCCGTCGGTGGCCAGCCAGAGCGCCAGGCCGCCGGGCGGGACGCTGAACCGCCAGTCGGGCAGCCGGTGGTGGAGCTCCGTGGTGAGGGCGGCCGCACTGGCCCGCAGCCGGTGCAGCTGGTGGGCCCGGACCTCGTCCAGGTGCTCGGTCAGCAGGACGGCGGCGATCAGCTGGTCGAGGACGGCGGTGCCGACGTCGCCGAACACCCGGTCGGTCGCCAACTGCCTTACCAGGGAGGGCGTGCCGCGCAGCCAGCCGATCCGCAGGCCGCCCCAGAGCAGTTTGCTCGCGGAGCCGATGGTGACCACCTGGGCCGTCCGGTCCAGCGCGGCCACCGGCCGGGGCAGCGCGGAGTCCTCGACGCCCCAGCCGAGTTCGGCGGTGGTCTCGTCCACGAGCAGCACCGTGCCGGCGGCCCGTGCCGCGGCCAGCAGCGCCCGCCGCTGCTCCTCGTCGACGAGTGCGCCGGTCGGGTTGTGGAAGTCCGGGATGACGTACGCCGCCCGCGGCGAGGCGCCGCGCAGCACCCGGCGCCACTCGGCGAGGTCCCACCCGCGCTCGCCGGAGAGCGGGACGGGGACGAGGCGGGCGCCGCCGCGACGCAGCGACTGGAGGGTGTGGGCGTAGCTCGGCGCCTCCACGGCGACCCGGTCGCCGAGGCCGACCAGGGCCCGGCGGGCGAGGTGGAGGGCGCCCATGGCGCCGGTGGTGATCAGGATCTGGTCGGGCGAGGTGGGCAGCCCGCGGGCGGTGAAGCGGGCGGCGACGGCCTCGCGCAGCACCGGCAGCCCGGTGGGGTAGTGGCCGTGCCCGGCGGCGTAGGCGGGGAGCTGCTCCAGGGCGCGGGCAGCGGCCTCGCCGAGGTAGGGCTGGGGCGCGGGCAGGGCGGCGACGCCGAGGTCGACGACGCTGCCGGACTCGTCCGGCGGGACGGGGTGGAGGGCGTCGGCGGGCGGGCGGGTGCCCTCGGGGAGGGTCGTCCAGCTTCCGGCGCCGCGGCGGCTGCGCAGGTAGCCGTCGGCGCGCAGGGCCTCGTAGGCGGCGGCGACGGTGGTGCGGCTGACGGCGAGTTCGGCGGCGAGTTCGCGTTCGGCGGGCAGCCGGGTGCCGACCGGCAGCCGGCCGTCGGCGACCAGGGCGGCGATCCGGGCGGCCAGGGTGCGGTAGGCGGAGCGGGGCCGGCCCGCCGCGTCCGGGACACGGGCGGCGGGCAGCAGGCGCGCCAGTGCCGGCGGGCCGATGGTGGTGTGCCATTCGCTCATCGCCGTCCCCGCTTCCTCGGACCTCTCGGGCCGCTCGGGCTTCCAGTCCACTCGGATCGGATTGGCCCTGGAACGGCCCGGTCTGGACCGCCCATGATGGCGCCAATCCCGGACCTGCCGCAAGGAGCACCGATGGCCGCCGCCACGACCGCCACGACCGCCACGACCGTCGCCGCCCCCGACCCCGACCCCGAACCCGATACCACCGACGACACGGCCGTCGGCGACGGCACCGCCACCGCTCCCGCCACCGCCACCGCTCCCGCCACCGCCCCGGGCGGGGTGCGGTGGACGGACGACCGGCCGGTCCGCCGGCTCGTCCAGCTGGCCGCCGGGCTGGTGCTCTACGGCACGAGCATGGGCCTGATGCTGCGGGCGTCCCTCGGCGGCAACCCCTGGGACGTCTTCCACCAGGGCCTCGCCCGGCACCTCGGCCACAGCGTCGGCCTCTGGGTCACCGTCGTCGGCGCCTGCGTGCTGCTGCTCTGGATCCCGCTGCGGCAGCGCCCTGGCGTCGGAACGGTCGGCAACGTCCTCGTCCTCGGTGCCGCCATGGACGTCACCATGGGGCTGGTCGACCCGCCGCACTGGCTGCCCGCCCGGATCGCCCTGCTGGTCGGCGGCATCGTCCTGAACGGCCTCGCCACCGGCCTCTACATCGGCGCCCGGCTCGGCCCCGGTCCCCGCGACGGGCTGATGACCGGCCTGCACCGGCGGACCGGCCGGTCGCTGCGGCTGATCCGCACCGGCATCGAACTCACCGTGCTCGCCGCCGGCATCCTGCTGGGCGGCACCTTCGGCATCGGCACGATCGCGTACGCACTGGCCATCGGGCCGCTCGCCCAGGGCTTCCTGCGCTGGTGCACCGTCCCGCCGCGGCGGGCGCCGCACGGCGTGGGCGGGAAGGCGTCCGGGGAACTCGCCGAAGCGGCCCGGAAGGGATGAACTTGACCGGTCGGGGCCCGGGCTCGTCGCGCACCGACGGTGGAACCTCGTAAGGTCGTCTCCGTGTTGGACGAGATGCGGATACGGGATCTGGGCGTCATCGACGACGCCGTGGTGGAGCTGGCACCCGGCTTCACCGCGGTGACCGGCGAGACCGGTGCGGGCAAGACCATGGTGGTGACCAGCCTCGGACTCCTCCTCGGCGGCCGCGCCGACCCCGCGCTGGTGCGCAACGGCTCCGAGCGGGCCGTGGTCGAGGGCCGCCTCAGCATGCCCGCCGGCTCCGCGGTGGTGGCCCGCGCGCTGGAGGCCGGCGCCGAACTGGACGACGGCCAACTGCTGATCAGCCGGACGGTCTCCGCCGAGGGCCGCTCGCGCGCGCACGTGGGCGGCCGGTCGGTGCCGGTCGGCCTCCTCGCCGAGCTCGGCGAGGACCTCGTCGCCGTGCACGGCCAGACCGACCAGCAGCGGCTGCTGCGCCCTCCCGGCAGCGCGGCGCGCTCGACCGGTACGCGGGCGAGGCCGTCGCGGAGCCGCTGGCCCGCTATCGCGGGGTGTACCGGCGGCTGCGCGAGGTCTCCGCGACGCTGGAGGAGCTGACCACCCGGGCCCGCGAGCGCGCCCAGGAGGCCGACCTGCTCCGGTTCGGCCTGGAGGAGGTCGCCGCCGCCGAGCCCGTCGCCGGTGAGGACACCGACCTCGCCGCCGAGTCGGAGCGGCTCGGCCACGCCGACGCGCTGTCCTCGGCCGCGACCCTGGGGCACGCCGCACTGGCCGGCGACCCCGCGGACCCGGACTCGCTGGACGCGGGCACCCTGATCGCCCAGGCCCGGCGCGCCCTGGACGCCGTCCGCCACCACGACGAGCGGCTCGCCGCCCTCGCCGACCGCCTCGACGAGGTGGGCTACCTGCTCGCCGACGTCGCCGGCGACCTCGCCGGCTACGCCGACGACCTGGACGCCGACCCGGTGCGGCTCGCCGCGGTCGAGGAGCGCCGGGCCGTGCTGGCCCAGCTGCTGCGCAAGTACGCGGGCGCCGAGGGCACCCTCGCCGAGGTCCTGGAGTGGGCCGAGACGGGTGCGCAGCGGCTCTCCGAGCTCGACGGCGACGACGACCGAATCGACGAACTCGGGGCGCAGGAAACCGAGTTGCGGGCCGAGCTGGCCGAGCTCGCGGCCGAGGTGTCGGCCGCCAGGTACGCCGCCGCGGACCGCTTCGCGGCCGCCGTCTCCGCCGAACTCGCCGAACTGGCCATGCCGCACGCCCGGGTGAGCTTCGCCATCGCCCAGGTCGACGACCTGTCCGGCCTGGAGGTGGGGGCCGCACCGTCGCGTACGGCTCGCACGGCGTGGACGAGGTCGAGGTGCTGCTCGCCCCGCACCCCGGAGCCCAGCCGAGGCCGATCGCCAAGGGCGCCTCGGGCGGTGAGCTCTCCCGGGTGATGCTCGCCGTCGAGGTGGTCTTCGCCGGTGCCGACCCGGTGCCGACCTACCTCTTCGACGAGGTCGACGCCGGCGTGGGCGGCAAGGCCGCGGTCGAGATCGGCCGGCGGCTGGCCAAACTCGCCGAGTCCGCCCAGGTCGTGGTGGTCACCCACCTCCCGCAGGTGGCCGCGTTCGCGGACCGGCACCTGGTGGTCGAGAAGACCAACGACGGTGTGGTGACCCGCAGCGGGGTGAAGGCCCTGACCGACGAGGAGCGGGTGCGCGAGCTCTCCCGGATGCTCGCCGGCCTGGAGGACTCCGAGCTCGGCCGGGCGCACGCCGAGGAGCTGCTGGCCGCCGCCCGTGCCCCGCGGGGCCGCTGACGGCGGTGCACCGCCGGCCGGCGCCCGCCCGAGCGGCGGCGGTGCCGGTCGGCGACGCGCCCGCAGGGCCCGCCGACTGTCCAAGACCCGGCCGGACCTGGCATGGTGGCGGCTGGACAATGGCTTTCCAGTCCCGAGGGCCGTCCGTCGGAACCCGCCCTCCCCGCCCACCGGCGGGCCGGGGGCACCACTCGGCCGAACCGGGCCGGGCACAGGGTGCGGCGACGGTGTTCGTCACCTGAACGAGTCGGAGCGAGACGACGTGGACCATTCCGCCGCCCAGAGCGCCGCAGCGGCCCATGAAGGACCCGGCCAGCTGCGCGTGGTGCTCGTCCTGTCGACCGGCACTGGGGGGATCGGCGCCCATGTGCGGTCGCTGGCCCAGGGGTTGGTCGCACACGGGGTGGGCGTGACGGTCTGCGCCCCGGAGGCCGCGGACGCGCTGTTCGGGTTCTCCCGGACGGGTGCCCGCTTCCACCCGGTGGACATCACACCCACCGCCGGCGCCCGCAGCGACGCCGCCGCGATCGGCGAGCTGCGCCGGGCCTTCACCGGTTCCGACATCGTGCATGCGCACGGGCTGCGCGCCGGCCTGCTCTCCGACCTGGCGCTGCGCACGGCGGGGCGCTTTCCCGGGCTGCGCCCGCAGACCCCGCTGGTCGTCACGTCGCACCACGCGATGCTCGCGACCGGCATGGAGCGCCGGCTGCAGCGGCTGATGGAGCGCCGGGTCGCCCGCGCCGCGGACCTGGTGCTGGGTGCCTCCTCGGACCTGGTGGCGCGGGCCCGTGAACTCGGCGCGACGGACGCCCGGCTGGGCCCGATCGCGCCGCCGCCCTCGGCGCCGGCCTCGGTGCCCCGGGAGACCACCCGGGCCGCGCTGTTCGCGGGGGTCGGCGAGGCGGCGCAGCCGGAGGTGACGGCCGGCGCGGACGAGCCCGGGCGCCCGGTGGTGCTGGCCATCGGCCGGCTGGTCGCACAGAAGGCGTTCGGGCTGCTGCTGGACGCGGTGGCGCGGCTGACCGACCTCGACCCGCTGGTGGTGATCGCGGGCGACGGCCCGGACGCGCCGGGCCTGCGCGAGCGGATCGCCGCCGACAAGCTGCCGGTGGACCTGCTCGGCTACCGCACGGACGTCCCCGACCTGCTGGCCGCCGCCGACGTGCTGGTGGTCAGCAGCCGCTGGGAGGCGCGGTCACTGGTCGTCCAGGAGGCGATGCGGGCCGGTGTGCCGGTGGTGTCGACGGCGGTCGGCGGGGTGCCGGAGCTGGTGGGCGACGCCGCGGCGCTGGTGCCCGCGGGCGACCCGGCGGCGCTGGCCGCGGCCGTCCGCGAGGTGCTGACCGACCCGGCCCGCCGGGCGGCCCTGGTGGACGCGGCGCACCAGCAGTCCCGTACCTGGCCGGACGAGGCGGACACCGTCGCCCAGGTGCTGTCCACCTACGACGAGCTGGTCCAGCGGGGCTGACGCCGCGGCGGGCGCCGGGCCGGCCGGCCCGGCGCCCGCCGCGGTGACGAGTCCGGTGCTGCTCAGTGCTGCTCGGGCTGCGAGGTCAGGTAGGCGCCCGCGCAGGCGGTGAGCCGCAGCGCGGTGTCGATCAGTGGCACGTGACTGAACGCCTGCGGGAAGTTGCCGACCTGCCGCTTGGCGCGCGGGTCCCACTCCTCGGCGAGCAGGCCGACGTCGTTGCGCAGGGCCAGCAGCCGGTCGAACAGCTCGCGCGCCTCGGTGACCCGCCCGATCATCGCCAGGTCGTCGGCGAGCCAGAAGGAGCAGGCCAGGAAGGCGCCCTCGTGGCCGGAGAGCCCGTCCACGTTGGTGCCGTGGTCGTCGTGGGTGGGGTAGCGCAGCACGAAGCCGTCCTCGGTGGACAGCTCCCGCTGGATGGCCTCGATGGTGCCGATCACCCGCTTGTCGTCCGGTGCCAGGAACCCGACCTGCGGGATCAGCAGCAGCGAGGCGTCCAGCTCCTTGCCGCCGTAGTACTGGGTGAAGGTGTTGCGCTCGGCGTCGTAGCCCTTCTCGCAGACGTCGGCGTGGATCTCCTCGCGCAGGGCCTTCCAGCGCTCCAGCGGGCCCTCGGTGGCGGTGTCCTCCAGCAACCGGATCGTCCGGTCGACGGCGACCCAGGCCATCACCTTCGAGTGCACGAAGTGCCGGCGCGGGCCGCGGACCTCCCAGATGCCCTCGTCCGGCTCGCGCCAGTGCTTCTCCATGTAGGTGATCAGCTTCAGCTGCAGCTGGTGGGCGTGGTCGTTGCGGACCAGGCCGGTCATGTGGGCGAGGTGCAGGGCCTCGACGACCTCGCCGTACACGTCGAGCTGGAGCTGCCCGGCGGCGCCGTTGCCGACCCGGACGGGCTGGGAGCCCTCGTAACCGGGCAGCCAGTCCAGGGTCGACTCGGTGAGCTCGCGCTCGCCGGCGATGCCGTACATGATCTGCAGGTTCTCCGGGTCGCCGGCGACGGCGCGCAGCAGCCACTCGCGCCAGGCCTTCGCCTCGTCGCGGTAGCCGGTGCGCAGCAGCGAGGAGAGGGTGATCGCGGCGTCCCGCAGCCAGGTGTAGCGGTAGTCCCAGTTGCGCTCCCCGCCGATGTCCTCGGGCAGCGAGGTGGTGGGGGCGGCGACGATGCCGCCGGTGGGGGCGTAGGTGAGCGCCTTGAGGGTGATCAGCGAGCGGACCACCGGCTCGCGGTAGGGCCCCTGGTAGGTGCACTGGGCGACCCAGTCGCGCCAGAACCGCTCGGTGGCGGCCAGCGCGTCCTCGGCGTCGGGCGGCGTGGGGGCGGCCAGGTGGGAGGCCTGCCAGGTGAGGGCGAAGGCGATCCGCTCGCCGGCCTCGACGGTGAAGTCCGCGTAGGTGGTGAGGTCGCGGCCGTACGTCTCGGCCTCGCCGTCCAGCCAGACCGAGTCGGGGCCGGCGACGGCGACCGTCCGGTGGCCGCCGTCGGGCTGCTCGACCCGGTGCACCCAGGGCACGACCTTGCCGTAGCTGAAGCGCATCCGTACGGCGGAGCGCATCCGGACGCGTCCGGCGACGCCCTCGACGATCCGGATCATCTGGGGCACGTCCGGCGTGCCGAGCAGGTGGCGCGGCGGCATGAAGTCGATCACCCGGACGGTGCCGCCCTGGGTGTCCCACTCCTGCTCCAGGACGAGCGAGTCGCCGCGGTAGGTCCGCCGGTCGGCCGGCAGCGCCGGGGCGGCGGCGGTCGGCGGCGGCACCCGCAGCTCGCCGGTGTCGGCGGGCGACGCCGGGGCGGCCGGCGCGGCTCCGGGGGCGGCCACCGCCTCGGCGGGGCCGATCCGCCAGAACCCGTGTTCATCGGTGCCCAGCAGTCCGGCGAACACCGCCGGCGAGTCGAACCGGGGCAGGCAGAGCCAGTCCACCGCCCCGTCCCTGCTGACCAGGGCGGCGGTCTGCATGTCCCCGATGAGTGCGTAGTCCTCGATACGGCCGGCCACGTGGGTCTCCAAGTTCGCGATGCGGCTGCGTCGACGGCGGGGCAGCGGGGCCGGAGCCGGCAGGCCGGGGCGTTTCGAGTCCGTGGGGGTGGGGAGGCTCGTGGGGCGCCCGATGGGGCCTGGTGCGGCCCCTGGCCGTGTCCGGCGGGGTGGGACGGGAGGATTCCGGTCGCGCATCGGGGACCGAGCGGAGTCGACCGGACCCCGTCGCCCTCCGCGTGCTCTGCTGTCGGCGATGCGTTCGTGCAGAATACGTCGGCCGGGGGCCCCGGGGCACCCGCAAGGGTCCGAGCAGCCCGTACTCCCACCTAACTGATCAGTAGGGCTGGTCCGGCCGGGGGAGTGCCGCAGGGCCCGGGGTGATCCTTTGGGACCATCCGGAGCTGATCCTTCCGCGCGGTGCGGGGGCGGGCGGATCGGCCGTCCGCGCCGGGCCGGACGGCGTCCCGTCCGGGGCGCTGATACCCTGGTATCCCGTGGACTGGTGGGCAGCACACGCTGAGGACCACCCCGGATCCGCCGATTCGACGACCCCGCCGGGCACCCGGCGTGCAGCTCTGTCGACGCGGACGAGCGGGAGGCCCGGCCACCGGAGTCACTCCTCGACACGCGAACCACGGGAGCCCCCTCTTGGCACAGCCCCATTCCGGCAAGTCGGCCAGCGGCCGCGCCGTGACGACCAAGCACCTCTTCGTCACCGGGGGTGTCGCCTCTTCGCTCGGCAAGGGGCTCACCGCCTCCAGCCTCGGCGCCCTGCTCAAGGCCCGCGGTCTGCGCGTGACGATGCAGAAGCTCGACCCGTACCTCAACGTGGACCCGGGCACCATGAACCCGTTCCAGCACGGTGAGGTGTTCGTCACCGACGACGGCGCCGAGACCGACCTCGACATCGGCCACTACGAGCGCTTCCTCGACACCAACCTGCACGGGTCGGCGAACGTCACCACCGGCCAGGTCTACTCGACCGTCATCGCCAAGGAGCGCCGCGGCGAGTACCTGGGCGACACCGTCCAGGTCATCCCGCACATCACCAACGAGATCAAGTCCCGGATCCGCCGGATGGCGACCGAGGACGTCGACGTGGTGATCACCGAGGTCGGCGGCACCGTCGGTGACATCGAGTCGCTGCCGTTCCTGGAGGCCGTCCGCCAGGTCCGCCACGAGGTCGGCCGGGACAACGTCTTCTTCGTGCACGTCTCGCTGCTGCCGTACATCGGCCCCTCGGGCGAGCTGAAGACCAAGCCCACCCAGCACTCGGTGGCCGCGCTGCGCAACATCGGCATCCAGCCCGACGCGATCGTGCTGCGCGCCGACCGCGAGGTGCCGCAGGCCATCAAGCGCAAGATCTCGCTGATGTGCGACGTCGACGAGGAGGCCGTGGTCGCGGCCATCGACGCCAAGTCGATCTACGACATCCCCAAGGTGCTGCACGGCGAGGGCCTGGACGCGTACGTGGTGCGCCGCCTGGACCTGCCCTTCCGCGACGTCGACTGGACGGTCTGGGACGACCTGCTGCGCCGTGTCCACGAGCCGCAGCACATCGTCAAGGTCGCCCTGGTCGGCAAGTACATCGACCTCCCGGACGCGTACCTGTCGGTGACCGAGGCACTCCGTGCCGGAGGCTTCGCCAACAACGCCCGGGTCGAGATCAAGTGGGTGACCTCGGACGACTGCCTGACCCCCGAGGGCGCCCAGGAGCACCTCGGCGACGTCGACGCGATCTGCATCCCCGGCGGCTTCGGCGACCGCGGTGTGGACGGCAAGGTCGCCGCGATCACCTACGCCCGCGAGAACCGCATCCCGCTGCTGGGCCTGTGCCTGGGCCTGCAGTGCGTGGTCATCGAGGCCGCCCGCAACCTGGCCGGCCTGCCCGACGCGAACTCCACCGAGTTCGACCCGGCCGCCAAGTACCCGGTGATCTCCACCATGGCCGAGCAGCTGGCCATCGTCGACGGCAAGGGCGACCTGGGCGGCACCATGCGCCTGGGCCTCTACCCGGCGAAGCTGGCCGAGGGCTCGATCGTGCGCGAGGTCTACGGCGGCGAGCAGTACGTCGAGGAGCGCCACCGCCACCGCTACGAGGTCAACAACGCCTACCGCGCCGACCTGGAGAAGACCGGCCTGCAGTTCTCCGGCCTCTCCCCGAAGGGTGACCTGGTCGAGTACGTCGAGTACCCGCGCGAGGTCCACCCGTACCTGGTCGCCACCCAGGCGCACCCGGAGCTGAAGTCGCGCCCGACCCGCCCGCACCCGCTGTTCGCGGGCCTGGTGGCCGCCGCCATCGCGATCAAGACGGGCGCCTGACAGGTCGTGTCCGACCGGACGGCGGTCGTGCGGATCCCCCGCACGGCCGCCGTCCGGCTGTTTCCACGCCGTGGCGGGCGCAGGCTGAGGGTGCGTGGGGATAGATTGTGTCGTACTGACGAAAAGGGGAGTGCGATGGACTTTCAGCAGCAGATCCGCGACGCCGCCGAGCAGTGGCCCGTCCGGGCGGGGGAGACACCGTTCAAGGGCCGGGTCACCGGGGTGCGCACCGAGGAGGTGCAGATGCCCGACGGCTCCTGGGCGCGCCGCGACTACCAGATCCACCCGGGCTCCGTCGCCGTCCTCGCCGTCGACGACCGGCAGCGGGTCCTCATCCTGCGCCAGTACCGCCACCCCGTCCGCCAGCGCCTGTGGGAGCTGCCCGCCGGTCTGCTCGACGTGCCCGGCGAGAACCCGCTCACCGCCGCCCAGCGCGAGCTCTACGAGGAGGCGCACTGCAAGGCCGCCGACTGGCGCGTGCTGGTCGACTTTTACACCTCGCCCGGCGGCACCGACGAGGCCCTGCGCCTCTTCCTGGCCACCGACCTCGCCGAGGCCGACGGCGAGCGCTACGCGGCCCACGGCGAGGAGCTGGAGATCGAGACCGCGCGCGTCCCGCTGGAGGAGCTCATCGGGCTCGTGCTGACCGGTGCCCTGCACAACCCGACCCTGGTCACCGGCGTGCTCGCGCTCCAGGCCGCGCTGGCCGGCCCCGGCCTCGACGCCCTGCGGCCCGCGGACGCGCCCTGGCCGGCCCGGCCGTTCCGCGCCGCCTGAGAAAGTGTTGGGTAATTGATCAGCTGCATGGAGTGATGCATGGGTTGTGATCTTCGCGGGCGAGGTGTCCGCGAAGATCGCCGCCATGTGTGTCTGTTCGTGTAAGCCGTCCTATGAATCGTCGTTGACGGATGCTCAGTGGGCGGTGATCGAGCCGTTGCTGCCGGAGCGGGACCTGCGTCGGGGTGGCCGTCCGTTGAAGTTCCCGCGCAGGCTGATTGTGGACACCGTGCTGTACGTGCTGGTCAGCGGCTGTGCCTGGCGGCTGGTGCCGCATGACCTGGCGCCGTGGGACGCGGCCTATCGGTGGTTTCGTGCCTGGACGGCGGACGGGACCTGGGACCGGGTCCACGACGCGCTGCGCGAGCGGGTCCGGCTGGCGGACGGCCGGGATCCGCAGCCGTCGGCGGCGGTGCTGGACTCGCAGTCGGCTCGCAGTCACCAGGGCGGGCAGGCGATCGGCTACGACGCGGGCAAGCGTGTGCGTGGCCGCAAGCGGCACCTGCTGGTGGACACCTGTGGACTCGTGCTGCGGGCGGTCGTGCACTCGGCCTCGGTGCAGGACCGGGCGGGCGCGAAGCTGGTCCTTGCCGGGATCCGGAACCTGTTTCCGCAGGTCGGGCTGGTCTGGGTCGACGGCGGCTACGTCAATGTCGTCGATGCCAGCCTGGTCGGCTGGGCGGCGGAGCACGAGAACCTGGAGATCGTCGCGGTGCCGCGGAACGCCGATGTGAAAGGCTTCCGGGTGCTGCCCCGCAGGTGGGTGGTGGAGCGGACTTTCTCCTGGCTGGGGCGGTGCAGACGGTTGGCACGGGACTACGAACGCAAGACCGCGCACGCCGAGGCGATGATCAAGGTTGCGATGATCCGGCTCATGGCCGCTCGCCTCGCCGGCGAGGAGATCGAACCGCGCGGCCCCATCGAGACCGAAGCAGCCCGCCGCCTCGCCGACGACCTCAAAACCGAGTAGTCCCCCGCTTACCCAACACTTTCTGAGGCAGGGTCCGGCCCGACCGGGCCCCGCCCGTGCCGCGGCCCGCGGCGCGGGCGTTGATCCACCGGGGTGATTCACCGGTTGGTAGTACCGGATGTCAGCTCGGCAGCGCCTCGCCCGCGAACTACGCTTCGCGGACAGGGCCGCACCTTGGGGCCGGTCTGCTGGGCGACGGTCGGGAGTGGGCACGGGTGGCGAGGAAGACGGCGACCATGGACGCGGCGATCGCCGACGGGGGCGGCCCGGCGGCCGCTGCGGACGCGCTGCCGCCCGGCGCCGCCCCGTTCGCCGGCCGGCGGGCCGAACTCGCCGCCCTCGGCGCGGCCGCCCGCGCCGCGCGGCATGCCCCCGAGGATCGTGGCCGGCTCGTCGTGCTGGCCGGCCGGCCCGGCTCCGGCCGGACGTCCCTCGCCGTCCACCACGCCCGCACGCTGGCCGCCGAGTACCCCGACGGCCTGCTCTACGTCCGGCTCTCCGCCCCGGACGGCGGCCGGGTCACCGCCGGCCGGGCCGCCCGCGAACTGCTCCGGCAGCTCGGCGCCGTCCCGCCCGGACTGCTGCCGCCCGCCGACACCGCGGACACCGAGGACCCGGCCTGCGCCGCGCTGCGCGAGGCCCTGGCCGGGCGCCGCGCCCTGCTGCTGCTCGACGACGTCCGGGACGCCGCCCAGCTGCGGCCGCTGCTCGGCGTCGGCGCCAGCTGCCTGCTGCTGGCCGTCACCGCCGGGCCGCTGACCGGCATCGACAAGGTCGACCCGGTGATCCTCGGCGGGCTCGACCAGACCTCCGCCGTCCGCCTGCTCGGCGAGCTGGTCGGCGGCACCCGGGTCGCGGCCGACCCGGTCGGCGCGGCCGAGCTCGCCGAGGCCTGCGCGGCCCGTCCGGCGGCCCTGCGGCTGATGGCCGACCGGTTGCGCGGAAACGCCCGTGCGGCGGTCACCGACGCCGCGGGAGAGCTCGCCGCCGCCACCGGCCGCGCCGCGGCCGGCACCGCAAAGCCCGCCGACACCCGGGCCGACACCCGTCCGGCAGGCCGCGACGGGGGTCGCGACGGGGCCCAGGACGCCGTCCCGGCGGAGGCCGGGCCGGATTCGGCGGACGGCCCCCGCAAGGGCACCGGCAACCCCGGGGAGCGCAGCGGCACCGCCCCCGGGAAGGGCCGCAAGCAGGCACAGCGGGCCGCCGAGCCCACGGCCGCAGCAGCCCCCGGCCGCCCGGCCGCGGCCCCGCAGCCCGGCGACGACGGGCCACTGCCGCTCCCCGAGGGCGAACCGCTGCTGGGCGCCTTCGACCTGGTCTACCGCGCCCTGCCCGCGGCCCAGGCCCGGATGCTGCGGATGCTCACCCTCGCCCCCGCCCAGCTCGCCGACCTGCGGACCGCCTCCGCCCTGGTGGGCTGCCCGGCCCCCGAGGCGGCCCAGCAGCTGGCCGCCCTGGCCGGCCACGAGCTCCTCGGCACCGAGCGGGAGGCCGGCGACGGCACCGCCCGGTACCGGCTGCCCGGCCGCTTCCACGCCCGGCTGGTCGAGCTGCGGACGGAGTCCGACCGGCCCGCCGAGGTCGAGCTGGCCCGGGCCCGGCTGGTGGAGCGGCTGGTCAGGATGGTCGAGTCGGCACTCGCGCTGCTCGCCCCCGGTGACGGCCCGCGGCCCGACCCGCTGCCCGGGCCGCTGCGCCTGCGGACGGCGGCCCACGCCGCCCAGTGGCTCGCCGAGGAGCGCGAGCAACTGCTCACCGCCGTCGGGGACGCGATCGGGCGGGGCGACCTGGACGGCTCGTCCGGCCGGCTGGTCGCCGCGCTGCTGCGGGCGCTGCCGCTGTGCGGCGACGCCCTGCCGTCCGACCTCCACCGGCTGCACGTCCTGGTGCTCGCCGTCGCCGAGCGGGCCGGGGACCCTCGCCGGGCGGCCGCCGCCCTGCTGCGCCTCGGCGACCTCCAGGCCGGTGCCGGGCGCTGGGACGAGGCCGCCGAGCGCTACCGGGCGGCCGTCGAACGGGCCAGGGAGGCGGGCGACGAGCTCGGGTGCGCCCGCGCGCTGGAGAGCGCGGCGGGCTGCTACCGGGCGCTCGGGGACCCGTTGCGCGCCGGTGACGGGTACGGCCGGGCGCTGGCCCTGCGGCAGGGTCTCGGCGACGCCGCGGGCGAGGCCCGGCTGCTGGCCCGGGTTGCGGAGGCGCACACCGCGCAGCGCCGCTTCGAGGAGGCGCTGCGCGAGTACCGGGCGGCCCTCGGGATGCTGCGCCGGCTGGGCGACAGCCGGGGCGAATCCCTGGTGGGACAGGCGCTGGAGCGCCTCCAGCAGCAGCTCGAAGGCGAGTGGAATCACCCGTTTGCGGAGTAGTGTCGGATATGCGGTAGTCGCACCCTTTGGGCATGTGAAGGCCGCACAAGCCTACGAACCTGCCAATGAGTCCCGCAGAATTAGTCACTTTGGAAGGCTGACGTATCCGCTGGGCTTCATTACACTCGACAGCAGTCGCGCAGCGAACGTGCCCTGGCGTATCCGGGGCCCTCCCCGTGCGCGCCGCCCGCCGGTCTTCTCCGGTAGGGACCCCCATGGCAAGAGGACGTGTTTAGCCGTGAAGGTCGGCATCCCCCGCGAGGTCAAGAACCACGAGTACCGCGTGGCCATCACGCCCGCCGGCGTGCATGAGCTGGTCCGCAACGGACACGAGGTCTACATCGAGGACAACGCCGGTCTCGGCTCCTCGATCCCCAACGAGGAGTACGTGGCCGCCGGCGCCACCATCCTCCCCACCGCCGACGAGGTGTGGGCCACCGCCGACCTGCTGCTGAAGGTCAAGGAGCCCATCGCGCAGGAGTACCACCGCCTGCGCAAGGGCCAGACCCTCTTCACCTACCTGCACCTGGCGGCCGACCGCGCCGGCACCGACGCGCTGGTCGCCTCCGGCACCACCGCCATCGCGTACGAGACCGTGCAGCTCGCCAACGGCGCCCTGCCGCTGCTCGCCCCGATGTCCGAGGTCGCGGGCCGTCTCGCCCCGCAGGTCGGCTCCTACCACCTGATGCGTCCGGCCGGCGGCCGCGGCGTGCTCCCCGGCGGAGTGCCCGGCACCCACCCGGCCAAGGCGGTCGTCATCGGCGGCGGTGTCTCCGGCTGGCACGCGGCCACCATCGCCATCGGCATGGGCTACGACGTGACCCTGCTCGACCGCGACATCAACAAGCTGCGCGAGGCCGACCGGATCTTCGGCACGAAGATCAAGGCCATCGCCTCCAACTCCTTCGAGCTGGAGAAGGCCGTCCTGGAGGCCGACCTGGTGATCGGCGCCGTGCTGATCCCGGGCGCCAAGGCGCCGAAGCTCGTCACCAACGAGCTGGTCTCCCGTATGAAGCCGGGTTCCGTGCTCGTCGACATCGCGATCGACCAGGGCGGCTGCTTCGAGGACTCCCGCGCGACCACGCACGCCGAGCCGACCTTCCAGGTCCACAACTCGGTCTTCTACTGCGTGGCCAACATGCCGGGCGCCGTCCCGAACACCTCCACCTACGCGCTGACCAACGCGACGCTGCCCTACATCGTCGAGCTGGCCAACCGCGGGTGGAAGGAGGCGCTGCGCCGCGACGCCGCGCTCGCCAAGGGCCTGAACGTGCACGAGGGCCAGATCACCTACAAGGCCGTCGCCGACGCCTTCGAGCTGCCGTCGGTCGACCTGGGCACCGTCCTCGCCTGACGCGGGACGCGGCGCGTGACCGCCTGACACCGCCTCACCCGCCGGCTCGCCGGCGGAGGCGCCACACCCCGGCCCGTTCCCCACGGGCCGGGGGTCGCGGCATGTCCGCCCGCGGATGTCTGTCGTGAACCTGTTGATGACCGTGCGGTGGACAGCCGGTGTCAATTCCTGTGCGCCCGGTCACCCGCCCTGCGGACCCGCTCGCCGCAGGTCGCCCCGCCGCGAGGGTCGCCCGCCGTGGAAACGGCGGGTTCCCGGCCTCCTAAAGCCTTGACAGCGACGGCTCCGGGAGCCGACACATCGGGCCCACTACCGTGGATTGTGTTGCTGCGAACGCCTGGAACGGCCTAGAGTCGCAAACCGTCGGCATGCTGCCACGCTGACGTATCGACATAGAGTCCTGGAAGCCCAAGGAGGTAAGACGACTTGTGAATGAGTCGACATTTGCTCCCGGGGGTGGTCAGCCAGGACTGGCGGAGCTCTCCGCCGGAGCGCCGAACGACGAGTACGCCCGGCACACCACGGTGGGCGCGGCGGAGGTCGGCTCGGTCGCGGTCCGCACCTTCGAGGCCCGCCAGAGCGCCGCATCGGCCGCCGGCGACTACGACGCGGAGCTCGCCTCCTACGGCCTGTCCTACGCCGACCTCGGCTACGGCCCCTACGACGACCCCGACGCCGAGTACGAGCCGGACCCGGAGTACGCGGCCACCCTGGCCCCCGACGCCGCCCGGCAGCGCCGCGAGCGGGTCGGCCCCACCGGCCGTCCGCTGCCGTACTTCCCGATCCCCGCCCCGGTGGCCGACCACGGCCCCGCGCAGATCATCGCCATGTGCAACCAGAAGGGCGGCGTCGGCAAGACCACGTCGACCATCAACCTGGGCGCCGCGCTCGCCGAGTACGGGCGCCGGGTGCTGCTGGTGGACTTCGACCCGCAGGGCGCCCTCTCGGTCGGCCTCGGCGTCAACCCGATGGAGCTCGACGTCACCGTCTACAACCTGCTCATGGAGCGGGGCCTGACGGCCGATGAGGTGCTGCTGAAGACCGCCGTGCCCGGCATGGACCTGCTGCCCTCCAACATCGACCTGTCCGCCGCCGAGGTCCAGCTCGTCAGCGAGGTCGCCCGCGAGTCCGCACTCGCCCGGGCCCTCAAGCCGCTGCTGCCCGACTACGACTACGTCATCATCGACTGCCAGCCCTCGCTGGGCCTGCTGACGGTCAATGCCCTGACGGCGGCTCACAGCGTGATCGTCCCGC
This sequence comes from Kitasatospora paranensis, assembly GCF_039544005.1. Classification (NCBI taxonomy): domain Bacteria; kingdom Bacillati; phylum Actinomycetota; class Actinomycetes; order Kitasatosporales; family Streptomycetaceae; genus Kitasatospora; species Kitasatospora paranensis. The sequence goes on from NZ_BAABKV010000001.1 coordinate 6,179,001, forward strand.
TGGAGTGCGAGTTCTTCGCCCTGCGCGGTGTCGCGCTGCTCACCGAGACCATCGAGAAGGTCTGCGAGCGGCTCAACCCCGACCTGCGCCTGGACGGCATCCTGGCCACCATGTACGACTCCCGCACCGTGCACAGCCGCGAGGTGCTGGCCCGCGTCGTGGAGGCCTTCGGCGAGCACGTCTTCCACACCGTCATCGGGCGCACCGTCAGGTTCCCCGAGACCACGGTGGCCGGCGAGCCGATCACCACGTACGCCACCAACTCGGTCGGCGCCGCCGCCTACCGCCAGCTCGCCAGGGAGGTGCTCGACCGGTGCCGCCCCGCCGAGTGAGTCTCCCGGGAGCCGACGAGCTGTTCCGGACCACCGGCGGGATGGCCCTGTCGCCCTCGCTCGGCCGGTCGGCCGAGGCCCCCAGAACGGAGACCGCCCGGCCCGCCGAGCAGTCCCCGGCGGAGGCCGGCGCCGAGGGCGCCGAGGCCGACCGGGCGGCGCGCGGCGAGCAGCACCCCGCGGACGGCGCCCGCCGGTACCCCGCCCCCGAGGAGCAGGCGGAGCCCCGCCGACGCCCCCGCGGGCGCGCCTCGCGCCGCCCCTCCGGGCGGGAGCGGCACGACGAGAAGATCACGGTCTACGTCTCCGCCGAGGAGCTGATGGACCTGGAGCACGCGCGGCTGGTGCTCCGCGGCGAGCACGGCCTGGCGGTCGACCGCGGCCGGGTCGTCCGCGAGGCGATCTCCGTGGTGCTGGCCGACCTCGAACAGCGCGGCGAGGCCAGCATCCTGGTCCGGCGGCTGCGCGGCCGCTGAGGGGCCGCTGAGCGGCCTCCTGGGCCCCGCAGGCGTGTCGCGGGCCCCCGGGCCCCCGCCACGGCCCGCACCGGGTGAAGATGGTCGGGTCATGACGAGCCCGAGCCCGCCGCCGGTGCCCGCCGCCCCCGCCCCCGGACAGGGCACCCCCGAGGTGCCCGCGGCCCCGGGCGAGCAGCGCGGCGGATTCATGGTGCGGCTGGACAACTTCGAGGGCCCGTTCGACCTGCTGCTCGGCCTCATCGCCAAGCACCGCATGGACGTCACCGAGGTCGCCCTCTCCCGGGTCACCGACGAGTTCGTGGCGCACATCCGGGCCATGGGCCCCGACTGGGACCTCGATGCCGCCACCGAGTTCCTGGTGGTCGCCGCCACGCTGCTCGACCTCAAGGCGGCCCGGCTGCTGCCCGCCGCCGAGGTCGAGGACGAGGAGGACCTCGCCCTGCTGGAGGCCCGCGACCTGCTCTTCGCCCGCCTTCTCCAGTACCGGGCCTACAAGCAGGCCGCCGCGCTGTTCGCCCAGCGCTGGGCCGCCGAGGAGCGGCAGCGGCCGCGCACCGCCGGCCTGGAGCCGCAGCACGCCCTGCTGCTGCCCGAGGTGGTCATCACGATCGGTCCGGAGGGTTTCGCCGCGCTGGCCGCCCGCGCCATGACGCCCAAGCCCCGGCCGGTGGTCTACGTCGACCACATCCACACCCCGCCGGTCAGCGTCCGCGAGCAGGCCGAGGTGGTCGTCGACCGGCTCACCGCGCTGGGCAGCGCCACGTTCGGCAGGCTGGTGGAGGACGCCGAGAACACCCTCGTCGTGGTCGCCCGCTTCCTGGCGCTGCTGGAGCTGTACCGGGAGAAGGTGCTCGGCTTCGACCAGCCGGAGGCCCTCGGCGAACTGCTGGTGCACTGGGTGGCCGAGGCCGACCGCAGGGTCGAGGTCACCGACGAGTTCGACCGGCCGCCCGGCGAGGACGCCGACGACGGCCCCGGCACCGGCGCCCCCGGCGAGGACGGAGAACCGCAGTGAGCAGCGAGCACAGGCCCGCCAGGCGCACCCTGGGCGTGCCCGGCCAGTCCCGGCCCGACGAGTGGCTGGAGTCCGCGTACGGCCCCGAGGAGGGCGCGTACGGCCCGGAGGAGGCGCTGCACGGCCCCGGGGAGGCGGCGCCCGCCCGGGTGCCCGCCCCGGCCACCGGCACCTCCGAGCCCGAGCCGATGCCCGACCCGGCGCCGATTCCCGAGCCGGAACCGGAACCGGAGCCCGTGCCGGACTCCCCGGACGAGCCCGAGGTGCCGCTGCGCGCCGCACTGGAGGCCATTCTCATGGTGGTGGAGGAGCCGGCCGCCGAGTCCCACCTCGCGGACGTCCTGGACCGCCCGCGGGCGGTGGTGGCCGCCGCGCTGCGCGAGCTCTCCGCCGAGTACACCGCGCAGGGCCGCGGCTTCGACCTGCGGATGGTCGCCGGTGGCTGGCGTTTCTACAGCCGGGCCGACTGCGCGGGCGCCGTCGACCGCTTCGTCCTGGACGGCCGGCAGGCCCGGCTGACCCAGGCCGCGCTGGAGACATTGGCGGTCGTCGCCTACCGTCAGCCGGTGTCGCGCAGCCGGGTCTCCGCGGTACGCGGTGTGAACTGTGACGGCGTGATGCGTACCCTGGTACAGCGAGGACTGGTGGAAGAGACCGGATCCGAGCCCGAGACAGGGGCGATCCTGTACCGGACGACGAACTACTTCCTGGAACGGATGGGGCTGCGCGGCCTGGCGGAGCTGCCGGAGCTGGCGCCCTTCCTGCCCGAGGTCGACGACGTGGAAGCGGAGTCCCTCGAAGGCACGATGATCGCGGAGGCGGTCGCCGCCGCACAGGAGGCGCTCACCTAGACGGAAACGACGTACGGACGACTTTGATGCGTAGCAGTGGCAACGGCAGGAACAGCGGCGGCCAGGGCCGTGGTGGACAGGGCGGGGGCCGGAGCGGCGGTTCGTCGTACGGCGGTGGCGGCCAGGGCGGCGGCCGTGGCGGCTCGTCCTCCGGGGGCGGCTCGTACGGTGGCGGCCGCGGTGGCTCGTCCTCCGGGGGCGGCTCGTACGGTGGCGGCCGCGGTGGCTCGTCCTCCGGCGGCCGTGGCGGCTCCGCGCCGCGCGGCGGCGACCGCCGTGACGACCGCCGTGACGACCGGCAGTACCCGGACCGCCCGCTGCGGCCGGAGGAGCGCCGGTACGACCGCCCCGAGTTCGGTGGCGGCCCCAACGCGACGCCGTCCCGCGGCGGCTACGCCGGGCGCCGTCCGGCGCCCGCGCCCAAGCCGCGCCGTGAGGGCCAGGGCGCCCCGGGCGACCCGCGCCGTCAGCCGCAGCGCTCCCGCGAGCTGCAGGCCCGCATCGAGGACGCCGTGCTCGCCCGGCACGACAAGCCGGCGGTGAAGACCCCGAAGACCTTCGGCGAGCCCGAGGGCGAGCGCCTGCAGAAGGTGCTGGCCCGGGCCGGCATCGGCAGCCGCCGGGCCTGCGAGGAGCTCATCGAGCAGGGCCGCGTCGAGGTCAACGGCCAGCGCGTCACCGAGCAGGGCAAGCGCGTCGACCCGCAGAACGACGAGATCAAGGTCGACGGCCTGACCGTCGCCACCCAGTCGTACCTGTTCTTCGCGCTCAACAAGCCGGCCGGCGTCGTCTCCACCATGGAGGACCCGGACGGCCGCCAGTGCCTGGGCGACTACGTCACCAACCGCGAGACCCGGCTGTTCCACGTCGGCCGGCTCGACACGGAGACCGAGGGCATCATCCTGCTCACCAACCACGGCGAGCTGGCCCACCGGCTGACCCACCCGCGCTACGGCGTCACCAAGACCTACCTGGCCGCCATCCAGGGCCCGATCCCGCGCGACCTCGGCAAGATCCTGGCCAAGGGCGTCGAGCTGGAGGACGGCTACGCCCGCGCCGACAGCTTCAAGGTGGTCTCCAACGTCGGCAAGAACTACCTGGTCGAGGTGACCCTCCACGAGGGCCGCAAGCACATCGTCCGCCGGATGCTGTCCGAGGCCGGCTTCCCGGTCGACAAGCTCGTGCGCACCCACTTCGGCCCGATCGCGCTCGGCGACCAGAAGTCGGGCTGGCTGCGCCGGCTGACCAACCCCGAGGTGGGCCAGCTGATGCGCGAGGTCGGTCTGTAGTCCGAACCGGACTCCACGCCTTGGATTCGAAGGCCTCCCCGCCGTTCGGCGGGGAGGCCTTCCGGCTGTCCGGCGGGGGCCGCGTGTGAACCTCGCCCCACCGGCTTGTCATGATGTGGATCTGTGGCAGAGGATTGCCACGGGACAACGGCCCGCCGTGTGGCGGAACTGCGCCACCGGGGGCAGAGCCGATTGGGGGAAGGGAGCGGCGTGCTCGACGCATTCGGAGTGCTCGGCCTCGGACGACCGGACGGACAGGTGTATGCGGCCCTCGTGATCGCACCGCAGTCCACCGCCGAGGAACTGGCCGAGCAGTGCGGCCTGACACTCCAACAGAGCCAGGACGCCCTCGACCGGTTGGCCGACCAGGGCATGGCCACCCGTGCGCCGGTCGACCGCGAGCGGTACCTGGCGGTGGCGCCGGACGTCGCCATCGGCACCCTGATCGGTCACCGCGAGGCCCAGCTGCGCAGTGCCAGGGCCGAGATGCACCGGCTGATGGACGCCTTCCGGGAGGCCTCCCGCTACACCGATCCGGCGCACTCGGTGGAGGTGCTCACCGGCGCCGAGGCGATCGCCCAGCGGCTGGAGCACCTGGTCGACAGCACCCAGTACCAGGTGCGCGGCTTCGACTGCCCGCCCTACATCCAGGACCCGACGGCGCAGATGCCGCGGCAGCGGGCGAAGCTGAAGGCCGGCGTGCGGTTCCGCACCGTCTACGACAAGGACGCGGTGGCCTGGCCCGGGCGGCTGGAGAAGGAGATCCTGGTCGGCGTCGAGGACGGCGAGGAGGCCCGGGTCCGCCCGGTGCTGCCGATGAAGATGATGATGTCGGACGACAAGATGGCGATCATCCCGATCACCGTCGGCGACAGTGTGCTCGACGCGGCCTACGTCATCCACCCGTCGGCGCTGCTGCAGGCCCTGGACGCGCTGTTCGAGGCCGAGTGGGAGCGGGCGGTGCCGCTCCAGGCGGCGATCGGCGACGGCGAGGTCGACCAGGGCCCGGAGGCCGACCACCGCAAGCTGCTGGGCCTGCTGGCCGCGGGGCTGACCGACGAGTCGATCGCCCGCTCGCTGGGCTGGAGCGCCCGGACGACCCAGCGCCGGCTGCAGAGCCTGATGCGGCTGCTGGGGGCGACCACGCGCTTCCAGGCGGGCATGGCGGCGCGCGAGCGCGGCTGGCTCTGAGGCCCGGCCGGGGCCCCGGGAGCCCGTACCGTCCGCACGGCCCCGTCGGCCCCGTCCGGCCCGTCCGCCGGGGCGGCCGTCAGCTCCAGGGCAGCAGCCGGTCCCAGCGGCCGTCCGGGCCCCGCTCGACCTTCTCCAGGCCCACCACGGCCGTCCGGTTGAGCCGCCCGTAGATGTGCGGGAAGAGCACGCCGGGGGTGGCACCCGCCGGCGGCGGGCCCGACGGGGCCTCCCACTTGACCATCGGCTCGATCAGCTTCTCCTCGATCAGCAGCGCCATCAAAGGGTCCGGGGTGTCCGCGAAGAAGAGGTTCGCGACGGCCAGCACGGTCGGCTCGTCCGCCGAGCAGTGGATGAAGCCGTCGGTCAGCAGCGAGGCGGCGGCGTACGGCCGCCCCGGGTCGCGCAGCCAGTCGTCCAGCGGGGCGAGGTGGTAGATCATGGGTCATTTCTACCGGAGTTGACGGGCCAAACCGGGAAGGGACCGCCCGGCGGCAGGGCTCGCGGCGTTCCGCGCTCCCCACTGCCGCCGGGCGGCCCTGCTCACAGCCCCGCGACCTTCGAGGCCGCCGACACCTCGTACACCAGCGTGACGGTGCGGCGCCCGCCCGGCGGCAGCCGGACGTCCCAGCGCACGATCCCCTCGGCGTCCAGCTCGTCCGGTGCGGGCGAGCAGGCCTCCTTGCGCAGTCGCACCTCCACGGCCGACACCTCCGAGACGGGGATCCGCTCGCGGACGGTCACCACCTGCTCGTCGCGCTCCCCGGGCCCGGAGAACCGCGACAGGTGGAGCCGGATCGTCCGGGTCACCACGGTGCGCTGGGCGATGCCCGCCGTCCCCCGGCTCTCCTCCGTCTCCCGCACCACCCGGTAGTCGTCCGAGCTGCCGAAGGCGAGCTCGGCGGGCGCGCCCGGGGCCGTGAACCGCAACTCGCCGCGGCCGGTGAAACCGCTGTCCTGCACCAGGTCCACCGGCCCGGCCAGCAACGCGTGCCCCGCGTCGTTGCGGAACCGCACCACCCGGGTGACCAGCGGCGACAGCTCCGGCGCCGCCCCGAACTCGCTGCTCGCGGTGGTCGAGAACGACGTCAGCGGGATCCGGTGCGCCCGGCCGTCGCCCGGCACCGACACCGGCACCGGGGTGCGCAGCACCCGCACCTCGCCGCCGTCGTCCACTCCCGGCAGGCCCTCGTCGGACGGACCGGTCGAGCCGATCTCCTCCTCCCGCAGCTCCACCTCGACCGTGCGGCGCTCCTCCGCGGAGCGGTCGCGCAGCGCCAGCACGTCCTCCACCAGCCGGGGCGGCTCCGAGGCCAGCGCCGAGCGGGCGGTGGAGAGCGTCAGCGCCACCCCCGTCCAGTCCTCGCCGGTGCGCTGCCACACCACCGCCTCGGTCTCCAGGGCGAGCGCGCCGCCCGCCAGCGTGGCCCGGTAGGCCGGCCGCCAGAGCGCGCACGGTGTCAGATGCCCGACCCGCAGCGAGACCGGGCCCGCCGCCGCGGCCTCCAGCGTCAGCTCCAGGTGCGCGACCAGCTCGGCGGGCTCCTCCTCGGCCTCCTCCAGCGCCCGCCCGGCCGCCGCCCACTCCTCCTCCAGGGCGTCGATCCGGGCCAGCGAGGCGCGCAGCCGCTCCCCGTGGGCGTCGCGCTCCGCGTCGACCCGGTCGAGCTCCCGGGACCAGCGGGCCCGTTCCAGCTCGCCGCGGCCGGCGCCCTCGCCGATCTCCCGCAGCAGGTCGGCGGCGAGCTGGGCGAGCAGGGCCAGCCGGGCCTCCAGCCGCTCCCGGGTACGGGTCTCGGCCAGCCGCTCCTGCTCCAGGGCATGGAAGCGGCGGCGCAGTGCGGAGTCGTCCTCCGTCGGCGGCAGCGGGGCCCGCGGTGTCCAGCTGCGGACGATCCGGGCGTCCAGCACCCGGGCGTCGCCGGCGGTGACCTCGGCCCGCAGGGTGCGGTCGACCGCGAGGGCGGAGACCGGGCCCAGCCGCAGCCGGGTGACGCCGGCGGCGGGCTCCAGGGTGGCCGTCCGCTCGACGTGCGCGCGGTCCTCCAGACAGGTCACGGCGGTGACGGGCAGCGCGGTGATGGGCGTGGGCGCCATGGTCAGCTCCTCCGGTTTCCGCCGACGACGGCCTTGCCCGCCGGGATCCTGATCTCGTAGCCGCCGTCGAGGGCGGCGGTGCCGCCCGCGGGCAGCTCGACCCGCCAGCGGCGCATGCTCGCCGGGTAGGCGTGCGAGGGGGCGTCGGGCGGGGACCAGTCGGCCCGCTCCTCGATCCGGACGTCCTGGTCGGGGGAGACCGGCACCCGTTCGCGGACCTCCACGGTCACCGGGCGTGGCAGCCGGTTGGCCAGCTCGACGTGGATCCGGTGGTCCAGCACGGCCGTCGAGTTGAGCATCCCCGCGGTCGACTCGCGCAGCTCGGTGCGGCGGGTCACCCGCACCTCCTCGGCCTGGCCGAGCCCGACCCGGCGGGAGGCGCCCGCGGCCAGCGTCGGCAGCGCCGCGGTCAGCAGGAAGTCGCCGTCGACGGTGACCTCGACCGGCCCGGCCAGCAGCGCCCCGGACGTCGCGTTGGCGAGTACCAGCGTCGCGTACACGGCCTCCTCGACGGCCGGCACGCAGACGTACTCGGTGCGCAGCGAGACCGGGATCTCGGCGACGGCGACGGTGTGCCAGGTGCCGTCGGAGGGGATGTCGGCGGGCGCCGCGGCGTCGTGGCGCTGGTCGAAGGAGCCGGCCGAGACCCGCGGCCGCACCGCGTGCGGCGGCAGCGGCAGCGCCGCCACCGACTCGGCGCGGTTGCGCTCCAGCAGGGTCGCCCCGTCGACGGTGCCGCCGGGGAACAGCCGCCCGCGCCGGCCGGCGGGGCCGGCCGCCCCGGCCAGCACCAGCCCGGCGTAGTCCAGCTGGGCGGCGGAGGGCTCCGGCGGGCCGGGCGGGGCGGCGGGACCGGCCGGCCCGGCCGGCTCGGCCGGCTCGGGGGCGAAGGCACCGGCGGCCCCCTCCGCGGCCGGGACGGAAGCCTGCACGGCGCCCGGCCGGCCGCCACCGAGGCGGGCCTTCTTCGGGGCGGCGGCGGCCCGGCTGCGCATGGCGTCCGCGGCGGCGCCGAAACCCTGCGGGGCCGGCGGCGGCGCACCGTACGCCTGGACGGGCGGTGCGCCGCCCGGCGCGGAGGGCGAGGGCGGCGGGGGAGCGGCCATCGGCATCGCCGGCGGCCGCGGCACCGGTCCGGGGGCGGGGGCGGGGGCGGAGAGCGCGACGGCGGACCGTCCCGGGCGGCGGGCCGGCTCCGGGCCGGCGCCCGCTGCGTCGTACCCGGTGAACAGCTCGCCCAGCCCGGCCGGGGGCTCGCGCCAGCCGGAGGGGCCCGGTGCGGGCTGCCGGCGGCCGATCCGCAGCGACCGCAGCCGCGGCAGGTCGGTGCGGCGCTGCAGGTCGGCGGTGGACAGACCGAGCCGGACGCCCGTCCAGTCCTCCCCGGTGCGCTGCGCCAGCTGGGCGCGGAGCAGCAGCGTGCCGCCCGCCTCGCCCTGCCGGTACGTCAGCCGGTAGGTGGGCACCCAGACCGCGCCGGGCACGCCGTACTCGACCTCCAGCTCGACCTCGTCCCCGGCGGCCGCGCCGTCGACCGTCACCACGGCGACCGTGCCGGTCTCCACCGGCCCGGCCGGGGCCGCGCTGGAGGCCCGGGCCAGCGCGTCCGCGGCGACCGCCAGCTCGTGCTCGGCCAGCCGCACCTCGTCGGCGAGCTCGGCGGCGCGTCCGTGCAGCGCGGTGAGCCGCTCGTCGACGAAGTCGGCCAGCTGGAGCCAGGCGTCGGCCGGGGTCCGCCGGTGCGGTTCGTCCTCCCCGGCGGGCGGCGGCACGGCCCGTACGGCACCGATCTCCGCGATCCGGGAGTCCTGCCGGGCGGCCCGGCTGCGGGCCGTGTCCACGGCCTCGCGGGCCCGTTCCAGCCGCTGCTGCAGCTCCGGCAGGTCGGTGCGCTCGCGCAGCGCCACGGACGTCTCCAGCCGGGCCGCCCGCACCCGGGCGCCGCCGCCGACCACCGAGGCCCGCAGCGAGGCCGCGTCGGCCACCCGGGGCAGCCCCGGCAAGCGCACCACCCCGCCCGGCGGCAGCGTCCCCCGCGCCCGCCTGCGGCACAGCGCCCCGCTCGCGTACACCACCACCGAGTCGAGCACCGACTCCCACACGTCCGTCTCCGGCACCCCGGCCCACCCCTTCGTCCGTCCCCTGTCCGGGCGCCCAGTCTGCACCCGGGCCCGGCCGCCGCCGGTGGATTTTCGGCGCGCGTCGGTGGATCGGACGGCGTCCGGCGGCGATCGGTTGCGCGGCGCGGCGGCGCACGGTGGTGCGGGCCGGGGCGGGCGACGGGCCGCGGGCGTCCGCCGGGCGGGACCGGCGCGCGGGGCCCCCGGGCGGTACGCGAGGATGGACGGCGACAACCGGACCCGCCCCGCCCGCCTCCAGGAGACGTACCCCGCCATGCGCACAGTCGCCGTCGTCGGCACCGGACTGATCGGCACCTCCGCCGCCCTCGCCCTCACCGGCCGCGGGGTCGCGGTGTATCTGGAGGACGCCGACCCGGACGCCGCCCGCACCGCGGCCTCGCTCGGCGCCGGCACCACCGAGGCCCCGGACGGCCCGGTCGACCTCGCGATCATCGCGGTGCCGCCGGCCCTGGTCGGCAAGGTCCTCGCGGACTGCCAGCGGCGCGGCCTCGCCCGCAGCTACACCGACGTGGCCAGCGTGAAGGCCGGTCCGCGCGCCGAGGTCGCCGCACTGGGCTGCGACACCACCCACTACATCGGCGGCCACCCGATGGCCGGCCGCGAGCGCTCCGGCCCGCTGGCCGCCCGCGCTGACATCTTCGAGGGCCGTCCGTGGGTCCTCACGCCGACGCCGGACACCGGCACCGAGGCGTTGAACGCGGCCCTGGAGCTGGTCGCGCTCTGCGGCGGCGTCCCGATCGTGATGGACGCCGCCGCCCACGACCGCGCCGTCGCGCTGGTCTCGCACGCCCCCAGCTGCTCTCCTCGATCATCGCGGCCCGGCTGGAACAGGCCGACGAGACCGCCGTCCGGCTGTGCGGGCAGGGCGTGCGCGACGTCACCCGGATCGCGGCCTCCGACCCGCTGCTGTGGGGCGACATCCTGTCCGCCAACGCGGCCGCGGTCGCCGACATCCTCCAGGAGGTCGCCGCCGACCTCGGCTCCACCGTCACCGCGCTGCGCGCCCTCCAGGCCGCCGACGAGGGTGAGCGCCGGGCCGGCGCGGCGGGCATCGAGGCGGTGATGCGGCGCGGCAACACCGGCCAGGCCCGGATCCCCGGCAAGCACGGCGCCCCGCCCACCCGGTACGAGACCGTCACCGTCGTCCTCGGCGACCAGCCCGGCGAGCTCGGCCGGCTGTTCGGCGAGGTCGGGCAGCTCGGCGTCAACATCGAGGACGTCACCATCGAGCACTCCACCGGCCAGCAGGTCGGCCACGTGCACCTGGACGTCGCCCCGTCCGCCGTCCGCCCGCTCGTCGGCGGGCTGCGCGACCGCGGCTGGGCGCTGCGCGACTGACCCGGCGGCAGTGCCGGGGGCCGCCGCACGGTGCCGCCCGCCCGGCCCGCGGGCCCGGCGCGGGCGCTCCGCCGCCGGGCCCGGAACCGGGGCGGATCGGGAGCCTCCGCCGGTCCATTAACCTTGAGATAGTCATCCCGGCCGCGCGCCCGCCGGCCCGAGAGAGAGGTTCGCCCCGTGGACACTGCCGACCGAGCACACGCCCCGGTCGTCGTCGCCATCGACGGACCTTCCGGATCGGGCAAGTCGACGGTCTCCCGCGCGGTCGCCGCCCGGCTCGGCCTGAGCTTCCTCGACACCGGCGCCATGTACCGGGCGATGACCTGGTGGATGCTGGCCAACGAGGTCGACGTCGAGGACGCCGACGCGGTCGCCATAGCCTGCGGCAAGCCCGTGATCGTCTCCGGCACCGACGCCGCCGGCCCGACCATCACCGTCGACGGCCTGGATGTCTCCGGGCCCATCCGCGGCCCCGAGGTCACCGCCAAGGTCTCCGCCGTCTCCGCCGTCCCGGCCGTCCGGGCCCGGCTGGTCGAGCTCCAGCGCGGCTGCGCCGAGGTCGCCGAGCGCGGCATCGTCGCCGAGGGCCGCGACATGGGCACCGTGGTCTTCCCGGACGCCACCGCGAAGATCTTCCTCACCGCCTCGGGCGACGCCCGCGCCGAGCGCCGCGCCGCCGAGCTGCGCGCCAAGGGCGTCGACGAGGCCACCATCACCGCGATGGCCGCCGACCTGGCCCGCCGGGACGCCGCCGACTCCTCCCGGGAGACGGCCCCGCTGACCCAGGCCCCGGACGCCGTCCTGGTGGACACCAGCGAACTCACCCTCGACCAGGTCATCGACACCGTCGTCGCCCTGGTGGAGGAGCGGGCCGGCCGGCTGACCGCCGTCTGACCCCCGCACCACAGCCCCCCGCACCACCCCGGCGGGCGCACGCGCGCCCGCCCGACTACGGGATTCGTAGTCTCGCGCTGCCCCTCCGAGGGCAGGTACGCACGGCACGCCCCTGGGAAGGGCCGTGCCGGGAAACGGAAGAACCGCACATGAGCAACGACACCACCGCCCATCACGGCGAACTCGGCGACGCCGAGTACGCCGAGTTCATGGCGCTGGCCGCCGAAGAGGGCTTCGACGCCGAGGAGATCGACGCGGACCTGGACGCCGCCTCGCACGGGCCGCTGCCCGTGCTGGCCGTCGTCGGCCGCCCGAACGTCGGCAAGTCGACCCTCGTCAACCGCATCATCGGCCGCCGCGAGGCCGTCGTCGAGGACCGCCCCGGCGTCACCCGCGACCGGGTCACCTACGAGGCGACCTGGAACGGCCGCCGCTTCAAGCTCGTCGACACCGGCGGCTGGGAGGTCGACGTCCTCGGCATCGACGCCGCCGTCGCCGCCCAGGCCGAGTACGGCATCGAGTCCGCCGACGCGGTGCTCTTCGTCGTCGACGCCACCATCGGCGCCACCGACACCGACGAAGCCCTGATCAAGATCATCCGGCGGGCCGGCAAGCCCACCGTGCTCTGCGCCAACAAGGTCGACGGCCCCTCCACCGAGGCCGAGGCCGCCTACCTGTGGTCGCTCGGCCTCGGCGAGCCGTACCCCGTCTCCGCGCTGCACGGCCGAGGCTCCGGCGACCTGCTCGACGCCGTCATGGAGGCGCTGCCCGAGGCCCCGCCGCAGACCTTCGGCAACGGTCCCGTCGGCGGCCCGCGCCGCGTCGCGCTGATCGGCCGCCCCAACGTCGGCAAGTCCAGCCTCCTCAACAAGGTCGCCGGCGAAGAGCGGGTGGTCGTCAACGAGCTGGCCGGCACCACCCGCGACCCGGTCGACGAGCTCATCGAACTCGGCGGCAAGACCTGGAAGTTCGTCGACACGGCGGGCATCCGCCGCCGCGTCCACCTCACCGCGGGCGCGGACTTCTACGCCTCGCTGCGCACCTCCTCCGCCCTGGAGAAGGCCGAGGTCGCGGTCGTCCTCGTCGACGCCAGTGAGACCCTCGCCGAGCAGGACACCCGGATCATCTCGATGGCCGTCGAGGCCGGCCGGGCCGTCGTCATCGCCTACAACAAGTGGGACCAGCTCGACGAGGAGCGCCGCTACTACCTGGAGCGCGAGATCGAGCGCGACCTCGTCCAGGTGCAGTGGGCGCCGCGGGTCAACGTCTCGGCGCTGACCGGCCGTCACATGGAGAAGCTCGTCCCGGCGATCGAGACCGCGCTCCAGGGCTGGGAGACCCGCATCCCGACCGCGCGGCTGAACGCCTTCCTCGGCGAGCTGGTGGCCTCCCACCCGCACCCCGTCCGCGGCGGCAAGCAGCCCCGCATCCTGTTCGGCACCCAGGCCGGCGTCCGCCCGCCGCGGTTCGTGCTGTTCGCCTCCGGCTTCCTGGAGGCCGGCTACCGCCGCTACGTCGAGCGCCGCCTGCGCGAGGAGTTCGGCTTCGAGGGGACGCCGATCTCGATCTCGGTCCGCGTCCGCGAGAAGCGGCGCAGGAAGTAGACCCGCCGGACGCCCGGGCGTCCCTGCGGCACGACGAAGGGCCGGGGCCGGCAGCGATCACGCTGCCGGCCCCGGCCCTTCCGTCACGTACCGCACCGCTCGTACCGGGCTGCTCGTACCGGGCTGCTCGTACCCGGCTGCTCGGGGTGAGGACCGCGCGCACCGGCGCGGCGGCGGGCCGCAGTCGGCCACTGCCGGGGCGGGCGACTATCCCTGCTGCTCGGGGAGCCGTCCGGCCGGCAGCGACAGCATCGAGCGGTGCCGCCCGCCGGCCGCCCCCGTGCCGGGTGCGGTGGCGGCGGCCGGCGCCAGGTAGCCGGCCGCGACCCAGCCCTGCCCCGTCCCGCCGCTCGCCTGCCCGGTTGCGGCCCGCCCCTGCTGGTGCTCCGCCCCCGCCGCCCTTCCGTACGTCTGCGTCATGAACTGCGGCGTGCCCTGCGCGTGGCCCGCGAAGGTCTCGAACACCTGGTGCTGCGGGTACGACACCCCGGCCTGTGCGGCGAAGGAGCTGAACCGCAGCTGCTCCTCGTCGGTGCGGTCGCCCGGCAGGGCCCGGAAGAGTCTCCGGTACTCGGAGTACAGCGCGTCGTAGATCGGGGTCGGCGAGGACGGGTGGTCCGCATCGAACGACGGGCGCATGCCCGGGATGGTGCGGCCGGTGGACGGACGGGCGGTCGGGGCGACGTCGTAGCTGTACACGTGAGGGCCAACGAGCGAGAGCGCCCGGGGATGCGGCCCCGGCAGGATCCCCGGGCGCGCGGCGGCCGCGGCGGTCGCACCGCGGGCACGGGGTGCGCCGGTGGTGCACCGGAGCGCCGTTCGGCCGCCGCGCGCCTGTTCGGTGCGGCGCGCGCGGCGGCCGTCCGCCGGAGCGGCCGTGCCGCCTGCCGGGCGCCGGTCAGGTACCGGCCAGCGGGAGCATGCCCGCGACCAGGATGCCGTGCGAGGCGGCCCGGTCCAGGGCGAGCCGCAGCAGGTCCTCCCGGGGCTGGCGGCCGATCGTCCCGGCGGGCACCGCGTACATGATCACCTCGGAGCGGCGGCTCACCGAGGAGCGCCAGGCGTCGGTCACCTGCAGCGGCTGGTGCGCCTGCCACCAGGCGGCGCTGCCGCCGGTGGCGGAGGGCTGCAGGATGGCGTGCAGCTGGCCCATCGCCATCAGGACGGACCAGCCGGCGAGCGGCCGCACCGGAGCCCGGTCGACCGACTGCACGGGCTGGAAGCCGTGGTCGGTCAGCAGGGACAGGAACTCGTCCTCGGTGGAGCCGCTGCCCGGTCGGGCCACCGGTCCGGTCGGCTCCACCACCAGGGCCGCGTACGGGGTGTCCCCGCACAGCACCAGGCCGCAGGTGACGCCGAGGACGGCCGGCTGCTGGCCCGGGTCGGCGACGGCGGCGGGCGGGGCGAGCTGCGAGCGCGGCGGCGCCGCGTGGGCCGGGGCGGGCACCGCGGCCTGCGCGGGGGACAGGCCCGGGGAGCCGGCCGCACCCTGCGCCTGGCTGATCGAACGGACGGCGCCGAGCAGCTGCTCCTCGTCGACCGGCACCACCTGGGAGGGGATGCAGCGGGCGTGGGCGAAGGCGAGGACGGCGGTCTCGTCCCCGATGAACAGGACGGTGCTGGTCGGTTCGCGGTACGAGTCGCCGGGTGTGCGGCAGGAGGTGCAGTCGTAGGCGTCGGGGGCGTGGGCTCCGGCGAGCAGGCGATCCGCCTCGTCGTCGCCGATCTCGGCTCGTACTTCGTTGCTGACATCGAGCATGCGCGGCAAGGGGGACTCCTCCGGTCGTCAGGGATGGCTCGGCGCACCTTGGCCGCCATTAGCAACGGGAGGTTGTGGCCGGAGTCACGGGTGCTTCCGGCACCGACGTGATTTGCCGCGGATCTGACTGCGACGGGTGCCCGTGTGGTCGCAATCTGTCGACGAGGTGCCCGAGCTCACAGCACCGAAACTGTGAGCCGGGGCACGATCGACCGGGGATCGATCATGGAAAACCAGGGCAAATGGGGCATATCTCCTCGACATGTTTGATCAATACCGCCGGTAACGCATGGCTGAGCTGGGACGACCCCGAACTGTTTGGTTGCCCGGCCGAGCGGCTCGTAGGTTCATGGCCAGTGCACCGAGCACTTCCCGGGTTCACCCCGACGCACGGCCCGCCGGTCCGACCGGCGGCGCAGATGCCCGCCAGGGCGGCTGACCACCGCGCGGCGAGGAGGGTGGCCGGGACGGCACAGCACGTCCGACACGTGCCTGCCGTCCTGCGGACGCGGCGAGCAGAACGAGGCCTTCGACGGCCTGGTTCCGCATGCCCGCCCGGGGCTGTCGAGAGGAATCCCATGCTCTTCCGTAACGAGACCGCCGCTGCCACCACCTCTGCCACCAAGCGCAACCGCGCCCGGGTGGCCGTCCTGGGCGCCGCCGCTGTCGCGGTCCTCCCGGTGGCGGGCCTCGTCACGGCCAACTCGGCCTCTGCCGCCTCCGTCTCGACCTGGGACGCCGTCGCCCAGTGCGAGAGCACCGGCAACTGGTCCATCAACACCGGCAACGGCTTCTACGGCGGCCTGCAGTTCACCTCCAGCACCTGGGCCGCGTACGGCGGCACCGCCTACGCCCCGCAGGCCAACCTGGCCACCAAGGCGCAGCAGATCGCCATCGCCGAGAAGGTCCTCGCCTCCCAGGGCCCCGGCGCCTGGCCGGTCTGCTCCGTCAAGGCCG
Organism: Kitasatospora paranensis; assembly: GCF_039544005.1. NCBI lineage: Bacteria > Bacillati > Actinomycetota > Actinomycetes > Kitasatosporales > Streptomycetaceae > Kitasatospora > Kitasatospora paranensis. The sequence continues at coordinate 6,194,948 of NZ_BAABKV010000001.1, forward strand.
GCCTGACCGCCGGTGGCGCCCCCGCGCAGGTCGACACCGGCTCGGCCGCTGCCGCCCCGGCCGCCAAGCCCGCCGCCGCCCCCAAGGCTGCCGCGCCGAAGGCCGCGGCCCCGGCCGCCACCCCGAAGGCCGCCACCACCGACCAGCAGGCCAGCCGCAGCGAGTCCCGCGCGAAGGCCGACTGGACGGGCAAGAAGGCCGCCAAGCCGGCCACCGCCCCGGCGCAGACCAACGGTGGCAACTACACCGTCAAGTCCGGCGACACCCTGAGCAAGATCGCCAACGCCAAGGGCCTGGACTGGAAGACCCTGTACAAGAACAACGCCGGCGTCATCGGCGGCAACCCGGACCTCATCCTCCCGGGCCAGGTCCTCTCCGTCTGAGCCTGCGGCTCGTCCACCGTCCGGGCCCGCCCGGACACCTGACGCCCCACCGCGCCCGCCGGCCGTACGAGTCCGCTCGTCCGGCCGGCGGGCGCGGCGCGTTCCCGGCCGCCCCGTCCGGCCCGGCCCGCGCCGCTGTACCGCCACCCGCGCGGCGGCGGTACGGCGGCGCGGCCGCGGACGGCTGCCTACGCTCGGGTGCTGTGTGCTCGAAGCCCCCGCGGGCCCTCCCGCCGGCCCTCGTCCTGATCCTGCTCGCCGCACCGGCTCTCGGGCTCGCCCCGGCGGCCTCCCCGGGGACGGCCCGTGCGGCCGCAGCCGCTGCCCGAGGGACGGCCCGTCCGGCCGCCGACCCGACCCGCCCCGGAGGCCGGGACGACGACCCCGGCCCCGGGCCGACCCCCGACCCCGACCCCGGCCCGACCCCTGATCAGGCGACCGGGCCGACCCCGGACGCGACCTGGGACGCCCTCGCCGACTGCGAGAGCGACGGCGACTGGCAGGCCGACACCGGCAACGGCTACTACGGCGGCCTTCAGATCTGGCCTCCCACCTGGCGCGAGGCCGACGGCCTGCGCTTCGCCGACCGCCCCGACCGGGCCACCCGCCGCGAACAGATCACCGTCGCCGAGACCATCCTCGCCACCCAGGGCTGGCGGGCCTGGTCCGCCTGCGCCCGCACCCTCGGTCTGCTCCGGCGCTGAAGCACCTGGCGGCCCGTCCGCCGCACCCCGACCGGCGGCCCGACCGGCGGTGCGGCGGACGGAGCCCCGGGCCCCGGCGGCCGCCGGATCAGCCCTGGGCCGTCCGGCCCGCCGCCTCGCCCGCCGCACCGCCGGTCGGCCGGCCGACCGTCCCCAGGGCGGCCCTGGTGCCCGCCTCCGCCGCCGAGGGGAGCGCGGCGTCCGGGTAGAGCCGCAGCAGTGCCGCCTCCGCCGCGGCCGCGTCCCCCGTCCGGCCCAGCTCGCGTTCGAACGCCTTGAGATAGTCCTGGGTGAACGCGATCGCCGACGAGGCGCCCGGCGCCGCGGGGGTGGAAGCGGCCCGGTGTCCGGGCAGGACGAGGGCGGGGTCGAGTGCGGTCATGCCGTCCAGCAGGTCGATCCAGGCCTCGCGCTGGACCGCCGTGGGCGTGTCCGCCGTCCGCGGGTGGACGCCCTGGAAGAGCAGCACCCCGCCGAGCACCACCCGGGCGCGGTGCTCCCACAGGTAGTGCCGGTCCGGCAGCCCGAGCTCGAAGCCGCGTACCTCGAAGCGGTGGCCCTCGAACTCGACCGCCTCGCCCGCCATCGGCTGCAGCCGCGGTGGCCGGGTCGGCAGCTCGCTCCCCAGCCGCGACGCCCAGGCGGCGAGCTCCGCCGGGTAGGTCTGCGCGATCTGCCCGATCACCACCGGGTGCGCGAGGAAGCGGGCATCGGGGAAGGCGTTGTGCACCTCCTCCGTACCGAAGTAGAAATCCGGGTCGCTGTGGCTGACGACCACCGTGGTCAGCGGCAGCCCGGTGGCCCGGACGCGTTCCGCGAGCCGTCGCCCGTCCGACCGGGACAGGCCGGTGTCGACCAGCATCACCCCGTGCGCGCCCGTCACCAGTACGGCCGTCTTGCACTGCGAGCTCTCGGGCAGATCGACGACGGTGAAGTCCAGCCTGCTCATGCGGGCTCCCTCCGGTGGGGCGGTCGCGGACGGCGGGGTGCCTCCCGATCAGCCTCGTCCGCCGACCGCGCCCGCGCATGCCCGGCCCGGCCCCCGTTGCGCCGAACGGCCGACGAAGCCCGCGCTGCGGTTGCCGGCCGGGCGACCGGGTGTGACCGCCTGCGGTCCGCCCCGGGGCCCGGGTGCTGCTGCGAGGATGGGGGAGTGACCGGCGACCCCCTCCCGTTCCCCCGCGAGCGCGCCGAACCCGCCCCCGGCGCCGTCCACCTCCCGGACTGGCTCGACCCGCAGGAGCAGCGCGACCTCGTCCGGGCGTGCCGCGACTGGGCCCGCCCGCCGGCCGGCATGCGGACGATCCGGCTCCCCACCGGCGGCGTGATGTCCGTCCGCACCGTCTGCCTCGGCTGGCACTGGTACCCGTACGGCTACGCCCGCACCGTCGTCGACGGGGACGGCGCCCCGGTCAAGCCGTTCCCGCCCGTGCTGGGCGACCTCGCGCTTCGGGCCCTGGAGGCCGTCTACGGGCCGGACGGCCGGTCCGCGATCGCCGGGGCCGAGGGCTATGCCCCGGACATCGCGGTCGTCAACCACTACCCGCACGGAGCCAAAATGGGCCTGCACAAGGACAAGGAGGAACGGATCGACGCGCCGGTCGTCTCGCTCTCGCTGGGGGACAGCTGCGTCTTCCGGCTCGGCAACACCGAGACCCGCACCCGGCCCTGGACGGACCTGGAACTGCGCAGCGGCGACCTGCTGGTCTTCGGTGGGCCGTCCCGGTTCGCGTACCACGGGGTGGTGCGCACCCTGCCGGGCACCGCCGACCCCGACCTGGGCCTGGTCGGCCGGCTCAACATCACCGTGCGCCAGTCCGGGCTGGTCGATCCGTGACCGCCGCGGTCACGCCCGCCGTGACCACCGCCGTCCTGTCTGTCGTCCGCAGCGCAGCCCTGCTGCGACCGTCGCCGTCCTGTCTGTCGTCCGCAGCGCCGTCCTGCGGCGACCGCCGCCGTGCTGCCACGGTGCTGCCGCCCGCTCCGGGGTGCCGCGTGCGTTCCGGGCGGCCGGTCGGCAGGCGGGAATTCCCCGGCAGCGCGCAGACTTCAGGTAGTCGTAGTGCGCCGCGACCCGGCGCCGGGAGAGGACACGCAACCATGGGGACGCCCGTCGACCAGCTCGTCGACCTGCTCGATCTGGAACAGATCGAGCTCAACATCTTCCGGGGTCGCAGCCCCGAGGAGGAGCTCCAGCGCACCTTCGGCGGGCAGGTCGCGGGCCAGGCACTGGTCGCGGCCGGGCGCACCGTCGACGGCGCACGCCCCGTGCACTCGCTGCACGCCTACTTCCTGCGCCCGGGTGTCCCCGGTGTGCCGATCGTCTACCAGGTCGACCGGATCCGGGACGGCCGCTCCTTCACCACCCGCCGGGTCCTCGGCATCCAGCAGGGCCGCTCGATCTTCGCCCTGACCGCCGACTTCCACCAGCCCGAGCAGGGCGGCATCGAGCACCAGGACGCGATGCCGGACGTGCCCGCCCCCGAGGACCTGCCCAGCGCCCTCGACGAGGTCGGGTCGCGGCTCGGCGAACTCCCGCCGTTCATCAGCCGCCGCCAGCCGTTCGACATCCGCTACGTCGACCGGCTGCGCTGGAGCAAGGAGGACCTCGCGGGCGTCCAGCCGCGCAGCGGGTCTGGCTGCGCACCAACGGGGCACTGCCCGACGACCCGCTGATCCACGTCTGCGCGCTCACCTACGCGAGCGACATGACGCTGCTCGACGCCGTCCGCGCACCGGTCGAACCCCTGTGGGGCGAACGCAACTTCGACATGGCGTCGCTCGACCACGCGATGTGGTTCCACCGGCCGTTCCGGGCCGACGAGTGGCTGCTCTACCAGCAGGAGTCGCCGATCGCGCACGGTGCCCGCGGGCTCGCCCGCGGGGAGATCTTCGACCGCAGCGGCCGGCTGGTCGTCTCGGTCGTCCAGGAGGGCCTGTTCCGGCCGCTCGGCGGCCGCTGACCGGCCGCGAAGCCCCTTGCCGCCCCACCCCCGGGAGGGAAATCACATGACCGCCGCCGACACCGCCGCGGACGCCTGGCAGCGCTGGACGGAGGCCCGCACCGCGTACGCCTCCGCCGTGCACGGGCCGCTCGCCCTGACCGGCACCCACTGGCTCGGGCCCGAGCCCGAGGAGATCCCCGGCCTGCCGGGGAGTGGTGGGCGGAGGGAGGGCTCGTCCGGCTCGGTGCCAAGAGCGCCGACGGCCTCCGACTGGAGGGCGAGGTCGAGGTGCTGGAGGGCGAGGCCGCGCTCCGGCCCGACACCGACCCGGCCCCGGACCGCGCCACCCACGGGGACCGGCGCCTCGTCCCGATCGAGCGGGAGGGCGAGCTCGCGCTGCGGGTCTTCGACCCCGCCGCGCCCGCCCGGGCCGTGTTCGCCGGCATCGACGTCTTCCCGTACGCGCCGGAGTGGGCCGTCCCCGCGGTGTTCACGCCGTTCGCGGACGGGGGCCGGGCCGTCACCGTCCCCAACGCCGACGGCCGGGACCGGCCGCTGGAGGTCGCCGGACAGATCGCCTTCACCCTCGCCGGCGAGACGCACACCCTCACCGTGTCGGGCAGTGACGGCAGCCGGCTCAGCGGCGTGATCGCGGACCTCACGAGCGGCCACGAGACGTACCGGTTCCGGTTCATCACGCTGCCCGCGCCGGACGCGGAGGGCCGGACGGTGCTCGACCTCAACCGCGCCTACCTGCCGCCGTGCGCCTTCGCCGACCACTTCGTCTGCCCGTTCCCGCCGCCGGGCAACCGGCTGCCGCTGTCCGTCGAGGCGGGGGAGCGGCACGTCGTGACCGGCTGACGGCGAGGCCCGACGCCCGACGGCGCCGGGCCGGGCGTGGGGCACGGAGCGGCGCCGGCAGTGGCGCTGGAGGTGGTGCCGGAAGCGATGCCTGAAGTGGTGCCGGGGGTGACCCCGGGCGGCCGGTCGACAGGAGCATGGTCGAGCATGGGTCCTTATGGCGACTGAACAACCCTCCACGTCCACGGCGACCTCCACTGCCATGGCCGCGCAGAGCACCGACCCTGTCGACGACGCATCGGCAGGACCGGGGGCCGCGCCCGAGCGCCTCCTGGTGGGCGCGGAGGTCGGTGTCCGGGGCGGGCGGCTGCGGAGGGCCGCCCGGGGGCCCTCGCCGACATCGGCCCGCTGCGCGACCACCCGGATTACCGGCGGGTCTGGTTCGGCCAGACCGTCTCCTCGGTCGGCCAGCAGATGACCGCCGTCGCGGTCGCCGTCCAGGTCTACGCCCTCACCCACTCGCCCTTCGCCACCGGCCTGGTCGGACTCTTCTCGCTCGTCCCGCTGATGGCCTTCGGCCTGTGGGGCGGTGCGATCGCCGACACCGTCGACCGCCGCCGCCTCGGCCTGATCGGCTCGGCAGGCCTCGCCGCCGTCTCGGTGGTGCTGGCGGGCCAAGCCCTGCTCGGCCTGCACGCCGTCGCCCTGCTGTACGCGGCCGTCGCCGTTCAGGCGGGCTTCTTCGCCCTGTCGTCCCCGGCCAGGTCGTCGATGGTGCCCAGGCTCGTCCCCCGCGAACAGCTCGCCGCCGCCAACGCCCTCAACACCGTCAGCATGAACCTCGGCATGACCGTCGGCCCCATGCTCGGTGGCCTGCTCATCGGGGCGTACGGTGCGCAGGCCGCGTACCTCGTGGACGCCGTCGCCTTCAGCGCCACGCTGTACGCGATGTGGCGACTGCCGTCCATGCGGCCGCTCGGCGACCGCACCGGCCGGGCGTCCGTCCTGGACGGCCTGCGGTTCCTGCGCAGCCAGCCCAACCTCCGCACCAGCTTCCTCGCCGACCTCGCCGCCATGATCTTCGGCCTGCCCCGGGCGCTGTTCCCCGCGATCGCCTTCGGCTTCTACGGCGGCGGGGCCGGCACCGTCGGCCTGCTCGTGGCAGCCCCGGCCGTCGGCGCCCTCGGCGGCGCCCTGTTCTCCGGCTGGATCGGCCGGGTCCACCGCCACGGCGCCGCCGTCCTCGCCTCCGTCACCGGGTGGGGCCTGGCCATCGCCGCCTTCGGCCTCGTCCACAACCTGTGGCTCGGCCTGCTGTTCCTCGCGGCGGCCGGCTGCGCCGACACCGTCAGCATGATCTTCCGCAACACGATGATGCAGGTGGCGGCGCCGGACGAGATGCGCGGACGGCTCCAGGGCATCTTCATCGTCGTGGTGGCCGGCGGGCCCCGCCTCGGCGACTTCGAGTCCGGCACCGTCGCCGCCCTCACCTCCCCGGCCGTCTCCGTCGTCACCGGCGGCATCGCCTGCGTCGCCGCCGTCCTCCTCCTCGCCGCCCGCCGCCCCGCCTTCCTCCGCTACGACGCCCGCCACCCCACCCCGTGATCCCCCGGCCCCACCCCTGACCAGCCCCGACACCACCCGGCGACGCCACCCGAAACCTGGCAGCGAGCACCCCCGACGTGCTGTATTGTTTTCCACGTCGCCGGGAGACCGGAGACAAGGTCAAGAAGCCGAAGATCACCGACCCAGGTCGGCGGGACACGGCAACAAGACCACGGGACGTGGCGCAGCTTGGTAGCGCACTTGACTGGGGGTCAAGGGGTCGCAGGTTCAAATCCTGTCGTCCCGACAGTGGTCAGAGGGCCGGAGACATGAGTCTCCGGCCCTTTCGACATCCACGGGTGACATCAGCCTTGTCTGATCAGCGCCTCGCCGGCACCCCGGCGGCCGGGTCCTCTCCATCCTCGGGGTCGTCCGTACTGGCCTCGCCGACGATGCCGAGCGCGTCGTCCATCCGGTCTGCGGCCTCACGCAACGTCGTCTGCATGACGTGCGCATAGGTATCCAGGGTCATGGTGATGGTGCTGTGCCCCAGCGTCTCCATGATGGTCCGAACGGCGACCCCCTCGGCGAGCATCAGGGAGGCGCAGGTGTGCCGCAGATCGTGCACCCGGATCCGCCGCACGTTGGCCGCGGCACAGAGCGCCGCGAGGCTGCGGTTCAGGTTCCGCGGGTCCAGCGCCGTGCCGGTAAGCGTGGTGAAGACCAGCCCCTCGGGCTGGATGTCGAGGGGCTGCCACTCCATGCCCGCCTCGGCACGCTCCTGGAGCTGTTCCTCGCGCCGCTGGCGCAACTGGGCGACGCAGGACGCCGGCAGCGCGATCGTCCGCAGGGAGCGGGCCGTCTTGGGGGTTCCGAACACCAGGCTGCCCGTCACCCGCTGGAGGTTGCGCCGCACCCGGAACTGCCGCGCATTGAGGTCGATGTCCGACCAGGTCAACGCGAGCACCTCGCCTCGCCGCAGGCCCGTCGAGACGAGCAGCAGCCAGAGCGGGTACAGCCGATGGCCCCGGGCGGCCCGCAGCAGGAGACGGACCTCGGCCGCATTGAGCGGCTGGACCTCCTTGTGCGGCACGGAGGGGCGCTCCACCAGCCGGGCCACATTCCGGGCCAGCAGCTCCTCGCGCACGGCGCTCTGCAGCGAGGACCGGAGCACGGCATGGGCGTACTGGACCGTGCGCGCCGAGGGACGGCGCTGGCAGCACTTCCCGACCGCGCAGCACTCACGCTTGTCGGCGGCCCGGTTGTGGTCGACGCGGCGCAGGCAGCACAGGCAGCCGGCACGGAAGTCGGCGAGGAAGCGGCGCACGTCCGTCGGCGTCAGCCGGTTGAGCGGCTTCCGTCCGAGTGCCGGAACGATGTAGACCCGCGTGATGGGCTCGTAGCTGGACATGGTCGAGGGCTTGTACCGCTCGGGTGCGACGGTCCGGAGCCAGTAGTCCAGGTACTTGTCGAGCGGCATGCTGGAGGTGATGGCGGGGATTCCCTGCCGGGTCTTCTCCTGCATCTCCGTCAGCTTGCTGGCGACCTCAGCCCGGGTCTTGCCGTAGACCCACTTGCGGGCCCGGGTGCCGTCGGGCTTGTAGACGTACGCGGCGGCGGCGTACCGCCCGTCCTTGCGGCGGGTGATGGTGCCTTCGCCGTTGGCGCGCCTTGACACTAGTAGTTCTCCTCAACTCGGTTGCGCATGAAGGTGGCCACGTCGGCGGCATCGAATCGCCGGCAGCGGCCGATGGTGAAGCTGGGAAGTGCTCGTGACCGGATGAGGTCGTAGACCTTGCTGCGGCTCAGCCGGAGCGTGGCCATGACTTCAGGCACGGTCAAGGCAGCGGGCATCGCGGTGGACAAGAGGCTCCTCCGGGCAGTCGGTGACTCTGGGGGCAGGGCTGTCACTGCCGGTGTCACTGGCATCCGCGCAGGTCAGCGCCTTGCAGTGACATGAGTGACAGCTGTGACAGTCGGGGGGTGGTTTGGGCTGTCACACCTGCTCGGGGACGACGTAGGCGCCGCTGGCGTCGGTGTGGAGCTGCCCGTCCTTGGCCATGCGGGTGCACGTCTGGCGGGTGTTGGCGTAGTCGAGGCCGGTGGCGGTGGCGATGTCCTTGGGGCGGGTGCCGGGGTGGGTGCGGACGTGGGCGAGGATCGTGGCGCGGGTGTCGCCGATGGTGTGGTCGGTGGCGGGGCCGTCGAGCAGCAGCCAGTTGCCGCTCTCGGGCTGGAACGCGAGGGCGTGCTCGTTCTCGTCGACGTCGCGGCCGGTGATGTGCAGGACACCGTCGGCCTTGCCGCGGGAGCGCTTGAGGACGAGGGTGGCGTCGGCGGCGCCGGCGAGGCCATTGGTGCCGGAGACCTCGGCGAGGAAGTCGTCGGAGCCCATCTTGCGGACGTGGTGGACGAGGATCGTCGCCACCGAGTGGCGGTCGGCGACCTGCTTGACGTGGCCGATGGCGGCGTAGTCGGCGTCGTACGCGGCCACGCCCGGGGCGGAGCTGCCGCGGACCTTGGCAAACACGTCGATGACGACCAGACGGGCGTCCGGGTTCTGGGTGAGCCAGCGGTCGAGGGCGTCGGCGCCGCCTTGGGGCAGCGGCGGGAACTCGGTGACGATGGTCAGATCCCGGGGCGCCGGGCGGCCGGCGAGGAGCTTGCCCATGCGGGTCTTGAGGCGGCGCGGGGTGTCCTCCAGGGCGAGATAGAGCACGGGGCCCGCTTCGACGGGGACGGTGCCGAAGGCGGGCCGTCCGGCGGCGACGTCCAGGCCAAGGCCCAGGGAGAGCCAGGACTTGCCGACCTTGGGCGGTCCGGCGAGCAGGCTGACGCCCTCGGCGAAGAACCCGGGTACGGCCCACCGGGGTTCCGGGAAGTCGGTGGCCATCAGGTCGGCGGCGTTCCACACCGCGCGGGGCCTGGCGGGCCCCTGAGGGACCGCAGGGGCGGCCTGTGGCGGTTCGGGGCCCGGCTCGGCCCAGGAGGCTGGATCGGGGTCGGTTTCGTCGGGCCAGGGGGCGTCCTGCGGGTCGTCGTGGACGACGCGCAGGTGCGGCGTCGGGCGCGGGTCGTCGGGGCCCGCAGGGCGCGTCATGCCACGGCCCCGCCGGGCCGGCGGCCGTCCGGGGCGGCGCTGCTGTCGGTGGCGGAGCTGGCCATAGGGGTCCTCTCGGGCGTGGGATGGATACGTGGTGAGCCGGTGATCGGCGGCTTGAGTGATGCGGGGGCGGATAAGCGCTTATCCGCCCCCGCACGGCCCGGGCCGGTGGTCAGGCAGCGCGCGGGGCGTGTCCGGTGCCCCGGTCGAAACCGCGCCGGATGGTCCGCTCGCACACGGCCTCGGTCAGCCCGCACGCCAGCCCGGCCGTCAGGAGCTCGTCGTGGGCGAGCTGTTCGGGGACGGTGCCGGCAGTGATGAGCTGGCCGAGCCGGGCGGCGGACGCGAACAGCCGGTTTTTGCGGCCGGGTTGGCGCTGCGCGCGGACTTTGGCGCTTTCGCCGGTGAGGACGGCTTGCACGTAGGCGGTCTGGACGCGGATGCCCGCGCGGAGCGCCTCGGGGTCCGGCGCGTGGACGGGTGGTGCCGGTGGCGGGGTCAGTAGGGCGAGCAGGTTCTCGGGGGCGGGTGCGAGGGTGTTGGGGTCGGCGCCGGAGGCGAAGGCGTAGACGCCGTGTTCGGTGCGGGAGCCGGGGCCGACGAGGTAACCGGCGGTGCCGCGCACGTCGATCCCGGGTGCGACGGTGCCGGCCGAGTTGGTTACCTGGGTGTCGGGTGAGGCGGTGAGCCACAGGTGGAGGCCGCCGCTGGGGGTGGCCACGGTGGCGGTCGGCGGGATGTCGAAGCCGTGTCGGGTAGCGAGGGCTTGGAGGTTGGCGGGGCCGTCGTCGCCGTGTTTGACGTCGAGGTCGAGGCCGATGAGGTGGTGCGGGGGCCGGCCGCAGGCGATGCCGTAGGCGGTGGCCCACGGCGCCGCCTCGAACAGTTCCCGGAGCCGCTCCGGGTCGGTGGTGGCGTCGTGGACGCCGTGGCCGAGCAGGCCGCAGGCGCCCCGGCAGTGCGGGTCACGTGGGTGGGGGCTGGGGATCGCTGGTCGCTTGCTGCGGGCCAGCGGGAAGGACCACAGGCCCCGCGCGGCGGCGAACTGCGCGGCGGCCAGGGCGTGGTGCCAGTCGGGTGCAGGCACGAAAACCTCCGGGTCAGGGTGGTGATGACGAGGGCGGGGCCTGCGGTGCGGGTGGCCGCAGGCTCCGCTCCGGGGTGTGGTCAGGCCGCTTTGAGCTGGCGCGTGGTGCCGGTGGTCGTGGTGGTGGTGAGGGTGTCGGTCCAGGTGGTGCGCAGGGCGGCGCGGTCGTGGCGGTCGCAGGCCTCGGCGGTGGGCTTCTCGTCGTGGCGGATGGGCATCTGGAGGCCGAGGAAGTCGTGGCCGGCGGCGATGAGGGGCGGCTTGCCGGGGCCTGCGGACCACAGGGTCAGCGGCTCGTACCGGTCGGCGGGGGCCTTGGACCATCGGGCGAGGAACGCGGCGCTGTAGTGCGCTTCGTCGGTGAGCTGGGGCTCGGCGGCGAGGGCGGTGGCGAATAGGGGCCGCCACTTCGGGAAGCAGCAGGCAAGCGGGGCGTTCGCGGACAGCCGCAGGGAGCGCGTGCCGTCGTCGACGGTCAGCCAGCCGTCGGAGAGGTCGGCTCCCTGGGTGGGCTGGTAGGTCAGAGTGAGGTCGACGCGGTGGCGCCGGGCCGGGAACAGGGCCCGCAGGGCGGCGAGGTCGGCGCGAGTGAGCAGCACCTTCCACGGCGCGCCCTGGGCGGTGTCGGTGGCTTCCCGGCGGGCGAGGGCGAAGGTGTAGCGGTCGGTGGCGGCCGCGTACATGTGGGTGCCGGTGGCTTCGAGGTAGATGCCGTTCAGCACGGGCAGCGTGTCGTCGGTGCCGATGTGCGGGGTGAGCTGGCGGACGATCGTGGGCAGGTCGGTGAGGGTGACGCTCATGGCGGGTTCCTCCAGGTCAGGGCTAGAACAGGGCGTCCGGGGCGACGTGCTCGGCGGCGTTGTGCTGGGCCTTGCGGGCGGCCGTGCGGGCGGCGTCGTGGCAGGGCGGGCACCACGCGGCGAGGTCCCGCTTGGGCAGGGCGGCGGCCCGGTGCTCGGGCAGCAGCAGGTGCGCCGGGTCGGCGGGCGCGGCGAGCAGGCGGACGGTGCCGGCGCCGTGGTGGCGCTGGTAGCCGCCGTGCTCGCGGTCGCAGCGTCCGCCGTCCTTGGCGTGGGACTTGCCGCAGGCGCCGCGGCACTGGCAACGCCCGGCCGCGGCGGCCAGGACGGCCTGCCACAGGTCGGCGCCGGCCAGCGGCGGGGTACGGCCGGCCGTGCGGGGATTCGGGGGCATGATGGCCTTTCCGTCTCGTCTCGTACGGGCTGGATGGGCCCCGCAGCAGCCGCCTCTCTGCCAAGATCCGGAGGCTGCTGCGGGGATTTGTGCTGTCGGGCGCGGGCCCGGTTAGAACGGCGGGTCGGCGGTGAATCCGGCGCCGGCCGGCGCGGCTGCGGCGGGTGCGGGTCCGGCGGTGGTCCACGGGTCCGTGGCCTCGGCGGTGTTGGGCTGGCCGGTGCGCTGGGTCTTGGTGACCTTGGCGGTGGCGAAGCGCAGGGACGGGCCGATGTCGTCGAGGTCGAGGCCGAGCATGGAGCGGTTCTCGCCCTCGGGGGTCTGCCAGTTGTGCTGGACGAGGCGGCCGGTGGCGACCACGCGCATGCCCTTGGTGAGGGTGTCGGCGGTGTGTTCGGCGATCTCGCGCCAGGCGGTGGCCCGGAGGAACAGTGCGGTGCCGTCCTTCCACTGGCCGGTGGTCTTGTCGTAGGTGCGGGGGTGGAGGCGATGGTGAAGCGCGCCATCGCCACGCCGGCGGGGGTGAAGCGCAGTTCGGGGTCGTCGGTCAGGTTGCCGACGACGGTGATCGGGGTTTCTCCGACGGACACGGGGGCCTCCAAGGGCGCTCGGGTGTTCCGGGAGCGGGTCTGTCCGGTCCCCCGCACCGCCCGCGCCCCGGGCCGCTGGCTGCGGCGGGGTGCGGGCGGCACGGCCGGTCGGGCAGACCGGTCAGGCAGCGGTGAGCAGGTGCTCGATGCGGTAGGCCTCGTCCTCGTCGCGGGCGATGGCCTCGTCGTGGTCGGCGAGCCAGCGGCGAGAGCGGTGTTCGAGGCCGAGGTGGTGGCGGTTGCGCGCGAGGGTGTCGGCGGCGGTCGCGGTGCGGCCCATCTGGACGGCGTGGACGAGTTCGTGCACGAGGGTGGGGTGGAGCTGGGCCCGGTCGCGCATGGCGGCGATGTGCAGCAGGACGAGCACGGTGCCGTGGGCGGTGGGCACGGTCAGGCCCTGGGCGTCGCGGGCGATGCGCCGGTGGTGCTCGCGCTCCTTGGCGGCGCGCCACCAGGTGGGGGTGCCGCCGACCGATTCGACGGCGGCCCGGCCGAAGTCGGCGGGGTGGGCGAGGCGGACGAGGGTGGCCGGCATCCTCTCGCGCATGTGGCTCTCGACCCGGAGCGCTGCGTGGGGCAGGAGGCGGGTGACGGCGCGGCGCAGGAGGTAGGGGCCGTCGGGGTGCAGGGTCACGTTCTGGCTGGTCATTGCGGGTTCCTTCGGTTCAGCCGTGGGCGCGGGCGGCAGCGATGTCGAGGGCGCGGTGGACCTGGGCCGGGGTGCGACCTTCGGCGTCGTTCCAGCGGTCGACGGAGCGCACGGTGGGGTCCTGGGCGGTGAACTGCTCCATGAGGAAGCGGCGGGCGCGCATGGCGGTGGCCTCGGTGCCGTATCCGGCGGCGAGGACGGCGAGTTGGGCGCCGAGCAGGCAGCGGCGGCCCTGCTCGTCCCACAGCCGGCCCTGGCACCAGCCGTGGACGGTCAGGTAGCGGGACAGGAGCCGCAGGTGGGTGGCGGTGTCGATCGGCGTGGGGGCCGGTGGGCGGCGCCGCAGCCGGTCCAGCGCGGTGGGCTGCGGCCGGGTCAGGCCCAGGTCCCACGTGACCGGGGCCTGACCGTACGCGCAGGTCTCGGGGACCGGAACTCGGGTGGTGTGGGGCTGGGTGGCGAGGTAGGCCTCGATTTCGCGGACGAGGGCGCCGCCGTCGGCGATGAACGCGAGGTCCGGCATGGTGAGCAGGGCGGCAAGGCGGTTGGCGGGCATGGTGGTTCCTCCGTTCGGCGCGGGCGGCGCGTGGGGTCAGCGGGTCTGCTGGATGAGGGCGCCGAGGAGTTCGGGGCGGTTGGTGGAGCCGAGGTAGCGGCCGGCGGCCGTCCACAGGTGCCACCACTCGCCCGGGTGGATCGCATTGGCGGTGTGGGCGCAGGTGACGTCGCCGTGGGTGAAGACGTCGAGGACGACGTCCTGCTCGGGGCCGGGTTCGGTGGTGCTCGGGTGGGCGGGCATGGCGATCTCCGTTCAGCGCAGGTGGGCGAGGGAGTGGAACAGGGCGGTGATGGCGTGGTTCACGCTCGGGGCGATGCCGGTGGAGGCGAGGTAGAAGCCGAACAGCGCGGCGACGATCGCGCCGCTGTAGCTGACGGCGCCGAAGCGGAGCATCAGGGCGAGTGCGACGCCGAACAGCAGCGCGGCGGACACGGTGAACAGCACGAACGGGCTCCCTTCCCGGGAGGCTGGTTTGGGTGGATTTGGGCATGCTCGGTTGCCCCGGCGGACCTTTGCCGGCGCGGGATCGCCGCAGGTCGGAGGGGTGCCGGTGGCGGGCCGACCCCTGCCGGGGGTGTCCGCGCGGGGCGGTTTCGGGCAGGGGTCGGCAGGGGTGCCGACCGGGATTGCGAGGCTCTGACCTGCGGCTTTGTGTGGGTGGCGAAGGTCTGTCAGGGGTGTGAATCAGGACAGAACGGGCGGTAGGTCAGTCGGTGCCGTTGAGGCGGGCGGCTGCCGCGCGCAGGTCCGTCAGGGTGTAGCCGTTGGGTCGGGAGCCGTCCGGGAGGGTGATCCGGGCAGCCTCCAACTCGACCCCGAGGCCAGCCAGTTCGGTGCGCAGGGCCTTGCCGGCGCGGGACAGCCAGGCGGCGTCGGTCTCCCGGGTGGTGCGGCCGTAGCGGTCCGGGTCGATGTCGGCGAGGTGGCCGAGCAGGTCGGCGCTGCTGATCTGGCCGTCCCCGGTGGCCTCGGCGGCCCGGGCCATGTGGTCGAGGACGGTGCGGCGCACCACGGAGCCGAGGCCGTCGGTGCCGCCGGCGGCGGCGCTGACGCCGGTCTCCCGGGCCATGGCGGCCTCGATGGGGTCGTCGTAGTGACCGGGCAGGCACCCGGCCGCCTCGCGCAGCGCCACCCCGGCCTCGATCAGCGGCAGGATCTCGCCCGCGGCCTCGTCGATGAACAGGGACCGGACCTCGATCACCCCGGTGTCGGGGGTGGTCAGCCAGGCCCGGCCGCGGCTGGTCTTCTCGATCGGGATCTTCGAGGCGTCGTAGCCCTGGCCGACCATGCCGTCCCCGAGGACGACGTTCGAGGCGCCGGGCGATTCGACGCGCATGGCCATGCGGGCGGAGAGGTTGCCGCGCAGCCGCGGGGTGACGATCTCCGCCTCCGGGTACTGGGTGGCCAGCGCCAGGACGATGCCGACCGCGGCGCCGACCGCGGCGATCTGTGCCAGCAGCTCGGTGATCTCCTCGGCGTACTTGCCCGACGGGCCGTTCTTGGCGGTGTAGGTGGCGAGTTCGTCGATGATGACCAGCTCGATGCCGCCGAGCTTGTCGATCAGCTTCTCGTTCGCCTTCGACAGGCCCGCCTCGACCAGGATTTCGGTGCGGCGGTTCATCTCCTCGACCATCAGGCGCAGGAACTTGACGAGGCGTCCGGGGTTGCGGCGCACGAAGGTGGCCAGGGCGCGGGCGTGGGGGACGTATTCGCCGGCGCCCTTGCCGTCGAACAGCCGGATCCGCACGCGGGGGTCGAGCATCGCGGCGGCGAGCAGGTTGGCCAGGCCCATGCCCTTGCCGGAGCGGGTGGCGCCGGCGAACAGGAACGAGTAGTCCGAGAGGGTCGGGCGCAGGATGCTGCCGCGCTTGTCGAAGGCGAGGGGAAGCCGTCGCGCCAGGTGTTGACCTGCTTGGCGCGGCCGGCGACGAGGGGGTTGCGGCGGGTGGCGAGGAACGGGTTCTGTCCGCAGGCCCAGATCGCCATCCGGCGGCCGTTGGAGCCGACCTGGCGGATGTCGAGGTTGGTGCGGTCGATGCCCATGGCGGCGGCGATCTCGTCCGCCCGGTCGCGGGCCTTCTTCACGGTCACGTCGGGCAGGTCGATGACCGCGTGCCAGGCGTTCGGCACCGCGGGGTCGATTGCGCACGGGGTGACCATCGTGAGCCGCTGGGAGTCGCCGATGACCTTCGCGGCCTTGAACGCCCTGTCGAGCATCGACTCGGTCAGCGGATCGCCGTCCGACAGGGCCCGCACGTCGGCGTCCCACACGGTCTCGCGGTCGGGCTTGCGGCCGAGGAACGCCTCCATCGTCAGGACCGAGCCGAGGCCGAGCAGCAGGCCGGCGGTGCCGAGGGCGATGTAGCCGGCCAGGATGGCGGCGAGCGGGATGCCGTAGGCGACCAGCGCGCGGGCGAAGCGGATCCGACGGCGGTTGGACTTGGCCTTCTTGTGCGCGGCGACAGCTGTGACGGCCACCGCGAGGGCGGCCTCGGACTGCTTCTGCGCCAGCGCCCGGTCACCGGGCAGGAGGGTGAAGCGGGCCCGGCGGGCCAGGTCGCGGGCCTCGCGGGTGGCGATGTGGGCCTGGTGGCCGGCGGCCTGCACGTGAGCGCCCTCGAACCCGGCCGTCCACTGCGCGGAGCGCCGTATCCCGCGCCAGGCCTGGGCGGCGTGGCCGCGGTCGGTGCGCTGCCGGGCGAGCCAGCGGCGCAGGGCGCGGCGGGCCTGGGTGCTGCGGGCGCGGGCCATGGTGCGGCGGCCGTCGCGGGTGCGGATCCACTGCGGCAGCAGCGGCCGGTCCCCGGCCAGGTCGGCCCGCTCGCTGGCCGCCACCATGGGCGGCTGCAGCTCCGGGGCGGTGTCCTGCGGCAGGTAGACCGACTCGTCGGCCGGGTCCGGGGCGGGCGTGGGCTGGGGGATCTTCTTGGAGAGGCGGTCGGGGAACGGCAGCACCTCGCCGCCGCCGTTCGGGGTGGTCTTGGCGGGGTCGGGCAGCCCGGTGGGGGCGTGTTCTTCGTGGTTCACTGAGGGTCCTTCCTCACTGCTCAGTGGTGCAGGTAAGGGGGTCCGGGGCGGCCGTCGTGCCGGCAAGCTGAGCGGCCGTCCCGGGGTGTCGTGCCAGTGGCGTGTCAGTTCTGGTCGCCGGTGGCGCGCCAGGGGATCGAGCGGCAGTCGGCGGCGTGCCTGTTGGCGGCGTCGCGGGCGGCGTAGCGCTGGGTGGAGCCGGGGCCGTTGCTGGTCTTGCAGCCCAGGCAGAGCCACTTGAAGGCCAGTTCGCGGCCGTTCAGGTCGGCGGTTTCGGCGTGGTTGTACAGGGAGACCAGGGCGGCGCCGAGGGTGAGGAACACGGCCTCGGTGCCGACCGGCAGCCCGGTGGCGGGGTCCACGGGGATGAACATGGGGTTCCTTCCGGGGTCAGGCGGAGGCGATGAGAGCGGCGGCGGTCTCGAAGGTGTGGTGCCAGGACTGGTCGAGCAGGTAGGCGCCGTTCAGGCCGTGGTCGGCGAGCCGGACGAACGTGCCCTTCCCGGTGCGGTCGGCGATTCGGCGGAGCGGCTCGCGCCGGTCGGCGGCGTAGTGCGTGACCGCGGACAGGGCCAGGGCCGCAGCGACCGGGCCCGGCCGCAGCCGGAGACCGAGCAGGCGGGAGGCGAGCAGCAGCGCGGCGGCCTGGCTGGCGGTATAGGTGGTGACGTGGGCGGCGCAGGCGCGGCGGCCGGCCGCGCTGGACTGCCCGTCGTGGCGGTCGTGCTGGCCCTTGGTGCGGGCCTGGTGGTCGGTCTGGATCCAGTGGTCCGCCAGGTCGGCGGCGGAGCGGAGCAGGGCGTAGGCGGCGGCGAACCGGGCGGCCCGGTCGATGCTCTGGTGTATGGTCGTGCGCTCCTTCGCTGTGATGGCGGTCAGTTGGCGGTGGCCCGGGTGTGGCGGCCGCCGCGGGCGGCGAGGGCCATGGCGCGGCGGGCGACGGGGGAGTAGCCGATGGTGTCGCCGGCGCGGCGCACGGGCGGGGTGCCGCCGTTGTTCCGGCGGCCGTCCGGACGCTTCTCGGCAGCGGTCTTCACGGGGCGGGTCATCTGGGATTCGACCTGCACCTTTTGCGCCTTTTCAATCGTGTTTGTCCGGTCGTTGGCGGCATCCTTCACGGCAGCCTTGGCGGCCACCCGCGCGGCGATGGACTCGGCGGTGTCGCCGAGCGTCGCGCCCTGGGTGTCGTCCCATGCGCGCTTCCACGTCGGCTCGCTCGGGTGCAGCTCGCCCACCGCCGCGGCCAGGGCCACGGCGCGCTCCCACACCTGCGGCCACTGCACCGAGCGGAGCTGTTCGACGGCGGCGCGCTCCTCCGCCTCGCGCTCGGCGGTGGCCTTCTGCTCGGCGGCCACGGCGGCGAGGCGCTTGGCTTCGGTGCGGCGCTGG
The DNA here is from genome assembly GCF_039544005.1 of Kitasatospora paranensis. Classification (NCBI taxonomy): domain Bacteria; kingdom Bacillati; phylum Actinomycetota; class Actinomycetes; order Kitasatosporales; family Streptomycetaceae; genus Kitasatospora; species Kitasatospora paranensis. The sequence continues at coordinate 6,212,924 of NZ_BAABKV010000001.1, forward strand.
CGGCGGCTGACCTTGCCGTCGCGCTTGCGGATCCGGCCGTGCTCGTGGAGGTCCCACACCAGCGGCCCGGCGAGCGAGCAGAACGCGCCGCCGAGGCCGGTGCCGAGGCCGAACGCGGCCGAGCCATGCAGGTAGTTGACGGTGGCGGCGAACAGGGCGACCGCGCCGGCGAGGGCGCGGTAGTGCCAGGACGGCCGGTGGTCGTCGATCGCGGCCTCGGCGCCCTTGAGCAGGGCCCAGGCCAGGCCCTCCAGTACCAGCGGAGCGGCGAGCAGGAACGGCGCCCTCGGGGACCAGAACGCCATCAACTGGAGCGGCAGGGACACCACGACGCAGATGACCGCGATCGTCCTGGCCCAGGTCCGCCACTGGGCCGCGGACCGCTCGGCCTTCTCCCGGGCGGCCTGGGCCTCAATGCGCCGGCGCTCGGCCTCGCGCCGCCGGTTGGCGGCTTCCTCGCGGATTTCCTGGGCCTGGGCCTCGCCCTCGGCGATCTCGGCGGCGGCCTTGGCGGCCTTGAGCTGGTTGGCGATGTCTGCCGCGGCCTTGGTGGCCTGGGTCTTGGCGCGCAGGGCCTCGGCCTCGGCGGCTTCCTTCCCGGCAGACTTCGGCGGCGCGGGGCGGGTGCGGCTGGTGGGCCGCAGTTCGGTGACGCTCACAGGTCAGTCCCCCCGAAGGCGAGTCGGAACAGGTTCAGCGGCCCGCGCGAACGGGTCAGGTGCCGCAGCGTGCGGAGCTGTCGGGTGTGGGCGGCGCGGCGGCGCAGGGTGGCCCCCGTGCTCGCCAGCAGCAGTCCGCCGGCGACCGCGCACACCGCCGTCGGGTGCGCCAGCACGGCCACGGCCACGGCGGCCAGCGCGCCGGCCACGGTGCGGGCGGCGTGGGGGAAGGCGACGGCGAGCAGCAGGACCGCCCACCCGAGACGCTTGATCACTGCGGTCCCCGGTCTGCTCGTAGGCGACGCCGGCGGCGTGGCGCAGGGCGGCGGCGTCCGTGGTGCGGCCCGCTTCCACCGTGTAGGCGGTGTTGTTCAGCAGGACGGACAGGGACAGCAGGGAGGCGCGGAGGTTGTCGACCTCGGTCAGCAGGTCTTCGATCGCGTCCATGGTGTCGCCGTCGGTCCGCAGTTCGTCGTCGCCCAGGGCGAGGATCTGGGCCAGGCGCTCCGGTGTGAGGCTCATGCCGTCACCGGGCCCAGGTTCGCCGCCGTCTTGGCGGCCTTGGCGGTGGTGCGCTTGAGTGTGCGGCGCTCGTCGGCGGTCAGCCCGCCGAAGATGCCGTACGGCTCGCTGCGGTCCACGGCGAGCGCCAGGCACATCTGCCGCACCGGGCAGCCGGCGCACACCATCTTCGCCCGGCGGATCGCGAACTCACCGGCCGTCGGATCGGCCTTGGTGTCGTCCGGGTCGGGCTCGGCATAGAACAGATCCGGGTCCATGCCCTGGCAGGCGGCGCCGCGCAGGTCGCCGTCCGGGGACGGGATGACCTCCACCACGCCGGTGGGACGGGCGGTCAGGTGCGGGCGGAAGGTGCCGCGCAGGCCGCGGCGGACGATGCGGGTCATCACGCGGCCGCCTTCCAGGTCAGCACCCGGCGCCGCTCGGCCGTGCGCATCAGCGCCTTGGCGTAGCGGGCGGGCTCGGGAGCCAGGTCGCGCAGCACGTCCCGGGCGACGTCGAGGCGCACCACCGTGTCGGTGGCCGTCTCCCCGTCGGCGCCGGCGAACAGCTCGATGTCGATGCCGAGGGCCAACTCGGCGAACTCGGAGGCCGTAGCGGCCTCCTGGCCTGCAACAATCAGTCTCACGGGTCCTTCTCCAACGGTGAGGGCCCAGCGGGGCGGCTTCTCTCCCGGCCAAGGTCAGGAAGCCGCCCCGCACTCGGGCAGAAGAGACCGCCAGCCGGAACGGCCGTGGTCGAGGACAACGGCCGGCGCCCTGAAAGGGCGGGCCGCAGCATGTAGCAAGTGGCGCGATGGGGCCGGACAGGAGCGTCTGGCCCGCTACCGCGCGGCCCCTTTCGAGGGCCGTAGGACGGCAGCCTTGTCAAAGAACGAGCGCTTCCCTGGCCGACCCCCGCAGAAGTCGACTTCCGGACGCATTTGTGCAGCTCAGGGCAGCCCAAAGAAGGGCTGTCAGTTCGCCAGCCCCGCCATGCGAGACATGTTGAACATGTCTCTTACGATGGCGCTGAACCGACGCTCCGTCAAGTCCTTCGTTGATTCGTCGAGGATCCGTCCCGACTGCGCATCACTAGATTCGCCCGTTCGGGCATGTCGAGATACGGCGTCAGTGGACGGCCTCGAACCGACTTCGCTACGGTCAAGTCGTCCCGCATCGTCCAAGCGCCACCGCATCGTCCAGGGGAGGGCGACATGGCCAATGAGCGGCTTCGAGGAGCAATCCTGGCAAGCGGCCTGACGGTAGAGCAGATCGCAGAACGCATCGGCGTCAGCGCACGCACGGTGGAGCGGTGGGTTGAGGCCAGGGGCCAGCGCAGACCGTACCGGCGCTTCCAGTACGCCCTGGCGAACCTCATGCAACGCGACCTGTCCGACCTCTGGCCGGACGAAGAGAGCGCCAGCCAAACAGCCGAGGCTGGCCGTGCCGAACTCGTGCGGCTCTACCCACACCGCGCCGTGGTGCCGAAGGACTTGTGGACGTCGCTCTATTCAGGTGCCGCCCGGCACTTCGACCTGGTCGTCTACGCAGGCTTCTGGCTATCCGAAGATCCGCTTTTCTTTCGCCTGATCAGGGAGAAGGCGACCGCGGGCGTGCCTGTCCGGATGATGCTCGGCGACCCAGACTCACACCCGGTCGCGCAGCGTGGCGAGGACGAAGGGATCGGCCCGGCGATGGCTGGGAAGATCCGCAACGCGCTTGCCAACTACGCGCCGATCTTCAACGTGCCAGGGGTTGAGTTTCGTCTCCACTCGACGACGCTCTACAACTCGCTCTACCGAGCCGATGACGAGATGCTCGTCAACGGCCACGTCCATGGAGTTGGCGCCTACCTCGCACCCGTGCTGCACCTCTCGAAGGTGCCCGGCGGGGAGCTGTTCAGCACGTACGCGGCGAGCATCGAGCGAATCTGGGAGAGTTCTCGAAGGATCACTTCCCCGAGACTTGAGGACGAGGCGGCATGAGCCGGATCGACTACATCAACGACCCCAACGCGCCGGCGGCGAACTCGGTCGTCCCGTCGGTCGTCGCCGTCGTGCAGGACGAAGGTGGTCGGGTGCTACTGATCCATAAGACAGACAATGGGCTGTGGGCGCTCCCTGGCGGCGGACACGATATCGGCGAGTTCGTGGCCAGCACGGTGATCCGGGAGGTACGCGAGGAGACCGGTATCGATGTCGAGGTCGAGACGGTCACCGGGCTATACACCGACCCTGGGCACCTTATGGCGTACGACGACGGAGAGGTCCGACAGCAGTTCTCGATCTGCTTCCGCGCAAGGCCGATCGGCGGGAACCTTCGGACGAGCGAAGAATCGAAGGAGGTCCGCTGGGTGAACCCGGCGGACCTCGAAGGCCTCGACATTCATCCGTCCATGCGGTTGCGAATCCAGCACGCGCTCGACCCGGACCGCACCCAGCCGTACATCGGCTAGCTCGCGGGGCTAGCCAGCGTCAGCCTGTGCTCCACGCGCTGGGCCGCCGCGTGGATTTCCGGTTCTGCCCGGCGAATGAACCGCCCGACGATGCTGTCCGGCCCGTACCGGCTCACGATCTCGGCAACCCTCGCCGAAGTCGTTGTGGACGTGCCGTCCGGGGTCGTGGTCATGTCGCAGTAGATCAGCGCATCGACCAGCCCTGGCTCCTCCAAGGGGAACTCGGCCTCCAGCTCCTCGCGTAGCCCCCGCTCCTCGGCTTCCAGCAACGCGCAGGAGTGGTGCGCGACGAGCCGAACGATTCGCTCGTCCACTCGCTCCACGTTGCGAAGGAAGCGTGCGCCGTCGAGTGGATGAAAGCCGGTGTCGGTGATGCGGGGGAGTAGCCGACATCGTGCAGCACGGCGGCGGCTTCGAGCAGTTCGGCATCCGGCCCGAGAATCGGCGCCAGCGCGCGAGCCCGTCCGGCCACCCCCTTGGAGTGGGTCCAGCGGCGGGGAAGGTCGTCGGAGAGGAGTGCTTCAGCGAGGTCGTAGGCCCACACGGTGGCGTCCATTCCTAGGAGGTAGGTGGTGCGATGCTCGGGCGGGGCAGCGCGCGGACAAAGCGGCCCTTGCCCTGCCGGACCTCCAGCACGCCAGCGCCTTCAAGCTGAGCTAGCGCGCGGCGTACGGTCCCCCGGGACGCGTCGGTCAGCTTGCAGAGCTCGCTCTCGGACGGGAATTCGTCACCCGGTGTCAGACCTTCCGCTGAGATGACACCCGCGATCTGGTCATAGACCGAGGGTGCCGATTCTGTGGCTGCGACGATTCGGCGCGTGCCCTGCCGGGAGCGGATCAAGCCTTCGTCCGTCAGCACCTTGAGCGCACGACCCACGGTGCTCCGGGCCACGCCGTACTGAGCCATCAGCTCGGCTTCGGACGGTAGGGCTGCCAGCCCGGAACCGTCGCCGATCTCGGCACGCAGCGCCTCGGCGATCTGCAGGTACGTGCCGCGCGGACTCCGCTCGCTCACTGGCCGTCCCTTCCTCGTCCTCTGGTCTCCAGCCACGATGAAGGATGTCGCAGTGCGAAAGCCGTCATCGTGGGCGTGGCCAGTATGGCTGAGGTTGTGCGGTGGCAATTGGTCGCATCAAGCGGCCAGTGATCCGCCACGGGATTGCCGACTGCACGGTGCCTTCCGGCAGGATGTGACTCTTCTGCCATCAAGGTGGCTGTCACAGCTGTCACTCTGTCACTGAATAGCCACTGAGCTGCGAGGATGGCAGTGACCTGCCGGTGACGGTGGTTGGCGACCGCCCATCAGATGGTTGAAACACCGGGGGCGCTTCAGTTGTCTGACGTCGATGTCTTGTCGGTGCTCGGGCAAGAGAGCAGGCTCTTTTCCAGGAATCCCCAACGGCTGACCCCCGCGTGCGTGGGAAGGACGTAAAGGATCTCCACCCGTCGGTCCCCGGCAGCGGCTGACCTCCGCCTGGGCGGGGAGGACAAGCCCCAGTGAGACGAACCGCTCCGGCTTAACTGGCTGACCCCCGCCTGCGCGGGGAGGACACCTACGACGGCGAGCAGTGCCGCATCTGCGGCGGCTGACCCCCGCCTGCGCGGGGAGGACTCCAGCCGCTGGCTGAACTCGGTCTCCGGGGCCGGCTGACCCCCGCCTGCGCGGGGAGGACCTGACCGCGGCCGCCGGGCTGGCCCGGGCGTTCGGCTGACCCCCGCCTGCGCGGGGAGGACGCCACCAATCCGATCCTGACCACGGACAACGACGGCTGACCCCCGCCTGCGCGGGGAGGACCACATCGGGAGCAGGAGGAGCCACCAGGTGGACGGCTGACCCCCGCCTGCGCGGGGAGGACGCCCAGAACAGGGGGTTCGCCGGGTGCAGCCTCGGCTGACCCCCGCCTGCGCGGGGAGGACCCGTCCGGTGGCACCTGGTCGAGGGCCATCGCCGGCTGACCCCCGCCTGCGCGGGGAGGACGGCAACACGGTCAACGACATCATCAAGCAGCGCGGCTGACCCCCGCCTGCGCGGGGAGGACTGGCTGACACATCACCCGCGGTTGAACCATCCCGGCTGACCCCCGCCTGCGCGGGGAGGACGCAGCCGCCGGCCCGCCAATGCTGCGCCCCGACGGCTGACCCCCGCCTGCGCGGGGAGGACACCGTGACGATGGCCGAGCCGATGCTCAGTGCCGGCTGACCCCCGCCTGCGCGGGGAGGACGCCTGGAGGACGTGCCGGGACGTGGTGTCCGGCGGCTGACCCCCGCCTGCGCGGGGAGGACCCCTGCCGGTAGTCGGTGCTGCCCTTCGTCTTCGGCTGACCCCCGCCTGCGCGGGGAGGACACGACGGCGCCGATCACGATCAGACCGGCGACCGGCTGACCCCCGCCTGCGCGGGGAGGACCGGCCTGTGGTGGCTGGCCTCCGCCCGGCACTGGGCTGACCCCCGCCTGCGCGGGGAGGACCACCAGCCACGCGCCGAGCGGCAGCGGGCCCACGGCTGACCCCCGCCTGCGCGGGGAGGACCCGAACCCGAGCCGGGCGAGGTGCCAGTTCAGCGGCTGACCCCCGCCTGCGCGGGGAGGACCCGTAGCCGTCGACCCAGTCCATGACGGTGTCCGGCTGACCCCCGCCTGCGCGGGGAGGACGTGGGCGGGCGTTGTACGGGTCATGTCGCCGCCGGCTGACCCCCGCCTGCGCGGGGAGGACGTGGACCACCGCCGGACCCGCACCCGCCGCAGCGGCTGACCCCCGCCTGCGCGGGGAGGACGGCGCGTGGTGCGCGATGACCATCGCCTACGCCGGCTGACCCCCGCCTGCGCGGGGAGGACGTCCTCAACGGCACCGGCCTCGCGGCCACCGCCGGCTGACCCCCGCCTGCGCGGGGAGGACACTTCCCTACCTGCAGATTCGCTAGGGCTTTGCGATTTCTTGATGCAATTGGGCGGTGGTGGCGATCAAGGTCAGTCCGTCGAAATCGACAGGCTGACGCCGTTGGTCACCGGCGGTATGCAGCTCGAATCCTTGTTCGTTCGCCGCTGGATGGACGAGGACTGCTACACCGCCTGCGACGCAACCACTGACTGCACGCCAGAGCTCGTTGCGGACACGCGCAGAGATGGTTCCGACGTAGAGGTGAGGCGTGACCTCCAGGAGCCAGCGGGTCAGGGCACCGCGTACGTGGTCGGGGACGGCGGTAACGGAGAGGACGGTCATCGACGCCACAGGGGCTCCCGAATGAACGCGGTCGAGGCTGATGGCAGCGCCCTCACAGTGGCTCTCCCAGCGCGTAGTTGACTCCGCCCGGGATTGCCCCGGCAACTGGGTCCCACAGGTCCACCAGTTGCTCCTCGGGATCGGGCAATTCGATCTCCTGGTCCGGTGCAAGCAGGCGTTGGACATCGGCCACAATGCGGGGCAGGAGCTTGAACAGACGCAGTCCGTGCCGGAAGCTGCGCCTTGCTTCGGCTTCCGGCTGGGGAGAGCTGTGTAGCGAGAATGCGAGCGGAATAGTGAGTTCGGCCTTGTAAAGATCGGCGATGTCGTACACGAACGCCTGCTGATTGCCGCTGTGTACGAAGCCGAGGGCAGGGGAGCAGCCGATGGCGAGCAAGGCTGCGTGGACGATGCCGTACAGGCAGGTGTTGGCCGAGGAGAGGGCGAGGTTGACCGGGTCCTGGGTGTCCCACGAGGCGGGGTCGTAGGCGCGGCGGAAGCGGCCGATGCGGTGCTGCTGCGCCAGTAGGCGGTAGTGGGCCTTGACCCGTTGTCCTTCCATACCGCGAAGTTGGGCGAGGCTGGTGCCGGGGGAACGCTTGCTCGACCGAAGCGTTGCTCGTACATCGCTGTCGCAACGCTCAGTCGGAGGTCATCGTTGGCCCAGGCTCGGGCTTGTCGTTCGAGCCAGGTGGTGCTGAGGGAGTCGGGAATCGTCGCCGCGTAGCAGCGCACACCTCCTGACCCGGTGATGACGACGGTGGTGCCGTGCCGGGCGAAGGTGGAGAGGGCGCGTGCCGTGATGGAGGTCCCGGGGCCGAGCAGGACGCAGTTGAGTGCGGCAGTGGGGAGGTACACCGACTCTGTGCCCCGCTGCGGGCTGGTGACTTCGGCGCAGACACCGGTGTCGTCCTGGACGATGCGGGCGATGTCCAGGTAGAGGAAGGACAGCGAGTCTGCGGTACGGGGCAGCATCGCCACGGTGGGCGCCGCCAGCTTCCGCCGAGCCGCGGTGTCGGGACTCCTCCTCGGACCGGTCATGCGGTCTCCTTCTGTGGTGCGAGGCTGAGAAGGCCGCAGCCGTAAGCCTTGCCCTTGCCGATTCCTTCGGTCAGGCGGGTGCGGAGGCGGTCCGGGTCGGTGATGAGGGCGGTGCCCTCGAAGAGGGTGCGTGCGTGTTTGACCTGCTGCTGGCCGTCCCGCCGTGCGCCGTGTGCGGCGTCCAGCGGTGTGGCGTGGAGTGTGGTCAGGGTGAGGCCCGAGGTCTCGGCCTGGCGGGTCCACCATTCGTCGGCCGCGCGGCCGGACAGCGGGATGATCGCGCCGAGCTGGTACATCTCGCGCGTGGTGCGTCCGGGTTTGCGGATGGCGTTGGCGGCGATGCGGTAGCGGACCGGCAGACCGGGGCGGAGGGCGTCGAGGAGCGGTGCCAGTGGTCGGGTGAGGGCCTGGCCGTAGCCGGCGGGCAGTTTGCCGATGTCGGGCTGGCGGGCGCTCTGTAGGAGGATCTGCGGGCCGCTGGGCCCGGGTTCGGCGCGGAAGAGGACTCCGAGTTCGCGGCGGGGCTCGGTGCTGGGTACGTCGTCGGGGAAGAGTGACATCAGCCGGTGGTGGAGGCCGACGGCGCTGGCCGCGTCCCGGCGGGCGTCTCGGTGTCGCTGGTCGGGGACGATGCGGGTCAGCCACAGACTCATGCGCGGGCGCTTTCGTGACGGGTCGGGTGCTGGGCGAGGTAGGTGCCGACTGCCGCCAGGTAGTCGGTGGAGAACCCGGCGCACTGGCCTGCGGGCAGCCGGAGGGTCCGCTGGTAGCGGGCGCGTGCACGGAAGGAGCGGTTGCGGCTGTGGAAGGTGAGCGGGTCGTCGTTGACCTGGCCTGCCGGCGCGGTGCCGTCGTCCGATCCGGTCCCGCTGCCCGGGCTGAGGTCGCCGAGGGGGCAGTCACTGTGGAAGACGATGTCGAGGAGTGCCCCCTCTGCCCGTGAGGCCCGCCGCGCGAGCGGCAGGTGCAGCAGATGGTGGAGCGCATCGTCGAACAGGCCCAGGAGCAGAGGTCCCTCCGGCGGGCAGGAGCGCCGGCCGAGGTAGGGCGGCCACACGGGGTCGCGCAGCGCCGTCCGGCACGATTCGAGGACATCCGCATCACCGGTGAGGGCGGCGGTGAATGCCGCGTCGGCGAGGTAGTAGCGGTGGGAAAGCAGGGTTGCGGTGCCGCCCGAGCGCTTCTTGCCCTCGGCGGTCGTGACCGTCTGGCGGCCGGGCAGGCCACCGCCCACGGTGTGGAGGTCGCGCAGCAGCACTCCCGGGCGGTCGGCCCGAACGGTCAGGGAGAGACCGGTGAGGTCCTCGATGCTGTCCTCGCGCCGTCGTCCGAGGGCCGATGCGAGGAGCCCGATGACCCCGGAGCGGGTCGGGAACGGCGCGGTGTCCCGCTCGTTGAACTGGCTCCGCTCTCCCCAGGACTGGAGCGGTCCCGCCAGGTGCAGCAGGAGACCGGCGCCGCTGGTGGTGGGGCTCACGCGGCGGCCTCGGGGAAGGCGGCGTTCAGGGCGGTGTCGAGGAGCTCGGGAAAGGAATCGACGCGGACGCCGAGCCCGGCGAGGTCCTTCTCGTCGAGGCTTGCCCAGCCGGCGGTGAGGATGCCGCGGTTGCCGAGCAGTGTGTTCGCGGCCTGGGCGTAGTCCGACAGTGCGGTGCGGGACGGGCCCGCGTAGCCGCCGTCCTCGCGGTGGGAGCGCACCGGCTTCTCGAACGCGGCGGCGTAGGACAGCGGCCGGTCGGTGCGGACCGACAGGTGGACGAGGTCGGGGATGGTGTGCGGGGCGGTGGCGGTCTTCTTGGCCTGGGGGAGGGAGAGGATGAAGGCCTCGGCGAAGCCGGCGGCGAGTTCGCGGGCGGCGGCTCGGTCGCCGCCGAGGTTGCGGGCCAGGTCGGCCAGGTCGATGGTGGCGTAGCGGTAGAAGACGCCGGCGCTGAATTCGGCGTGGCCCATGTGGGCGCTGCCGGTCGTGTCGCCCCAGGCGGAGGTGACGTCGTCGACGGCCGAGAAGTAGTCGAGTTCGACGTCGGTGCCGTGGGTGGTCAGCGCGTGGGCGACCTGGACCGCGCCGTCCACTCCTGCGTCGTCGACCTCGGCAAGCATGCGCCCGAACAGGTTGATCACGCCGTTGCGGGTCCGCAGGATGGCGTCGATCCGATCCTGCGGCAGGACACTCTTGTCCGCGGCCTTCTTGATGTCCTTCCCGTTCTCCAGTGCCTTCCGGTGCTCCTCGGCGAGGTCCGCAAGGTCGGCCACCGCGGTCTCGGGAACGTAGACCATGGCGTTGGTGGTGAGGACCGGCGAGTCCTTGGCGGTCTCGAACTTGATGCTGCTGCCGGCGGCGACATGCTGGCCTGCGCGCACGGCGAGGTCGCTGGGCCAGCCGCGCTCGGTCTCCAGCAGGCGGGTCACGCGGGCGCCGATGCGCCGGGTGCGCAGGGCCCGCTCGCCGAAGCTGTCCTGGAAGTATTCGCGTACCGCGCGCTTCCACGACTGGCTGCTGACCCGGGTGCGGTCCGCGTCGCCGTACCGGACGGTCTTCACCGAGTTGTTGTCGTCGCGGTTCAGGTTCGCGAACGGGACGCTCTGCACGACGTGGAGGTCGATGAATCGGGCGGTGGTGCGGTCGGCCGGAGCCATGCTCTTCTCCTCAAGCGGTCGGGTCTGGGGTCCGGGGCGGTTCCCCGAGAGTGGTGCGGTGGTTCAGTTCGCGGTAGGCGGGTTGTCGGTGCCGGCGTCGGGCTGGGCGGCGGCGCGTGCGGTGTCGGCGTCCTGGGCGCGTCGTTCCTCGTCCGCCTGGCGGGTCCGGTAGTAGTCCTGCAGCCAGCGCCGCTTCACGGTGCCCGCGTGACGGCGCCACCTGCAGAGGTCGACCAGGAGCTGGGCCCAGTCGACGTCGACGTCGCTGCCCCGCAGTTGCCGGATGGCGCCCGGGAGGTGCCGGTGCAGACCATCCAGGCTCTGACGGGTCAGCAGATTCAGGCGGGTTTCGGCGGAGGAGGCGCGCAGTCCGGCTTCCGTGCCACCCTTGGCCACGCCGTCGGCGAAGGATCGTCCGAGGCTGCGGCTGCGCGGTGTCGCAGGCTTCGACTCGTCGGGGCCTGCGGTGGTTTCGTCCAGGTTCGTGGCGGTTCGTGCGGCGGCGTACTGGTCGCGGCGCTGGGCGGCAATGAGCGAGGCGACCGTGTAGTGGGCCCGCTGGATGTCCAGGTCGGCCATCTGTTCGTCGGTCAGCCTGTGGGCGACGAAGCGGTGCATGAACGGCACCGAGTCCAGGTCCTTCCCCACCCCGCGCCGGAGCGCTGCCCGTACCCCCGGGTCCTCGGAACAGCGGCGGTCGATCCAGTCCGTGAAGGCGCGGGCGCGGCGGAGTTCGGCGCTGGACCAGTCGGCACCTACTCTTCGGGTCCCCGCGGCAACGATTGTTGCGGGGCGGGGGGCGGGGATGGTTGTGGTGGCGGTGGTGTCGCTCACTTGTCCTCCGTTGGAGTACCGGGGCGGGTGGCGGCGGCCTTGGCGGGCGTCTTCGCGGGCCCGCCGTACAGCTCGACGCGTGCTCGCGCAGCGGCCTTCGCGCCGCGGAGGGTCCCGAGCGCGGTGTAGGTGATCTTGTCGTAGGCGTCTTCGGCGATGGTGCGGAACGCCGCTGCCGCACCGACGAACTCCCTCGCGTCCACGTGCTTCCAGAACTCGGCCTCGGCGTCGGGCCAGTAGCGTGCGGCCGCATCGACGGCCCAGGCGCAGTCGCGGAGCTTGGGGGCGGCGGTGTAGTCGGCCCAGGCCCTGCGTACGGCCTTGTCCAGCCGGTATCCGTACAGCTCGCCCAGCGCGCGGAGCCGGCCGATCTCCACTGCCGTCGCAGGCTCCTGCTCTTCCGCGAGGTCGAGTACGGGCGGTGTGCTGGCGTCCACGAACTGGACGTCCTTGGCCTGCCCGTCCTGCTCGAAGCCCAGCGCCCGCACCCGGAGGTACTCGGAGACCTCGGGTGCCGTGGCGAAGACTTCAGGCCGGCGTGGATGGCTGCCCCCGGCGGGTCCTTCAGGAGGAGAGCGTCCAGGTCTCGCCACAGGGCTCGCTGGGCGTCGGCGGGACGCGGGTAGGTGTTGCCCTCCTTGCTGGTCTGCCAGATCAGGTAGGGGTCGCCCTGGCGGGGGATCTTGTGCCGGTAGGCCCAGGTGATGAAGGCGTCCGTGACGTGCTGCCCGGTGGGGGCGGGGACCAGCAGCAGGGCGTGCTGGGAGCGGGCGGTGAGTCGGGAGCAGGGGCCTGCGGTTTCGGGCGGCGGGGCGGTCGGGTCTGTCGCCTCCGCCCGTTCCCAGGGGCAGAGATCGGCAGCCCTGCGGACGTCCTGTCCGGGCTCGGGCAGTCCGGCAAGGAGGGTCTCGAACAGGGACTCGCCTTCCGGGTGGTAGGAGAGGGTGCTGCGCAGCGGTCCGGCGGTGACGTTGGCGGCCTTCACGTCGCCGACCGTGCGGTTCGAACAGCGGCCCGAGGGGCCGTAGTAGTGCCAGATCAGCAGGTGCATGGCGGCCTGGGCGCTGGTGGGCAGGTCGGGGCTGGTGCTGTCGATGTGGTGGAACCAGGCGTGGTTGTTGCCGGAGGGCCTGGTGGTGATGAGCTTGTCCACGCCAGCGGTGTTCGCCCGGTCGCACTGCTGGGCAAGTCGCGGGTCCTGGAGGAACGGCTGCTCGGGGTGGAACAGGTCGAACCGGTGGAGGTAGGTGTCGAGGTACGCCTCGACCTTGCCCTCGTCGAGATGGCCCTCCTCCACCGCATCTTCGCGGCGTTCCGCCCAGGCACCGGGTCCGGCCTCATCCAGCCCGGTGATCCGGGAGGTGAGGGCGTACAGGATCCGGTAAAGCGCCGACAGGGCGGGCGGCAGGCCGATGGCGATCTGTTCGATCTCGTCGGCGCGCAGCAGCAGTTCGCGCAGGCCGACGACTTCCGGCAGCGGTCTGTCCGGGTGGCGTCGGGTCGGGTCGGGGCGTCCGCGGACGGGGATCCACGGGTCGTCGACAAGGTTGAACACCGGCGGGACCGGTGTGGGAGCAGGTGACATGCGGCCTCCGGCGAGGCTGGGCGTGGTTGATGGGGTGGGTAGGCTCTGCGAGTCCCCGCAACCGAGCGGGGGTGAGCCATGCGGTGTGCAGGAACAGGCCCGTATCGGCCCCATTTCCCCGCGCGAGCGGGGTGGTGCCGCCCCGGTGACGGACCATCAGGTTTACTGCTGGGGCGGCACGGCCACGTTAGTGCGAAGTGCGGGGTGCATGAGGAAGATTCGGAAGATCTGCAGAGATTCCGAGGTTCTTCGAGATTTCGATCTCCCGATCACCGAGGCGGCACGTCCAACGCCCGTCCCCGCCGAGCTGCATGGGCAGGACGGCGAGATCGGCGAGCATGGGCCTGTCCCTCCAGTCTGCTGGCACGTCGTTGTCCTCGGTGCGGCGCGCCAGCCATCGGCCGGGCAGCGGGACGGTATGACGCATGATCGGTGCGATCTCGGCAGAGGTCAGGCGGCCTCCCAGGGCAGTGCCCGGCAAAGGGATGTCGCCGTCCTCATCCAGCGAAGGTCCCCCGTCCCGCAGGTACACGCAGACGGCCCTGGCTGAATCCGCACCGAGTCGGGTGGTCAGGAGCTCTTCCATCACACCTGAGCCGCGATCCGTCAGGCAGGACAGGTCTCCCTGCACGTCGTAGGGCGACCGCACCGTCGTCGCCTCGGCCAGCTGGCTCTCCGCGACAGCCGACGCGACCCGCGTCGCATCCATGCTCCGCAGCTCCCGCTGAGCCGCATCCGCCAACCCGGCCCCGAAGTCATCGGCGTACACGGTGTCGACAAGCCCCTGCACATCGTCCGGCACGGCGACGCCGTTTCCCGCGAGCTTCTCCACCAACACGCTCGTACGGAACAGCAGCGCCGCGTCGTACACATCGCCCCACGTCCGCGGAGCACGGACGGACCCCTCCCCATCTACGGGCTCCAGCACCACCAGCCTCGGCTCGGCCGCATCCCCCGTCCACGCCGGCCGATCGGCCCGCGGGTGGCGCTTGCTCCGCCCTGCCCGTTGCAGTAACTGCGCCAGCGGAGCGAGATCGGACACCACCAGGTCGAAGTCCAGGTCGAGGGACTGCTCAACGATCTGGGTCGCCACCAGTACCGATCCAGGCCTCGTGCCGGAAGCACCACCCTGCGGCTTCCCGAAAGCCGCCTCACACTCCGCGGTGATCCGCTGCCTCTCCATCGCGGGGAACCGTGAGTGCAGCAGGCGCAGACCGCCTTCCCGTGCGGCCAGGTCGGGCAGCGCGAACTGCAGATCCAGGAAGGTGCGCTGTGCCTCCTCGACCGTCGTGCAACAGACCAGGACACACCCGCCCTCCGCCGCCACCGGGCCAAGAAGTACCCGAAGGGCAGCCCTGCGCGAGCCCTGCCGCGGCCTGTCGACGGGCCCCTCCCGGACATCCCAGGTCACCCGGCGAGACTCGACGCGCAGCGTTCGCGCCCGATCGCTGCCGACCTGCCGAGGCCTGGACACCTCGCCGTTTGCCGCATCGACGAACAACCAGCCCGGGTAGCAAGGCTCAACAGTGCTCCGGTCCTGGAAGCCGGCGCCGCGACGGTAGGCGTCCACCAGCGAGGTCGCGGTCCGTCCGGCAAGTGTGGCCGACAGCAGGACGACCGGTGCGCCCAGCGCTCCGAGCCACTCCAACAGGCGCACCAACAAGCTGTGCATCCACGGCCCGTAGGCGTGCGCCTCGTCCACCACAAGTACCTTGTTCGCCAGACCGAACAGCCGGAGGAACCCGTACCGTACGGGCAGTACACCGGTGAGGGCCTGGTCGATCGTTCCGTTCGCCAGGGGGGCCAGGAGCCCCCGGCGGGCGGCCCTGAGCCAGCGGCCAGCCTCTGTGCCCGTGTGACCATCGGACAGCACCGGTGAGACCCCGTCAGAGTCTTCTGCTGGCACGTAAGCCGGGCTCAGCCAGGCCATGCTGTGCAAGAGCGTCAATGCCCGCTCACCCTCGGCATTCGCATCGGCAAAGCGCCGCACCCGCTCGTACATCGCGTCGGCCGTCGCCATCGTGGGCAGAGCGAAGTACACCCCGCCCGCACCAGAGGCACGAGCCATCACCGAGGCGGCATGCAGTGCCGCCTCGGTCTTGCCGTCCCCAGTGGGCGCTGTCACCAGCAACAGGCCCGCGCCCGTAGCCAGACCTGGCAGCGTCGCGGCGATGTCCGCCTGCAAGGTGTTCGGCGTGAATGGGAACTGGTCGCCGAACGTCCGCTCCGGGAAGGTCGCCCGGCCAAGCCCGGCCTCCCGTACCCAGGCTGGCGCCATCGCTACCGCGCGCTCGTAGTGCTGTTCCAGGTCCGCGTCACTGCCAGCCCATCCCCGCTCTGGCATCCTCGGCTCGATCACGTCGGTCTGGCTCGCCAGCCAGTCGGCAACGACCACGAGCCCGGCCGCCACCACTGCGGACTGCCCCGACAAGATGCTCTCCGGCGTGCCGACCGCACCGGTCAGCCGCCGAACTGCACTGGCGTGCAGCAATCTCTGCTTGCGCCAACCTGCTGCCCGACCCAAACCGGGCTGGTACGCAGCGGCGTTGACCAGGTGCTTACGCTGGAGCGCCTCACCGAAACAGCCGTGATGCCCGCCAAGGAGCTGCGCCACCTGATGCCCGACAGAGCGCCGCACCACACGTCCCTCGGGATATCCGCACTGGCTGAGGAACTCGACCAGGCTCCAGTGCGTCGCCGCTTCATGCCGTAACTGCTCCGGCGTGGCCTGCTCCGAGTACGCGGCGTCGGCCGCGAGAGCGGCGAACTCCTCGGGCACCTTGGCTTGGAACGGCGGGGTGATCTTGCCTACGTCGTGCAGCCCAGCCCAGAACGTGATCAGCCGACGCGCCTCCGCCTCTGGCACGCCGATCCCGTTGGCGATTTGCGCTCGCATACCACGGCTCAGGACTGAATCCCAGAGGGCACCGGCGACCGCAGCGGTATCGAGCAAGTGGCAGATCACGGGATAGGGCCCGGGCAGGCCAGCCCGTTTGCCCCATAGACGGGTGTCCAGTTGTGCCATGGCGGGGTCAACTGCAACGGATCGTGAGGCTTCGGTCTCCTCGGTCATGGGCGCAGGCCTATCACCAATGACTGACAACGGGCGTCTTGGCTGATGTTTAGTACCTACGGCAAACGCTTCTGGACTCGACGGACTGGGCTTGATGTGTTGCCCCTGGCTACGATTCAGGCTGGCGACCGCATGTACGGATGAGGCCTGAACGGAAGCAAAGCTTGCGCAAAGGCTCTCTAGCGTTGCAGGTCAGTAAGTGTCCTCCCCGCGCGAGCGGGGTCAGCCGTGCTCGCCGTTGAACTCCACCGAGACGTCGGAGTCCTCCCCGCGCGAGCGGGGGTCAGCCGAGATTCAGGCCCGGGGCGGCGTGAAGCGGTGGGTCCTCCCCGCGCGAGCGGGGGTCAGCCGTTGATGTCCACCACCGCGTCCCGGTAGACCTTGTCCTCCCCGCGCGAGCGGGGTCAGCCGCACCGGCCGTCCATCCGGAAACCGTGCGCAGTGTCCTCCCCGCGCGAGCGGGGGTCAGCCGACCTCTTCACCATCAGGCAGGAGTTCGTCTTCGTCCTCCCCGCGCGAGCGGGGTCAGCCGGTGGGCGCGTTGCGGTTCTTCCGGCTGAAGAGGTCCTCCCCGCGCGAGCGGGGGTCAGCCGCCGAGTCACATCCCGCTCTGGGCCTACTCGAAGTCCTCCCCGCGCGAGCGGGGGTCAGCCGCCGCGGGGGCCTTGGACGTATTCGTGGGGGCCGTCCTCCCCGCGCGAGCGGGGGTCAGCCGGCGAACACCTGGGTCGTCACCAGCATGTTTGTGTCCTCCCCGCGCGAGCGGGGGTCAGCCGGCGGCCGGGTATCGGACCGTGCGCGCGTGGCCGTCCTCCCCGCGCGAGCGGGGGTCAGCCGATGGCGAACGGGTCGTCAGCCACAGTCGCACCGTCCTCCCCGCGCGAGCGGGGTCAGCCGCTCAACACGTTCTCCGGCCAGGTGCGGAACATGTCCTCCCCGCGCGAGCGGGGGTCAGCCGGTCGCCTGGCGGTACGGCAGCAACGAGACCCCGTCCTCCCCGCGCGAGCGGGGGTCAGCCGTTGTCCGCCCGCCACACCTGCCCCGTCACGGTGTCCTCCCCGCGCGAGCGGGGGTCAGCCGGTCGGCGTGACCATCTCGGCCGCCGACGCGCAGTCCTCCCCGCGCGAGCGGGGGTCAGCCGTCCATTAGCAGGATGGAGACCGGCGCCACTGCGTCCTCCCCGCGCGAGCGGGGGTCAGCCGGTCGCCTGGCGGTACGGCAGCAACGAGACCCCGTCCTCCCCGCGCGAGCGGGGTCAGCCGCTCAACACGTTCAGCGGCCAGGTTCGGAACATGTCCTCCCCGCGCGAGCGGGGTCAGCCGTTCTGACGCCATGCCCAAGGCGACCGGAGGAAGTCCTCCCCGCGCGAGCGGGGGTCAGCCGCCGACGCCGGCCAGGCCCAGCGCTGCCAGGTTGTCCTCCCCGCGCGAGCGGGGTCAGCCGGTCCTCCGCGACATGGTCAAGTTCGTCAACGCGTCCTCCCCGCGCGAGCGGGGTCAGCCGGTGGCAGCGTACGCGGTCGGTCAGGACCATTCGTCCTCCCCGCGCGAGCGGGGGTCAGCCGAGGATCGCGGGGTCCGTCGTTCCGGTCGAGCTGTCCTCCCCGCGCGAGCGGGGGTCAGCCGGGCGAGAAGCGGCGGGCCTTCCAGAACGACCGGTCCTCCCCGCGCGAGCGGGGGTCAGCCGCCATTCGCTCCTGCTTCCAGCGCCGGGTACTTGTCCTCCCCGCGCGAGCGGGGGTCAGCCGCCGGTGGGGATGCCGAGCATCTGCTCCGGGTTGTCCTCCCCCGCGCGAGCGGGGGTCAGCCGACGGATGAGGTGGTGTACCGGTCGGACACTCCGTCCTCCCCGCGCGAGCGGGGTCAGCCGTCGTTGACGGTCTCGATGACCTGGCTGTCGTCGTCCTCCCCGCGCGAGCGGGGGTCAGCCGCGGGGCATGCGGGGCTCCTAGGTGCGCTGGTAGTCCTCCCCGCGCGAGCGGGGTCAGCCGGTGATGCCCTCCACGGCGAAGTCGGTGAACGCGTCCTCCCCGCGCGAGCGGGGTCAGCCGGAGTACGAGAAGGCGAAGAAGCGCGTCGACGCATCCTCCCCGCACGAGCGGGGGTCAGCCGCCGGCGATCGCTGCAGCCCAGCTGCGGTAGGGGTCCTCCCCGCGCGAGCGGGGTCAGCCGATCCCCAGCGCGACGGTGGCGACGGTCAGGGCGTCCTCCCCGCGCGAGCGGGGGTCAGCCGGTGGAGATGTACCGGGCGGCCACGTGGATGGCGTCCTCCCCGCGCGAGCGGGGGTCAGCCGTGGTTCCAGATCGCCATGATGATGGCGATCGGGTCCTCCCCGCGCGAGCGGGGGTCAGCCGATCAGCGGCAAGAACTACGACCCGTCCGAAGTGTCCTCCCCGCGCGAGCGGGGGTCAGCCGAATTCTGGAGCGAATTGTCATCCGTGCGAGAAGTCCTCCCCGCGCGAGCGGGGGTCAGCCGAATTCTGGAGCGAATTGTCATCCGTGCGAGAAGTCCTCCCCGCGCGAGCGGGGGTCAGCCGCCGGGTGGTGCACCGCATCGCCTGGTGGACATGTCCTCCCCGCGCGAGCGGGGGCAGCCGACCATCTCCCCGGAGGAGTCCGAGGAGAGCAGGTCCTCCCCGCGCGAGCGGGGGTCAGCCGCCGATGCGCCGGATCTCGTCCGCCCCGTACGTGTCCTCCCCGCGCGAGCGGGGGTCAGCCGTGGCCGGGCCGCTACCTCAAGTTCCCGGGGCCGTCCTCCCCGCGCGAGCGGGGTCAGCCGCCATGGAGTTCCTCGGCACCCTCACCGACATCGTCCTCCCCGCGCGAGCGGGGTCAGCCGATCCCCAGCGCGACGGTGGCGACGGTCAGGGCGTCCTCCCCGCGCGAGCGGGGGTCCGCCGTGGGGGATGGAGATCACCCACACCGGCGCTGAGTCCTCCCCGCGCGAGCGGGGTCAGCCGGTGTACCGGAAGCCCTTGACGTAGCCGGGCGTGTCCTCCCCGCGCGAGCGGGGTCAGCCGTCGAAGGGGAGGCCTTCGTCGACCCGGTCGGCGTCCTCCCCGCGCGAGCGGGGGTCAGCCGCACGCCGAGGCCGTGTCCAAGCAGACCGGGTCGTCCTCCCCGCGCGAGCGGGGTCAGCCGCTCAACTTCGGTGCCGTCGCCGACGAGTCCGCGTCCTCCCCGCGCGAGCGGGGGTCAGCCGTCGAAGCGGGTGACGAAGTGGTGCAGCCGCTCGTCCTCCCCGCGCGAGCGGGGTCAGCCGCAGACCTACACGGTGAACGCGGGCAACATCAAGTCCTCCCCGCGCGAGCGGGGTCAGCCGCCTGGGCCGAACCACCCCGGAGCCCAGGGATCGTCCTCCCCGCGCGAGCGGGGTCAGCCGTCGGGGTTGAGCTGCGCCAGGAACGGGCCGCAGTCCTCCCCGCGTGAGCGGGGTCAGCCAGCGTTCGATGATGGTCGGCAGGAGCTGAGCAAGTCCTCCTTGTGATGAGCAGGGCCAACAGACGGATCTATGTCCCACCCGCGATATGCGGATGAGTGGCATAGGGTGGCTACCAGCATGCTCATCCATGACGATGTGTGACAGCCACGAACGGTCTCCCGCTGTCACAGCTGTCACTGCATGACTCCTGAGCTGGATAAACGTCAGTGACACCGCCGTGACAGTCGCGGCGGTTGATGCGCCCCGGCTGATTCGAGCGGCCGAGGCACCTCGATGTCGCAGCCTCTTGCCGGCCTTATGGCTGATGGCGGAGATGTGGGCTCGTGGTCACGGACCTTCGGACCGCTATCCGCACGGGTGATGCTCAATGGTTCGGCGGAAGGTTAGTGGAGCAAGGCGATCCTGGGCCGTCTGTGGGCCGTACGAGGCGGTACGAAGGTAGCCGCGGATGACGTCCACTAACAGCTCCATCACTGGTCAAAGGCACGTGACGTGGCGGCAACGCAGGCGAACAGGGCAATGAGTCAGTTCCTGCGCAACAAGGTCGGTTCGGGCGCGGGCAGTTTGGAACGATCCGCGTCGAGCGCCCCTTTCCGAACCCGTGCTCGGCGGCATACGCTGATCGGCCAGTGCCGCCGTGATCACCGGGACTTGTGAGCCACGGCGGGAGGAAGGGACAGCAGAACCGGAGTCAGGTCGCCGCCCGTCCACAGGTACCGGGACGGAGCGCTGGCGCCTTCCGGAAGCGGGTGTGCCTGGGGCGTTGTAAGGCCACGTCATCCGGCATGGGGAGGGCCATGAACCGCTGGGTTGGCATCGTGTCGCTGCGCGAGACCGCGCCACCGACACCCGTGCACCGCATCTCGCTTGCCATCGAAGCCGCACGGCACCGTACGTCGTACCAGTTGGCGGGTCAGATAGTGCCGTACGCGCAGATGCGGTCGGCGTTGCGCGCGATCGGTCAGGAGCACGCGCGCCACCTTGAGTGGGGTCGGTACGAATACTGCGTCGACCTCGCCGGTGACTTCTTTGATGGCGGCCATCCCCCGACCGGGTTGCCCTCCTGGCTCACCAACGAACTCCAGAACCTCTTGTACGGCAAGACCAACACATCGTCTATGGGCAGGCAGAGGGCGCAATTGGACCGCCGGCGACCGAGGTCGAGTCCTGCCCACCAGCACCCGGAGTCCACACGTCGGGGTTGGACGACAGACCCCGAAGTCGACCGCACGGCCCGGTCTGCGCGGTCGGTCCCGACCTCTACCAGGCAGCGCCCGTCGACCGAGCCGGTCCGGTCTTACATCCGCACCGAACGGCGGTTCGACGTCCATGACGTCACGTACTCGGCGCTGTGCGAGCCGCCGGTGTCGCTGGTGGGCACGCACGGGCAAGTGGTCCGCGAAGCCGTGGGGAACGCCGTGCGCGGGTGGGATGCCAGCCCCGAGGTCACCGCCTGGCTGGGCCTAGCGGCAGAGCACCGCAGCCACCTCTACGAGAGTCGCCACGCCGATCAGGTAACACCGAATGTACTCGGCATACTTGACCGGCTCGGCGGCACCACGCTCGACGTGATCCTGCTCGACGCTTATGTACGCTGGGCGACCCCTCGGAAGTCAGGCGAACAGTCGGTCGAACACGCCCGGCGACGCGCTGCCGCCGACCTCGCGCTCGGTGCGTGGGTCACCGACCAAGGGCTGGCACGCATGGGCGCGGGAGAGGCACAGCAGCCTGCCAGGTCCGTCTTCGAAGGAGTGGCCCGGCAGATCATCGGCGTGCTAAGCCTCTGCGGCGAGCACGAGATTGCCCGGAGACTGGTCGCCTCTGTGTGGGCCAACCTCGACCGACCGTCTGTGGAGATGGGAACCGATCCCGTCACTCTGGCGCAAACGGCCTTCCGCAAGGAAGGACTGACCTATGACTATGCCGAGGAGGGCCCGGATCACCGCAAGGTCTTCCGCGCCAGCGTCCGCACCGAAACCGGCCGCATGGCGGAAGGCACCGGCCAGTCCAAGAAGGCGGCGCGGGCGGCGGCGGCACGAGCGCTGCTCGACGCGTACCCGCAGGTGGTTGCAGCAGCGGACGCCAAGCGTAAGGCAGACCCCGTAACTGGGCCAGCTTCGTCGCCGCGGCCGTATTCACAGCCGGGCGTCCGGCACCGGGACGCTGTGAGCGACTTGGCGGCCATGTTTGAGCTCGGCTACGGCTCGGACGGGCTCCTCGCCCAGGCCCTCACCCATGTTTCTTGGGTCCACGAGAATCAGGCGGCGGCGACCGCTGCCCGCCAGCGCGACAACCAGCTCCTCGCCCACCACGGCGCGCACGTGGCGGGCCACCTCGCCGCGCACGTCCGCGCTCGTCGGGCTCTCGGACACGATCTCACCCCCGACGAGGACGGTGCGCGCATCCTCACCCCGTCTGACGACGACATGGCCCGGCTCGGTACAGGGCTTCAGCTCGCAGAAGGGCTGCTGACGAGCCACGGCGAGAGCGGGCAGGGCCGCACGGCGGCGTCGGACGCCGCCCAGGCGGTTGTCGCCGCTGCCTGGCGCGTCCACGGGCCTCGGCTGCTTGGGCGCCGGCCCGCCGTCCTCGACGAGTGGCTCTCTGGCCTGGAACACCATCATGACCCGGTGACCGTCCTCGCCAACTTGGCCACCACGTATGGCATCGACGTCGAGTACACGTATGACGTCTCGGGACCGGAACACCTGACGGCCTTCACCGCCACGGTTGGGCTGCGGGACGCTCGGGGCCGGGTCCACCGGTGGACAGAGCATCTGCCCGGAGCCCCCGGGAAGCAGGAGGCGAAGCAGGCGACTGCCGAGGCTGTGCTCGACATCCTTGCCACCCCCGTTAACGGTGTCGTCGATGATCTCCTCGTCCGAGAAAGAGATTTGCTCGTCTTCCTCCTGCACGCTCAGCTCGATGGCCTCGGCCAGCCGGCAGAACGGCAGCGCGCCCGTATGCTCGCCCGCGGCGACCTCGGCACCGACCTCCTTGCCACCAGCGACACCAAGGCGTTTCTTGCCTGGGCAGAACGTGTGCGTTCCCTGCTCGGGCCGGATGAGACGGCCGTGCCGGACACGCTGCGAGAGCTGTACCGGAAGGTCCTCGACGACACGCGCATCGGGTTCGGCTCGCTCCTGCACCGCATGGCCGCCAGCCCAGGACACGACGCCACGAGCCTGGTCCGACGCAATGCAGCAGACGCCGTAAGGCGAGCACTGAGCAGCGGGCCGCAGGCCACCTCGGTCCGCGACGTTGTGCAGGCGTGGTGGCATGACCAGGCCCAGGCCACCGGCGTCACGATCCGTGACGATATGCGCCAAGAGGTCTTCCATCCGCTCCTCGTCCACCTCGGCGCGCTGCACGAGACCCTGACGTGGTGCGGCGAAGCCGCCGAGGCGGCCGACACCCGCATCGACGTTGAGCTATCGGTTCAGGACGGCACGCTGCACGTCTGGCTAGGCCTCAACAAGGTGGACGTCCGGGCGGCCTGTGACGACTTCGCCCGCGTGCTGTCCCACACCCTCCCGTACACCGACTGCCTGGTCGGTGACGACCATGTACTGCTGCGTCTGCACGGCGATCACGAGACGGCTCACCACCACCCCCTGGCTACAGCGGGCATGGACGCCTACATCTCCGGCCCGGTGGGCCGGCAGCGGCCTACTGAGCCTCCTTCGCCGTCAACACCGCCCGCGCCTGATTCGTCTCTAGCTTCTGGCGGAATGTGGAGCGACGATGATCTTGTCGAGCCTTCGGCGGATGCAACTGAGGAGTGACAGCTCAGGGCGTCGGTAACTGTCACACATGTCACTCTGTCACTGCATAGCTTCTGAGCTGGTCATTCGCCAGTGACACTGCTGTGACAGCAGTAGTGCAGGCGTCCCATCCTGGCGGGCTCTGGAGGTAAGAAGGGCGGGACCAGGGCGGGACCAGACGCTCTGCCTGGAGGTGAACCTTGCTGCCTCGGCCGAGCACCTCTGAGAGCCCTGCAGGCAGGCTGACCTGCAGGAATACCGCGCAACGCGATCTGGGGGTCAAGGGACCGAAGGCTCAAGCTGTCTGTGTCGTCCTTGAAGTGATGGCGGAGCCCCAGAGGTCGGACAAGGGTTCAGACAGAGCGGAGTTGATGCAGAGTCATATGTGATGATTTGATGCCCGTGCGCCGCCATCCCTTAGGCCCCTAGGCCGCATCCCTCAGCGCGGCGCAGATGCGAGGTGCGCCACCCATGGCGAAGAAGTACCGCTACGAGCTGCCGGAACACCCTGTTGACTACGGGGTGAAGGTCGCAACGGTCGACCTTAAGATCGAGCCGGAGGCTCAGCGCACGCTCAACCTGCCACGCGCCCGGGCGATTGCCGCCGAGATCAAGCCGCATGCGCTCGGGTCGATCATTGTCTCCCAGCGATCAAATGGCGATCTGTACATCATCGACGGGCAGCACCGCAGTGAGGCCTGCCGAATCGCGGGCATCGAAACGATCGTGGCAGAGGTCCATCGCGGCCTGACGATCCAGGAAGAAGCCACCCTGTTCCTGATTAAGAACAGGGAAGCATCTAAGACCAACGCTCACGACGAATATCGGATTGGCCTCACGGCGGGCCTGCCGCTGTTCGTCGACACCGAGGACGTTCTCGTTTCGCACAGTCTCAAGATCGGAAGCACCTCCTCCAACCAGATCGGCGCTGTTCAGGGAATCCTCGCGATCACTGACAAGTACGGCGCAGATGTGTTGGACGATGTGCTTACCGTCGCCGAGAAGGCATATGGCCGTACCGCTGAGGCATGGGATGGGATCGTCGTTGGCGGACTCGGAGAGTTCCTTGGTCGCCATCGTGACGTCATCAGCGGTGATGCTGACCTCGACGATCTCGCTCGCAAGCTGGCAAAGCGTTCTTCGGCTGCGCGTCTCATCGGAGACGCCCGTAGCCAGGCGACAGGCTTCGGCTCGAAGTCGGACGGTACTGGGTCTCGGAAAATGGCTGCTTACCGGCTCATCATCGACGCCTGGAACACTGGCCGTCGTAAGAACAGGATCGGCCCCAGCTAATGGATGACGGCTCGTCAGCCTGCTGACATCTACGACTGACATCAACAGGCTGGGATGCTGACACGCGAGGCGGAACAGGAAGCCAGCAGATCTGCGGCAACCTTTCGGGGCTGCAAGGTCGGCTTGTTAGTTCTGTGTCGGCGGATGCGCCTGGGGGTCAAGGGGTCGCAGGTTCAAATCCTGTCGTCCCGACAGGAATGTCGGAGCCCCGCTGACTGGACGGAAGTCCAGGCCAGCGGGGCTTTTGCCTTTTCTGCGGCCGGTTGATTCAGCGAACGAGCCGTAAGTGTCGGCCGTGGGAGTCCGGCGGGATCACTTCGGGACCAGATGTCTTGCGGGGGCCGCTCAGATGGGCGCTCAGTGCCTCGCCGGCCTTCTCGATGGCGCGCCGGTCGGGGTGGAGACAGCGCTGGGTCGTCGTCAGCGACCCGTGCCCGGCGATCTTCCGCAGGACGTGCAGCGGCACCCCTGCGTCGGCCATCCACGTCAGCCCGGTGTGCCGGAGGTCGCGGCGTCGCAGGTACTCGTACCCGAGCCCAAGCACTCGGGGATTACGGGATCGTCCTCCGACGTGCGCCGTCGGTGCCCTTGTCCGGCAGATCACCGTGGCCGGGCTCGGTCTGCCCGCAGAGGTCCCGCATCAGGCCGCGCCGAGGGCCGCAGGCACACTGCTGCGCGAGTGCCTGCGGCCCTCGGGCAGCGAACATGCAGCAGCCATGTCCTCGCCCGCATCGCCTTGGGCGTGCCTCAGTTCTGATCGGAGGCGTCGCCGTAGACGTTGCCGGGGCTGATCACCTGGGTGATCGCCCGGCCGAGCAGGGTGCTCGGGTTCTCGCCGTTCGAGCTGATGTCGGTGTTGAGCAGGATCACCATCGTCGCCTTCGAAGCGGGCAGGTAGACGGTCAGGCTCTGGTAGCCGGGCAGGGAGCCCGCGTGGCCGATCCACCCGTGGTTGATGTCGATGCCCAGTCCGTAGAAGTCGCCCGGCGCGCCGGTGGGCTGCGCGTCGAGGCGCTCCTGCTGGGTGTGCGGGGTCAGCAGTCGGCCGGTCGCGACGTTCACCGCCCAGGAGCGCAGGTCGTCGAGGTCCGAGATCATCGCGCCGGCTGCCCAGGCCCAGCTGGGGTTGAAGTCCGTGGCGTCCGCCACCGTGCCGTCCGGCGTGAAGTCGGTGTAGCCGTGGGCGTGCGGCTGCGGGAACTCCGCCGCCTTCGGCAGGAAGGTGTGGTCCAGGCCGCTCGGCCGGGTGATCAGGTCCCGGATCGCGACCTGCAGGGGGCGGTGGGTGACCTTCTCGACGACCAGCCCGAGCAGCACGGTGTTGGTGTTGGAGTAGTCGAACTGCGTGCCGGGCGGGAACTGGTTCGCGTGCTCGAAGGCGATGCGGAGCAACTCCTCCGGCGCCCATTGGCGATGCGGCTGGGTCGTCAGCAGGTGCTGGAAGTCCGCGTCCTTGGTGTAGGGGAACAGGCCGCTGCGCATCTCCGCGAGCTGCCGCAGCGTGATGTGTTCTCCGTCGGGCACTCCGTCGACGTACCTGGAGATGGGGTCGTCCAGGCCGACCTTTCCGCGGTCGACGAGCTGGAGCATCGCGGTGACGGTGAAGGTCTTGGTCTCACTGCCGATGCGCATGTTCAGGTCGGTTCGCATCGGCTCACAGTCGATCTTGTCCGCGACACCGAAGGCCCGTACGTAGCGCGGCTTTCCAGGCTTCCAGACGCCCACGATCACTCCGGGGACCCCGGCGTCGGCGGCCGTCCGCTGGATCACCCGGTCGAGCTCCGCCGCGGTCGCGTCCCACTGCTGTGACGCGGTGGCCGATGTCCTGGAACTCGGTACGGCCGCTGCGGGAGCGGCAATCGGGGGCAGGGAGGCTGCCACACAGGCAGAGACGACCATCGCGATGCGCAGCAGGGCGGTTCGGCCCATCCGGATGTCCATGCGTCCTAGGAAAGTCCCTCCGGATCTTGGCTCGCAGCGCCACGCCGCCCCCGGCGCACGTTCATCCGAACGCCTACGGACTCGTCTCGCAAGCCGCGTCGCCTCGCCCGGGTCGGACCGGCTTCCCGGCCGGGGACAGCGACCGCGGGCCCGGAGCGCCGCATGATCACGCACGCCCACCGAGGCCTGTCAGCCCGACTCGTCTCCGAGGAGCACGGCCACCATCGCGTCCACGTCGCTGTCGCTCAGCTCGGGCACGGTCCAGTCGTTGCGTCGCGCGTGCCGGATGAACTCCGGGTCGAGTGCCACATGGTAGTGCCGTACGTAGTGGGCCAGGTCGGAGTTCCAGAGCCAGTGCCCGTCCGTCATCAGGTGCCAGCCGCCGATGACGGCCTGGTCAGGGCTGAGGACGTCACGCACGAGTGTGGTCGCGGCGACCAGGACCGTGCCGTTGCGCAGGTACTCGACGAGTTCACGTGCATGTGCCGACTCTCGGTCGCGGACGGCAGACCGGAGTGACGGTCCGTCCGGCCGGCCCCGTCCGAGCTCTCTGAAGTCCCCGATCACAGGGAATCTCTCATCCACCTGGAGAGGGTAGAGCACCGGCTCGCCGAGCGCCTGGCACACCGGACCTTCTTCCACCGCGCGACGGCCACGCGCGGCTCAGCCCACGCCTCAGTCCTGGCGGGGGTGTCACCCGGGCCTTCGGCGGCCTTCGGCGGGTCCGGCCAGAAGAATGTCCTGTCGTAGTCGGCCGCTACGAGGCGCCGGATCGCCTCGCCGAAGCCGTTGGCGACGCGCTGGAACCCGACGTCGCCCACGAGCAGGATGTCGCCGTTCTCCGCCAGGAGGACGGCTTCCTCGGTGACGAAGGCGGTGCCGACGATGGCGACCTCCTGGCCGAGGCGCCTCGCGAAGATGCCCAGGTTCCTCGGTGTCGCGTGGGCGGACTCCAGGGTCTGCTCGACCGCGGTGGTGAGGACCACGTCGCGCTCCCGGAACTGCCAGGTCACGGTGAGCTCGCCCCAGGCCGCGAGGAACTCCCGGAGTCGGTCGGTGACCTGGTAGTCGTCCTCGGCGTACTGCCGGCAGGCGTCCTCCACGTCGAGCGGGTGGACCTCGATCCGTGCCGCGTCGGCAAGCGCCGCCCGGAGGGCCGGGACGCCCTCGCGCTCGTGGGTGTCGGTCATCCTGTCAGGACCTCGCCTCCGAAGCCGGGAACCCAGCTTCCGCAGTTTTCGCACATCTTGAACTTCTTACCCTTGGGGTTGACGGTCACCAGATCGACGTTCTTCGGGTCCGCGCCGTCCTTGATCGCGTTGGTGAACATCCGTGGCTCGCCGCACACACCGGGTGGCCGCTTGTCCTCCCGCTGCGACTCGGAAGGCAACGCCTCGTTCACCTTTTGGTGGTGGCCGGTCTCCGGGCCGCTGTCGCCGTAGTAGATCTTACCGGTGGTGCGGTCGCGGCCGACCGTGTAGGCGCCCGGAGGCTTCTCGTCCTCGCCGAGGCCCGCTGCCACGTCCTTGACGCGCTGCTTGCCCAGGTCCATCAGGTGCTTCTTGACGTCCGGGATCCCCTCCGGCGTCAGACCGAGCGGGTCGCACCAGGTGTGCGGGTTGTGGACGTAGCCGTCGGGGTTGGGCGCGGGGCTGAGGCCGAGCGGGTCGGGGCTGGTGTATCGGGCCGTCTCGGGGTCGTAGTAGCGGTTGAGGTTGTAGTGGAGCCGGGTCTCGGGGTCGAAGTACTGGCCGGTGAAGCGCAGCGGGGTGTAGGTGGTGCTGTCGTTGGGCCAGGTGGTGTGACCCCACACCGTCGGGGTGGCCCGCCAGGCGATCGCCCCGGTGGCGGGGTCGACCAGTTCGGTCGGGGTGCCGACGAGGTCGGTGACGATGGCGAAGAAGCGCCGGTTGACCTGGTCCTGATCGGCGATGGCCTCGGTCTGGGCAAGTGGCTGTAGCCCCTTGTGGTCCCAGCTGAGGGTGTGCGGACCGGGGAGGTAGGGAGCCCGGGTGGTCTGCTCGGCGAGGACGGAGCCGTCCCACGTGAACTCGGTGCGCTCCTGGACGCCGGCGCCGTCCAGGGACAGCCGGTGCTTGGCGGTGCGGCGGCCGAACGGATCGTAGAGGTAGCGCCAGCGAGTGCCGTCCGGGGTGACCACCTCGGTGAGGCGGTCCTCGGTGTCCCAGGTGTAGCGCCAAGTGTCGGGCTTCTTGGACAGCCGGGCGACCTGCCGGAGGACCGTCCGTCCGGCGGCGTCGTACTCGTAGCGGACCCGGCCCGCCGTGGTGAGCTGGGTGCCGCTGTACGAACGGGTGCCCACGGCTGCCTTGGTGGCACCGGTCGCGGGCCAGTCGGCGTCGGTGAGGTTTCCGACCGCGTCGTAGGCGTACGTTTCGGTCCAGTCGCCGGCCTGCACTGCGGTGACCCGGCCGCCGGCGTCGTGCTCGAACACCTTCAGCCCGTTGAGCTGGTCGTCGATGCCGGTCAGCACGCCGTCGGCGCGGTACGTGTAGTCGCGGCGCTGGAGGACGACGTCCTGCTCGGAGCGGAGAATCTGGCTGGTCAGGCGGTGCTCGGAGTCCCAGCTGCTGGCCAGGGTCAGCCGCTCGCCGATGGTCCGCTCGTGTTCACGGCCCGCCGCGTCGTAGGAGAACTCCAGCGCACCGTCGGGCGTCGCCATCGATGTCCGACGGCCCTCCGGGTCGTAGGACCAGGCGCTGGAGTGGCCCGTCGGGGTGGTGCGGTGGACACTGCGGCCGAGCAGGTCGCGGGTGTGGCTGAGGGTGCGTCCGTTGACCGTCTCCGAGAGCAGGTTGCCGAGTGCGTCGACGGTGCGCAGCACGTCCGCGTCCGGGCCGGTTGCCCTGAGCAGATGGCCGGCCGGGTCGTAGGCGTACGTGGTGGTCGCGTCGTCGACGTTCTTGGTGACGAGCCGGCCCAGGGAGTCGTACGCGTAGTGGACCTCTCCGCCCGTCGGGCTGGTGCGGGAGAGCAGTTGTCCAGCTGCGTCCAGTCGGTAACTGACGGTCCGTCCGTGGAAGTCGGTCTCCCCGACCAATCGGCCGGCGGCGTCGTAGCGGTAGGTCCAGCTCTGACTCAGCGGGTTGGTGACGGACACCAGGTTCATGTCGGCGTCGTAGCCGAAGACCAGCCGGCTGCCGTCGGGATCCGTCCGGGCGGCGATCGTCTCGAACGGGGTGTACTCGTAGGAGGTGACCTGGCCGAGCCGGTCGGTGTGGGTGAGGAGGTTGCCCTCGTCGTCGTACGCCCAGGTCTCGGTGGCCCCGTCGGCTGCCGCGTACGAGCTCAGCTTGCCCTCGGCGGTCCAGGCGAGCCTGGTGACGCCGCCCAGTTGGTCGGTGACGGCGGTGACCCGGCCGAAGGCGTCCCGCTCGTACCGGCTGGTGGCACCGTTCCGGTCGACGATCTCGACCGGGAGGCCGGCCGCGTTGCAACGGACCAGGGTGGAGTGGCCGAGCGGATCGGTGACGGCGGCCAGGTGCCCGGCCTCGTCGTACCGGTAGTGGGTGGTGGCACCGGTCGGCTCGGTGACCGAGGTCCGCAGGCCGGACTCGTCGTAGGTCTGCAGCCAGGTGAGGCCGCCCGGCCGCGTGATCGCGGTCGGCATGCTCGTGTCGCCGAAGTACGCCGCGGTGGACTGCTCGCCGTCCGGGCGGGTGACGGCGACCACGTCGCCGACGCCGTCGTACGCGAAGCGGGTGGTGCGGCCGAGCGGATCGGTCCGCGACAGGAGACGGTCGTACTCGTCGCGCTCGAACAGCGTCGCGTTCCCGACCGGGTCGACCTGGGCGACGATCTGCGAGCGCTCGTTGACCTGGTAACGGGTGGTGTGGCCGAGGGCGTTGGTCTCGGAGTTCACCCGGATGCCGGTTACCGGGTCCGGTGCGCCGTACTCGAAGTGGAACCGGAGGGTGCCGTCGGCGGCGCCCTCGTCGACGACCCGGTCGTGGGGGTCGTAGGTGTACCGGTACTGGGTGCCGTTGCGGTCGGTCCAGGACACGATCCGGCCCTGGGAGTCGTTGGCGAAACGCAGCGGCCTGCCGGACGTGTTGTAGACCGAGGTCAGGTGGCCGTCGGTGTAGCCGTAACGGGTCAGCAGCCGGTCGCGGCCCTCGTCGCCCGCACCCGCCAGCCGGAGCGCGGTGATCCGACCGCTGTCGGTGGTGACCAGCACCCGGTAGCCACCGGAGTGGGTCATGCTGAGCGGTACACCGTCGGTGTCGTAGGCGAAGTCGACGCGGTGGCCGATCCGGTCCCGGATCGCCGTCAGCAGGGCGACGTCGCCCGCCGGCTGCAGTGTGAACTCCCGGACCAGGCCGCCGGCGTGGTCGGTCAGCGCGTAGTCGCCGGCGGCGTCGACCGCGAGGTCCAGCCGCGCACCGGCGCTCGCCCGGGACGGTTCGTCGCGGGTCGGATGCGGGTAGGCCTGGGCAATCCGGTCGGCGGTGAGGTGGACCACGCCCTCGGCGTCGATCTCCAGCCGCTCGTCGAAGGTGCACGCCCACTTCGGGCCCATCCACCAGCCGGCCCGGTAGTTCGACTCGAAGGACCGCTTGAACAGCAGGGGAAGGGCGCCCGGCAGGGAGAGGTCCTGCTGCTCGATGAACATCAGGCCGGTGGCCATGTCCACCGGCTCGCCACCCTGGCAGCGCGATTCCTGCGGCCGGCCCGGCCCGTGCGGGTCCTCGACGTGCCGGCGGCCCTGGCCGCCGTTGTGGGGGCCGCTGCCATGGCCGGGCCCGCCGCCGCTGCCGTGCGGGCTGCGCGGCATCTCGTTCTTGCCCGAGTGGAGGATCTTCTCCAGGTCCTTGGTGTGCTTGGCCTCGACCTCGCGGGTGTTCTTCGCGACCTGCTTCAGATTGTCGCCGGCCTTGCGGTAGAAGCCTTTCATGGCCTTGGCGGCATCCTCGGCGAGGGTCTTGCCGAGCTTCTCGGCGCCGTGCTCGAGGGCCTTGACGATCTGGTTGCTCATTCGAAGCTCACCCCCGCGATCTTGGACTGGAACAGCTGCGCGTGACCGGCGACAGTGTCGGCGTGGTCGTGCATCACCCGGGCGTGCTCATCGAGTGCGTCGGGCTCGATACGGAAGCCGGAGCCACCTCCTCCTCCGCCGGAGACGCCGAGGGTGGACTCGGCAGCCTGGAAGACCATCCCGGAGACGGCGTTGGCGACCGTGTCGATCAGTGGGCCGATCGCCGCCTCGACCACCTGGCCGATGATGTACTGCTCCAGCTGCTGCTCGAGGTAGTTGATCAGGCGCTTGGCGGCCTCCTCGATGAGGACGACCGCAGCCTCGGCCGCGCCGAAGGTGGCGACGGCGGCGGCCTGGTCGGCGATGAACGCCGCTGCCAGTGCGATCAGTTCGCCGATGGTCTCGACCTTCATGCCGACGATCACATCCGCTGCGACGTCCAAGGCGTCCGCCACGACATGGCAGGCCTTGACCAGCTCGTCGAAGTGCTGGTCGGACACCGATGTCCACTTGGCGAGCAACGCCTCGTACGACGCGCCCTCATAGGCCCGGCCGAGGCGCTGGATCGTGTTGGTTGAATCCTGGTGAGCGGACTCCACGTTCTGCGCGAACTCCCGCACATGCGATGCGAACTCACGGACCTTGTCCTCGTTCACAGTCGGCCAGTTGATGCCGATGAGCTGTAGGAACGACACCACCTCACCAGGCAGTTCGATCGCCACAGAGTCCCCCTCGGCCGTTCGTGGGCATGTGTTCGCCGGGCGTCAACCTATCCGACAGTTTGGTGGACCCGAATGGTTCCCCGGTCGCCGAGCTGTGTTGGCCGGGGTGATATGGACAGGGGCCCGGCGTGCTCCCGGGGGTCGAGGCGACCGGGTCGCGCTCCGGGGCTCGATGTCACCGGCCACCCGTACTCTCCACGGCATGGCAATCGTGATGTTCGTCGACGAGACGACGGCGGGGGACCGGAGCGACGGGTGGGGTCTGGAGATCGCCGAGGAGAGGCTCACCGTGCGTGAGCTGATCCGGCGCCGGGTGTTCCAGGAGGTCGCCGAGTACAACGCGCGGACACCGCAGGTGTTCCAGGGCCTCGTGCAGCCGACGGACGCCGAGCGCGTGCTGAACGGGTTCGCGCTGCGCACGCCGCGCCGGATCGACCCCGAGGCTCAGACCGACCTGGCGCTCAGGGCCTTCGCGGGCAACGGCTTCCTGGTGCTGGTCGGCGACCGTCAGGTCACCGATCCCGAGGAGGAGATCGAGCTCGTGCTCGGCATGGAGGTCACCTTCCTGAAGCTCGTGGCTCTGGTGGGAGGCTGATCATGGGGAACGTCGAGAAGGCCGTGCACCTGGTCCGGCAGCACGTGGCCGCCGGGGAGTCGGGCGCCATCGCCGTCGAACTGCTGAAGCTCGCGGCCGACAACAGGGGCATCTGGAACGCGCCGTGGGCCCGCGTGCTCGACGAGGTGCGTGCGCTGCCGCCGGAGAGCCGCACCGCGATCGCCGACGCGTTGGTTGCCCAGTACCACTCGGCCGAGGCCGGCCCGGTCGCCCGTGGCAACGCCCTGACCCTGATCGGTGTCATCGCGCGCGGCCTGCCCGGCGACCGGCTCTCGGCGGAGCGCCTCGAGAAGCTCGACGAGCTCGGCCGCCGGCAGACCTTCTGGTACCTGGAGCGCCACGAGGTCCTCGCCGAGGCCGAACTCGCCGCCGGTCGCGCCCTCGCACCCGCCGTCGTGGCCCTCTTCCGGCGCACGGCGCTGGAGGCCTACCGCGACGACGCGCTGCCCGCGCTCGCAGCCAAGCTCACGGAGCCCGTCCTCAACGTCGGCGAGGAATGGGCCGAGCGGGCACTGCGGGACGCCGATGGCGCGCCCGAATGGCAGGCCCTGCTGCGGCATGCGGCGACCGCCACGGCAGCCAGGCCCACCCGTGCGTGGGAGCAGCGGGCCCGCGCCCTGATCGAACCGCTGGGCGCCGACCGGGTCCGGACGACCGTGGTGCCCTGGTTCGCGCTCGCGGGTCGTCGCACCTTCGAGCTGGAGCGCCGGGAGTACGAGCCCGACATCAACAACGCCTACGACCCCTACAACGCCAACGCCCTGCGCGGACTGACCTGGGTGCTCGCCCTGCTGCCGTCGCACCCGGACACCGCCCGTGCCCTCGGCGCCCTGGTCGAGACCTCGCTCAGGAAGGTCGCCGGGCTCGGCCCGCGCAACCCGAAGGTCGCCAACGCCGGTGTCAACGCGCTCGCCCGCATCGACGGGGAGTCCGCCCTCGCCGAACTCGCCCGGCTCGCAACCCGAGTGACCTACAAGGGCACGCTCAAGCTGCTCGAAGCCGCCCTGGAGACCCGGGCCCAAGCGCTGGGTCTCTCCCGTGAGGAGATCGAGGAACTCGCCGTCCCTGCCTATGGATTGACCGAGGTCGGGCGCACCGAGCGGCAGTTGGGTGACGTCACGGCCGTGCTGGAGGTCCGGGGGCCAAGGCCGTCCTCGGCTGGCGCACCTCGGCAGGCAAGGGAGTCAAGAGCGTGCCGGCCGCGGTCAGGCGTGACCACGCCGAGGAGCTGAAGGAGCTGAAGGCCGCGGTCAAGGACATCGACAGGATGCTGTCCGCGCAGAGCGACCGCCTGGACCGGCAGTTCGTCGCCGACCGCACCTGGGCCTACTCCGCCTGGCGCGAGCGGTACCTCGACCATCCGCTGCTCGGCACCTTGGCCCGGCGCCTGCTCTGGACGGTCGACGGCACGATCGTCGGGTTCGCCGACGGCGAGTTGCGCACCCTCGTCGACGACCCGGTGCGCGGAGGGGCCGACGTCCGGCTGTGGCATCCGGTGGGCCACGAGCCCGCCGAGATCGTGGCCTGGCGCGACTGGCTGGAGCGGCACGGGATCACCCAGCCGTTCAAGCAGGCCCACCGCGAGGTGTATCTGCTGACCGATGCCGAGCGCGCCACGGGCACGTACTCCAACCGTTTCGCCGCGCACATCCTGCGCCAGCACCAGTTCAACTCGCTGGCCGCAATCCGGGGGTGGCGCAACAAGCTGCGGCTGATGGTGGACGACTCGGCCCCGCCGGCCACGCGCGAGCTGCCGCAGTGGGGGCTGCGCGCCGAGTACTGGATCCACGGGGAGGGCGACGGCTACGGCGACGACACCACCGACTCCGGCAGCTACCTGCGCCTGGCGACCGACCAGGTCCGTTTCTATCCGATCGACGCCCCGGAGAACTCGGCGTCCTGCTACGGCGGCGACTACCGCATGTGGCTGCCCCACGGTGCCGAGCCGGTGGATTCCCTGCCGATCGCCGACATCCCGCCCCTGGTGCTGTCCGAAGTCCTGCGCGACGTCGATCTGTTCGTCGGTGTGGCGAGCATCGGGAACGACCCGACCTGGCAGGACGGCGGGCCCGAGGGCCGCTTCCAGGAGTACTGGACGTCCGTCGGCTTCGGGGAGCTCAACCAGAGCGCCGAGACGCGCCGCGTGCTGCTGGAACGACTCGTGCCCAGGCTGGCGATCGCCGACCGCTGCACCGTCGAGGGCCGCTTCCTGCATGTGAAGGGCGAGCGCCACACGTACAAGATCCACCTCGGTTCGGGCAACATCCTGATGACACCGAACGACCGGTACCTGTGCATCGTCCCGACGTCCGGCGCGGCTGCCCCGCAGACCGGGTACCTCCCCTTCGAGGGAGACCGCATGCTGGCCGTGATCCTCAGCAAGGCCGTGCTGCTGGCCGACGACCTGAGCATCACGGATCCGACGATCCTGAGCCAGCTGTAGCGCCCGGCGTGGCAGACGGATGACCGAGGGGCTCAGACCTCGCCGTAGAGGGTGAGGACCACGCCCTCGACCTCCATGCGGCTGCGCTTGATCAGGTCGCCGCGTCGCAGTGCGGCGAGGCAGCGTTCGAGCCGTTCGGTCTCCCCGGTGGTGAGCACGGCGGCGGCCAGGTCGCGCAGGCCGATCAGTATGGCCGAGGTGAGGGCCTCGGGGCGCGGGCCCGACAGCAGGACGACGGGCCGGCCCGTTCGGTCGCGGACGATCGCGGTGTTCGAGCCTCCGTGCACGACAAGCAACATCGCCTCCGTGTCCGACGAGCACGCAGCAGGTGCCGGAGGCTCGTGCGGCTCACAGCCTCGGGTAGGAGAAGACGATAGCCCCGATCTCCCGATTTTTATCCTTTTCCACCCTCTAACGGCGGTATGTCTTGCCCGCGTTCGCGGCGGGGCGGGTGCATGTCACTGCGTCGCACACCCTCCGATCGCCGGCTGCCGTTCGTCCGTCCACGGACTGCGCGGCCGACCGCAGGCGGCCCGCGCCATTGCGCGGGCGGCGCTACTCGGGCCGCGGGTTGCGCCGCAGCAGGGAGTCCACGAGCGCGGCCACGTGCTGCCGGTCGGTGGCGGACAGCTGCTGGAGGCTGGCGATCAGGGTGGCGACCTCGGGATCGGCGGCCGCTCCGGGGTCGCCCTCCGCGTACAGGTAGATCCCGCAGGCCTCGGCGGCCGCCCGCCGCACCGTCTCCAGCGGCAACTCCAGCCCGGTGGCGAGGCGTTCGAGCGTCGCGGGCTGCGGCATCCGCACCAGGCGCTCGGCGGTGGCGAGGTGGTGGACGGTGGAGCGCGGGAGGCCGCCGCGACGGGCGACGTCGCCGTAGGACCAGCCCTGCGCGTCCAGTTGCCGCCTCATCATTCGCTGCAGTGCGTTGTCCACGGGATGGTGTGCTTCCTGCTGTCGGAGCCGGCGGAAACGCGTCCGGGTGGCCCCGATTCTACGGGCGTACGGCGCGCCGTCCATGCGATCACGCATCCCACCTGCCGATTTCCCTCCATCGAGCGGTGATGACACGACGTGTTCGTGTCTGTACTTGCGGTCAACCCCGGGCAGCGATTAGCGTCCAATCTCGTCGGACAGAACGTCCGATCTGACTGGACAGGAGTCGGGGGATCCCCCTGGCCCCGACAGAGAGGCACTGCCATGAGCATGAACGTCACCGAGCTCAACGCCGAGACCGTGGAGCTGCTGCCGAGCCGCGAGGCGCTGGGACGGCTGAAGTTCGTGAAGATCCACGCCAACGTCGCCTTCGTCCACGCGCACAACGAGTCGTGGGCCGTGAACGACTACTCGCCGCTCGCGGTCGCGCAGTCCGAGGCGGCGCAGTCGATCAACGTCTACCAGCGGTAATTCCCCCGCACGTGAGCGGACCGCGCCCGGTGGCGCGGTCCGCCCACGAGGAAGGACGTGTCCAGCGTGGCTGGAGACCTACCGACGGCGGCCGACGGCCACCCGCCCGCGGCGCCGCTCCCGGTGCCGCGGCTGACCACCGGACTGCGGCTGCACGGCGAGTACCAGGGCGGCGGGTTCACCGAACCCCGCTACCTCGCCCGCCGCGGCGACGGCCAGGTGGTGCAACTGACCCTGCTGCTGCACCTGGTGGCGGGATCGATCGACGGCACCCGGGACACCGGGGCCATCGCGCACCAGGTCAGTGCCCGCTACGGACGCGAGGTCAGCGCGGAGAACATCGACTACCTCATCGAGCACAAGCTCCGGCCGATGGGGATCACCGCGCCGCCCGGCGGCGCCGGCACCCTGGCCGACGCCCCTCGCTCGGACCTGCTGCTCGCCCTCACCGGCCGCCGCGTCCTGCTGCGCGAGCGCCAGGTCGTCCGGATCGCACGGTCGCTCGCCTGGCTGCACCGCCCGTGGGTGTCGGCCGCCGTCCTGACGGCCGCCGTCGCCCTGGACGTCTGGCTGTTCGCCTTCCACGGGGCGCTGGGCCCCGTGCTGCAGGTGCTGGACCAGCCCGTGCTCCTGCTCGCCGTGTTCGGCCTCACCGTCGCCTCGCTGCTGTTCCACGAGTTCGGGCACGCGTCGGCCTGCCGCTACGGCGGAGCGCGGCCGGGCCCGATCGGCTGCGGCCTGTACGTCCTGTGGCCCTCGCTCTACACCGACGTCACCGACGTGTACCGGATCGGCCGGGCCGGCCGGCTGCGCACCGACCTCGGCGGCGTCTACTTCAACGTCGTCTTCATACTGGGCCTCGCCGGGGCTACGCCCTCACCGGCCGGCCGCTCTTCCTGGCCGCGGTGCTCGTCGCGCACGTCGAGATCGTCGAACAGCTCATGCCGGTCGTCCGCCTGGACGGCTACTTCATCCTCGGCGACCTCGCCGGTGTCCCGGACCTGTTCGGCAAGATCCGGCCGACCCTGCTGAGCATGCTGCCCGGACGCCCCGTCAGGCCCGAGGTCGCCGACCTCAAGAGGTCCGCCCGCGCGGTGGTCACCGTGTGGGTGCTGACCATGGTCCCGCTGCTCGCCGGCGAGCTCGGCTACGTCCTGTGGAACCTGCCGAGGATTCTCACCACGGCCGTGCGCTCGCTCTCCGCGCAGGCCGCCGACACCCTCACCGCCTTCTCGGACGGGGAGTTCGCCACCGCGGCGATCGGCGCCATCGGGGTGCTCACCCTGCTGTGCCCGCTGGTCGGCGGCGCCTACCTCGCGGCCCGGACGGTTGCCCGGCTGCTCCGCCGGATCCTCGTCCGCCCGGCCTCGCGCGGACGGGCGCCCGCGGCATCGCACCGCCCCACGCCAACCGCCCCGCACGCCTCGGCCGAACCGCCGCCGGGCCCCGTGCGCATCCTCAGGAGGTCTTCGTGAAACACCGTACTTCGCACCGGGCTTCGATCATCGGCCGGACGGCCGGACGCCTCGGCGTGCTGAGCGCCGCGTGCCTCACCGCGCTCGCCGTCGCCGCCCCCGCCGACGCCGTCCCGTTCTCCTCCCACCCGGGCCGCGGCGTCGCGGCCTTCGCGGACCACGCGGCCACGCACGCCAGCCGTGTCCACCCGGACCAGTACGACGACTCGTTCACCGTCCACGAACTCGGCTCCGTGTACAGCGTGGGCGCGAACAACCGGGCCACCGCCGTGTCGGCCGGCTGCTCGACCCAGCACCCGTGCCGGTCGATCGCACTGTCCTTCCAGATCGTGACCATGGCCGGGGACAATGTCCGGCTCAACGCCACCAACCTCGGCCGGGCGATCAACGAGCAGTGCCCCGGCTGCCAGACCCTGGCCGGCGCCTACCAGTTCATCGTCTCCACCCCGCAGCCGTTCCGGCTCAGCCAGGGGCCAGGAACCAGCTGCTCGCCGTCCACCGCCGGCTGGACGCGCTGCGCACCTCGGACGACCCGATCTCCGTGGTCAAGCAGCGCGCGGACGACCTGGCCGCCCAGGTCAAGGCGATCCTCGACCGCGAGGCGTCGTCCGCCCCCAAAAGCGGTGTGGTGAACCCGCTGGCGAAGTCCGGCCCGAGCGTGACCATGCACCGCCACTACGACGGGGCGAACTGAGCGACGGCCGGCCCCGAGGACGCGGGCCGCCGGGTGCGCCACCACAGCGCGCGCCCGGCGGCCCGCCGTGGTGTCGGCGCGTCGGGTGGCCGTGCCTCGGCCGGGCAGCGGAAGCCGCTCATGGTGCTGCCGGACCTTCGGTGAGTTCCTGGATGGGTAGGGTGGCCGGGTTGTCCGCCAGTGGGGCCGGCGGCGCTCGGATTTCCACGGAACCGCGACATTCGGATCTGTTGAGTCCCCGTCACCGGTACTACGCTGCGGTGAGGTGCGATCCGTGGCGCGGTGAGGGGGATTCATGGCCATCGAGCTGCCCGGCGAGGTGGTGTCGTTCCTTCAGTTCATCGGGGTGAACTGGCCCCAGGTGAACGAGGACTCCGTCCGCGAGTTCGGCGCGCACGTCAAGGAGTTCGCCGAGAACCTGAGCCGGACGCACGAGAGCGCCGGCTCGACGATCCAGCAGATCGGCGAGGCCTACCAGGGCGCCGGGTACGACGTGCTGGCCGCGAAGTGGGCCCAGCTGTCCGACAGTCACATGCGGGAACTGATCCAGGCCTGCCACGTGGTGTCCACGGCCCTGGACGTCGCGGCGGACGCGATCATCGCCATGAAGATGGAGGCGATCGGCGAACTGATCGCCATGGCGGCCGCGTTCGTCGCCGACCAGGCGGCCGCGGTGGCGACGCTCGGCGCGGCCGAGGCGGCGCTGGTGCTGATCGAGGAGGCGGCGGAGAAGCTGGTCGACTTCCTGGTCCAGCAGATGGAGCAGTACATCATCGGGCAGGTCATCGAGGCGGCGATCAATCCGCTGGTCGAGACGGTGGAGAAGGCGGTCAGCGGGCTGGCCTACCGCGCCGTCGAATCCGCGCTGGGAGTCTCCGGCGGCGGTCCGGCGGGCGAGGGCTTCCGGATCGATCCGGAGGCGGTGATGGCCCACGCGCAGACGATCAGGCAGCACGCCGACGAGGTGCGGGGCCACGGGGATGTCTTCCTCGCCAAGCTCTCGGGGGTGAGCTTCGAATGACCAACCCGGTCACGCAAGCGCTGGAACACGCCCTGGAGAAGGCCGGCACGGCCGCGGGCAAGGACGGGGTCAAGGCCGTCGAGAACCTGCTGGGCGACACCGAGAAGGGGCTCACCCAGTCCGCCAAGAACCATATGGTGCACGAAGCGGAGAAGGAGGCCGAGCTCAAGGGGATCCTGGGCGGCGCCCACACCCCGGACGAGCTCCGTTCGAAGATCGACTCGGCCACCCCCGTCTACCACATCCGGCCCGACGGCGTGGTCCAGCGGCTGACCGGGGGCGGCCCGAAGAAGCTCGAGCAGGCGGACATCGACCGGCTCCCGCTCAAACTGGACGCGAACCACCGGATAGAGCCGCCCAAGGTCAATCCCGGTGAGCGCCCCTACCCGCTGCCCGAGAAGCCCAAGACGGGGAGCCGGCCCAAAGTCCCCTCGCAGCAGGTGCCCTTCGACCACGACGAACTGGCCGAGGCCACCCAGCTCGCCCGCCACGAGGACAAGAGCTACGGCGGCTACCGCAAGAACGCCACCACGGGCGAGTACGACTTCCAGGCGAACAACTACGCGGCCGCCCGCTACGGCCACGAGGGCGACGAGGACGGATTCATCCTCGTCGCCAGGAGCCAGAACCGCGGGCCGCATTCGGAACCCGCCCTCGGGGTGCCCTTCCTGGAGGGCGGATCGGCGCACGGGCTCACCGCCCTGTACACCGAACGAGAACCCTGTTCGAGCGGTGTGAACTGCAGCGCCTGGATGCACGAACACCTGCCCGACCACGTCCAGGTGCGGCACACCGTCGAGTACGGGGACACCAAGGAGTCCCGGGATCTCGGGAACCGGCAGATGGAACACCACCTCAACGCGCTGAGAGTGCCCAAGCCGCACAACAAGTACAAGCCCTAGGCACCCCGCTGAGCCCCGGTGGGGGCGGCACGGCGGACAGTAGACTGGCCCGCACCGAAGACGCAGCTGTCGCCCAACCTGGTAGGAGAAGCCCATGCCGGATCGGATCGATCGGGCCACCCTGGAGTCGGTGTTCCCGTCCGGTGCTCCGGTCGTCCTCGAAGGCGCTGCGCTCGATGCCGTCCCGCACCTGCCGACGCGGGAGTTCCTCCGCGACGTGGGCCTGCCGGACGAGAACTGGCTGCGGGTCGATCCCGACTACAAGCAGGGGGCGCCCCGGATCGGCTTCCGGAGCACGGCCGAGCGGTACCCGGAACTGGCGCTGGGATTCGAGAACTGGCTGTACCTCGGCGAGATCCTGCGCGACTCGATCGGGGTGGACGTCGTCACCGGCAAGGTCTTCTCCCACCCGGACGGCAACACGCCCCACCTGATCAACAGCAGCGTGGCGGACTTCGTCGGCTTCCTCTGCCTCCTGGAGATCGAGCGGCCCAATTACGACTGGGAGGCCTTCGACTCGGAGGACGAGGAGGAGCAGGCGGCCATCGAGGACGCGGGTTACCTCCCGGACCCGGACAAGCGGCTGCGGGAGCAGATGTCGGCCGCCGATCCGGTGGCCTTCGAGATGCCCGACTCCACCTGGAACACGGTGCTCGAGACCCTGGCGACGTATCTGCCGTGACCGAGCCGTCGACCAGGGCCCCGAGTCCGTCCGAGGAGAGGATCGCGTGACGCTCAGCAACGACCCGTTCGCCGAGAGGTTCGGACCCGACGGGTGCCGACGTTTCGACGACGGCCTGGTGCTACCCGTCCAGGTCGGACCGTACTTCCACACCCTCGCCGAGGAGCCCGCCGGGCTGGGCGCCTACGCCGACGCGATCGGCGCGGAGCTCCCGGCCCCGGAGCAGCGCGCCTGGACCCGGCTCGGCTCGGACCGGGCGTACGACATCGTGGCCGATCCGCAGCGGCGGGTCCACGGCCTGCTGATCCGGTACGCCGATGAGCCGCTCGTGTTCGTCAACTCCTCGCCGGAGGCCTTCGCCGCGAGCCTGCTCGGGCTCGACGAGCTCCTCGACACCCTCGCCTCGACGGACGACCCCGGGCGTGCCGCGGCGGCGTTCGCGGGTCTCGAAGAGCGCCTCGCGGCCCTGGACCCGGAGGCGTTCGCGGACCGCGGGAGCTGGTGGCCGCTGGTGCTCGACGACATCCGCGACACGTCCAGCGTCGAGAACTACGCGGCGTTCGAGATCCTCGACGACAACGGCGACAAGCAGGTCTTCACGTCCTCCGGCTCGATCTGCCTGCATCCGGAGGAGCGGGTCTGGCGCAACCTGGAGGCCGCCGGCATCCAGCCCGAGCAGGTCGTCAGGATCTACACCGAGCTGGAGGCCTGCGCGATGCCCGGCCACTACTGCTCGATGTGGTTCGCCCTGGCCTTCCCCAACGCCCGGGTGACGCACAGCTTCCCGTACGGCGAGACGGCCGAGTCGCGCAGCGAGGGCATCCGACAGCTCCGCGCGGCGCTCGCGCAGCGCGGCCGAGGGGAGTAGCGATGGTCACGCCCGCTCCGGCGCCGCCGGCGATCCAGGCATGGCCGCCGCTGGCCGGGCCGGCCGCGGCCGTGGCGCCCGCCCTGCTGGCGTGGGCCGCGCGGGACGACGCTGCCATGCCGCGGCTGTGCCTGATCACGGGCGGCCCCGGCGCGGGCAAGAGCCATCTGCTCGCCTGGCTGCTGGCGGGGTCGGACGGCGACCCGCGCACCACCGTCCACGCGACCGTTCCGGCGCGCGGGCAGATCGCGGAGACCCTGGCCTGGGAGTTCGGGCACCAGCTCGGCTACGGGCCGCTTCCGCCCGACGAACTCCTCGCGCGGGTCGCCGCCGACCCCCGCCCGGTGCGCCTCCTGCTGCCGGACCTGCACACCGCGGGCCGCGGCCCGGCGGATCTGCCGACGGCGCTGCCCCGGGACGCGGTGGACCGTCTCGTCGGCCCGCTGCTCGCCCTGCCGCACGTCCGGGCGGCGGTGGAGGTCGGC
The DNA here is from genome assembly GCF_039544005.1 of Kitasatospora paranensis. Lineage (NCBI taxonomy): Bacteria > Bacillati > Actinomycetota > Actinomycetes > Kitasatosporales > Streptomycetaceae > Kitasatospora > Kitasatospora paranensis. Next base: position 6,255,672 of record NZ_BAABKV010000001.1, read on the forward strand.
CAACTCGACCTGCTGCCGGCCGAGGGCGCGCTGGTGCTCACGCTCGGCCCGGACGGATATGACACCGGCGGGCCACCCGTGCCGGCGCGGCGGGAGGCCGACCCGTTCGGCACCACCGTCGGACCGGCCGGCTCCGCGCCCGCCGGATCGGCCCCGCCCACCGGGGGACGGCGCCCGCCGACGGACCCGGGCGGGAGCCCGGTGCGCCGCTCGACTGGCGTACGGCGTCGCGCCGGTCGAGGGAGGAGGCGCTCGACACGGCGCTCGCCGAGGGCCGGGCCGGCGACCTGCTGAAGGACCCGGGCTTCCTGGTGCACGGCTCGCTGCCGGCGATCACGGCCACCCTCGCCGATCGCCGGATCCCGCTGCCCTCGCGCCTGCGCGGCGTGTGGCAGCAGGCCGCGCCGGCGCTGTCCACCCCGGCCTCGCCGACCCGCACCGGGCGGCGATCCTGCACCTGGCGGCGCTCGGCGCCGCCGACGCGCGGCTCGCCGAGCTGCTCCGTCCGCTGGCCGAGACCCATCGGTGGACGGCCCGGTGGTACCGGCCTTCCTGGCGGCCGACCGCCGCCGCCCTGACGGCCGGGTCCGCGGAGAGCGGCGAGCGGCTGATGACGGCCGACGCGACCGGACGGGTGAGGGTCCGCCGGGTGTCCGACGGTGAGCTGGTCGGACGGGTCACGGTCGATCCCCGGCTGCGGCCGGTGGGGCTCACGGCGCTCACCGACAGCTGCGCGCTCGCGCTCGACGAGGACGGCATGCTGCACCCGCTGCTGCTCGGCGAGGAGTCGATGGCGCCCGGCCGGGTCGACCGGCTGGCGCTGCACCACAACGGCGTGACGGCGGCGCCGTCGTCCGACGTCCGCCTGACGGCCCTCGGCGCCCACCGGGACCGGGTCGTCCTGGCCGACGGTGCCGGGGCGGTGCACCTCTGGTCGCTCTCGTCCCTCGATGCCGCACCGCGCAGCATCCGGCTCCACGGGAGCGGGGTCACCGCGGTGACCTGTCGCGTCCTGCCGGAGGTCGGGGTCGTGCTGGTCGTGTCGGCCGGTCTCGACGGGGCCGTCCGGCTCTGGGACTCCGCCACGGGGGCCGAGATGCCGGTGCCGGTGGAGCGCAGGGCGGCGATCCCGACCGCCGTCGACCTGGCCGAGACGGCGGCCGGACTGCTGCTGGCCGTGGCGTGGTCCGACCGGCGGGTGCACGTGTGGCAGCTGTCCGAGGGCCGGATGGCGGCGCTGTCCCTGCTGCACCCGGTCGACATGCTGATGCTGTGCGCCGACGGCACGCTGGTCGCGGCAGGCCGGGACGGGACGTGCGCGCTCGGTCTGGATCTCGACCGGCTGTGGTCCTGAGCCCGCCGTGCTGACCTGACGGCCGGTCAGCTCGGCAGCCGGTCGGGCGGTGCCGGCCGACGGCCGGTGACGAGGTCGGCCAGCTGCCGGGCGGTGTCGGCGGGGCCGGCGGGATGGATGAGCTCCGTGCGGTGGACGAGGCGGGGTTCCGCGACGGGGACGGCGGCGATGCCGGGGAGCGCCGTGGCGAGCGACAGGGGCAGCGCGGCGATGCCGTGGCCGGCGGCGGCCAGTTCGGCGACGCCGTGCAGGTCCGTTCCGCGGTGGCGGAGGTGGGGGCGGAATCCGTCGGTGCGGCACAGGGCGCGCAGGCGGTCGAGGGGGATCGCGGTGTCGGGGGCGTCGATCCACCGGGCCTGCGTGAGGTCGGTCAGGCGCACCGAGCGGCGTCCGGCCAGGGGATGGCTGCTCGGGAGGAGCACCGCGAGGGTCTCCTCGGTGACGGCGAGCGTGACGGTGGGGCCGAGGTCGGGGAGGGGAGCGGGTCGTGGGGGGCCGCGGCGCCGTCGACGAGGCCGACGTCGGCACGGCCGGTGAGCACCTTCTCGACCACGGCCTGGCGCCCGAGAACCTGCACCTCCAGGTCCAGCGGTTGGGTGGCGGTGTGCAGTTGTGCGAGAGCCCGGGCGACGGCGGGGCCGAGGGCGGCCGGCGAGTGGGCGAGGGTCAGCCGGGTCGGGCGGCTGTCGTGGAGGCGGGCGATGTCGGCGCGGGCGGCGTCCAGCCGCAGCAGCAGCCCGGGGGCGTGCTCCATGAGCCGTGCTCCGGCCGGAGTGGGGGCAACCGGCCGGCGCTCGACCAGCCGGGCGCCCAGGTCGGCCTCGAGCGCGGCGATGTGCTGGGACACGGCGGACTGGGTGTAGCCCAGCGCCGATGCGGCAGCCGAGAAGGAGCGGTGGTCGAGGACCGCGACGAAGGTGCGGAGCAGGTGCGGATCCATGGGCATCAGTATTGCTTATGCAGGATCCAGGAAACATCGTTGGACCTGATGCGCGCTGTTCAGCAGGATGGACGCATGAACTCCACCGGACGCATCGCCCTGGTCGGGGACCGCTCCGACGCCATCCGCTCCCACGCCCGCATCCCCGGCCTGCTCGACGCACTGCGGGTGCGTGACGGCTTCGACCTGGATGCCTACTGGATCCCGACCGAGGAGGCCGACCAGGGCCTCGGGGGCTTCGACGCGATCTGGGTCCTGCCCGGCAGCCCGTACCGCAGTGAGGACGGTGTGCTGGCGGCGATTCGCACCGCACGTGAGGAGCGCATCCCGTTCCTCGGCACCTGCGGCGGCTTTCAGCACATGCTGCTGGAGTTCGCCCGCAACGTCTGCGGCCTGGATCGCGCCGGTCACGCCGAGAACGCACCAGCGACCGCGGACGAGGACGCCGTGATCGTGGCGCTGGCCTGTTCGCTGGTCGGCCACGAGGGTGCCGTCCGGATCGTCCCCGGCTCCCGTACCGCCCGGCTCCTCGGCGCCGAGCGCCTGCGGGCGCGGTACCACTGCAACTACGGGCCCAACCCGGACCACCTCGACGTGCTGCGCGAGCACGGCCTGACCTTCCCCGGCACCGACGAGTCCGGCGAGGTCCGCATCGCCGAACTGCCCTCCCATCCCTACTTCCTGGCCACCCTCTTCCAGCCCGAGCTGGACGGTGACGGCACCCGGGTCCACCCGCTCATCGCCGGTCTGGCCGCCGCTGCCGCCGAGCACGCCGGTACGGGATGAGCGCGCCGCGCGGGCCCCGTCGCGGCCGGAGTTCCGGCGCCCGCCGGCGCGGCCGTGTCCTGGGTCACTCCCACGGGCGGCCCCCGGCCGGGGCCGTGGTGCACCGGAATCCACTCTTCCGCCACCTGTGCTCAACTGCCCGACCGCGTCGGACAGTTAAGTACGGAAAGCAGATGCCGGGGCGGCGGCTAGGGATCTCGGAGTTCCCGTCGCATGCCGTTCACAATGGCGCCCGTGGGCCGACGAACAGTCATTGATGTCCTACACTCGACGCCAGGTCGTGCGTTGATCATCCGACGCCGCGTGGGGGGATTGCAGTACCAATGGGGAATACTGATGTCCGTAATCGGGGATTTGCGCCGGATTTCGCTCCTCAAGATATGGAGTTGTGCCGGCTCCTGCGTGTATGGCGGGCCGATGCCGGCAGCAGGATGAAACGGGACAAGGCCGTTCCACAGAAGGAGATCGCCGCACGCATCGGCGTGAGCGAGCGGTGGTACCGAAGCCTTGAGGCGGGCGATTCCCTCTCGCTCTCCAGCGATGTCCTCGGCAGGCTTTCCGAGGCATTGGCGCTGGGGCCGGACGAGCGCATGATCCTCTACAGTCGCGCACTCGACGGGGCGGGAATCGCCCTTGCGGACGAGGACGGCGAGGCCGAGGGCCAGTTGGCACTCCTGCAGCTGGTCACCGCACAGACGCAGTTCCCGGCCTACCTCACGGACGGCGCCTGGAACATTCTGGGATACAACGCCCTCATGGCGGCCTGGTTCCCCTGGGTGCGCGAACCTGGTGCCAATCTGATGCTCTGGGCCCTGAACGGCGAGGAGGCCCGCGAACAACTGCTGGACTGGGCGCAGCACGCCGAGGTGTATCTGGCCATGCTGCGCTTCGCCGTGGCCACGGGCTCCCCCGCACGGAGAAGCTCGACGCTCTCCTCCAGCGCGTCCTGGAGGATTCCGAATGCCGTCGGCTCTGGTCGCAGGAGCCGAAATTCGTCGCGTTCCGCCAGGGGCACCGGTATCGGCTGGACCTGCCGCACGTGTCCCCCGAGCCGATCGGCGTCACCTCCCGCGTTCTGCTCCCCGCCTATCACCACAGGCTGCGCTGCGTCATGCTGCTGCCGCACTGACGTGCAGGCGTGACGTTCCGTCAATGACGTCCCGGTGGATCCGCAGGCGACCGGGACAGCGCCACAGTACAGCGTTCCGGGGCGGGCGCAAGCGGCAGAATTCTGCCGCTCCCGCAATCCGCCGGCCGGTCGGCGACCGGCAATTTTCTGCCGGTCGCCACCGTTCACCGGGCCGGCGCGATATCCAAATCAGGTAAACCGGACAACTCCGCCCAGCGGCAAAATCCTGCCGCTTGACGGGTTTATGCGCCGATGGCAGCATCCCCTGTCGTCGAGCGGACGTCACACGACGACCCGAGCAGTCACGTGAAGGTTTGAAGCATGGCACTGCAATTTGCGAGTGCGGCGAACAGAACCGTTCTCGCCCGCAGTCACAGAAATCGCCTCGATCAGGCGATCGTAGAATCCGGTTACCGCAGCCGTTTCCGTACCTGGGAGCGGGTCGCCACCGTCCGGAACAGTCCGACCCGAGAGCTGGGCGAAAGTGGTGAACTCTACTTCAGCCCCGAACTCGTTCCCGCCCTTTCGCATCCGATCCTGGAACAGGCCGAGCCACACATCCGTGAGGCCGTCCTCGTCCACCGCCTCTACGAGTACCTGAAATTCACGATCGACCTGGAGCAGAGCGCGGTCATCCCGGTGACGGGTCACATCAGCCGCGGCATGTCGGGGCTGGATCTGCCCGAGCCGATGCGCCTGGATGCATTCAAGATCGTGACGGACGAGGCCTGGCACGCACAGTTCACGTACGAGATCATGCGCGCCGTCCGGCAGCGCACGCGGATCACCCCGGCAATCCCGGAGACGCCGACCTTCACCGTCGAGCTGGCGCGTATCCACGAAGAGCTGCCGACTCAGATCCGCGGCCTGGACGAGATGCTGTTCGCCATTGTCAGCGAAACGCTCATTTCGTCGATTCTCGACGAATTGCCGAAGGACGAGCGGCTGCCCCGGGGCGTCCGCGACATGGTGGCCGATCACGCGGTCGACGAGGCGAAGCACCACTCCTACTTCTCCACCCTGCTCCGCCACCTGTGGCCCGCGATGACGCCGAAGGAGCGGGCCATGGCGGGCCCGTACATCCCCCGCCTGATCTTCGCGTTCCTGGAGCCGGACTACACGAGTGCGGCCCTGGGGCTGCGGGCGTCCGGCCTGACGGGTGACCAGGTGGACCAGGTCCTGAGCGACGTCTACACCCGCGAGAAGGTCGTGAGCGACGTGCGCCGCAGCGCCGCGCCCACCCTCCAGTACTTCTTCGAGACCGGGGCCCTGGAGCACGGCGCCACGCTCGAGGCCTTCGAGGAAGCGGGGTTGATCGCGTGAATACCGCGACCGTCCATGCGGCGCGCGCCCTCACGCCGACCGTCACCCAGTACTGGATCACCGCGTCGCCGGGCAGCCCGCCGCTGCCGGCCGCCGTGCCGGGGCAGCACGTCACCCTGCGCGTGGGCCCGCGGGTCAAGACCTTCACCGTCCTGGCCCTCCAGGACGAGGGCTACGAACTGGCGGTGCGCAACCGCCACCGCGGCGACCGGCGCGACCACCTCTCGCCCGGCCTCCACGTCGGAGCCGCGATCGCGGTCACGGCTCCGGACGGCCGGTTCACCGCCGAGAGCGAGGCGCCCTTCACCCACTTCCTGGCCGGCGGGGTGGGGATCAACCCCGTCCTGGCGGTCCTGGCCGGCGGACGGCTGCGCGACTGGCGGCTCGTCTACGTCGACCGCGGCGAGGCGGAGTTCCCGTTCCTCGAGGAGATCCGGCAACTGGCGAAGGAACAGGACGGCACCGTCGTGACCGTCGACACCGCGACGCTGGGCCGGCCGGACTGGGACGCGATCGTGGGGGACATCCCGGCCGGCAGCACCATCGGCGTGTGCGGGCCGACCGGGATGGTCGCCGAGGTCCGTTCGGCCGTCCATCGGACGTCCGGGGCACGGCAGTTGATCACCGACGGGGCGACGACCGGCGGTGTCGCCGACATGCCCGCGTCGGTCGAGGTCGAATGCCTCAGGACCGGCATCACCTTCGAGGCGGCCCAGCACCAGCCGCTCCTCGACGCACTGAACCGCAACGGCGTGGCAGTGCCGTCCTCCTGCCGCCAGGGCATCTGCGGGACGTGCGAGATCGAGGTCCGCACCGGGCAGATCGACCACCGCGACGAGGTGCTCACCGACCAGGAGAAGGCCGAATCGAGCTACATGCTCCCGTGCGTGAGCAAGTCGATCGGCGCGCGACTCGTGCTCAACGTCTGACCCGGCGACCGACCCCATCACAAGGACCCCCGTGAACCAGCTCATCGCCGGCTACGCCGGCCGGATCGGCCTCCGCGTTCCCCTGGAGCCGACCATCGAGTGCCTGCGTCACCTGCACGAGGCACACCTGTACAACGTTCCGTTCGAGAACTTCAGCATGCACGGCAACGCGGCGCGCGGACTCGGCGAGGAGGCACTCCGCGAGGCGATCGTGGACGGCCGCCGGGGCGGCATCTGCTTCGAGACGGGGCTGCTCATGCAGCAACTCCTCGACGAGTGCGGATTCGACTACGGGATCCGGCTCGCCAGCGTCACCACGCCCAGCCGGACTCCCGCCACCCACCAGGTCTTCACCGTGACGATCGGCGCCGACCGGTGGCTCTTCGACATCGGCTTCGGCGCGCGGGGCCCCCGCGGCCCCGTCCGTCTGGCGGACGGCGCGGAGGTCGACCACCCCGCGCTCTCCACCAGGGTCGGCCTCTCGCACGGCACGGGTGCTCCGGTGTGGACGGTCTCGATCAAGGAGCACGCGACCAACGCCGTCGAGTGGCAGGACATCTACAGCTTCGTCGACACCCCGGTCGGGGCCGCCGATCTGGAGATGGCGCACTTCTACACGACGGCTTCCCCCAACAGCCTGCTGAACCGGCACAAGGTGGCCAGCATCCCCACCCCCACCGGCAGGGTGAGCGTGCGGGACGGGCACCTGACCATCGTGCACGACGGAGAGAGCTCCACCACCGCGGTCGAGGACGACGCGGAACTCCGGGAACTGCTCGGCCGGCACTTCGGCCTCACCGTCCCGCCGCAGGACCTCGGGCTCGAAAGGTAGAACCATGCACTATCTGACCGTACCGGGCTACACCGGCTCCGGCCCCGACCACTGGCAGACGCACCTGGAGAACGGCCACCAGGGCTTCTCCCGGGTGGTCCAGCGCGACTGGGACACCGTCGACCGTGACCGCTGGGTCGCCAGGCTCGACGAGGCCGTGCGCGGCATCGACGACGAGGTCTTCCTGATCGGCCACAGCTGCGGCTCGGTGACCATCGCCCAGTGGGCCGCGACGCGCTGGGACAGCCGGGCCGTCGGGGCCCTGCTGGTCGCCCCGGCCGACATCGAGGCGGCCGACGCCCTGCCCGCCATCAAGGTCCAGGCGCCGCTTCCCACCACGGAGTTGCCGATGAGGACGCACCTCGTGGCGTCCGACGACGACCCGTTCCTCCCGCTCGACCGGGGCCGCGAACTGGCGACGACGTGGGGCAGCACCTTCGAGGTCGTGCCCGGCGGCGGCCACCTCGCCACCCGGGACGGCTACGGACGCTGGGACCACGTGGCCCGGTTGATCGAACGGCTCTCCGGAAACACACTGGAATCGACCACGGGACGTGTTCCCCTTGCGCAGTAAGTTCTCCTCGGTGCCCCGCCCCGTCCTCTTCTACCTGGCCGCGTCCTTCTTCATGGGGCTCGCCAACACCATCTTCGACGTGGTGTTCAACTTCTACCTCGCCGACCGGGGGATCAGCGAGGGCGACGCGGGCGTGATCTACGCCATCGCCACCGGAGCCATGGCGGTGGCCGTCGTCCCCCTCCTCCTGCTGCGTCGCTTCCTGTCGCAACGAGCCCTGCTCATCGGGGCCTCGGTGCTCTACACGGTGCCGTTCGCCGGCCTGCCGTTCGTGGCATCGGTCACCTCGGCGTCCGTCGTCCTGAGCCTGATCCTCTCCGGCATGCTCGGCCTGCTCTCGGTGGGCAACGCGATGGCCGGCGCACAGGTCCCGGCCACGGCCCGCACCCGCCTGTTCAGCAGCTTCTTCATCTGCTACCTCGGCGCCGGCGTGGTCGGCTCGGCGCTGGTCTCCGTGGTCAGCGGCTGGCTCCACACGAGTGATCTGCAGAAGTACCGCTTCTTCCTCCTGCTGTCGTTCCTGGCCGCCTGCGTGATGTTCGTGCTGCGCCTCCCGTCGGCCCGGGCCGTCCCGCAGCCGGCCGCCGCCACTGCCCGGGCGGAGGCCCAAGGGGCGGGCGAGAAGGGCAATTTCGCGGCCCTGTTCGTCGCGGCCGGGTTCCTGGGTGCGTCGATCGCGCTGTTCTTCCGGTTCGCGAACGTCCTCTTCGCCCAGATCTACCGGATTCCGGTGAGCGACATCTCGCTCATCCTGGGCAGCGACAAGATCATCAGCATCATCGGCGCGATCTTCGCGCCCGTGCTGGTCAAGCGCTTCTCGTTGCGCCCGAGCGCCGCCTTCTTCGGCTGCCTCGCCGTCGTCGGTCTGATCCTGCAGTCCCTGACCGTGCCGCTGGTCGTCTTCACCGTGCTGTACCTCTCCCGACTGCTGTTCAACTACTGCCTGATGCCGCTGCTGGACACGGTCGCGATGGCGGGCTTCGCACCGGCGCGACAGGTGGTCTCGATCGCGCTGCGGCAGTCCTCGTTCTACCTGGGAGGGGCTGTCGCCGCGGCCGTCTACGGTGCGCTGCTCGACGCGGGTGACTGGCGTGCCGCGCTCTGGGTCTCGGCGGGCTGTGCCCTGGTCGGCTCGCTCGCGATGACCCTGGTCCGGAACCACGAGCCCAGCCCTGCCCCGAACGAGAACGAGAACGAAGAGAAGGTGCTGGAGCATGCTTGATCTCGGTGACCGCACCGGCAGTGCCGTGGACGGAGCGGCCACGGCACGGGGGACGCTCGTGGTGGTGGACCCGTACTCCAGCGGTTCGGTCCTGGCCCGCCGGGCCAAGGAGGTGTACGGCCTGACCTCCGTGGCCGTGCTGACGTCGGAGACCCTGCCCGCCGCGCTCGTCGCCACCTACCCGGCCGAGGACTTCGGCGGGGACGTGCGCTTCTCGGACGTCCTGACGACGGCCGCAGCCGTCGAGGACCTGTGCGGAGGCCGCCCGGAGTTCCTGATCTGCGGGTCCGAACCGGGCGTCGAGGTCTTCGACCTGCTCGCCGCGCACTGGGGGCTGCGCCCGAACTCCGGACCCTCCGAGGTCCGGCGGGACAAGTTCCTGATGCAGAACCGGTTGCGCGACGCGGGCATCCGGTACATCCCGCACCACAAGGCCTCCGACGCGGAGTCCGCCGTCGCGTGGGCCGCCGCCAGTGGCCCGGCCGAGTACGTCGTGAAGCCGGTCAAGTCGTTCGCCACCGACGGGGTGTACTTCTGTGCCGACGTGCACGAGGTGCGCGCCGCGTGCGAGCGGCTGTTCGGGCGGCTCGACCTCGCCGGTGAGCTCATCACCGAAGTCCTGGTCCAGGAACGGCTGGTCGGGCCCGAGTTCGTGGTCGACTCGGTCTCCCTCGACGGCGTGCACTTCATCGTCGACATGTTCCGGTACACCAAGGAGACGGTCGACGGGAACCCGGTCTACCGGGCCATGTCCGCCGTGGAGGTCGGCGACCACCCGGACGTCGCCGCCTACGTGGAGCAGGCCCTCACCGCCCTGGGCATCGAGAGCGGCCCCGGCCACAGCGAGCTCATCCTCACCGCGGACGGACCGGTGCTGATCGAGACGGGCGCCCGTATGCACGGCGGTCTCGGCGCGACGCTCGTCGACGAGTCGTCCACCCACTCCCTGATCGACCTGACCCTGGCGTCGCGCGTGGCGCCGGACGAGTTCCGGGCCCGGACGGGCGTGCGGCCGTCGCTGCGGAAGGGTGTCGTCGAGTGCTTCCTGTCCGCGCCGCAGGCCGGCGCGGTCACGGCCAACCGCGTGCGGGAGGCCTGCGGCGGACTCGACAGCTTCCTCTTCGACACCTGCACCCAGGTACCGGGGGACCGGATCGAGAAGACCGTCGATCTGATCACCTCCTACGGCCGTGTCGTCCTGGCCCACGCGGATGCCGGGGCGCTCGCGCGGGACATGGCCCACGTCCTCGAACTCGACCGGCGCGGGTCGCTCGTGGAGGTCCTCGCGGATACCGGGGTCCACGGGCGGTAGGGCGCTGCGGCCGGGGCGGCCCGGCCCCGGCCGCGTCGCGGGCCCGAAGCGTGCGGACCGGCCCGATCGGCCGTAGCCTGACCACGTGCCTGCCCCCGTACGGTCGCCCCGGCGGCAGGCGGGTGCGGCCTCCGCCGCGGCGGCCCACGCGGCGGGAGCCGTCGGGCAGGCCCGAGGGCACCGACCCGGCAGCCCGTCCTCGCTGCCGGCGCCTCCGACGTGGAGTCGTCCATGACCACACCCTGGGACCTGTTGATCGTCGTCATGGACCTGGAGGCCACCGGCCGGCCTCCGGAGGCCGGTGACCTGTCGCTCGTGCTCGCCGGAGCCGAGCTGATCGACCTGATCGCCGTCCGGGCCGTCCGCCTGGACGGCGATCGCCTCGTGCCGGGGGACCGGCCCGCTGTCGCGGACGGCCTGCTGGACCGGGCCGCGTCCTCGCTCGTCCGGCAGGCGCCCTACGAGTCGGTCGACGACTGGCTGTGGCGCAGGGGCAGCGGCCTGGCGGCGGCCTATCTGGCCGCACGCGAGGCCGAAGAACACCTCACCCGGCAACGCCGCCGGGCACCGGGCCGGACGGGGCACCCGGTGCCGGCCGAATCCCTCGAACACCGCCGGGCGGCGGAACGCCGGGCGTCGAACGAGCCCGTCCTCGCCGCCCTCGTGGCAGCCACCGGGATCACCGGGCCGCGGACGGGGGATCTGCCGGGCGTCGCCGACGACGAGGCCGAGATCGTGCTCGCCGCCGTCAACGACGCGGTCATGGAGTTGGAGGCCGTGCGGCAGCGCCGGGCCATCGAGCAGCAGGCCTTCGACAACATCTGGCGAGGCATCGGCGGTTGACCGCCGCGGATGGCGGTCGGTGCGATCCGGGTGGGCCGGAGAGCCCGCGGCGTCGGCGCTCCGGTCCCGAGGCGCTGTCAAGTGTGACATCTGCCAGCCCGAGCCGGAATTGAGCCTGGCAGATGCTGGTGCCTGACGGTTCATCGGCGCGCATGTGCAACCCATGATGGGGGCGGCGGGACAGTCCCGCGATCAACCGCAGAACGTCGGCGGCCGAACGGTGCTGCCGCGCCGCATCGGTCGCTCGACATCCCCGAGGAGCACGCCGTGCGAAGACGATCCCAGCACCGCCCGACCACCTGGAAGATCCTGCTGGCCGGCGCCGCGCTGGCCCTGGCGGCGCCCGGTGTCGCGTACGCCGACACCGTGAGCGTGACCGTGAAGACCCCCGGCGCCACCGCCGGGCCCACCACCTCCTTCTCCGAGGTCTCGACCCACGCGGACTGCAGCAGCGGTCTCGTCTCCGGCGGCGGGATCGACCAGGCCATCGGCACCGGTACGTCGTCGAACGGCAACCACGTCAACGGCACCGGGCCGAGCTCCGACGGCTCCACCGAGTACACCGGCTCCACCGGTGCGGTGGGCACCGATGACACCCACTGGCTCGGCATCGGCGGCAGCGGCGGCGCGGTGAACGCCTCGTTCTCGTCGACGCCCTACGCGGTGTGCTTCACCAGCAGCCTGATCGACCACACCCGGACGGTCATGAACAAGGCCGCCGGGCCGACCACTTCGTCGACGCCGCTCGCGGTCACCGCGACCTGCCCGGCCGACACCGTTCTGCTCGGCGGCGGCGCCCGGACGACCCCGGCCGAGGTCGGCAGCCTCAAGCCGATCGCGAGCTTCCCCACCTTCGCCGACTCCGCCCACGACTACGGCCTGAAGGCCGCGGCCGACGGTGAGAGCAACCCCGACTCCTGGACGGCGGAGGGCTTCAACGGCGGCGGTGGCGGCACCACCAACACCACGTACGCCTATGCGATCTGCAGCGGCAACGGCATCGACGTCAGCGGTGTCACCGTGAAGGTCCACCACAGCGAGGTGAGCGGTCCGACCACGGCGACCACCGGCCGGACCGTGACGGTGGGCTGCGGCACCGACGGCAGGCTCGTCAGCGGCGGCGCGGCGATCAGCGGCGGCAGCGTCACGACCACCGACTTCACCGCGCCGGGCTCGCAGGGGGACCACCTCAACGGCAGCTTCCCCAGCGACAGCAGTGGCAATCCGGTCGGTGACGGGGCCACGTCGGCCGCGTACTGGACGGCCTGGACCCACACCGGCGGGGTCGGCTCCGCCAACACCTCCTCGGACGTCTGGGCGCTCTGCGCCGACGACGGCGTCTGAGAGACCGGTCGAGCTCCGTCCGCAGGCGGGCCCGGCCCGCCTGCGGATCACCCCTCCCCACCCCGGTCAGCCACAGGACCGGAGAGAAAGTGCGACTCCCATGAGCCACAACAGTCCGAACTCCCGTCGGACGATCCTCGGATCCAGGATGCTGTCGGTGGCCGGCGCCACCGGCCTCCTCGCGGCCGCGATCGTGCCCCTCACCGCAGCCGCCGCCACGGCGGGTACGGCCGCACCCTGCGGTACGGGCGGGGTCTTCACCGCCGCCCCGCAGCCCTCCTGCACCTACGACTCCGTCGGTACGGACACCTTCACCGTCCCGAACGGCGTGACAGCGGTCGCCGTCGACCTGTTCGGTGCCGAGGGCGGCAGCGCGGCGGGCTACATCGACCCCCACCCGGCGATCGCGGGCGCACCCGGCGGCCTCGGCGGCGAGACCCGTGCCACCCTGCCCGTGACCCCGGGCCGGACGATCCAGCTCACCCTGGGCGCGGCCGGCATCCCCGGCTCGTCCCGGCACGGTGAGTTCGCCCGGCCGGGCGGCACCGGCCACGGACGCGGCGGCGGCGGCGCGCACGGTGGCGGTGGTTCGGGCGGCGGCGGTTCGGACGTCCGGGTCGGCGCGTTCGGCGGCTCCGAGCGTGTCCTGGTCGCCGGGGGCGGCGGCGGCGCGGGCAACGGCGGTCCGGAGCTCGGCGGCGGTGCCGGCGGCGGCGAGGTCGGCGAGGACGGCGGACAGAGCAACGGCCCGCTGGGCTCCGGGCTGGCCGGCGGCGGCGCAGGCCCGGCGGCGGCCGGTCACGGCAACCCCAACACCCTGAACGGCGGCCCCGGGACCCCCGGCATCGACCTCGACCCCATCACCAGCGAGCCCGACCCCGGCAGCGGCGGCACCGGCGGCAACGGCGGTGGGGGAGGCCCCGGCGGCGGAGGCGGCGGTGGCGGCTGGCACGGCGGTGGCGGCGGCTCCGGCGGCGGCAACCCGGGCTACTTCCCGGGCGCGGGCGGAGGCGGCGGGAGCAGCTACGCGGACCCGACGGCGACCGACGTCTCCCTCCTGCGCGGCGTCAACCACGGCAACGGAAGGGCCGTCGTGTCGTTCCGGTACGGAACGTCTCTCGCCCTCGGCACGGACACCGCCACCCCGCTCTTCGGACACGCCGTCACCGTGACCGCGACCGTGGCCCCGGCCGACCCCTCCGACCCGGTCGAGGGCACCCCGACGGGGTCGGTCACCTTCTCGGACGGGACGACGCCGCTGGCGACCGTGCCGCTGAGCAACGGCCGGGCGAGCTTCACCACCGGCAAGTTCCAGCCCGGGGGCCACGGCATCACCGCCGTCTACAGCGGCGACCCGGGCTTCACCGCGAGCAGTGCGGCGTCGGCCACCGTGGTGACCGTCGGCTTCGGCGGACCGTGCATCACGGAGCACCACGGCAGGCTGACGGTCGCGTCCGGCCAGTCGCTGTGCCTGGCGCCCGGGAGCGAGCAGGACGGGCCGGTCACGGTCGGGCCGGGCGGCGCCCTGGCCGTCTCGGGTGCCCGGATCAACGGCCCGGTCTCGGTCGACGGTGCGGCCGCGCTCACCGTGTGCCGGTCGACCGTGTCCGGCCCGCTCGGCGTCGCCGGGGTCACCGGCTTCGTGCTGCTCGGGTCCGGCCGGGACGACACGACGGGCTGCGCGGGCAACACCTTCGAGGCGCCGGTGAGCCTGAACGGCAACACCGGCGGCCTGGAGGTCTCCGGCAACACGTTCACGGCACCCGTGACCGTCACCGGCAACAGCGGCAGCGGCCTGCAGCCCGACCAGAACGTCCCGGAGTTCGACGACAACCGGGTGGGCGGGCCCCTGAACTGCGCCGGCAACGTGCCGACACTGGCGCAGACGGGCAACACGGCGGCGGGCCCGAGGTCCGGCGACTGCCGATGAGGCGTCGGCTGCTGTCGCCCCGGTCCTCCTCGTACGGCCCGAAGGCGCCCCCCGGGCGGTTCGGCGCCGTGCCTACGGTCGACCGCTCCTGCCGAGGCGACGGGCCTGCGAAGATGCTCCGCCCGAGACCATGAACACCCCGCCGAGCACGATGAGCGCGAGCGCCACGAAGGAGAGGGAAACCCTCGTGCCGGAAGAGAAGCCGAGGAGTGCGGACCCGCCGTTCAGGACGAAGCCACCACCCATCGCCACCCAACCCCGGCCGGCCCGACGCGTTCGCACGTCTGTCGCGTTTCCTCGGTCACTCAAGGTCAGTACGCCACGGACCACGCAGCACAATCCGGAGCCCACCATGATCCACGCATACATGCGGACCATTATCGGGTCACCGGGTCACCGGGTGCACCGGCCGCACGCGCACCCGGCTGCCGGCCGCCACCCGACCGGTGCCCTGGGCCGCCGCTTGTTGATGTGGTCACGGACATCGAGGACCGTGGTCACGATGCCGAAGGGCAAGGTCACCGCGGCTGTCGGCCTCCACCAGGCATGACCGGCGGGCGGAGCCTGTCTCCGTTCGGCTGTCATGAGGGCCGTCCTGCCGGACCTTCCGCCGGTCGAGCGGGCTCGTCCTCCCGTCGGGAGATCGCCGAGCCCGCTCGGCCGGTGTGCAGGATGGAAACGGTCGAGGTCCGCCGGATCCCGGTCGACAACCTGGATCGGTGCCGCGGCCCACTGCCACACACTGATGCCCGGCAGGCGGGAGGACCGGATCTGCCCGCGGGTGCCCTCGCCTTCGACGTGGGGCCAGGCCGCGGCGGTCCGGGCCCGGCCGCCGCCGTGGGAGCGGAGCACCTCGGCGAGGACGGTGACCGTGTCGTAGCCCTCGAGGGCGACGAAGGAGGGTGCCCCGTCGAGCCGCTCGCGCAGCGCCGATCAGGATCTCGGCGAGGCGCCGGTCGCACCCCGCCGTGGCCGGCGATGAGCCGGCCCCTTGCACGACGCGCTGACCGGAGGCGTGATGTCCGGGCGGGCTTCGGGCGGTGTCCGGGCCTGTGGCCCGTGGATCAACCCAGGCCCGTCCGCGGGTCGATGACCCAGAGGTTGGTGCGCAGCACCCGGTCGGCGAAGGTGATGCTGCGCTCCTCGACGAATCGGAAGCCGACGCTGCGGCAGATGCCGTTCGAGGGCGCGTTGGCGGTGGCCGGGAAGGCATGGACGAGTCCCCAGCGGCCGTCCTCCCGTGCCGCCTCCAGCACCGCGCGGACGGCCCGCTTGCCGTAGCCGCGGCCCTGGAACCCGGGCAGGATCATCCAGCCGATCTCGGAGATCTGCTCGCCGTCCTCGTCGTGCGACCACAGGGTGATCTGCCCCGCCACCACCTCGGGCGTGGCCGGGTCGGGGACGACCATCTTGATCCAGCCGGTGTCCGACGCGGCGGTGCCGACGTCGCGGCGTACCTTGTCCGGGATGCCCTCCCGCGGCAGCGGACCGCCGAGGTCCTTCATCATGACCGGATCGCACCGCATCCGGACGTAGGCCTCGACGTCGTCGAGCGTGACGTTGCGCAGGTGCATCCCGTATGTCCCTTCCACTGCCCCGATCATGCCGGGTGCCCGCCGCCGCTGACCAGAGGTTCTGGCCGGCGGCGGCGGGCAGGTGCGGCGGTCAGCGGGGGCGTCGGGTCGGTCGGCCCGACGGCGGCCCGGTCAGCGCCGTGCGTTCTCCGGTCGCGCGCCCGTGCCCGCGGCCGTCGCGACCGCCGCTGCCGGGGCCGGGGCTGCCGCCGGGGTCGCCGGCCCCCGGACCGCTGAGGCCGCAGCGGCCTCGACCGGGGCGGGGACGCTCCGCCGCCGGGTCGGGACGAGCATCGCGGCCAGTGCGGCGGCCAGGCAGAACACGGCCAGCAGGGTGAAGCCGTGGGTGTAGCCGGATGCGTACGGGCGCCCGGAGGCCTGGAGGTGGCCGGTGACCAGGCCGGTCATCACGGCGGCGCCCAGGGAGCCGCCGATGGTGCGGATGTTGGCGTTCATGCCGGTCGCCGCGCCGGTCTGGGCCGCCGGGACGCTCTGCACGATGAGGTTGCTCATCGATGCGAAGGCGAGGCCGATGCCGAGTCCGAAGACGCCTGCCGCCAGGGCGACCTGCCACTGCTGGCCGTGCCAGGCGGCGAGGATCGCGCAGGCGACCGCGCCGAGGACGGCGCCCGTGATGAGCTGCGCCTTGGCGGGGAACCGGCCGGCCAGTCGGCCGCTGACGATGCCGGCGACGAACATCGTGACCAGCATGGGCAGCATCAGCAGTCCGGCGCCGGTGACGCTCGCGCCGAAGCCGTAGCCCGCCGAAGACGGGGTCTGCGCGAAGCCGGGCAGGAAGGCCCAGACCGCGTACATGCCGCCGCCGAAGAGCAGCGCGGCGGTGTTGGTCGTCCGGACCGCCGGGAGGCGCATGATGCGCAGGTCGATCAGCGGGTTGCGGGAGCGGGCCTCGACGGCGCCCCAGAGCGCGAACAGGACGACCGCCGTCACGAGCAGGCCGATCACCTTCGTGGAGCCCCAACCCCACTTCGACGCCTGGCTGATGGGCAGCAGGAGGGCGACCAGCCAGCCGGAGAGCAGTACGGAGGCGAGCCAGTTGACGCTGCCCTCGGTGCGGGTCGGCGACTCGGGGACGTAGCGGTGGGCGATCAGTGCGGTGACAGCGACGATGATCACCGGGAACCAGAACAGCCAGCGGTAGTCCAGCGCCCCGACGATCGGCCCGGCCAGGACCATGCCGAGGCCGCTGCCGACCGCGATGACGGCGGAGAGGTTGCTGATGCTGGCGGGCACCCGCGAGGCGGGGAACTCGTCGCGGATGATGCCGAAGGAGAGCGGGAACAGCGCACCGGCGATGCCCTGGAGGACCCGGGCGACGATCAGCACGGTGATGTTCGGGGCCAGGGCGGCGACCAGGCAGCCGACCAGGAGGGCGATCAGGGCCGCGACGAGGGTGCGCTTCTTGCCGACCAGGTCGCCGACCCGGCCGAGGATCGGCGTGAAGATCGAGGCGGAGAGCAGGTAGGCGGTCATCACCCAGGTGACGGTGGCCTGCGAGGTGTGCATGGCGTGCTGGACGGTCGGGAGCGCGGGCGTGATCAGCGACTGGAGCAGGGCGAACACGCCTGCGCCGGTCGCGAGGACGCCGAAGGTGAGGCGATTGGAGTGGCGGTTCATCGAACCTTCCCGGGACGCGGGCGGACAGCGGGGCGGAGCAGGCGGAGCGGTGGAGCTGAGCAGGCGGGACGCCGGCGGGCAGGTCGGCCCGGCGCGGCGGCGCGGCGTTGTGAGGGCCGGGGCCGGCGCGCGGCGTACGGGTCGTGGGGCCGCTGCCGTACGGCGGCAGGGCGGAAGCGGGGCCTCACTGCTAAAGTTGAGGCATGCCTCCAGATTAGCGGAGGTGTGCCTCCGGTTCAACCCGGCGTCCGAAATGAGGTCCCCGTGCCGGAACAGGTCGTCGTCAGCGAGTTCATCGCGGCCCAGCGCCCGCGCCGCGCCGACGCCGCGCGCAACTTCGACGCGCTGCTCGTCGCCGCCCGTGAGGCCTTCGCCGAGCACGGTGCGGAGGCCTCGCTGGAGGACATCGCCCGTCGCGCAGGCGTGGGCATCGGCACCCTCTACCGCAACTTCCCCACCCGCAGGCACCTCTTCGAGACCGTCTACGCCAACGAGGTCAACGACCTGACCCTGGTCGCCGAGGAGGTCTCCGGCCTGCCGCCGTGGGACGCGCTGGCCGGCTGGCTGCGCCGCTTCGTCGCCTACACCCTCACCAAGCGCGCGATCCGCGAGGCACTGGAGGGCGAGGAGAGCGAGGTCTTCCTGGCCTGCCGCCAGTCGATGTACGACGCCGGCACCCCGCTGCTCGAACGGGCGCAGAAGTCCGGCGACGTGCGGCCGGACATGAACATCGACGACCTGCTGCGCCTGGTCTCCGGCATTAGCTCGGTCGCCTTCCCCGGCGAGGAGCAGCGCGACCGGGTGCTCGGGATCGCGCTCGACGGCGTACGCACCACCGGCTGAGCGCATCGGAGGACACCTCGGAGGACGTGCCGGAGGACGTACCGCCGAGGACCCCGCCCCGCACCGTCAGGTGCGGGGCGGGGCCCTCGGTTGCGGTCGTCAGGCGTCGGCCGCGCCGGCCCGGGCGGTGACCTCGGCGAGGAGGTCCAGGGCCGGGCGCAGGCCGGGCTCCTGCCGCACCGCGCGGCGCAGCAGGAGCAGGGCGGCGGCGTCGTCCCCGGCCCGGATGCGCTCCAGCGCCTCGTTGTAGTCGATCCGCCCGGCGTACCGGAGCCGGACGAGTGCCGCGAGATCCTCCCGGCAGGACGGGCAGCGCAGGCTCTCCGCGTCGGCGGGCACCGCGCACTGCGGGCACGGCACCTCGATCGGCGCCACGGCCGTCATCGGGGATCGACCTCCTCCGGGCGGACGGGCCCGACCTGCTCGGGCACGCTGTCGTTGCCCATCTCCCGCTGCGCCTGCGCGTACAGGCCCAGCAGCGACGAGTTGTGGCGGTTCGCGGCCTCCATGTTGGCCGACTCCACCGCGGAGTCCAGGCCACGCAGCTCCGCGATGATCCGCTGGCCCAGGGCCGGCGACACCATGTTCTGGCTGACGTAGATATTGCACATCGTCAGCATCCGGAAGGTGTGGCCCAGCGAGTCGCACAGTTCGTCCGCGGCGGCGGCCGCCGCCATGGCGCCCTCCCAGTCCGCGGCCTCGCGGCGCTCCCGCAGTTCGGCCGCCACGCTGCGCAGCCGGGCCAGGTCACCCGCGTCCAGGTGCTTCTCGCAGTACAGGAGGAACAGGCTCAGGTACGCCTCGGTGCTGCGCACCCAGCGCTGCGCGTTCAGCAGGAACTGGGCCCGCTCCAGCGCGGCGTCCACCGACTCGCCGCCCGTCCGGCCGCCCGCCATGTCGTCAAGGGTGTCCATCAGCCGCTGCGTCTCGCGCAGTTCGGCCTCGGTCAGCTCGTTCGCCCAGCGGTCGGTGAAGCTCTCGATCTGCCGCTGCTGCTCCTCGACCTGCACCTTGAGCTCCGGGTCGAGGAGGCCCGGCCGAGCTTGACCGTCCGCTGCTCGCCGCCCTGGATCCGCACCGAGAGGGTGATCGTGCGGTCCTGGTCGAGGCCGAACGACACCTCGACCGGGATCCGGCCGCCCAGCCCGGCGGGCAGCCGCAGGGTGAGGTGCCCCATCAGCTCGTTCTGCTGGGCGATCGGCTGCTCGCCCTCGTACACGGCCACTTCGAGGCGCTGCTGACCGCCGCCGGAGACGACGAACTCCCGGCTGACCGGGGTGCTCGTCGGGTAGCCGGTGCCCTTCGGGATGATCACCGCGAGGCGGCCGTCGTTGAGTTCGATGCCGAGGTCCTTCGGCGTGATGTCGAAGGGGTTGGTCACCTGCATCAGCTGGCCGCAGGAGGGGCAGACCTCGGTGCCCGGCGGGTTCACCGCCGTGCAGCCGCCGCAGCGCAGACCGATGTCCTGGGCGACCGCGGCTGCCGCGGCCGCCGCGGTGGACGCCGTCGGGCCGCCCCCGGCGACGGGCAGTGCCTCGCCGCAGAGGCTGCAGGCGGTGGCCTCGGCCGCCGCCGGTGTGCCGCAGCGCGCGCAGTCGCGGGTCTGGGCGACGGGCGCCGCGACGGGCGCGGCGGCCTCGCCGTCCAGCTGCTGACCGCACTTGGGGCAGGCGTCGGCCGCGGTGTCCACCGGCAGATGACACCCGGTGCAGGTCACCCGGGCGCCGCCCAGCAGCGAGGCCGAGCACTGTCCGCACGACGCGGCGGACAGTTCGGCGGGCGTCCGGCACTCCGGGCACTCCACCTCGGCGACCAGGGCCGACTGCACGGCCGCGCCCAGCGCCACGCACTGCATCGGATTGACGCCGCGCCGGATCCGCCGGGGCCCGAAGACCTCGCCCAACCGCCGTGCCACCAGCGGGATCGCGGTCGACCCGCCGACCAGCAGCACCTCGTCGATGTCGCCGACGGTGAGGTTGGCCTGCATGATCGCCTTGTGCGTCAGCTCGATGGTCCGCTCGATCCGGGCCTCGATCAGTTCCTCGAAGCGGGGCCGCTCGAACACCGTCTCCAGCACCAGCTGGCCCGCGCCGAGGCCCGCCAGGACGACGTCCGACGCCTCCTGGTTGGACAGCTCGATCTTGACCACCTCGGCGGCCGAGGCGATCCGGGGCGGTCCCGCCGGTCCGGCTGGTAGTCCGCGCCGTACTCGTCCCGGATGTCCTCCAGGAGCGCCGTCGTGATGGCCCGGTCGAAGTCGTCGCCGCCCAGCAGGTTGTCGCCCTCGATGCCCAGCACCGACACCGAGCCGGGCACCAGCAGCAGGATCGAGATGTCGAAGGTGCCGCCGCCCAGGTCGTAGACCAGGACGGTGCGCCCCTCGTCGCCGGCCTCGGCCGTCATCCCGTAGGCGAGGGCGGCGGCGGTGGGCTCGTTGATCACCCGCAGTACGTGCAGACCCGCCATCCGGCCTGCCTCCCGGGTCGCCGCGACCTGGCGCTCGCCGAAGTACGCGGGCACGGTGATGACGGCCCGGTGCAGCGGCTCCCCGAGGCGCTGCTCGGCGTCCTCCTTGAGCCGGTGCAGGATGATCGCGGAGATCTCGATCGGCGTGTACGAGCGGCCGTCGAACCAGACGTTGACGTCGCCGTCGGTGCCCGCGGTGACCTTGTAGTCCAGCTCGTCGAGGGCCGCCTGCACCTGCGGGTCGCGGAACTTGCGGCCCATGAAGCGCTTGACCGAGCGGATCACGTTCTCGCCGTCGAGGGCGAGCCGGCTCCGGGCGGTCGACCCGACCAGCAGTTCCCCGCGGCGGCCCCGGCCGACCACGGAGGGCGTGCCCTCCTGGTTCTGCCGGTTGAAGACGATCTCCGGCTCGCCCCGGCGGAGCTGGGCCACCACGGAGTTGGTGGTGCCCAGGTCGATACCGAGAGTGCGGTACATGTCGTTCCCCTCTTGTCCCCTGTGTGCCTGGTGCCGCGTCAGGCCCTAGCGCTTGCGTCGCTTGAGCCGTGCTGCCTTGGAACCGCTCTTCCGGGACCGGCTCCCCGTGCCGGACCTGCCCGTGCCCGTGCCGGTGTCCGCGGGCGTGGCCGGGCCCTGTTCCGTCGTCGTCCGGTGGACGCTCCCGTCGACCCGGGTGGCCCCGCCGTCCTCGAATCCTGCGTCGATCCCGAGCGGCCCGCCGGGCTCGCCGGCTTCGGCGCCTCCGGTGGGCTCCGGGTGTTCCGCGGACGGCGGCGCGGGGGTCGTGGCGACCACCACCTGGGCCCGGCGCAGCACTTCGTCGTTCCAGAAGAAACCGGTGACCACGCTCTGGACGACCGTCTCCGGCTCCAGCCCGGTGCGCGCCTCGGTGCCGACGATCTCGGACAGGACGGGGTCGGCGGCCATCCCCTCCAGCCGCATCGGACGCACCCCGGCCTTGGCCAGCTTGCCGAGCAGCCTGCGCCGGGTCGCCTCGATGCCGGTGCTCCGGCCCAGCCGCACCAGCTCCGGGTCCAGGCCGAGCGCGGCCAGGGCGTCGTCCACCTCGACCAGCAGGCCGAGCAGGTCCCGCTGGGCCGCCCGGGCGGCGCGCGCCTCGTCGTCCCGGAGCCGCTGCAGCAGCGACGCCCGGAAGAGCAACTGGCTGAACGCCTGGCCCAGATCGACATCGAGGGCCCGCTGCGGCACCGCCAGCGGTTCGGCGGTCCGCACCGGTGCGCCGGGTTCCTGCGTGGTCATGGCGTTCACTCCGGGATCTCGATCGGCGGCAGCACCGAAAGGTCGGCGGCGAACCGCGCCGGGACGGGCGGTTCGGCGGTGGCCGCGGCGGGGGCGGGGGCGGGCTCCGCGAAGTCCGCGGCCAGCTCCTCGCGCCGGACGACCAGCAGGTCGGCCGGCGACACCGGCGGCCGGTCCACGACCAGCAGCGGGACGTCCAGTACCGGGGCCAGCAACTCGGCCACCCCGTCGACGGGTTCGGGCGGCAGTACCTGCTGGATGTCCAGCTCCAGCCGGCGGTCCGGGTTGCGCAGCAGCGCCGCGGCGTCCTGGATCTGCTGACGGGTGTGACGGCCCTGCCGCATCGCCGGGCCCACCGCGAGGTTGATCTCGCGCACACCTGCGGTGGGCGGGATGCCCAGGACCTCGTACGGTGACGGTTCGTGCAGGGGCATGGCGGCGGTCTCTTCTCCTCCGGCTGCGGCGACGGCCGCAGGACGGCTTCGGTGACGGCTTCGGGCTGCTTCTGGACAGAGGTGGACGTGGGGACGGCGGAGCCGGACCGTCAGCGCAGCCGGTCGATCCGGTACTTGAGGCTGCGCAGGCCGGAGTCGTTCGGGTCGTGGGCGACGGCCCGGCCGATCAGCGTCCGGGCCTCCTGGAAGCGGCGGGCGTTGGCCTTGCGCACGGCGTGGGCGCCGTAGACGACGCCCAGCTCCTTGCCGATGTTGGCCTTGGCGTCGGCCGTCATCGCCATCTGCAGGGCCTGCTCCAGCAACAGGGTCGCGTCCGTGAACCGGTCGGCCTCGAAGTTCCTCGCGGCCTCGCTGCGCCACACGTTGACGATCACCCCCCGCATGTCGGGGGAGTCGTCGTACGTCTGGGCGCGGCGCAGCAGGGAGGCGCGCTCGTCGAACGGCCGGTCCTGGTACTTCTCCAGGACGTGGTTGGCCAGCACCACCGAGACCCGGCGCGGGGCCTCGGCGTCCGGGTCGCCGGTGAACTCCTCGTCGGCCGCGAGGGCTTCGGCCATGTGGGTGACGGCCTCGGTGCGCCGGTCGGCGATGGCGGCGGTGAGCGAACGGAGCTGGAGCACGTACACCAGGCCCGCCCGGTGGTCGGGGTCGTCGTCGAGGCGGGTGAGCTCCTGCCACAGCTCGGTGGCCTCGACCAGGTCGCCGTCGGGGCCGAGGACGCTGACCTCGTTGGCCCGGTTGCGCAGCGCGGCCTCCAGGAAGTGGCGGGCCGTCGGGTCGTCGGGGGCCAGCGCGAGCGCCTTGCGGAGCAGCACCAGCGCCTGCCGGTAGTCCTTGGTCTCGTTGTTGATCTTGCGGGCGTGCTGGGCGTACGCGGCACCGAGGTTCTCGCGCACCTCGCGGTGGCCGGGGGACAGGGCGAGGGCCTGCTCCAGCAGGGCGGCCGCGCCGGCCTGGTCGTCGTCGTGCTCCTTGAGCAGGGCGCGGGCCGCGCGCAGGCCGGCGTCGGCGCCGAGCGCGGCGAGTTCCGGGGTGAGCCCGGGGCCGGGCAGCGTGCCCGCCCGGGTCAGGCACTCCACCGCCTCGCGCCACTCCTGGTGGCGGTGGTGTTCGGCGGCCTGGCTGGTGAGGGCCTCGCGCAGCAGGTGCTGCCGGGTCCCGTCGGTCTCCGCCCCTCCGGGGTCTCCAGTGCGGAGACCGCCGCGGCGTGGCGGCCCTGGAGCAGCAGGTAGCGCTGCGGCCCGAGCTCCTCGAACAGGCCGAGGGCGTGCGTCAACGGGTGCACCCCGTACGGGCCGGGCTTGCGCCAGGGGAGCACCGCGTACTGGAACGCGCCCTGCCAGGAGGAGAGTTCGCCGGTGGGCGGGGACGTCCGCAACAGCCGTTCGAGGGCCGGGCCGACGACCAACCGGTGGCTGGTGCCGTCGGGCCGGGCGATCCGGACCTCGTCCTCGGCGAAGGCCTCCGCGCAGCGGACCTCCATGCCGAGCCGGACCGTCCAGGCGTCGACCTCGTCGCCGCTGCGGCCGTGGGTCTGGTCGAGCGTCCGCAGGTCGGTGCGGAGCCGGTCGGTGAGGGCGGCGCGGGCGGCGGCCACCCGCGGGGGTTCGGCGTCGCGGCCGGTGACCCCGGCGGCGGCGTCCCAGACGTCGGGCAGGTGCAGCGAGGGGACGAGGCAGCCGACGACCCAGTGCCACAGGTCCTCGCCGTCCGCCGTCCCGTCCGCCCTCCCGTCCGCCGCTCCGGGGTCCGTCCCGTCCGCCGCCGGTGCGCCCCCGGCCGGTGTCCCCTGGGCCGGGACGGTCGCCGCGAGGCGGTAGCTCACCAGGCCGAGCGCGTGCAGCAGCCGGGGGTGCGACGGGTCCTTGAGCAGCAGCGCGCGGTAGCAGTCCCAGGCCTCCTGGTGGCGGCCCTCGGCGGCGTGGCGCGCGGCCTCGTGCTCGGCGAGCACCCCGAGGGCCTCGGCCGCCTGCGCGTGGCCGGGCGTCAGCCGGACGGCCTCCCGCAGGTCGCCGGCCGCGTCGCCGAACCGCCCCGCCCCGACGGCGCGGGCCGCACGCCGGACCAGCACCGTGGTGCGGGCCCGGTGCGCGGCCGCGGGCAGGTCGGCGAGGGCGGCGTCCAGGTCGTCGTCGTCGGCCCGCAGCAGGCACAGGGCCGCGCGGACGGTGACGCCCGCCGGGCCGTCGCCGAGGACGGCGGCCCACGCCGCGAGGGTGGGCTCGGCCTCCTCCGGCAGGTCCGCCCGCAGGGCGCAGTCCAGCACCGCGAGGAGGGCCCGCTCCGCGCAGCGCCCGCAGCGGGCCGAGCCGGCGCCCTCCGGGCGGTGCAGGTGCGCGGCGCAGCCCTCTCGGCCGCATCCGCCGCAGGCGTCGGTGGCGGTCTGTCCGCAGGCGTCGGCGTCGGCGGCCGCGCACGGGGCGCCATCGGCGGGGGCGGGCGCCGGGGCGGCGGGGTTCGCCAGGTGGCGCCGGTACCAGTCGAGGGCGCCGGGCCAGTTGCCGGCCCGCTCGGCGAGCAGGGCCCGCAGGTGGGCGAGGGCCGGGTCGCCCCCGGGTCCGGTTCGACCGCTGCGAGCAGGGCGACCGTCCGGACCGGACGGCCGGTCAGCAGCCCCGCCGCGGAGCGGTGGTAGACGTCCCGCGGCCGGTCGGCGCCGGCGGGCAGGGCGTCCGGCCCGGCGGCGGAGCCCTCCGCGAGGGCGAGCGCGGCCCGCAGCCGGCCCTCCCGGGCCGAGGCGGCCGGGCCGTCCGTGCCGGGGGCGGGGGAGCCGGCCAGGGCGAGGGCGTTGGCGGCGGCGTCGAGCGCCTCCGGGTCGTCCCGGCGGGTGAGCAGCAGGTGGGCGGCCTCACGGAGGGCGGCCTCGCGCAGGGAGCCGCGCAGGCCCGGCTCGTCCGGGGTGTCGAGGACGGTCCGCTGCCACAGGGCGCGGGCCGCCCCGGGGTCGGTGTCCAGGAGCCGGCGGGCGAGCAGGTCGCGCTGCGCGGTCAGCAGGTCGGAGAGGTCAGGGTCGCCCAGCGGCTCCCAGCGTGCCACGGCGCCCTCCGGGTCGCCGCTGCGGGCCAGGGCCAGGCCGTGCAGGAAGGCGGCGCTCGGGCTCCAGGGATGCGCGGCCCCGGCCTCCGCGGACAGCAGGGGCGCGGCCTCCTCGGTGCGGCCCGCGGCGAGCAGCGCGGCGCCGAGCCGGACCCTGGCGGGCTGCCAGTGCGGGCCCGCGTCGAGGGCCGTCCGGTAGTCGGCGGCGGCCTCGGCGGGGCGGCCGGCCCGTTCGTGCAGCAGGGCGAGGCCGAGCCGGGACGGGGTGTGGCCGGGCTGCGCGGCCAGCGCCGCGGTGAAGTGGCCGTGCGCCTCGGCGTCCCGGTCGAGCACCAGGGCGAGCCGGCCCAGCGCGTAGTGGGGGCGCGGGTCGTCGGGGGCCGCGGCGGCGGCGTCGGCGAGGTCGGTGCCGGCGCCGGTGTGGTCGCCGAGGAACTGCCGGGCCAGGCCGCGGAAGAGCAGCGCCTCGGCGCGCAGGGCGGCTCCGCGTGCCCACGGCGAGGGCTCCCCGGTGCCGCGCTCGACGGCGCGGCCGAAGGCCTCGACGGCCTCGGCGTTGCGCCCGGCGGCGTGCAGGTGGGCGCCGTGGCGGAACCAGAGTTCGCCGCTGCCGCCCGGCGCGGCGGCGGCGAGGACGGCCTCGGCCTCGCCGGGCCGGCCGCGGTCGCGCAGCAGCGCCGACCGGGCCAGCACCGGCCAGTCCCGCTCGGGGAGAGCCTTCAGGGCGGCGGCCGTGGCGCTGTCGCGGTCGGCGGCGGTGCCCTCCCGGCAGCGCCGCTGCAGCCACTCGAGGACGCGGGCGGCGGCGTCGGGGTCCTCACCGGGACCGGGGCCGCGGTCGGCGGCGCGCAGGAAGGCCAGGACGGGGGCGAGGTCCGGCCGATCGGCCCGGATCTCCGCCTCCGCGATCCGCAGCAGGCCCCAGCGGGGGATCTGCGTGTCCGGCGCGGGGAGCAGCGGGAAGGCCTCGCGGCAGAAGCCGAGGGCGGCCGCCCGGTCGCCGAGCGCCTCGGTGGCCTCGGCCAGACCGATCAGCGCCGTGCCGCGCTGGGGCCGCAGCGGCGGGGGTGCCAGGGCGAGGCGCTCGGTCAGCCGGGCGTACCGGCGCCGGGCCTGTTCGGGTTGCCCGGCGGCGAGCCGGGCGGCCGCCGCGGCCAGCGCCGTGGCCACCGAGGCGGCGTCGAGGGCCCGTCTGCGGCGGACGAGGGCGTAGCCCCCAGGCCGGCGAGTGCCACCGCGATCAGCAGCAGCGCGAACAGCGCCATGCAGTCTCCCCTGCGGTCCGTTCGGTCGGTTCGGTGACCAACTATTCATGCGAGTTGCTGTCTTGACGTACCGTCAATCGGTGTCCGGCCGAGATCAGGATAGGCGGCCTTCGGGGTGTCCGGGCAGGAAAAACCACTATCGTGGGGGCAGGGCAGGGCGGGGCAGGGGCCGGCCGGTCAGGCGGGGGGCGGAGTGTCAGAGTCACGCTGGGTGCCCGGGCTGCGGTTCGGGCCGGAGTTCGATCCCGAGCAGTACGAACTCCTCGAGTTCCACCACCGCGGCGGCGAGGCCGAGGTGTGGCGCGCGGTGCGTACCGGCCGCAGCGGGCTCAAGGAGCTCGTGGCGGCGAAGATCATGCTGGAGCGCGACCCGTCCGAGGTGCGCCGCTGGCTCGGCCGCTGGGACGACGTCTCGCACAACGCGCACCGGCTGGCCGTCACCGACCTGGTCGTGCCGAGCTTCCTGCTCGGCCCCTCGCCGCACCGGCCCGGCAGCCCGCCCGGTGACGGGGTGCTGGGGTACCAGATCTCCCCGTGGGTCGAGGGCGTGCCGCTGCACCGGTGGGCGCGGGCCAACCGGGACGGCCTGCCGGCGGTGGCGGAGGTGCTGGTCCGGCTCTGCCGGATCGTCGACGAACTCCACCGCAAGCGCTGGGTGCACCGCGACATCTCGCCCGCCAACGTGCTGGTGGAGCCGGAGGGCCGGGTCAAGCTGATCGACCTGACCTTCCTCGCCCCGCTGGACCGGACCCTGACGGTGGCGGTGTTCACCCCCGGGCACGTGCCGCCGGAGGCCGAGCAGGTCGGCGGCTTCCCGGCCACCGCCAAGGACCTGTTCGCGGTCGGCACGCTGGCGCGCAGCCTGCTGCTGCCCGAGCACGGCCGGCTGGACCAGCGGACGGCCGCCGACCAGGCCCGCCGCGAGCTGGTGGCGGCCGGGTTCAGCGAGGAACTGGCCGGCTGGGCGGCCGAGCCGCTGCACCACGACCCGGACCGCCGTCCCGCCCCGCTCGGCCCGTGGGCCGCCCGCGGCCGGGAACTCCTGCGCGCGCACCGGCCGCTGCCGAGGACGTCCTGCCTGGCCGTGCTGCCGGACACCGCCGGCCGCCCGCTCGTGGTCGCCGGCGGCTCGGACGGTGTCGGCTACAGCGGCCCCGGGCTCTCCGTGCCGGAGCTGCCCGCCACCCGGACGAGCCAGGGCCCGCCGACGCTCCGGGAGATCGTGGCCGGCCGCTCGGGTCGGGCCGCGGAGCTCGCCGTTTTCGCGGAGGACGGCGCGGGCGCGCTCTGGGTGGGCAACCGCTCCGGCTGGTGGGAGGTGGCGCGCGGCGTCGCCGGGGCGGCCGGCGCCGTCAACGCCTCCGGCGAACTGGTCGTCTGGACGGCGCGCGCCGGGGTCCTGCAGTCCTTCCGCTGGTCGCCCGGGGTCACCGTCACCGGGCAGGAGCTGTCCGGCTGTCCGGCCGACCGGGTGCTCGCGGCCACCGAGGAACGCGTCGGGACGTGGTCCGTCCTGGTGGAGCACGAGGACCGGGTGCTCTGCTGGCGGGTGGGCGCCGAGGTCCGGCCCGAGCGGATCGCCGCCCCCGTCCGGGCCCGCGGGGCGGCGCTCGCAAGGTCCTCCGCCGGGCCGCAGGCCGTGATCCTCGGCCCCGACGGTGCGGCCCGGCTGTACCCGCTCGGCGGTGGCGCCGCGCCGGTCGAGATCGGCGAGTCCGAGCCCGCCCTCGGAGTGGCGATGGCCGGCCACCGCGGCGGGCCGACGATCGCGCTGGCCGGGACGGGCGGCGTCCGGCTGCGCCTGCCCGCGTCCGGTGGGGCGCGGCGGCCGCGCTGGTGGCGGCCCACGCTGCGGCCGGCCACCCGGGTCGCGCTGTCGGTCGGCGACGACTGGCGGCTGTGCCTGGCCGCGGTGGTGGAGGACGAGCTGCAGTGCTGGCAGGAGGACGCCGCCTACCGCTGGCAGCCCGTCCGGCTGGACACCTGAACGGGCCGCCGGCGACCGCCCCCGGGCGCCGGCCGGCCGTCAGCCCAGGCCGAACCAGCCGAGCACGGTCTGCACCAGCAGGATGGTCGACATGGCCGCCACGGCGACGACCACCGCACCGGCCGCGATCCGGTACCGCGGGCCGTTGGCGGCCGCCCCGAGCACGCTGCGGCGGTTGGTGAGGATCAGCAGGTACACCAGGACGACCGGGCTGATCAGGCCCTGCAGCACCTGGGTGCCGATCAGCAGTTTGATCACGTCGACCGGGGTCATCGCCACCGCGGCGCCCAGCGCGATCTGAGCGGTGAACAGTCCCAAAAACAGCGGCGCGTCGCGGAAGCTGCGGGACACCGAGCGCTCCACCCCGGCCGCCTCCCCGATCGCGTAGCTCGCCGACAGCGGCACCACCGCGCCTGCCAGTGCCGAGGCCCCGATCAGCCCGAACGCGAAGAGCAGTTCGGCGCCCTGCCCGGCCACCGGCTTCAGCGCCTCGGCGGCCTGGGCGGCCGAGGCGAGCGGTCCGCTGCCGCCGATCGCGGAGGCCGTCGCGACGATGATCGTCATGCTGATCACACAGGCGAACAGCGCGCCGAGGATCGCGTCCGCCCGGATCAGCCGGTAGTCCTCCGGCTTCGCCCCGCGGTCCACCACCCCGGCCGCGGCGTAGAACTGCATGTACGGGCTGACCGTGGTGCCGATCAGGGCCACGCCGAGCAGGATGAACGCCTTGTCGGGCTGGACGTGCGGCAGGACGAGGTGCGAGCCGACCTGCCCCCAGTGCGGCCGGCCCAGGATCATGGCCACCGGGTAGGCGAAGAACACCAGCGACATCAGCAGGAAGATCCGCTCCGCCCAGCGGTAGGAGCCGAACAGCACCAGCGCCCAGAGCAGCAGCGCGGCCGGCGGGATCACCGCCCACTTGGGGACACCGAGCAGTTCGAAGGCGGCGCCGATCCCGGCGAACTCGCTGACCACCAGCCCGGTGTTGGCCAGCAGCAGGCAGAACAGCGCCACCGCGGTCAGCCGCAGGCTGAACTGCTCGCGGATGAGCGCCCCCAGGCCCTTGCCGGTGTGGGCGCCGAGCCGCACGGCCATCTCCTGGACCATCACCAGGGCGACGGTGACCAGCAGCATGAAGAAGAGCGTGCCGTACGTGTACTGCGAGCCCGCTGTGGCGTAGGTGGCGATCCCGGCGGCGTCGTTGCCGGCGTTGGCCGCGACCAGCCCGGGGCCGGCGACCGCCGCCACGACGGCGAAGCGTCCCCAGCGCCCGCGGCGTCCGGGCGGCGCCGTCGCCGCGACGGTGCCGGACGGGGGCGTACGGGTGGTGGTGTCGCCGGTCACTGCAGGAACCTCCGGAAGTGCAGGCGCCCGCGCTCGGGCAGCAGGGTGTCGAGGACATCGTCGGCGAGGATGCGGCCGATCGGGCGGCCCTGCCCGTCGACCACGAGCAGCGAGGACGCCCGGGAGGCCACCAGGAGTTCGGCGGCCTCCGCGATGCGGGCATGCGGGTCCACGGTGGCGGGCGGCCCGAACTGGGCCGTCCAGTCGGCGATCTCGCCCATGGTGGTGGGCTCCTCCGCCACCGTCAGGTCGAACAGCGAGATGTCGGCCAACAGCCGGCCGTGGTCGTCGACCAGGGCGACCGCCGCGATCTCGGCGCGGTGCTCGGCCAGTTCGGCCAGGCTGCTGCGGACGGCGGAGGCGGTGTCCGTCCGGCGGGCGGTGATCACGCGGGGCGTCATGCAGCCGCCCGCCGTCCCCTCCCGGTAGGTGAGCAGGCCGCGCAGCTCGGCGGCGTCGCTCTGGGGCAGCCGCTGCAGCAGCCGTTCGCGCTCGCCCGGGTCCAGGTCGCGCAGCGCGTCGACGGCCTCGTCCGGCTCCATCTCGTCGACCAGCCGGGCCGCGTCCTCCGGGGCAGCCTCGCGCAGCAGGTTCTCCAGCTCCGCCGGCTCCATCTCCTCCAGCGCGTCGGCGACATGGGCCGGCGCCAGCCAGGTGAGGAGCTGCTGGCGCTCGATCCGGCCGAGGTCCTCCAGGACGTCGGCGAGCTCCGCGGGGCGCAGCCGGTGCAGTGCCGCCCGGGACGCCCGCAGGTGCACCTGGGCCGGGCCGTCGGTGGCCTGCTCGGCGAACGGCGCCACCGACTGCCAGTCGACGACCCGTTCCGGCGTCGGCCGGGCCTGCCAGCGCCGCGGGCCGAGGCGCCGCAGCAGGGTCGACAGGCTCACATCCACCCCGACCAGCACGGTGCGGCCGCCCTGCGGTGCGAGGTAGAGGTCGGCCGCCCGGCTGACCTGCACCCCGTCCACGTCGACGAGTTGGTGGTCCAGCACGTCCCGGCAGAGCAGCACCTCGCCGGGCCGGCGCTCGAACTCCCGCAGGTCGAGCCGGGCGGAGCTGAGCGACACCCGGTCGCCGGCGAACCGGCCGACCTTGTCGGCGGCGATGAAGGCCCGTCGCCGGCCGACGCTCACCACTAGGCCGGTGACGGGCGGGTAGGGCTCGGAGCCGTACAGCCGGGCGACCACGTCGACGATCCGGCCGACCTCCTCGCCGGACTGGTTGGTCACCGGGCGGCCGACCAGGCCGGCCAGTGAGACCAGCGAGGCGCGGACGGCCTGGACGGCGCCGGCCCGGCGGACGGACCTGACC
The DNA here is from genome assembly GCF_039544005.1 of Kitasatospora paranensis. Taxonomy (NCBI): domain Bacteria; kingdom Bacillati; phylum Actinomycetota; class Actinomycetes; order Kitasatosporales; family Streptomycetaceae; genus Kitasatospora; species Kitasatospora paranensis. The sequence goes on from NZ_BAABKV010000001.1 coordinate 6,287,369, forward strand.
CGGCGGTCGCGCAGGCGTGCGGACGTGGTGGCGAGCAGTGTGCTGGTGGCCATGGTGAACACCCCTGCCCCGGCAACTCCGGGGCTCCGGGCGGCAGCGGGCAGCACTCCGCCCCTCGCGGCCGCCCGCCCGGCCGGGCCCGGGCAGGCCGACGGTCGGGGCAGGGGGAGGAAGGTGACGGGAGTGGCTACCGCGTGCCGCGGAAGGACGACGAGGACGACGCGGACAACGTGGTGAGGGGCCGACTATGGCCCGGACTGCTGTCCATCTCTCGCCTCCTTCCGGCCGGGACGCACGGGGGCGTCGCTCAGGGCGCGGCAAGGGGGAGGACCGGGCGGATCCCGGTACACCCCAACTCGTCAGAGCTTTGGCACTCCACGGCGTGTCCCTGTGCGGGAAGCCACTTGGGATCACCCCTTAGGTCGGGGAGACCTGTCCTGATCCGGAGCGTCTCTCGACGGGTGGGATCAGTGGCCTGTGTCCGTGAAGACGCCTCACCGAACGAGGTGTCCTACAACAACACGCGGATTCTACGCCCGCGGTGGCGGATGCTCCAACCCGGCCGCCGTCCGGCGGGTCGTACCGGACGGCCGCCGCGAGGGCGCGGCCGGTGGCCGGGCCTGCGCCCGCCGGTCATAGGTATGCGCCGCGGGTCGGACGGCCGAGCGGTTCGCTGCCGACCGCGTGTCCGTCATGTCGGCCCTCTTCCTGCCGACTTCCCCGGCCGGTGAGTGCCGGCAGGGGAAGTCTTCGCGCGCCCCGCGCTGGGAATGTATGCTGCCGAGCGCATGGCAATGCAGTGGCCGGGAATGCTCGAAAGGGATCGATCATGGACTTGGCAGTGCCGCGGGGGTACCTCTCCTACACCGCGAACATGGGACTCAAGGACGAGGCGCACGACTTCGCCCTGGTGGTGTCCGAGGTGCCCGCCGTGTCCGCCGCGGTGTTCACCCGGTCGCGCTTCGCCGGCCCCAGCGTGGTGCTCAGCCGCGCCGACGCCGGACTCCGCCGCAGCCGCGGCATGGTCGTCGTCTCCCGCAACGCCAACGTCGCCACCGGCAAGGTCGGTGCGGCGCACGCCGAGGAGGTCCGCCGGCTCGCCGCCGAGAAGGCCGGGGTGCTGCCCGAGGAGCTGGTGATCGGCTCGACCGGCGTCATCGGCCGCCCCTACCCGATCGAGAGCATCCGCGAGGGCATCGCCAAGATCCCCACGCCGCCGGCCGCTGCCGACTTCGAGGCCGCCGCCGCCGCGATCATGACCACCGACACCCGGGCCAAGTCCGTCCACCTGCGCTGCGGCGACGCCGTCGTGGTCGGCATCGCCAAGGGCGTCGGCATGATCGAGCCGAACATGGCGACGCTGCTCACCTTCTTCTTCACCGACGCCGAGATCGGGGCCGACCGGCTGGAGGCGGTCTTCCGGCGGGTCGTCGACCGGACGTTCAACGCGCTCAGCATCGACACCGACACCTCGACCAGCGACTCCGCGGCCGTCTTCGCCAACGGCCTGGCCGGCCCGGTGGACGAGGACGAGTTCGAGCGGGTGCTGTACGAGGCCGCGCTCTCCCTCGTCCGGAACATCGCCTCCGACGGCGAGGGTGCGAGCAAGCTGCTGGAGGTGCGGGTCACCGGCGCCCGCGACGACGCCCAGGCCAAGCGGGTGGGCAAGGCCGTGGTGAACTCGCCGCTGGTCAAGACCTCCGTCCACGGTGCCGACCCCAACTGGGGCCGGGTCGCGATGGCGATCGGCAAGCTCGACGACGACCTCGACATCGAACCGGCCCGGGTGCGGATCCACTACGGGGAGCTGGAGATGTTCCCGGAGGAGCCCGACGACGCGATGCTGGCACGCGCCCGTGCCTACCTCGCCGGGGACGAGATCGTCATCGGGGTCGACCTCGGCATCGGCGACGGCGAGTTCACCGTCTACGGCTGCGACCTGACCGAGGGCTACATCGCGCTCAACTCCGGGTGCACCACCTGACGGATGTCACGCGCGGCAGGTGTCACCGAGCACTGTCGGCGGCCTTCCTGCCGCTCTACGGTGAGTACATGACGAACAGTGAGAAGCGGGACGACCGGAAGACCGATGTCCGGGTCAGTGTGATCGGGGGAACTCGTCTGGCGGGCGCCGAGATTCACAGCCGCACCCTGACCGCCTCGCTGATCGGCGGGGTGGACGTGGATCTCACGGACGTGGAGATCCCGGACGGTGCCGAACTCAGGATCACCAAGCTGAGCCTGATCGGCGGCGTGCGGCTGCGGGTCCGTCCCGACGTGCGCGTGGTGGTCGGCGGCATCCGGCTGGGCGGTGTCAGCGACGACGGGCCGAGCACCGCGGGCGGGCCGACCGTACGCGTCGACGCCTGGGGCCTGCTGGGTGGCGTGAGCGTCGTCCGCTCCTGAGCGGTGGACGGCCGGCCTCTCGGCGCCGGACGGCCGGGGCGCGCCGCATCCGCCCCCGGCCGTCCGGCGCGGGCCGGGCCCTACCGCCAGGTGTCGTGGACGATCAGGGTGCCGCCGCTCGGCGGGGTGGTGGTGGACCGGTCCGGGCCGCTCTCCCAGGTGACGGTGCCGTCCGGGTCCCTGGTCAGGTACTTGTACCGGAGGGCGGTGTCGGGCGGCAGGGTGGCGAAGCCCGTCCACTGCGGGTAGACGAAGGCGCTGGTGCTCAGCGGGACGGCCTTGGCCGGATCCCAGGCGCCGAGTTCGGGGAGGCTCCCGCTGACGAGGAGCTGCTGTCCGTACCAGGTGGTGGCCTCGGCGTTGAAGACGGTGGTGACGGGGTTGCCGTCCGCGACGTTCCACTGGTCGTCGAGGGCGAGGTGCCCGTTCGCGGACACGAACACGGACCGGACGGGGACGTCCTCGCGGACGAGCTCGCCGGCGCCGGTGCGCCGGAGGTACGTGTACTGGACCTGACTGCCCGCCGGGAGCGGAACGGTCGCGGACCAGAGCGACGAGCCGCCGCCGTCGGTGGTGAGCGGGACGGCCTCGGCCGGATCCCAGGCGCCGAGTTCGGCGACGCTCCCGGACAGCAGGACGGTGTCGCCGGGGTCGGTGGCCGCCGTCACCCGGACGGGTACGGACACCGAGGACGGTGCCGCTCCGGCGGCCGCGGCGGTGCCGGCTGGGACGAGCAGGGCGGTGACGAGCAGGGCGAGCAGCAGCGACAGGACCGGTCGGGGCCGGGGGCGGCCGACGGTGACGTGCATGGTCTTCCTCCGTCGAGTCGGAAAGGGCGGGCCGGCGGTGGGGGAGCGGCCGGTGGCCTTCGGCCCGACCGGCATCGAAGCACGGATCCACCCCGCTGCCTGAAATTTCTTGCAGCGTCTTGCGCAAGGATGGGCGACTTTCGGCCACTGCTCCGCCGGACGGCGGGCCGGGCCCGGCCCTGCCGCCGTGGCCCGCTCCCACCTGCGGGAACGGGCGGCCGGCAGGCGGACGGGGCGGCCCCCGGGCCCGTCCCGCAACCTCCCGGCAACCCGTCCGGAGCCGACTGCCGCACTGCTGTCATGTCCGGCACAGGAAAGACGGCCGGAACCTGCCGCCCGGGCGGTCGCGACATGCGGGCGGCCGCCACCGGCGGGAGGCTCGGAGCATGAGGCCGATCGTGGTGATGCTGGAGATCGAGGAACCGCCGACGACCCGCGAACTCGGCGGCGGCGAGCACCCGGCCGTCGGCCGGGCGGCACTGGTCGTGCACGCGGTGACCGTGGACCCGGACGCGACCGCGGCGGACCCGGGGGCCGGGCCGGCCGGGCGGACCTGCTGCGGCCTGGACACCGCCGGCCTGCAGCGCGACCCCTACCAGCCCGCGGACGCCGGTGCCGACTGGTATCCGCCCCGCTGGGGCCAGCGCGTCTGCGGGACGTGCGCCGCAGTCGTCCGCGGCGGGTGAGGCCGGTGCCCGCCCGGCCCGGCGCGGGCCGGGCCGCTCAGGAGGTGCGGGCGAAGTCCCCCAGACGGCCGCCGGACCGGCGGCGGCGGTGCCGTCGGCCAGGTAGCTGTCGTCCTTGGCATCCCGTCCGCCGGTGGCGTGGGTGTACTGGCCGGCGAAGACGATCTGCCCGGCTGGGACGGTGCGGCCGGCCTTGAGGGTCCACCGGTAGACCAGGAAACCGCTGTCCCGGCGGACCGAGACGTCGACGTCGGCGGCGGGCAGGGTCTGCCAGTGCCCGGTGTCGGCGACCCCCGGGGTGAGGGCGATCCGCAGTTCGACGGTGAGCGCGGTGAGCGGCGCCCTGGTCTTCACCGTGACGTTGCTCTGCGCCCAGGCGTCGGTGCTGTGCGGGTCGACCGAGCCGTCGGACCACAGTGGCCCGTCCGAGGTGCGGCCGTGCGCGCCCGTCGGTGCGGCGGAGGTCCGCCCCGCCGGGTCCGGGGTTCCGTCGGACGGCCGGGCGGAGCCGCTGCGGGCCGGGCTCCCGGTCGGCCCCGGAGAACGGGTCGCTGACGGGACGGCGGGGCCGGATGCCGTGGCGGAGACGGGCGGGGCGGATCCGGTCGGGCCGGCGGCCGCGCTCCGTGCGGGCTGCGGGCCGCCGTGCACGATGGCGCCCACCGCGAAGCCGCCGACGGTCATGGCGCCCGCGGTGGCCAGGGTGGCGAGCACCACTTTGGGCCAGGACAGCACGGCGGTGCGCTCCCGGTGCCGACCGGGGCGGTCGGGGAGGGGCGGGCCATGCCGCGCTCGACGCGGGCCAGCATCCGCTCACGGTCGGGCCGGTGGCCGTCGGCGGCGTCCCGCAGTCGGCTGCGCAGGTCGTCCATCAGCTCCTCCTGCCCGTGAGTGCTTCGCCGGCCCGTGCCCCGAGCAGCTTCTCCAACTCCGCCATCCCCCTGGAGGTCTGGCTCTTCACCGTACCGACCGAGATGCCCAGGGCCCGCGCGGTGTCCTGCTCCGAGAGGTCGAAGGCGTGCCGCAGTACCACGCAGGCCCGCTTGCGCAGGGGCAGCCGGGCGAGCGCGGCGCGGACGTCCACGACGGCGGCGACGTCGGGATCGTCCGTCCGCTCGGGGCGGTGCGACCAGAACGCCAGGACGCGGCGGCGTTCCCGGACGGCGCTGCGGATCCGGCCGCGTGCCAGGTTGGCGACCACCCCGCGGGCGTAGGCGATCGGGTGGTCGGCCCGGCGGACGCGGTCCCAGCGGTGCCAGAGGGCGACCATCGCGTCTGCGGCGAGATCGTCGGCGGTGTCGGCCTCGCCTGTCAGGAGGTATGCCAGTCGGGCCAGTTCGGCGTGGTGGCGTTCGAAGAACCCGTGGAACTCCGCGGACGCCTCATCGGCGGTCATGCCCGTGCTGCGGCCTCTCGGTGAGATGTTAACGTTCACACCCGCTGTGCGAGGCGGCAGCGTATCAGCCGTGCGCGGGCGGGCCGGAGCCGGTCCGCGGGAGGCCGGGCCGGTGCCGGACGGGCGCGCGGGCCCGCAGCCGGGCAGCCCTTCCCGGCCGTCCCACAGCCCTTCGGTGGTCATCGCCCCGCGCCTCCCGCCGGTGCCCGGCCGTCCGTACCCGTCCGTCCCCGACCCGCCCGTGCCGGCTCAGCCCGCGACGGTGCCGGTCGCGGTGAGGACGCCGGCCCCGGCCTTCCGGGCGAGCTCGGCGGGCAGGCCGCCGATCGAGGTCTCCAGGCCCGCGGTGAGGGTGGGGGTCCAGTTCACGGTCGCCTTGATCTTCTTCTTCGGCCCGGCCGCGTTGTACGCCGCCACGAGGTCGGTGACCGTGCCGTTCACCAGGTTGCCGCTGCCCGCCACGGCGCCCGTCCCGTCGCCGCTGAGCAGTTGCGCGACCTTGCGGTCGGCCGACAGCGCCCAGTAGTTGTCCTGCGCCACGACCTGGGCGCCGGCCCGCGCGTTGATGCTGTAGCTGTGCGCGTACCCGTTGAGCTTCGCGGTGTCGTAGTAGTTGTCGTACAGGTGCACCTGGCCCACCCGGGCGAGCGGCGCGCGCTGGACGATGCCCTGGAAGACGTTGTGGTGCAGCGTCACCCGGAGCCTGGTGTCCTTGTCGCTGCTGCCGATCAGCATGGTCTTGTCGTGGTTGGTGAACCGGTTGTACTCGACGGTGACCAGGTCGGAGGCGTTGGTGATGTCGAGCGCGCCGTCGTGGACCTGGTACTCCCGGCCGAAGTACGACGTGTTGGCGCCGTCGTAGTGCGGGCCGTCGGAGAACGTGTTGTGGTCGGCCCACACGTGGGTGGAGCCGCGCAGGGTGACCGCGTCGTACTCGGAGTTCCAGTTGCCGGTGGAGCCGTCCGTGGGATCCCACTGCGGGAAGCAGTCCCGGACGTCCGTGAGCGTGAGGTTCCGGATGACGACGTTGTCGGCGTTCTTCACCTGGAGGCTGCCGCCGGTGATCCCGGCGCCGGTGCCTGGCACGCCGACGATCGTCGTCCGGGACGGCACCGCGAACGTCATCCGGGCGGCCTGGTTCTGCTGCGCAGTCCGGCGGGCGCTCTCCTGGCTGCCGGACGGCACCTTGGAGCGGCCCCAGACGGCGGGGTCGTAGGCCTTGAGGTACGCGGCCAGCGAGTAGCCGGTGCCCGCCGCGTAGGACTGGCAGCTCAGCGGCCTGCCGGCGTCGTCGGTGTTGGCGTCGATGACGCCCTTGACCTGGATGATCCGCGGGGCGTCGGCCGGGGCCGCCTTCAGCGCCTTCACCAGCTCGGCGCGGGTGGAGACGGTGAACACGTGGGCGGCGTCCGCCGCCCGGCCGCCGGTGGTGCCCGCGCCGCTCGCGGCCCAGCCGTCCTTGGCCGGCAGGACGCCGTGCGCGAGGTCGGTGGCCGCGGCGTCGGCGCTCATCACCAGCGGGGCGGCGCCCAGCCCGGCGGCGGCCACGGCGGCGGCACCGATCAGGGCGAGGCGGCGGCGGCCGACCGGGCGGCGGTGCGAGGAAGCGGACATGCGGGTTGCTCCTTGGGGCAGGGGGCACTGTCTGCCCCTCAGTTGCCGCCGCGGCCGGAAGGGTTGCCGCCCGCCCGGAGGAATTTTTCGACGGCGCCCGCCCGTGCCCCCGGCGCCCGCCCGCCCGGGCGGGCCGCTGGGCCGCCGGGCCCCTGGGCCGATGTGGCGACTCGGGCGCCGGGCTCCACGCCGGGCCGACCCCCGGCGCTTACGCTGACCAGGCCGCCGGTCCGTCCGGCGGGCAGGTCAGCAGGGGAATCCAGACGGGAGTGCACGTGGTCTCCTCAGCGTCGACCGGTCCGGAGCCCGGGGCGTCCGCCGGGCAGCGTTTCCGGGCCTGGCTGCTGGAGGGCCTGGCCGACAAGGTCAAGCAGCATCCCGGGCCGCACGCCCAGTCACCGGCCGCGCACCCGGGCCAGCGCTGGTGGCGGGTGATGTGCCTGACCGGTCTCGACTACTTCTCGACCCTGGGCTACCAGCCGGGCATCGCGGCGCTGGCGGCCGGGCTGCTGTCGCCGGTGGCGACCATCGTGCTGGTGGTGGTGACCCTGCTGGGCGCCCTGCCGGTGTACCGGCGGGTGGCCCAGGAGAGCCCGCACGGCGAGGGCTCGATCGCCATGCTGGAGCGGCTGCTGTCGTTCTGGAAGGGCAAGCTGTTCGTGCTGGCCCTGCTGGGCTTCGCCGCCACCGACTTCCTCATCACCATCACGCTGTCCGCCGCGGACGCCACCGCCCACCTGGTGGAGAACCCGCACATCGCCAGTGCCCTGCAGGGCAAGCAGGTGCCGGTCACCCTGCTGCTGATCGCGCTCCTCGGCGCGGTGTTCCTGAAGGGCTTCGGGGAGGCGATCGGCGTCGCGGTCGTCCTGGTCGCGGTGTACCTGGCCCTGAACGTGGTCGTCGTCGTGGACGGCCTGTGGCACGTGCTGCAGGAGCCGCACCTGGTCAGCGACTGGACGCACGCGCTCACCGTCGAGCACGGCAACGTCGTCGCCATGATCGGGGTGGCGCTGGTGGTGTTCCCGAAGCTGGCGCTCGGCCTGTCCGGCTTCGAGACCGGTGTCGCGGTGATGCCGCACATCGAGGGGGACCCGACCGACACCGAGGAGCGGCCGACCGGGCGGATCCGCGGCGCCCGGAAGCTGCTGACCACGGCCGCCGCCATCATGAGCGTCTTCCTGATCACCACCAGCTTCATCACCACCCTGCTCATCCCGCCCGCCGCGTTCGAGCCGGGCGGCGCCGCCAACGGCCGCGCCCTGGCCTACCTGGCCCATCAGTACCTGGGCGCCGCGTTCGGCACGGTGTACGACCTGTCCACCATCGCCATCCTCTGGTTCGCCGGCGCCTCCGCGATGGCCGGTCTGCTGAACCTGATGCCGCGCTACCTGCCGCGCTACGGCATGGCACCGCACTGGGCGCGCGCCGTCCGCCCGATGGTGCTCGTCCTCACCGCGATCGCCTTCCTGGTGACCTGGCTGTTCGACGCCAGCGTCGACAAGCAGGGCGGCGCCTACGCGACCGGTGTCCTCGTCCTGATCACCTCGGCGGCGATCGCGGTGACCATCGCGGCGCGCCGGGCCGGCCAGCGCCACTGGACGATCGGCTTCGCGGTGATCGCGGCGGTCTTCGTCTACACGACCGCGGTGAACATCGCCGAGCGGCCCGACGGCGTCAAGATCGGCGCCTGCTTCATCGCCGGCATCATCCTGGTCTCGCTGGCCTCCCGGCTGGCCCGCGCCTTCGAACTGCGGGTCACCGACGTCGTCCTCGACCCGGTCGCGGAGCGCTTCGTCCGGGACTGCTCGCACCGCTCGATCCGGCTGATCGCCAACCAGCCCGACCGCCGCGACCTGGAGGAGTACCGCGAGAAGCTGCGGCAGATCCGGACGGACAACGACATCCCGGTCGAGGACGACCTGGTCTTCGTCGAGGTCACCGTCAGCGACGCGTCCGACTTCGAGGCCGAGCTGACCGTCCGCGGCGAGGTCCTGCACGACCGCTACCGGGTGCTGACGCTGGAGCACTCCAGCATCCCCAACGCGCTGGCCGCGATGCTGCTGCACATCCGGGACCGGACGGGGGAGCAGCCGCACATCTACTTCGAGTGGACGGAGGGCAACCCGTTCGCCCAGTTCATGCGGTTCTTCCTGTTCGGCCAGGGCGAGGTGGCGCCGGTCACCCGGGAGGTCCTCCGGGAGGCCGAGCCGGACCGGCTGCGGCGCCCGCGCGTCCACGTGGGCTGACCTCCCGCCGGTCGCCGGGGCGGCCCCGGGGCCTGGCCCGCGGACGTCCGGACCCCCGCAAAGTGCCCGAAAGGCGGGGAATGTCCGAGTCCGCGTGCGAACATTGACGCGGTCTTAACGCCGTGCCGAACGGCCCCGAACACGCGCTCGGATGCCGGTCGTACCGCCTCTGATCTGCGGCGACACCCCGCCGGACGGCCTTCCGGGCCGACCCGGACGAGGCATTGCGCAGCGCCCGCCGCCGCCTACGCTCGCCCGTGTGTTCAATCTGCCCCAGGCGCTCAAGCGCCTCGTGATCGGCCGCGCGATGCGCAGCGAGGAGCTGGGCGAGACGCTGCTCCCCAAGCGCCTGGCCCTGCCGATCTTCGCTTCCGACCCGCTCTCCTCGGTGGCCTACGCCACCCAGGAGATCCTGCTGGTGCTCACCGTCGGCGGCACCGCCTTCCTGTACCTGACCCCGTGGATCGCGGCCGCCGTGGTGGCGCTCATGGTCGTCGTGGTGCTCTCGTACCGGCAGGTGGTGCACGCCTACCCGAGCGGCGGCGGCTCCTACGAGGTGGTGTCCCGCAACCTCGGGGCCAACGCGGGCCTGGTGGTGGCCGCCTCGCTCCTCGTCGACTACGTGATGACGGTGGCGGTGTCGGTCGCCTCCGGGGTGGACAACATCATCTCCGCCTTCCCGGGCATCGCCGACTACCGGGTGCCGATGGCGGTCGGCTTCGTCGCCCTGCTGACGGCGATGAACCTGCGCGGCGTCCGCGAGTCCGGCAAGGCGTTCGCGGCGCCCACCTACGTCTTCATCGGCGCGATCCTGCTGATGATCGCGACCGGTCTGGTGCGGATGGTGTTCGGCGACGCGCCGGTCGCGGAGAGCGCCGCCTACGGCGTCACCGCCTCGCACGGCAAGGACTCCTCGCCGGGCTCGCCCTGCTGATGCTGGGCCTGCGCGCCTTCGCCTCCGGGTGCACGGCGCTGACCGGTGTCGAGGCGATCTCCAACGGCGTCCCGGCGTTCCGCGCGCCCAAGTCGAAGAACGCCGCCTCCACCATGGCCGTCATGGGCCTGACCGCGATCGTCATGTTCATCGGGGTGACGGCCCTGGCGCTGGTCGCCAAGGTGCACTACGTGGACGACCCGTGCCAGCTGACCGGCATCGCCGGCGACTGCGCCGCGTTCACCCAGCAGACGGTGATCGCCCAGCTGGCATCGGCGATCTTCGGCGGCAGCAGCAGCCTGCTGTTCTACCTGGTGCAGGCGGCCACCGCGCTGGTGCTCATCCTGGCCGCGAACACCGCCTTCAACGGGTTCCCGCTGCTGGCCTCGATCCTCGCCGAGCACCGCTACCTGCCCCGCCAGATGCACACCCGCGGCGACCGCCTGGCCTTCTCCAACGGCATCATCGCGCTCGCCGTGGTCGCCGGCGGCCTGCTGTGGCTGTACGGCGCGGACGTCACCAGCCTGATCCACCTGTACATCCTGGGCGTCTTCACCTCGTTCACGCTCTCCCAGATCGGCATGGTCCGGCACTGGAACCGCGCGCTGCGCACCGAGACCGACCCGGCGGTGCGCCGGGCGGCCCTGCGCGCCCGGGTGATCAACGCCTTCGGCGCGGCCACCACCGCGCTGGTGCTGGTGATCGTGCTGATCACTAAGTTCACCCAGGGCGCCTGGCTGGCCGTGGTCGCGGCCGTGCTGCTCTGGCTGATGATGCGCGGCATCAGGCGCCACTACGACGCCGTCGCCGCCGAGCTGGCGGTGGACGACCCGCAGGCCGAGTCCGCCCGCCCGGCGCAGGTGCACGGCATCGTCCTGGTGTCCAAGCTCCACCGGCCCACGCTGCGGGCGCTGGGCTACGCCGAGGCGTTCCGTCCGGACACCCTGGAGGCGCTGTCGGTCGCCGTCGAGAAGGACGCCACCGAGGAACTGACCCGCCAGTGGGACGCGTTCGGGATCGGCGTGCCGCTGAAGGTGCTCGACTCGCCCTACCGGGAGATCACCCGGCCGGTCGTCCAATACGTCCGGGAGTACCGGCGGAGCACGCCGCGGGACGCCGTCGCCGTGTTCATCCCGGAGTACGTGGTCGGCCACTGGTGGGAGCACCTGCTGCACAACCAGTCCGCGCTCTGGCTGAAGAGCCGGCTGCTGTTCACCTCCGGCGTGATGGTCATCAGCGTGCCCTGGCAGCTCTCCTCGGCGCCGCGCGCCGACCACCCGGCCAGGCGCGCCCCCGGCGCGGTGCGGCGCGGCGAGCCCGAGCAGCGCCGGAAGGTCCCCGAGCCCGAGCGGCTCTGACGGACGGGCCCCGGCAGGGGCTCAGGCACCTGTTCCGGCAGCGGGCCCCGGGCGGCGACCACGCCGCGCGGGGCCCGCTGCCGTGGTGCGCCGCGGCCGGCACCGTCAAGACCGCGTCAAGGCCGCAGGCCGGCCCGTATGGAGCGCGTCAGGGCCGCCCCAACGGGCTAAAACCGCTGGTTGGCTTCCTATGCCGGTCTTCCACCGGCGCCGGACGGGCTCCCTCGCGGGCCGCCCGGCCTGCCCCTCAGCCACCGTGGTGGAGCCATGTCGGACCTCGTCTTCGTCGGCGTCACGATCCTCGTGTTCGCCGTCATCGCCCTGATCGCCCGAGGGGTGGAGAAGCTGTGACCGCGGAGAACGTCGTGGGCCTGCTCGTCGCAGCGGCCCTGATCGGCTACCTCGTCCTCGCGCTGATCCACCCGGAGAAGTTCTGACCATGAGTGCCACTCTCGCGGGCTGGCTGCAGGCCCTCGCCCTGGTGGGCGCCCTGGCCCTGTGCTACCGCCCCCTCGGCGACTACATCGCCAAGCTCCTCACCTCCGCCAGACACCTCAGAATCGAACGCGGCCTGTACAAGGTCGTCGGCGTCGACGGCGACGCCGACCAGCGCTGGCCCGTCTACCTCCGCTCGGTGCTGGCCTTCTCCGCCGTCTCCGTGCTCTTCCTGTACGGGCTGATCCGCCTCCAGACCCACCTGCTGCTGAGCCTCGGCGTGCCGCAGATGGCGGCGCACCAGGCCTGGAACACCGCGATCTCCTTCACCACCAACACCAACTGGCAGTCCTACAGCGGCGAGTCCGCGATGGGGCACCTCGTCCAGATGGCCGGCCTCGCGGTGCAGAACTTCGTCTCCGCTGCGGTGGGCATCGCCGTGGTCGCCGCGCTGATCCGCGGCTTCACCCGCAACCGCACCGACCGCCTCGGCAACTTCTGGGTCGACCTCACCCGGATCGTGCTGCGCCTGCTGCTGCCGGTCTCGATCGTCTTCGCGCTGGTCCTGGTGGCCAACGGGGTGGTGCAGAACTTCCACGGCTTCCACGAGCTGACCACGCTCACCGGCAACCCGCAGGCGATACCCGGCGGCCCGGTCGCCTCGCAGGAGGTCATCAAGGAGCTCGGCACCAACGGCGGCGGCTTCTACAACGCCAACTCCGCCCACCCGTTCGAGAACCCGACCGGCCTCACCAACTGGCTGGAGATCTTCCTGCTGCTGGTGATCTCCTTCTCGCTGCCCCGCACCTTCGGCCGGATGGTCGGCGACCACCGGCAGGGCTACGCGATCGTCGCCGTGATGGGCCTCTTCTGGGTCGCCTCCGCCGCGCTGATCACCTTCGCCGAGGCGCACCACTCCGGCACCGCCCTGCAGGCGGCCGGCGGCGCCATGGAGGGCAAGGAGCAGCGCTTCGGCATCGCGGCGTCCAGCCTCTTCGCCGCGTCGACGACACTGACCTCCACCGGCGCGGTGAACTCCTTCCACGACTCGTTCACGCCGTTCGGCGGCGGCCTCACGATCTTCAACATGATGCTCGGCGAGATCGCGCCCGGCGGCACCGGATCCGGCCTGTACGGCATGCTGATCCTGGCCATCGTGGCGGTGTTCGTGGCCGGTCTGATGGTCGGGCGCACCCCGGAGTACCTGGGCAAGAAGCTCGGCGGCAGGGAGATGAAGTTCGCCTCCCTCTACATCCTCACCACCCCGGCGATCGTGCTGATCGGCACCGGTGTCGCGATGGCGCTGCCCGCCGAGCGCGCCGGGATGCTGAACTCCGGGCCGCACGGCTTCTCCGAGGTCCTGTACGCGTTCACCTCGGCCGCCAACAACAACGGCTCGGCGTTCGCCGGCATCACGGTGAACACGCCGTGGTACGACACCGCGTTCGGCCTCGCGATGGTCCTCGGCCGCTTCCTGCCGATGGTGTTCGTGCTCGCCCTGGCCGGTTCGCTGGCCCGGCAGCAGCCCGTCCCGGCGACCCCGGGCACCCTGCCCACGCACAAGCCGCTGTTCGTCGGACTCCTGTCCGGCGTCGTGCTGATCGTCGTCGGCCTCACCTACTTCCCGGCCCTGGCCCTCGGGCCGATCGCAGAAGGTCTCCACTGATGTCCACCACCCTCACACCGGCCCCCGCACCGGCGGACCAGGGCCCCGCGACCGCGCACAGAGTCTCCAGCGGCCTCCTCGACCCCAAGCTGATCGTCGCCTCCCTGCCCGACGCGGTGAAGAAGCTCGACCCGCGCGTCATGGTCAAGAACCCGGTCATGTTCGTGGTCGAGGTCGGTTCGGTCGTGACGACGGTCTCCGCGGTCGCCCACCCGTCCGTGTTCGCGTGGGCGATCACGGTCTGGCTCTGGCTCACCACCGTCTTCGCCAACCTGGCCGAGGCCGTGGCCGAGGGCCGCGGCAAGGCGCAGGCCGACACCCTGCGCCGCGCCAGGACGGAGACCATGGCCCGCCGCCTCACCGGCTGGCCCGCCTCGCAGGCGGAGGAGGCCGTCGCCGGGGCCGCGCTCCGGCTCGGCGACCACGTGGTGGTCGAGGCCGGCCAGACGATCCCGGGCGACGGCGACGTCGTCGAGGGCGTCGCCTCGGTCGACGAGTCCGCGATCACCGGCGAGTCCGCGCCCGTGATCCGCGAGTCCGGCGGCGACCGCTCCGCGGTGACCGGCGGCACCAAGGTGCTGTCCGACCGGATCGTCGTGAAGATCTCCTCCGAGCCCGGCAAGACCTTCATCGACCGGATGATCGCCCTGGTCGAGGGCGCCGCCCGGCAGAAGACCCCGAACGAGATCGCGCTCAACATCCTGCTGGCGTCCCTGACCATCGTGTTCCTGGTCGCGGTCGTCACCCTGCAGCCGATGGCGACCTTCGCCGGCGCGCCGCAGTCGATGATCGTGCTGGTCGCGCTCATCGTCGCGCTCATCCCCACCACCATCGGCGCCCTGCTCTCCGCGATCGGCATCGCCGGCATGGACCGCCTGGTGCAGCGCAACGTGCTCGCCATGTCGGGCCGTGCGGTGGAGGCCGCCGGCGACGTCAACACCCTGCTGCTCGACAAGACGGGCACCATCACCCTCGGCAACCGGCAGGCCTCCGAGTTCCAGCCGGCGAGCGGTGTCACCGTCGAGGAGCTCGCGGACGCCGCCCAGCTCTCCTCGCTCGCCGACGAGACCCCCGAGGGCCGTTCGATCGTCGTCCTCGCCAAGACCGGCTACGGCCTGCGGGCCCGCGCCCAGGGCGAGCTGGCGCACGCCACCTGGGTGCCGTTCACCGCGCAGACCCGGATGTCCGGTGTCGACCTCGACGAGCCGGACGGCGTCCACCAGGTCCGCAAGGGCGCGGCCGGTTCGGTGAGCCGGTGGGTGACGGAGAACGGCGGCAGCGTCGGCAGTGACGTCGCCCGGCTGGTCGACGGCATCTCCGCCGCCGGCGGCACCCGCTGGTGGTCGCCTCGAAGATCGGCGACGGGACTCCTCGCGTCCTGGGTGTGATCCACCTCAAGGACGTCGTCAAGGCCGGCATGAAGGAGCGCTTCGACGAGCTGCGCCGGATGGGCATCCGGACCGTGATGATCACCGGTGACAACCCGCTGACCGCCCGGGCGATCGCGGAGGAGGCCGGCGTCGACGACTTCCTCGCCGAGGCCACGCCCGAGGACAAGATGGCCCTCATCAAGAAGGAGCAGGCCGGCGGCAAGCTCGTCGCGATGACCGGCGACGGCACCAACGACGCCCCCGCGCTGGCCCAGGCCGACGTCGGCGTCGCGATGAACACCGGCACCATGGCGGCCAAGGAGGCCGGCAACATGGTGGACCTCGACTCCAACCCCACCAAGCTGATCGAGATCGTCGAGATCGGCAAGCAACTCCTGATCACCCGGGGCGCGCTGACGACCTTCTCGATCGCCAACGACGTCGCCAAGTACTTCGCGATCATCCCCGCGATGTTCGCTGGCGTCTACCCGGGGCTGCGCCACCTCAACATCATGGGGCTGCACAGCCCCAGTCCGCCATCACCTCGGCGATCGTCTTCAACGCGCTGGTCATCGTGGGGCTCATCCCGCTCGCCCTGCGCGGCGTCAAGTACCGCCCCTCGGATGCCAGTTCTCTGCTGCGCCGGAACATCGCGGTGTACGGCTTCGGCGGCCTGATCGTGCCCTTCGTCGGCATCAAGGCCATCGACCTGATCGTCCAGTTCATCCCCGGCCTCAGCTGATCCCCGGAAGGAGGAAGCACCATGCCCAAGCCCCTGCCCACCACCGTGCGCACCCACCTCACCGCCCTGCGGATGCTGCTGGTGATGACCGTGATCCTCGGCCTCGCCTACCCGCTGCTCGTCACCGGCATCGCCCAGGCCGCCTTCCCCGCCAAGGCCGACGGCTCGATCGTGAAGGCCGACGGCAAGGAGGTCGGCTCCAGCCTGCTCGGCCAGAACTACGACCTCCCCAAGAAGCACCCCGACGACCCGAACGAGCAGGCCCAGCCGGACCCGAAGTGGTTCCAGCCCCGGCCCGCCGCCAACGCCTACGACCCGAAGAGCTCCGGCGCGTCCAACCTCGGCCCCGACAGCGAGGACCTGCTCAAGGCCGTCCAGGAGCGCCGCGCCGCCGTCGCCGCCTTCGACGGCGTCGCCCCGGCGAGCGTCCCGGTGGACGCCGTCACCGCCTCCGGCTCCGGCCTCGACCCGCAGATCTCCGTCGCCTACGCGAAGGAGCAGGTCGACCGCGTCGCCAAGGCCCGCAACCTCTCCGTGGACACCCTGAACAAGCTGATCGGCACGTACACCGACGGCCGCTCGCTCGGCTTCCTCGGCCAGGCCGGCGTCAATGTCGTCCTGCTCAACAACGCTCTCGCCAGCACGAAGTGACCGTCCGTCCGATCGACGGACGACGCCGGGCCGGCCCGGGCGCGCGGGGTGACCGCGCACCCGGGCCGGCCGTCCCCGTACCCGGCCCGCCGCCCCTGCGAGGAGACACCCCTGCCATGCCCCGCCACCCCGCCCCCGCCGCGCGCGGCCGGCTGAGGGTCTACCTCGGCGCCGCCCCCGGCGTCGGCAAGACCTACCGGATGCTGGACGAGGCCCGCCGCCGGCGCGAGCGCGGCGCCGACGTCGTGATCGGCTACCTGGAGTGCCACGGCCGGCGGCACACCCGCCGGATGGCGGACGGACTGGAGGTGCTGCCACGCGCCCGGCGGTCCTACCGGGACGCGGAGTTCGAGGAGATGGACCTCGACGCACTGCTCGCCCGCCGGCCCGCGGTCGCCCTCGTCGACGAACTCGCCCACACCAACATCCCCGGCGGGCGCAACGCCAAGCGCTGGCAGGACGTCGACGAGCTGCTCGCGGCCGGGATCGACGTCATCACCACCGTCAACATCCAGCACCTCGAATCGCTCAACGACGTCGTCCAGAAGATCACCGGCATCCCGCAGCGGGAGACCGTCCCCGACGAGGTCGTCCGCCGGGCCGACCAGATCGAGCTGGTCGACATGGCCCCCAGGCCCTGCGCCGCCGGATGGCGCACGGCAACGTCTACCAGGCGGAGAAGGTGGACGCCGCGCTCTCCCACTACTTCCGGGTCGGCAACCTCACCGCGCTGCGCGAACTCGCCCTGCTCTGGGTGGCCGGCCGGGTCGACGAGGGCCTGCGCGACTACCGCGCCATCCATGCCATCGACCGGGTCTGGGAGACCCGCGAACGCGTCGTCGTCGCCCTCACCGGCGGCCCGGAGGGCGAGACGCTGATCCGCCGGGCCGCCCGGATCTCCGACCGGACGGCCGGCGGCGAACTGCTCGCCGTCCACGTCACCCGCAGCGACGGCCTGGCCGGTGCCTCACCCGGCGCGCTCGCCGAGCAGCGGCGGCTGGTCGAGACCCTCGGCGGCAGCTACCACGTGGTGGTCGGCGACGACATCGCCGCCGCGCTGCTCGCCTTCGCCCGCGCGCACGACGCCACCCAGCTCGTCCTCGGCACCAGCCGCCGGGGGCGGATCAACCGCTTCCTCACCGGCCCCGGCATCGGCGAGACCACCGTGGACGCCTCCGAGGACATCGACGTCCACATGGTCACCCACGCCTTCACCGGCCGCGGCCGGCTGCCCTCGCTCGGCCGGCGCCACTCCCGCCGCCGCACCGTCGCCGGCTTCGTCGCCGGCCTGGTCGTCCCCACCCTGCTGACCCTGCTGCTGTCGCGCTTCCACGGCTCCGTCAACCTGACCACCGACGCCCTGATCTTCCAGCTCGGCGTGGTGGCGGTGGCGCTGCTCGGCGGCGCGACCTCCGCCCTCCTGGCCTCGCTGACCGCCTCGCTGCTGCTCAACTGGTTCTTCATCCCGCCCGTCCACACCTTCACCATCGGCGAGAGCAACAACATCATCGCGCTGCTGGTCTTCGCCGCGGTGGCGCTGACGGTGTCCACCGTGGTCGACCACGCCACCCGGCTCACCGCCCGGGCGGCCCGTGCCACCGCCGAGGCGGAGACCCTCTCCACCCTCGCCGGCAGCGTGCTGCGCGGCGCGGACGCGCTGCCCGCGCTGCTGGAGCGCACGCGGACGGCGTTCGCCATGGACTCCGTCGCCCTGCTGGACCGGGCGGCCGGCCGGGTGCTGGCCCGGAGCGACGCCGACGGCCCGCCCACCGCCGACCGGCCGGTCACCGAACTGCCGGTCGGCCCGGACGCGCTCCTCGTGCTGACCGGCCGCCGGCTGCCCGCCGCCGACCAGAAGGTGCTGACCGCGTTCGGCGCGCACGTCGCGGCCGCCCTGGAACGCGACCGGCTGGCCACGGTCGCCGCCGAGGTCGAACCGATCCGGGCCGCCGACCGGATGCGCACCGCCCTGCTCGCCGCGGTCAGCCACGACCTGCGCACTCCGCTGGCTGCCGCCCTCGCCTCGATCGGCTCCCTGCGCAGCCCGGACGTCGAATTCTCCGACGCCGACCGGGCCGAGCTGCTCGACCTCGCCGACGCCTCGCTCGTCCGGCTCACCCGGCTGGTCGACAATCTGCTCGACATGAGCCGGCTGCAGGCCGGCGCCCTCACCCTGCACCTGCGGCCCACCCACCTGGACGAGGTGCTGCCCCGCGCGCTGGACTCGCTGGCCGACCCCGACGCCCCCGTCCGCCCGCTCGACCTCGACACCGCCCCGCCCGTGCTCGCCGACCCGCCGCTGCTGGAACGCGTGCTGGCCAACGTGGTGACCAACGCCCTGCGGTACAACGCACCCGGCGCGCCGGTGCTGGTGACCGCCAGCGGCCTGCTCGACCGGGTGGAGATCCGGGTGGTCGACCGCGGGCCCGGCATCGCGCCCGAGGACCGCGACCGCGTCTTCCTGCCGTTCCAGCGCCTCGGCGACAGCGACAACACCACCGGAGTCGGCCTGGGCCTCGCCCTCTCCCGGGGCCTGGCCGAGGCGATGGGCGGCTCGCTGGAGGTCGAGGACACCCCCGGCGGCGGCACCACCATGCTGCTCACCCTGCCGGCCGCCCCGGCCCCCGACGCCGCGCCCGGCCCCGGGCCCGACCGGGCGCCCGCTCCGGATCCGGGGGCCGTGCTCCCGGACGTGCCGTGAGCCGCCCGGCGGAGGCCACCGGGCCCGACGGCACCGGACCATACGGCACCCGGCCCGGCGTCACCAGGCCCGGGCGGCGCGCAGCAGCAGATCGCGGACCAGGACCACGTGCGGGTCGGCGGCCGCGCCGGGCCGCTCCACCAGGTAGGCGGTGTTGATCGGGGCGTCCGCGGGCTCCAGCAGCGCCACCAGGGCACCGGAGGCCAGCTCCTCCCGGCACAGGTAGCGCGGCAGCACGGTGAAGCCGGCGCCGGCCGCCACCGCGGCCAGGGCGCCGCGCAGGTCGGGGACGGTGAGCGCGGCCGGGCGGGTCAGCCGGCGGCCGAAGACGTGCCGCCAGTACCGGCGGACGATCGGCAGGTCCGGCGCGTAGGCCACCAGCGGGACGTCGCTCAGCGCGGCCGGCCCCCGGCCGGCGACCCCGTCCGGTCCGCCGGCCCGCTCGGCCCACCGCCCGCCGGCGACCAGTACGAACTCCTCGTCCGCCAGCGGGACGGCCGCCAGCGTCCGGCCGGGCGGCCGCGAGGTGGCGACCAGCAGGTCGTGACGGCCGGCCCGGAGCTCGGCCAGCAGTGGCTCGGTGAGCCCGGTCGCCACCCGCAGCCGGACGCCCTGCGCCACCAGCGGGGCCAGCGCGGGCAGCACCCGCAGGCAGAGCAGTTCGGCCGGGCCCGCCAGGTGGACGGGCTCGGCCGGGGCCTCGTCCCCGCCGAGGTGCGCGGCGGCCGCCGCGAGCGCGTCCAGCGGTCCGGTGACCCGGCCCGCCAGCTCGTCGGCGTACGGGGAGGGTTCGACGCCGCGCGGCAGCCGCCGGAAGAGCTCCCGGCCGAGCTGCTCCTCCAGGGTGCGGATCTGCGCCGTGACGGTGGACTGCGACAGCCCGAGCAGCGGCGCGGCCGCGGTGAACGAGCCGGCCCGGTGCACGGCGAGGAAGGTGCGCAGCAGGTTGAGGTCCGTCCCGGCCGGCGCGCGGCGCGCCGGCCGGGACGGATCGGGGCCGCGGGAGGTCATGGCGCGACCCTAACCGGCGGGAGCCATCGGTTTCCCGATGGCAGGCAGCGGTGTTCCTGGTGGAAGCCGGTGGGCCGGGCGCCTACGGTCGGAACCACGGCGCGACGGTGTCCCGGCCGGGGCACCGGAGCGCGACCCGGGCCCCGGCGGCCCGCACTCTCCTGGAGGACGAGACATGGCGAAGATCCTGTTCGTACTGACCGGCGCCGACCACTGGACGCTGGCGGACGGCACCAAGCACCCGAGCGGCTACTGGGCCGAGGAGGTCGTGGTGCCGTACCGGGCGGTCACCGGGGCCGGGCACGAGGTCGTGGTGGCCACCCCGGGCGGGGTGGAGCCGACGGTCGACCGGGCGAGCCTGTCCGCGGACGCCAACGGCGGGCAGCAGGGCGCCGACGAGGTCGCCGCCGGTCTCGCGGCGATGGACGAGCTGCGGAGCCCGGTCGACGTGGCCGCGGTGGACCTCGCCGACTACGCCGCGGTCTTCTACCCAGGCGGCCACGGGCCGATGGAGGACCTGGCGGTGGACGCCGACTCCGGCCGGCTGCTCGGCCGGGCGCTGGCCTCCGGCAAGCCGCTCGCGGTGGTCTGCCACGGTCCGGCCGCCCTGCTGGCCGCGCGCGGCGAGGACGGCACCTCCCCGTTCGCGGGCTACCGGCTGACCGGCTTCACCAACGCCGAGGAGACCCAGGCCGGCCTCGCCGACCGGGCGAAGTGGCTGCTGCAGGACCGCCTGGTCGACCTCGGCGCCGACTTCGTCGAGGGCGGGCCGTGGGCCCCGCACGTGGTCGTCGACCGGAACCTGGTGACCGGCCAGAACCCGGCCTCCTCGGCGCAGGTCGCGGCGGAGCTGCTCCGACGGCTGGGATGACGCGCCTGCGATGATGCCGGTACCCGGCGGACGACCGGTGGTCGGGCGCGGTTAACCGTTCGTTCATCCTGATGCCGGAGGGTCCGGGGTGGTTGGACGGCGGGGCTGCACACGTCTACATTCCTGTAGTCACATGCGATGGCCGGCGTGCCCGCGTGTCGATCTCCGGACGATTTGCCCGACATCACTGGGAAGGTGCACGTGAGCGCGATCACTGTCGGACAGGCGGTTGTCCTGGGAATCGTGGAGGGGGTGACCGAGTTCCTGCCCGTCTCGTCGACCGGCCACCTGAAGATCACCGAGGGCCTGATGGGCATCCCGGTCGACGACGCCTCCGTCGTCGGCTTCACCGCGGTCATCCAGGTCGGCGCCATCGCCGCCGTGCTGCTGTACTTCCTCAAGGACATCGTGCGGATCGTCTCCGCCTGGGGCCGTGGCCTGGTCAACCGCGAGGAGCGGTACCACCACGACTACAAGTTCGCCTGGTGGGTCATCTACGCGACGATCCCGATCGTCGTCGTCGGCCTCGCCGCCAAGCCGCTCATCGAGGGCACCCTGGCCTCGCTCTGGGTGGTGGCCGGATCCCTGATCGTCGGCAGCGCCGTCATGTGGGCGGCCGACCAGATGGGCCGTCACAAGCGCGGTGAGGACGACACCACCTTCAAGGACGCGATGATCGTCGGATCCTCGCAGATCCTCGCGCTGCTCTTCCCCGGCTTCTCGCGCTCCGGCGCGACGATGTCCGCCGGTCTGATCCTCGACCTCGACCGGGTGGCCGCCACCCGGCTCTCCTTCTTCCTCGGCATCCCCGCCCTCACCGGCGCCGGCCTGTACGAGCTGAAGGACGCCCTGGGCGCCGGGGTCGGCACCACGCCGCTCGTGGTCGGGACCGCGGTCTCCTTCGTGGTCGCCTATGCGTCGATCGCCTGGCTGCTGAAGTACGTCGCCAAGCACTCGTTCAACGCCTTCGTGGTCTACCGGATCGCCATCGGCGTGATCCTCTTCGGCCTGCTCGGCACGGGCGTGCTGAACGCCTGACGTGCCGTCCGGCCCGCACGGGGCCCGGCCCGGGAACGCTCCCGGCCGGGCCCCGTGCGCCGTCCGGGCCGGTCAGCCGCCGAGCGAGGCCAGCGCCTCCAGGACGGCCGGCCAGGCCGTGCTCAGCGGGTCGATCGGCGCGAAGTGGCCCGCGCCCACCGGCGCGAGCACCCGGGCGCCGGGATGCGCCGCCGCGTAGGACTCCGTCAGTGACGGCGGGACGATCGCGTCCGCCGTGCCGTGCACCAGCACGACCGGTGCGGCCGGTGCCGCCAGCCGCACCGGGTCGAGGTCCGCCCGGTCCTGCGGCGGGCCGCCGAGGAAGTCGGCGACCGCCCCGCCGTCCAGGCCCAGCCGGTCGGCCAGCCGCAGATCAGCCACCGGCGCCAGCGCGACCGTGCCGGCCGGCCGCGCTGCGGGGGCCACCGCGGCGGCCCACAGCGCCAGGTGCCCGCCCGCGGAGTGTCCGAGCACCGCGGTCGACCCGTCGAACGGCACCTGCCCGGCCAGCTCGCCCGGCAGCGTGGCCAGCGCCGCCGCCACGTCGCGCACCGACTCGTCCGGGCGGCCCGGGCTGCGCCGGTACTCCACCGCCGCCACCGACCAGCCGGCCGCGCGCAGCGCCGCGCACAGCGGCCGGGTGTGCCGCCGGTCGTACTCCGGCCGCCAGAAACCGCCGTGCACCATCAGCGCCAGCGGCCGGGACGCCGCGCGCCCGTCGCCGCGCCAGACATCGGCGACCCCGTCCGGCCCGTCGCCGTAGCGGACGGTGAGGTCGGGCGCCGGAG
This sequence comes from Kitasatospora paranensis, assembly GCF_039544005.1. NCBI lineage: Bacteria > Bacillati > Actinomycetota > Actinomycetes > Kitasatosporales > Streptomycetaceae > Kitasatospora > Kitasatospora paranensis. Next base: position 6,310,091 of record NZ_BAABKV010000001.1, read on the forward strand.
CCGGACGCTCCAGCACCGAGCGGTCCTCCGCGGCGCTCACCCGCGGCCCAGGAAGCGCAGCGCGTTGCCGGACAGCAGCTTGTCGCGCTGCTTGTCCGTCAGGAAGTCCGCCTCGCGGACGACCCGGCCGACCGGCCGCTCGCCCAGCGGGTACGGGTAGTCGCTGCCGAGCACCACCTGGTCCTCGCCGAGGGTGTCGACCAGCAGGCGCAGCGCGGCGGGCTCGAAGACCACCGAGTCGACCAGGAAGCGGTCGGTGTAGTGGCTCGGCGGGTGCTCGGAGCGCCCGCGCACCAGGTCGCCGCGCCGGTGCCAGGCGTTGTCGGCCCGGCCCAGCCAGAACGGGAAGCTGCCGCCGCCGTGAGCGAAGCACAGGCGCAGCGTGTCCGGGACCCGGTCGAAGACCCCGCCGAGGATCATCGCCAGGATCGACAGGTGGGTCTCGGCGGGCATGCCGGTCAGCCAGCGGGCCATCCAGCGGTCGAGCCGGGGCCCGTCCGGCATGTCCCAGGGGTGGACGAAGACCGGCGCGCCGACCTCGGCGCAGTGCTGGAGGAAGGCGACGATCCCCTCGTCGTCGAGGTCGCGGTCGCCGACGTGGTTGCCGATCTCCACCCCCGCGTGGCCGGCGGCCAGGCAGCGGTCGAGCTCGGCGCAGGCCGCGTCCGGGTCCTGCAGGGGGACCTGGCAGAACGGCACCAGCCGACCGTCGCCGCGCGCGGTGACCTCCAGGGTGAGGTCGTTGAAGATCCTGGCGACCTTGGCGGCCTCGGCGGCGGGCCGCTCGTAGCCGAAGAAGACCGGGGTGGGGGAGACCACCTGGAGGTCCACGCCGTCGGCCGCCATGTCCGCCCGGCGGACATCGGCGTCCCAGCACTCGGAGCCGACCGGCCGGAACTCGCTCTCGCCGACCATGATCATGGCCTGCCGCTCGGAGTCGATCCGCAGCCACGGCCAGCCGGTGCCGCCGCAGGCCGACGCGAGGTCGGGCCAGCCGCGCGGCACCAGGTGGGTGTGGACGTCGACGACCGGGCCGCTCACGCGCCCTTCCCCGGGTGCAGCGCGCCGCAGCCGCCGCAGGTGCGGGCCTTCTCGTCGGCGTAGAAGGCCTGGAAGACCGGCGGCAGGTCGGCGACGATGTCGCGGACCTGGAGCTCCACCTCGTGCACCAGCGCGTCGCACGCCGGGCAGTACCACTGGAACCGCTCCAGGGTGCCCTCCTCGCGGACCCGCTCGATCACCAGCCCGATCGACTCCGGGTCGGGCCGCTGCGGGGAGTGCGGGGTGTTCCCGGGCAGCACCCACATCTGGCCCTCCCGGATGTCCACCGTCCGCGGCCCGTCGGCGGTCATCAGGTCGACGTGCATGTCGCCCTTGACCTGGTAGAAGAACTCCTCGTACGGGTCGACGTGGAAGTCGGTGCGGGCGTTCGGGCCGCCCACCACCTGGACGATGAAGTCGTCGCCGGTCGGGAACATCTGACGGTTGTTCACCGGCGGCCTCAGCAGGTGCCGGTTGGCCTCGATCCAGCCCGGGAAGCCGATCGGGTCGGTGATCTCGCTCATGGGTCAACTCTCCTGTCCGGTGGCGTTCGGCAGCACGGCGACGGCCTGGATCTCGATCAAGAGGTGCGGGTGCGGCAGCTGGTGCACGGCGACGGTGGTGCGGGTCGGGCCGTGCTCGTCGAAGTACTCGGCGTAGACCTCGTTGTAGCCGCCGAAGTCGTTCATGCTCACCAGGTACGCGGTGACCTGGACGAGGTCGGAGAGGTCGGCGCCGACCTCGCGGAGCAGGTCGCGGATGTTCTCGATCACGGCGCGGGTCTGCACCCGGACGTCCAGCGCCGTGGTGCCCAGCGCGTCGACCTCGGCGCCCGCGATCGTGTTGTCCGGCCGGCGGCTGCTCGTCCCGGAGACGAAGACCATCCCGCCGGCCACCTTGACGTGCGGGAACCGGCCGCGCGGCACGGCCTTGCCCGCCACCACCCGGGCGTCAGCCACGGCCGTCCCTCTCCGGCAGCGCGTGCAGCGCGGCCGCGCCCAGGCCCTCGACCACGGCCCGGACCTGTGCGCCGGGGCGCAGCGGCACGGCTGCGGTGGCCGCGCCGGCCAGCAGCACCCAGCCCTTGCGCAGCCGGACGCCGTGCCGGTCGGCGAGCCGCACGGCCTCCTCGAAGGCCCGGCGCGGGTCGCCGAGGATCGCCGCCGTCGAGCCGCTCTCCACCGCCTCGCCGTCGATCTCCAGCCGGACGGGGAGGTCGGCGAGCCCGGCCGGCGGCGGCTGCCAGGCGCCGACGGTGAACGCCGCCGCGGAGGTGTTGTCCGCGATCACGTCCGCCAGCGCGAAGCGGAAGTCGGCGTACCGGGAGTCGATGAGTTCCAGCGCCGGGGCGACAGCCGCCACCGCCTCCTCGAAGGAGTCGCCCGGTTCGACGTCCCGGGCCATCAGGAACGCCACCTCGGGCTCGACCCGGGGGTGGATGTAGGCCGCGGTGTCGACGGCTCCGCCGTCCGGGACTTCCATCGCGTCGGTGAGCCGGCCCCAGATCACCTCGGAGACGCCCATCTGGGCCATCTTGGCGTGGCTGGTCAGGCCCATCTTGAGGCCGACGGGGCGTTCGCCGCGGGCCAGCCGCAGGCCGACCAGGGCCTCCTGCACGGCGTAGGCGTCGTCGGTGTCCGCGCCCGCCGCGGCGGCGACCTGCGGGATCGGGGTGCGGGCGGTGGCCGCCTCGTCCAGCCGGGCGGCCAGCTCGGCGGTCTGCTCGGGGTGCAGCGTCACGGTCGGGATGCCTTTCGGGGGTTCAGAGCTGGACGCAGACGTTGGTGAGTTCGCTGTAGAAGTCCAGCGAGTGCACGCCGCCCTCGCGGCCCACCCCGGAGGCCTTCATGCCGCCGAACGGGGTGCGCAGGTCGCGCAGGAACCACGTGTTGACCCAGACCAGGCCGGCGTCCAGGGCGGCCCCGGCCCGGTGGGCGCGGCCGACGTGCTGCGTCCACACGGTCGCGGCCAGCCCGTACGCGCTGTCGTTGGCGAGGGCGAACGCCTCGTCCTCGTCGTCGAACGGGGCGAGGTGGCAGACCGGCCCGAAGACCTCCTCGCGGTTGGTCCGGGCGTCCGGTCCGAGGCCCGTCCACACCGTCGGCTGGACGTACCAGCCGCCGTCCCGGGCGTCGCCGAAGTGCGGCACGCCGCCGCCCGCGAGCACCTCGGCGCCCTCGGCGCGGGCCAGGTCGTAGTGGCCGAGCACCTTCTCCCGGTGCTGGCGGGAGATCAGCGGCGTGGTGCCGGTGGCCTCGTCGGCGGGCCAGCCGAAGGCCAGTTCGCCGGCGCGCTTGGCCAGCCGCTCGGCGAACTCCTCGAAGACCGGGCGCTGCACGTAGATCCGCTCGGTGCACAGGCAGACCTGCCCGCCGTTGGTGAACGACGAGCGGACGGAGCCCTCCACGGCCGCGTCCAGGTCGGCGTCGGCGAACACCAGGCCGGCGTTCTTGCCGCCCAGCTCGAAGGAGACCGCCTTGACCCCGTCGGCCGCCGCCTTGGCGATCGCGCTGCCGGTGGACGACTCCCCGGTGAAGGTGATCGCGTCCACCCCGGGGTGGCGGGTGAGGAACTCGCCGGCGGAGTCCGGCCCGAAGCCGTGCACCACGTTGAACACGCCCGCGGGCACCCCGGCCGCCGCCATCACCTCGGCGAGCAGCGTCGCCGAGGACGGCGTCTCCTCGGACGGCTTGACCACCACGGTGTTGCCGCAGGCCAGCGCGGGGGCGACCTTCCAGGTCAGCAGCAGCAGCGGCAGGTTCCACGGCACGATCACCGCGACCACGCCGACCGGCTTGCGCACCGCGTAGTTGAGTGCCCGTCCGCCGTCCGCCGTCGCGGTGGTGAACGACTCGGTGGGCGTGGTGGACGCGATGTCCGCGAAGGCCCGGAAGTTGGCGGCGCCGCGCGGCACGTCCAGGGTGCGGGCCTGCGCCACGTGCTTGCCGGTGTCGCCGATCTCGGCCGCCACCATGTCCTCGAAGCGGCGCTCGAGTTCGTCGGCGACCCGGCGCAGCACGGCCGCCCGCTCCTGCTCGCCCATCCGGCCCCACGGGCCGCGCAGCGCGGCCCGGGCCGCGCCGACGGCCGCGTCCACCGTGGCCTCGTCGGCCTCGGCGACCTCGAACAGCACCTCGCCGGTCACCGGGCTGGTCTTGGTGAAGGTGGCGGCCGATCCGACGAACTCGCCGCCGACGTGGTTGCGCAGCAGGCCCGGCGCACCGTCCGGACGGCCGGCCAGCAGGCCGGGGTGCCACAGTCGTTCGCTCACCGCTTCTTCCTCCCGATCAGACGGACGGCGACCGCCGCCGTGCCGGCCAGTGCCACCGCGGCGCCGGCCGCGAGCAGCCGCTGCTGGCGGCGCACCCGGTCGCGCACCTCGGCGTACGGCACCGTGGAGAACGACACCAGCTCGTACCGGGACACGTACCGGCCCGGCAGGGCCGCTCCAGCGTGTGCTCCACGCTCTTGACGAACCGGAAGACCGGCGAGGCGACCTTGTCCCGCATCTCCACGAAGTTGGCGAGCGCCATCTCGGCGATCGCGTCCGCGTTGGCCTTGCGGCGACGCTGGTAGCGGGCCAGCGCGGGAGCCCAGTCGCCGCCGGTCGCGGCCAGGCAGCGGTCGAGCTCGACCACGTCCTCGAAGCCGCAGTTGGCGCCCTGCCCGTAGAACGGCACGATGGCGTGCGCCGCGTCGCCGACCAGGGCCACCCGGCCCTCGGCCTGCCAGGGCGTGCACCGCACGGTGCCGAGCCGGCCCACCGGGTTGTGCAGGTAGTCGTCGACCAGGCCCGGGGCGAGCGGCACGACGTCGGGGTAGTGGGCGGCGAAGTGCTCCTCGACCGCCCGCGGGCCGGTCAGCGACGCGAAGCTGCCCGGGCCGGTGGTCGGCCAGAACATCGTGCAGGTGAAGGAGCGGTCCGGGTTGGGCAGCGCGATCATCATCGAGGTGCCGCGCGGCCAGATGTGCAGGGCGCCCGGGTCGAGCGCGAAGTCGCCGTCGACCGCCGGGACGGCCAGCTCCTTGTAGCCGTAGTCCAGGTGGTCGGCGGCCTCCTCGGCGTACCCGTCGGCGACCAGCCGGGCGCGGACGACCGAGCCGGCGCCGTCGGCGCCCAGCACCACCGCGGCGGTGGCCTTCAGCTCGCCGCCGGGGGTGTCGAACAGCAGGTCGCCGGTGCGCGCGTCCAGCCCGGTCAGCCGGTGCTCGAACCGCACCCGGACACCTGGTGCGGCCTCGGCCGCCGCCAGCAGCGCGTTGTTCAGGGCGCCGCGGCTGATCGAGTTGATCGCCCGCTCGCCGTCGTGGCTGTACGCCTGGAAGGCGGGCTCGCCCGCCACCGGGTGGATGATGCGGCCGCGCATCGGCAGCGCGTCGGCCATCACCCGCTCCTCCAGGCCGATCCGGCGCAGCGCGTCGAGCCCGCGCTCGGACAGCGCGAGGTTGATCGAGCGGCCGCGCTCCGGGCTGCCGGTGCGCGGGTCCGGGCGCCGCTCGTAGAGCACCACCCGCTGGCCGCGGCGGGCCAGGTAGCAGGCGAGCAGGCAGCCGGTCAGGCCGGCGCCGACGATGGCGACCTCGCCGTCGTTCCTCATGCGTCCTCCGCCACGGTGCGGGCCAGCGCGTCGGCGGCGCGCCAGCAGTCGTGATAGGTCGAGTACAGCGGCACGGGGGCGAGCCGGACGATGTCGGGCTCCCGCGCGTCGGTCACCACGCCCTGCTCGTGCCGCAGCCGGCGGGCCAGCTCGGCGGCGCTGCCGCGGCCGATCCGCAGCGACAGCTGGCAGCCGCGCCGCTCCGGGTCGCGCGGGGTGACGACGGTCAGCGGGCGGCCCGGCGTGACGGCGTCCAGCAGCCGCTCCAGGTAGCCGGTGAGCCGGACGCTGCGGGCCCGCAGCGCGTCCATGCCGACCTTGTCGAACAGCTCCAGCGACGTGCGCACCGGCCCCATCGCGAAGATCGGCGGATTGGACACCTGCCAGGCCTCCGCCGACGCCGGCGGGGCGGCGACGGGCGCCATCCGGAAGCGGGTCGACGCCTCCGTGCTCCACCAGCCCTCGAACCGGGGCAGCGTGCGATCGGCGAGGTGCCGCCCGTGGACGAACACCCCGCCGAGCGCACCCGGCCCGGCGTTGAGGTACTTGTACGAGCACCAGGCGGCGAAGTCCACGCCCCAGTCGTGCAGCCGCAGCGGCACGTTGCCGGCGGCGTGCGCGAGGTCCCAGCCGACGACGGCGCCGGCGTCCCGGCCGGCCGCGGTGATCTCCGGGATGTCCATGAGCTCGCCGGTCAGGTAGTTGACGCCGCCGAGCAGCAGCAGCGCGACCGTGTCGCCCTCGCGGTCCAGGAAGGCCAGCACGTCCTCGGTGCGCAGCACCGACTCGCCGGCGCGCGGCCGCAGCCGCAGCACCGTGGCGTCCGGGTCGAGGCCGTGGAACCGGGCCTGGCTGCGCACGGCGTAGCTGTCGGACGGGAAGGCGGCGTCCTCGATCACGATCCGGGTGCGGCGCCCGGCCGGCCGGTAGAAGGAGACCATCAGCAGGTGCAGGTTGACCGTCAGCGAGTTCATCACGACGGTCTCCTCGGGCCGGGCACCGACCAGCCGGGCGGCCGCATCGGTGAGCAGCTCGTGGTACGGCAGCCAGGGCCGGCCCGCCTCCAGGTGGCCCTCGACGCCGAGCTGCTGCCAGTCGGCGAGGTCCGCGAGCAGTTCGTCCCGGGTGGCGCGCGGCTGGAGGCCGAGCGAGTTTCCGGCGAAGTACGCGGTCTCGGCGTACCGGCCGCCGTCGGCGGGCGGGATGTGGAAAAGCTCGCGGTGGCCCGGGTCGGCGGCGTCGAGCCGGTGGGCCTCCTCCTCGTCCAGGAGGGTCGGTCGGGTGCTCACAGCTGGCTCTCTCTTCTCACATGTACGTGCGGGCGGACCACAGCTCGGGGAAGGCCTCCCTGGCCATGCTGCGCTGGAGCCACGCCAGACCGTTGGAACCGCCGCTCCCCGGCTTGGCGCCCATCGTGCGGCGGACGGTGTTCAGGTGCCGGTAGCGCCAGTCGCCGAACCGGTCGGCGACCTCGGTCAGCGCCTCGCCGAGCTCCCGCAGGTGGTTGCCGGGGCCGTGGTCGCGGTAGATGTCGACCCAGGCGGCCTCGACCGCGGGGTGCGCCTCGTGCTCGGTGCTGAAGTCCCGGTCCAGCAGGTCGCGCGGCAGCTCGTGGCCGCTGCGGGCGAGCAGCGCGACGACGTCGTCCCACAGGCTGGGCGCGGCCAGCGCCGCGGTCAGCTCGGCGTGCACCTCGGGCTGGGAGCGGAAGGGCCGGATCAGCGAGGCCGTCCGCAGGCCCAGCAGGAACTCCAGCCGCCGGTACATCGCCGACTGGAAGCCGGAGCCCTCGCCGAGCAGGTTGCGGAACCGGTTGAAGTCCGCGGGGGTCATCCAGCGCAGCGTCTGCCAGCTGGCGGTGAGCCCTCCAGGTGGAGCGCCGCGCGGCGCAGCGGCAGCAGCGCGCCCCACACGTCGTCGCCGCGCAGCCGCTGCTGGGCGTCGGTCAGGTCGTGCCGGGCCAGCCCGAAGTACAGCTCCATCACCTGGCTGACCACCAGGAACGACATCTCGCCGGCGTCCTCGCTCAGCGGCTGCTGGAGCCGGTGCAGGTCGGAGGCGCGGACGTAGGCGTCGTACGGGACCAGGCCGTGGAACTCCAGGGTGGGCACACCTCCGGTGGCGGCTGCGCGGTCGGCACGCTCCCGGGCCGTGGCCGGCCGTACCGCGGGTTTCACGGCGGTCTCTTCCATGGGGATCACCCTCCTTGTTGCAGGCCCGGCCATGATGGCGCCGCAGGGCGGGCCGGTGGAATACTGGATCAACGGCGGTAGGGCCGTCCGGCCATCCATACGCAACGCAATCGGCGTGATCACTTTGCGATCGAAAGGTGCCCCCATGGACGACATGGACTGGGCCATCCTGCGGGAACTCCAGGAGGACGCCCGGCTGTCCTTCAGCGAGCTGTCCCGGCGGGTGCACCTGTCGCCGCCGGCGGTCGCCGAACGCGTCCGCCGACTGGAGGACTCCGGGGTGGTGGCCGGCTACCACGCGCAGATCGACGCCGTCCGGGCCGGCTGGACGGTCGCCGCCTTCGTCCGGGTCTCCTGCTACGGGCCGCGGTGCGTGATGCGCGATCCGGAGGTGGCGACCTGGCCGGGCGTCCGGGAGATCCACCGGGTCACCGGCGACGTGTGCAGCATCCTGCGGGTGGAGGCCCCGACGATGCAGGCCTTCGAGGCGCTGATCGAGCGGCTGGCCGAGTACGGGCCGCCGTCCAGCACCATGATCCTCTCCACCAATCCCGGCTGGCGCCCGGTGACCGCCCCGCCGGCCTGATCCGGACCGCGGCCGCCGCGCCGGCCTGATCCGGACCGCGGCAGCCCCGCCGGCCCGAGCTGGACCGCGGCCGCCGCGGCGGCGCATCATCGTTGCGTGGTGCGGAACGCGGAGCAGGGCAACATGCTGGACAAGGCGGTCGGGATCCTCGACTGCTTCCGGCCCACCGGCGGGCCGTACCGGCTCACGGAACTCGCCGAGCGGGCCGGCCTGACCAAGACCACCGCCCACCGGCTCGCCGCCGACCTCGTCCGGCTCGGCCTGCTGGAGCGCTCCGGCGACCGCTACCGCCTCGGCGGCAAGCTCTTCGAACTCGGCACCCTGGTGCCGCGGCGGCACGGCCTGCGGGAGACCGCGCTGCCCTTCCTCCAGGACCTCTACGAGGCCACCCACGAGACCGTCCACCTCGGCGTCCGGGACGGCCACCGGGTGGTCTACCTGGAGCGCATCCACGGCCACGACGCCCTGCCGCTGCCCTCCCGGGTCGGCGGCAGCCTCCCGCTCACCTGCACCGGCGTCGGCAAGGCGCTGCTGGCCTTCTCCGGCCCGGCCCTCACCGAGGAGATCCTGGCCGGTCCGCTGACCGGCCTCACCGAGTACTCGCTGACCGACCCGGCCCGGCTGCGCACAGCCGTCGAGCAGGCGCAGGTCTCCGGCCTCGCCTACGAGGAGCAGGAGTCCGCGCTCGGCGTGAGCTGCATCGCCGCGCCGGTCTTCGACGGCGGCGGCACCGCGGTCGCGGCGCTGTCGGTGGCCGTGCCGCGGGACCGCTTCCGCCCCGCCCAGCTCGCCCCCGCCGTCCGGACGGCCGCCCTCGGACTCTCCCGGGTGCTGCGGGCGGGCGGCTGACCCGGCGCGGCCGGGCGGGGGCGAGCGGGTGGGGCGGGGGCGAGCGGGTGGGGCGGGGCGGCTCAGCAGGCCGCGGCGGCCAGCGCCCCCGGGTGGTGCGCCGCGCGCTCCAGGGCGCCGTGGCGGTCCGGTTCGCCGTCGACGCAGTGGCTCAGCTCGCGGGCGACCGGACGGACGAGGGGGAGTGGCGGTACTCGCCGGGCCGGCCGCCGGTCAGCAGGTGCGCGTCGACCAGCTGCTCCAGCAGTTCCTCCGTGCGGGCGGGCGACTCCCCGAGGATCCAGGCCGCCGTGTCCACCAGCAGCCGCGCGGTGTCCGCGAGCGAGAGCAGCCGCAGCGCGCGGGCAGCGGCCGGATCCAGGGCGTCGTGCGCGCCGGCCAGCCGGCATCGGACGTCCAGGTCGCCGGCGTGCAGCTCGTCCAGCAGCCGGCCGTCGGCGGTGAGCCGGTCGGCCAGGTCGCGGACGCTCCACGACGGCCGGGCGCAGAGCCGGGCGGCGCAGATCCGCAGGGCCAGCGGCAGCCCTTCGCAGGCCCGGATCAGGGCGGCGGTCGCGTGCGGGTCGGCGGCCGTCCTGGCCCGGCCGGCCGCCCGGGCCAGGAAGTCCCGGGCGTCGGCGTCCGGGAGTTCGGCGGTGTGGACGGCGTGCGCACCGGCCAGGTCGGCGAGCCGGCGGCGGGCGGTGACCAGCACCGTGTTGGCGGGGTCGGCGGGCAGCAGCGGCCTGATCTGCCCGGTGTCGGCGGCGTCGTCCAGGACGACCAGCAGGCGCCGCCCGGCCAGCAGCGAGCGGTACAGCGCGGTGCGCTCCGCCAGCCCGGCCGGGACGGCGTCGGGCGCCACGCCGAGGGCGAGCAGGAAGCCGCGCAGCACCGTGGCGGGCGGCGCGGGATCGAGGTGGGATCCGCGCAGGTCGGCGAAGAGGGCACCGTCGGGATGGCCCGCCCGGGCGGCGTGCGCCGCGTGGACGGCCAGGGCCGTCTTGCCGGTGCCGGGGGCGCCCGAGACGACGGCGAGCACCGGCGCGTGCCGGCTGCCGGCGTCGAGGCGGCGGGTCAGGTCGGCCGTCCCGGTGGCGCGGCCGGTGAAGTCCGGCAGGTCCGGAGGCAGTTGGAAGGGCGGGACAGTGATCAGAAGGGTGCTGGGGCGCTCCCCGGCCGCCGCCGGGGCCGGCCGGTGCAGCTCCGGGTCGGCGGCGAGGATGCGCTGGTGGACGGTGCGTAATTCGGCGCCGGGTTCGACGCCGAACTCCTCGTCCAGGATGCCGCGGACCTGCTGGTAGACGGTCAGCGCCTCGGACTGCCGCCCGCTGCGGTACAGCGCCGTCATCAGCTGCACCCAGAACCGCTCCCGCTCGGGGTGGGCGGCGGTGAGCGAGCGCAGCTCGCCGAAGAGCACCGCGTGCTGACCTGTCATCAACTCCGTCTCCAGTCGGCACTCCTGGACGTCGAGCCGGGCCTCGGTGAGCCGTTCGGCCTCGGCGCGGCGCAACGCGTCCGAGTCGACGTCCACCAGGGCAGGTCCGCGCCAGAGCCCGAGCGCTTCGTCGAACAGAGTGCGGGCCCGCTCCGGCTCGCCCCGCCGGAGGGCCTCCGCGCCGAGGTCGCGCAGCGCGATGAAGCGGTGCGCGTCGAACTCCTCGGCCTCGACGTTGATCAGGTAGCCGCCGGCGCGGGTCTCGATCCGCTCGCCGGCCCGGCCGATGCCCTTGCGCAGCCGCATCACGTAGTTCCGTAACGTGGTCGCGGCGCTGCGTGGAGGGTGGATGTTCCAGATGATGTCGACGAGCAGCTCCGTCGGCACCACCTGCCCCCTGCGGACGAGAAGTGCTGCCAGCAGGACGCGCTGCTTGGCTGCCGGGACGGCGCGCAGTTCCGCGTCGTCCCGGATCTGCAGCGGCCCCAGGATCCCGAATTCCATCTGCCCCGCTCTCTGTGGACCGAACACACCGGATCCGGCGGCCGGCGGCGCTTCCCCGTTGCGGGGCGCCGCCGACCGCCGAACCTGATCAAACCCGTGAACGGGTTGTCCGGCAGGCCCGTCCGGTGCCGGTCAATCAACTCCGTACAACATCCGTTCGACAGCCGGACGGGCCCTGCCGGGGCGCGCCCGGATCAGCCGCAGTGGCCCCAGTCGCTGGTCCACATGGTGTTCCGGAAGGTGCCGCCCCACTTCACGCAGGCGCTCGCGGCGGCCGCGGAGACCGGTCCGGCGTAATAGGTGTAGCTCCCGGGATCGTCGACCGTGGCTCCCCCTGGACGGTCAGGGTGGCGTCCAGCGGGACGGCGACGGAGGGCTGCGAGACCATCGTCACCACGCAGTTGCGGCCGCTTGAGGCGTTGTAGAGGAGGTCGACCACGGCGCCGCCGAGGTCGTGGGTGTCGATCACGGTGTAGCCGCTGCCGCAGACCTGGGTCGGCGTGTACGGGTTGGCGGGCGCCGCGGCGGCGGGTGTGGTGTAGCCCTTGATCACGTAGCCGTCGGCCGGGTCCACGGCGGTCGGCACACTGCCGACCGCGGTCTGGCCGGCAGCCAGGGTGATCGACACGACCTTGGAGCTGACGGCGAACTGGGCCATCGTCGAGGCGTTCGGGTCGCCGCCCCAGTCCCCGTTGGCGGTGGTGACCGAGCCGTTCGTGTTCACGGCGGTCACGATGCCCACGTGGTGGATGTCGGAGTCCTGGGTGCTGCCGTACACGACGGCGTCCCCGGGCTGCGGCACGTACGAGGCCGAGGTGTGCAGGGTGCCGTTGGTCTGGCCGTAGGTGAGGAAGCTCGCCGCGGAGGCGTCCAGCCCGCCGGTGTAGAAGCCGGCGTTGCGCCAGACCCACAGGGCGAAGTCGGCGCACCAGTACTCCGGGCCGCCCGAGGCGCCGCCCGTGCAGCTGTGCTCGAACTGGGTGCCGCCCAGGCTGTTGGTGGTCGGGGTGTCGGCGCAGCTGCCGGCGGTCCTGGCCACGTTGGCGGCCGCGAGGGCCGCCGCACCGCCGCCGGTGGCGGCCGAGGCGGCCCCCGCGCCGGTGAACGTCAGCAGGCCGAGGGCCATGGCCGCGGCGGCCAGCAGGCCGGATGCCCGGCGCAGTATTCGATGGAGTCTCACGGTCGCCTCTCCGAACGGGTACGGGACGAGGCGACGACCATCGGCTGACGGTCCGACAGGACCCGTGCCGCGCAGGGCCGTCGCCGCCCCAGTGTCGGTGGCTGGCGTATCGTCGCGGTCGCGCGGCGGCCGCGCGGGCGGAGGTCGCCCGCGCGGCCGCTCCCGGCGTGCCGTCAGCCGATCTCCGGGTACTTGCAGGCGGCCTGTTCGGCCTTGACCCGGTCGGCCGCGGTGAGGTCGGCCGTCCTCAGGTCGGACAGGGCCGGACCGGCCGTGCCGACGGCGGCCGGCGCGGCGCCGGCGGTGCCGAGCGGGACACGCCGGGCATCGAGGACGGGGGTGGGGGTGCCGCCGCCGAGGCAGGCCACCGCCACCACCGTGACGGTCGCGCCGGGGGCCGCCCCCTGGCGCAGCGGGCCGACCCCCAGGACGTCGCGAACGCCGTCCCGGCCCTGCTGTTGAACCCGAGCTGCTGCCAGCTGGCGGCCTTGCCGGACCCGTCCGGCACGGCGTAGTACGCGGCGAACCCGACGATCGGCAACTGCTTCCCGGAGGCACGCAGTTCGAGGCTGTCCGTGATGCCGGGCGGCCGCACCACGGCGAGGGCGATACTCGCCGGCGCGGGCACCGAGTCCGGGCAGTCCGAGGGTTTCATGCCGCTCGGCGGATTGCCGTGGACGACCCCCGAGGAGACCACCCCGCCGCCGCGCATCTTGAACCAGCGGATGTCGGCCGTGCCCGAGGTGGTGTCCGTGATCACGTCGCCCAGGCAGTAGCCGGTGAACTGCAGCGAACAGCCGGACGGCGCCTGCGCCACCACGGCCGCCCCGCGGTTGGCGCCGGCCCGGACGAGGGTGTTGACGAGGTAGGTCGTCCCGGAGAACGCCCCGGCCGGCTCCGCCCGCGGGCAGCTCGGCCCCCGGTCGGGTGCAGGGTGAGGAGCCCGAACGCCGCGGCGAGGGCGAGCACGGTGGCCGCCGCCGACCAGCGGGCCCAGGTCGGCAGCGCGGCGAACGGCCGTGGCGGCCGGCCGGAGGTCACCGTGTCGACGGGGGAGATGAGTTCGGGCACGGCAGGGGACGGCGGTGCGGGCGGGGCCACGGTCGCCACGGTCGCGAGCGCCCCGCGGACGGTCGCCGGCACCGGCGCTGCCGCCCCGCCCCCGGGCGCCGCGGCGAGCGGGGTCGGTGCGGCCGGTGCTGCGGACGCGGATGCGGCACGCTCGCCCGCGAGTTCGCGGTCGAGATCCTGCCAGCGCCGCTCCCACGCGCCGACGTCGCCGCCGCAGGCGCCGACGTACGCCAGGGTCACCTCCAGGCTGGGGAAGCGTACGCCGCCTGCCGCGTCGCTCAGGGTCGTGGCACTGAACCCCGCCAGGGTGGCGAGCGCGCGGTACGTCGGTTCGCCCGCCTCCTCGCGGACCTTGCGCAGATCGTGGGCGAATGCGGGTATCGGCCCGGCTGCCGGGTCGACGGGCCGCGGTTTGCGGGCCAACTCGTTCTCCTTGATCCCCGTCTGATGATCAGCGTGCGAGACGGGAAACTCCGCGCGCGCGCGCGGAGTTCCTGACATGCCCGGGACGGCGGGAATTTTGCTCATCCGATAGCTGAAATCACCGCTGCGGGAGGCGATTTGGGTCGTTCGGTGCGCTATCTGACGGTCCGTCCGACGCGATACGGAGCCGCTACCCGCGCGCTACGGCCACCCGGCAGGATGTCGGTGCCGGAGTGGACGGACCGCGCTGCCGCGGTCCGCCGACGCCCGGATGTCCTTACCGCACCGATCGTCCGGCCCGCCTTCAGCGTGCACTGCGGCAGACCTGACCGACGGGCGCCGGCGGGGCTCTCCAGCCCCACCGGCGCCGGCGCATGCACCCGCGGCGTGCAGCGCCGGGCCCGTGACCGCCCGGTCCGCCGACGACCCCCACCGCCGGCAGCCCGGGCGCCACGCCCGCACCGCGCGGCGTTCCGTGACACGGAACGCCGATTGCCCCAGGATCGGCAGGGCGTCTATACCGGAGGCGTCGAGAGGCCCCCACCGGGCCTCGCCCCCGCCGTTTCCTCCTGGAGGTGCCGCATGGCCGCGCCCCGCGTCCCGTTCCGAGCCGCCCGGAACGGCCGGTGACCGCCGCCGGCCTCCCGGCAGAGGTCGTCAAGGCCGCCGAGGTCCTGGCCGAGGCCGCCCGCACCGGCGTGCCCTGCCCGCCCGTGCGCTCCCTGCTCGCCCCCGGCGACGTCGCCGCCGCGTACGCCGTCCAGCGGTTCGCCGTGGACCGGGCGGTCGCCGCGGGCCGCCGGGTGGCCGGCCGCAAGATCGGCCTGACCTCGCCCGCCGTGCAGCGCCAGCTGGGCGTCGGACAGCCGGACTTCGGCGCACTGATGGCCGACATGGCGGTGCCCGACGGCGGCCTGGTGCCGGTCGGCCGGCTGCTCCAGCCCAAGGTCGAGGCCGAGGTCGCCCTCGTCCTCGGCGCCGACCTGCCGCACGCCGACTGCACCGTCGCCGACGTCATCCGCGCGGTCGACTTCGCGCTGCCCGCCCTGGAGATCGTCGACAGCCGGATCGCCGGCTGGGACATCACCATCACCGACACCGTCGCGGACAACGCCTCCTCGGGGCTCTTCGTGCTCGGCGGCACCCCCGTCCCCCTCACCGCCGTGGACCTGCGCGCGGTCGCGATGACCCTCACCCAGGACGGCCGGGAGGTCTCCCGCGGCACCGGCGCGGACTGCCTCGGCGGCCCGCTCAACGCCGCCGTCTGGCTCGCCTCGACCCTGGCCTCGATGGGCGACCCGCTGCGGGCCGGCGACATCGTGCTGACCGGCGCCCTCGGCCCGATGGCCGCGGCCGCGCCCGGCGACTCCTTCGAGGCGCACATCACCGGACTCGGCTCCGTCCGGGTCGCCTTCGCTCCGGAAGGGGACGCGCAGTGACGACCAAGGTCGCCGTCATCGGCTCCGGCAACATCGCCACCGACCTGATGATCAAGATCCTGCGGCTCTCCGACACCCTGGAGATCGCCGCGATGGCCGGCATCGACCCGGACTCGGACGGCCTGGCCCGCGCCCGCCGGCTGAAGGTCGCCACCACCCACGAGGGCGTCGACGGCCTGCTGCGGATGGACGAGTTCGCCGACGTGTCGCTGGTCTTCGACGCCACCTCGGCCGGCGCCCACCGCCGCCACGACGCGCTGCTGCGCGCCGCCGGCCGCACCGTGGTCGACCTGACCCCGGCCGCCCTCGGCCCGTACGTGGTGCCGCCGGTCAACCTGACCGACCACCTGGACGCGCCCAACGTCAACATGGTCACCTGCGGCGGCCAGGCCACCATCCCGGTGGTCGCCGCGGTCTCCTCGGTCACCCCGGTGCACTACGGGGAGATCATCGCCTCGATCGCCTCCCGGTCGGCCGGCCCCGGCACCCGGGCCAACATCGACGAGTTCACCGAGACGACCTCCTCGGCCATCGCGAAGGTCGGCGGCGCGGCCCGCGGCAAGGCGATCATCGTGCTGAACCCGGCCGAGCCGCCGCTGATCATGCGCGACACCGTGCACTGCCTGGTCGGCGACTGCGACGAGGGGGCGGTGACCGCCGCCGTCGAGGAGATGGTCGGCCGGGTCCAGGCCTACGTGCCCGGCTACCGGCTCAAGCAGAAGGTCCAGTTCGACCGGGTCGCCGCGGACGACCCGCTGCGCGGCCTGCTCCCGCCGGACGCCGTGGCGGGCGGGGCGCTGCGCGTCTCGGTCTTCCTGGAGGTGGAGGGCGCCGCCCACTACCTGCCGGCGTACGCGGGCAACCTCGACATCATGACCTCGGCCGCGCTGCGCACCGCGGAGCACATGGCCGCCCACCGCGCCCCGGAGGTGTCCGCGCGATGACCGACCAGACCACCGGCCCGGAGCTGTACATCCAGGACGTCACCCTGCGGGACGGGATGCACGCCGTCCGGCACCGCTACACCGTCGAGCAGGCCCGCACCATCGCCGCGGCCCTGGACGCCGCGGGCGTCGCCGCCATCGAGATCGCCCACGGCGACGGGCTGGCCGGCTCCAGCATCACGTACGGGGTCGGCGCGCACACCGACTGGGAGTGGATCGAGGCGGTCGCGGACGCCGCCCGCACCGCCGTGCCGACCACCCTGCTGCTGCCCGGCATCGGCACCGTGCACGACCTGCGGCAGGCGCACGCCCTGGGGGTGCGCTCCGTCCGGGTGGCCACCCACTGCACGGAGGCCGACATCTCCGCGCAGCACATCGCGGCCGCCCGCGAGCTGGGCATGGACGTGGCGGGCTTCCTGATGATGTCCCACATGGCCGAGCCGGCCGAACTCGCCCGCCAGGCCAAGCTGATGGAGTCGTACGGCGCGACCTGCGTTTACGTGACCGACTCCGGCGGCCGGCTGACCATGGACGGTGTGCGCGAGCGCTTCCGGGCCTACCGGGACGTGCTGGAGCCGTCGACCGCGATGGGCATCCACGCCCACCACAACCTCGCCCTCGGTGTGGCGAACTCGGTGGTGGCGGTGGAGAGCGGGGCCGTGCGGGTGGACGCCTCGCTGGCCGGTCAGGGAGCGGGGGCCGGCAACTGCCCGCTGGAGGCGTTCGTGGCGGTCGCCGACCTGATGGGCTGGCGGCACGGCTGCGAGCTGTTCCCGCTGATGGACGCCGCGGACGACATCGTCCGGCCGCTCCAGGACCGCGAGGTGCGGGTCGACCGCGAGACGCTGACGCTCGGCTACGCGGGCGTGTACTCCAGCTTCCTGCGGCACGCCGAGACGGCGGCCGCCCGCTACGGGCTGGACACCCGGTCGGTGCTGGTGGAGGCCGGTCGGCGGGGGATGGTCGGCGGCCAGGAGGACATGATCACGGACATCGCCCTCGATCTCGCGGCGCGGGCCGCGGGCTGAACGGGGCGGGCCGCGCGCGGCACGGACTGTCAACCTTCGGTTGACACCTTCCATGTGTCAACCTATGGTTGACACATGGAGAACCGTGCCGCGCTCACGCATCCCGTCCGCCTCGACGACCTGATCGAGGCCATCAAGAAGTCCCACACCGACGCCCTCGACCAGCTCACCGACGCGGTGCTCGCCGCCGACCACCTCGGCGAGGTCGCGGACCACCTGATCGGCCACTTCGTGGACCAGGCCCGCCGTTCCGGCGCGTCCTGGACCGACATCGGCCGCAGCATGGGCGTCACCCGGCAGGCCGCGCAGAAGCGCTTCGTGCCGAAGGACCCGGGTGGCGAGCCGGGTGCCCTCGACCCCAGTCAGGGCTTCGGCCGCTTCACCCCGCGTGCCCGCAACGTCGTGGTGGTCGCGCAGAACGAGGCCCGGGCGGGCAGCCGGGCCGAGATCACCCCGGCCCACCTGGTGCTCGGCCTGCTCGGCGAGCCCGAGGGGATCGGCGCCGCGGCGATCACCGCCCAGGGCGTCACGCCGGAGGCCGTCCGGGCGGCCGCCGAGGCGGCGCTGCCGCCGGTCTCGGCGGAGCTGCCCGCCCTCGTCCCGTTCGACACCGCCGCCCGCAAGGTGCTGGAGCTGACCTTCCGTGAGGCCCTGCGGCTGGGCCACAACTACGTCGGCACCGAGCACATCCTGCTCGCCCTCCTCGAAGTGGAGGGCGGCGAGGGGGTGCTGGCCGGCCTGGGTGTCGACAAGGCCGCGGCCGAGCGCGACATCGCGGCGGCCCTGGCGGCGGCGGTCGAGGCGATGGGGGCGGAGGGGGCGGAGGGGGCCTGAGCCGGGCCGGCGGCGCTGCGGGGGTTGCGCGGCCGTGCCGGCCCGAATGGCGGGGGCTGCCGCAGCGCGGCTGTCCGAATGGCGGGATGCCCTTGGCATCCCGCCATCGTCGTGTTCGGCGGATATCGCCGCCGGGGTACGACTTGACCGATCCGTGATGCACCGTCGAAGCATTCCTGCTATTGCGCGGGGCGAGTTCGCGCCACCGGACGCGGGGCCCGGCAGGGGGCGTCGACCGGTCCGCATCCTCGGCGGACGGCCGCGGCCGACGGCTCCGGTCGGGCGGCCGTGCCCCGTCCACCGCCCGCCCCCGGCGCCCGGCGCGGCCTCCGGGCACCGTGCAGGTCCTGTAATGAAGTTGTGCGATGCAACCTCATGTGATGCGTCGGTAAAGGCGTTTCACCTGTTCAGGGGCTGTTTGGCAGCCAGGAGTGTTCGGTGTGACGCCTGGTGACGGCACCTCAGGAGCAGGGGTGCGTTTTCCCTACTGTTATACGGTGTGGCTAATATCCGTCCGTCAGAGTCCTTATCAGATTCGACCAGTTCCGAACGACTGGCGTCATCTCCAAGGAGAATCCCCTGCGCACGCGCGCGACTCGGCGGATCAACTCGGGCAGGCTCTCGCTCCGCGCGACCCTGCTCGTGCTGGCCATCGTCCCCGGTGTGGCGCTCGCCGCACTCTGGGCCGTCGCCAGCGGACAGCTCCTGCTCGACTTCCAACGCCAGGCCGCCCAGGGCCTCCTGGCGCAGAAGGCCGGCCAGCCGTCCAACATCGTCTACTACAGCCTCCAGGAGGAGCGCCGGCTCAGCGCCGAAACCCTCGCCCGGCACAGCGGGCCCGACGACGCGCTGCGGGCGCAGCGGGTCAAGACCGACCAGGCCATCGTCCAGTTCCAGACGCTCTCCGACGTCGAGGCCTCCGACGCACCCGCCGAGGTCCGCCAGGCGGTCCAGCGGGCCCGCCAGGCGATCGGCCAACTGCCGGCCCAGCGCACCCTGGTGGACGGCGGCGGCAGCGAGCAGCAGGCCGCCGTCTACCGGTACTACACCGACCTGATCGCGGTCGACCTCCAGCTCTTCTCGGCCCTCAGCCACGTCGACAACGGCCGGGTCACCACGCTCTCCCAGCCGCTGGTCGACCTGTTCTGGACCAAGGAGATGATCTCCCGGTCGGATGCCCTGCTCGCCCGCGGCTGGGCCGACGGCAGCCTCTCCGCCGACGACTACCAGCAGTTCCGGCAGTCCGTCGACGATCAGCCCTTTCAGTACGGCACCAAGGTCGCCCCCTACCTCGCGCCCGACGAGGCCGCGATGTGGCAGCGCATCGCGAACGGCCCCGCCTGGCAGACGAAGACCCGCCTGGAGCAGTCCCTGCTCAAGCCCGTGGCGGCCGACAAGTCCGGCCGGATCCCGCTGGACGGCGACCGGCAGGCCTGGCGCCAGGCGATGGACCAGCTGACCCCGCAACTCGTCGACCTGCTGGAGCACCGCACCGCGGCCGTGGTCGACGAGGGCAAGGGCAGCATCATGGACCTGCTGCTCAAGCTGGTGCTCACCACCGTCATCGGCCTGCTCGCGGTCGTCGCCGTGGTCATCACCAGCTGGCGGCTCACCCGCACCCTGCGCCGGCGGATCGTCCGGCTCCAGGAGCAGGCCAGGGACCTGGAACGGTCGCTGCCCGATGTCGTCGCCCGGCTCGGCCAGGGCGAGCAGATCGACGTCGAGGAGCAGGCCAAGGCGATCCCGCGCGACCCGTGGGCCCGCACCGAGGACGAACTCGCCGAGCTCGGCGAGGCGTTGAACCTTGCCCGGACGAGCGCCCTGCAGGCCGCCGTGGCCCAGGCCGAGCAGCACCGCGGCTTCGAGCGGCTGCTCCAGCGGATCGCCCGCCGCACCCAGCTCCTCATCGGCCAGCAGCTCAAGAAGCTCGACGAGCTGGAGCGCCGCCACGAGGACCCGGAGATCCTGGACGGCCTGTTCGACCTCGACCACCTCACCGCGCGCCTGCGCCGCTACGAGGAGAACCTGGTCATCCTGGCCGGCGGCACCCCGCACCGCCGCTGGCGCAAGCCCGTCCCGCTGCTCGACGTGATCCGCGCCGCCCAGGGCGAGGTGCAGGACTACCGCCGGGTCGTCATCGACCTGGACGGCAGCCCCTGGCTGTCCGAGCGGGCCGTCGGCCCGGTCGCCCACGTGATCGCCGAACTCATCGAGAACGCCCTGGCGTTCTCCCGTCCGCCGAGCCCCGTCGAGGTCCGCGCCGGACGGGTCAGCCGCGGCGTCGCGATCGAGGTCGAGGACCGCGGCCTGGGCATGGACGACGAGCAGCTCGCCGAGGCCAACGACCTGATGAGCCGTCCGCCGCGCACCGACGTGCTGGCCCGCGGCGACGACATCCGGCTCGGCTTCTACGTCATCGCCCGGCTCGCCGACCAGAACGGGCTGCGGATCGAGTTCCGCCAGTCCGCGTTCGGCGGGACGAGGGTCGTGGTGCTCGTCCCGGACGAGTTGATCGTCCCCGACCCGCTGGGCCGGCCGGTCGCCGTCCCCCCGCTGGTCGAGGCGGCCACCCTGCCCACCCGCTCCCGCGGCCGCGCCCTCGCCGGGGTGACCAGCCTGCCGACCCCCGCCCTCACCGCCGCCGAGCCCGGCCCGTACCCGGACGGCACCGCCTACCCGGACGGGGACCCGTACCCGTCGGTCGAGGGCCCCGGCCTGCCGGCCGACCCGTTCGCCCCGGCCGCCCGGCACACCGGCGGCGAGCCCGAGCCGCTGCCCGCCGACCCCTACGGCTCCCCGTACGGCGACAGCGGCCGCGGCGCGGGACCGGCCCACGGGCACAGCCCGTACACCCTCCCGGAGCCCTACCGGCCGGTGCCGGTCACGGCGGCCGACTGGCCCGCGGCGCCCCCGGTGCCCACCATCGAGCCGCTGCCCGCGGCGCCCCCGGTCCCCACCGTCGAGCCGCTGCCCGCGGCCGTGGTGCTCCCGGCGCCCGCCGAGCCCGCCCAGGCCGGGCCGGGCAATGAGCCGCCGCTGCCCCGGCGGGTACGCCAGGCCAGCCTGGTGGACGAGCTGCGGGTCACCCCGGCCGACCGCTCCGCGACGCCCAGGCCGCCCCGCTGGGACGAGAACCCGCTGTTCCGGCCGGCCCCCGACGGGCCGGAGCGGCGATCGGTGCCTTCCAGCGGCGCTCCCGGGCCGCCCGCACGGGCGACCTGCCGGCCGGACCGGGCGGTTCTCCCGCCGACGACACCTGGAACACCCCTCCCATCCCTACGAGAGAAGACCGGTCATGACGCGCACAACCGCCACCCACCAGGACCTGGACTGGCTGCTCGACGGCCTGGTGGACTCGGTGGCCGGGACGAGGAACGCCGTCCTGCTGTCCGACGACGGCCTTGTGGTGAGCCACTCCCGCACCATCGCCCGCTCCGACGCCGAGCGGCTCGCGGCCATCGCCACCGGGCAGCAGAGCCTCGCCCGCGGGGTCGGCCAGCTCTTCGAGGGCGGCCCCGTCCACCAGGTGATCGTCGAACTGGCCGAGCTCTGGCTGTTCGTCATCTCCGCCGGCCAGGGCACCCACCTGGCGGTCGTCGCCTCCCAGGAGGTGGACGCCGAGGTCATGTCGCTCGCCATGCACAACCTGGTGCAGCAGGTCGGCCAGAAGCTCAGCACGCCCGTCCGCGGCGACTTCGACGCCTTCGGCGCCCGCGGCGGGCAGCGCGGGTGAATCCGGACTGGGACGAGGACGACGGCGACGCCGCCGACGGCATGGTCCGCCCGTACACGATCACCCGCGGGCGGACCGCGCCGGAGCGCGACGACTTCACCCTCATCACCCTGCTCACCACCGCCCAGGACCCTCGGGACGCCTACGGTGCGCCCGTCCGCCCGGGCAGGCTCCAGCCCGAGCACCGGGCGATCCTGGCGCGCTGCCGCCGCTCCGCGGCGGTGGCGGAGGTCGCCGCCGACATCGACCTGCCGGTCTCGGTGACCAAGATCCTGCTGGCCGACCTGGTCTCCCAGGGCCTCCTGCTGGCCCGTGCCCCGCTCTCGGTGGCACGGGCCGCGGGCGGCCCCGACCTGGTCCTGCTCGCCGCCGTACGTGAGGGACTGAGGAGGCTGTGAACGAGATGACGACCACCCAGGCGGCGGCCGCCGTCAAGATTCTGATCGCCGGCGGCTTCGGGGTCGGCAAGACGACCCTGGTCGGCGCGGTCAGCGAGGTGGCGCCGCTGCGCACCGAGGAGTACCTGACCACCGCCAGCGTCGGCGTGGACGACCTGGCGGGCGTCGACCAGAAGGACACCACCACCGTCGCCCTGGACTTCGGCCGGATCACGGTCAGCCCGGAGCTGGTGGTCTACCTGTTCGGCACGCCCGGCCAGGAGCGGTTCTGGTTCATGTGGAACGACCTGGTCAACGGCGCGCTCGGCGGGGTGGTCATCGCCGACACCCGACGGCTGGAGACCAGCTTCGCCTCGATCGACTTCTTCGAGAGCCGCGGGATCCCGTTCGTGGTGGCGATCAACTGCTTCCACGGCGTCAACACCCGCTCCGCGGACGAGATCAGGGCCGCCCTCGACCTCGACCCGCACGTCCCGATGCGGGTCGGGGACGTCCGCGAGCGCTCCTTCGGCCGCGACGTGCTGCTCGCCCTCGTCGACCACCTGATGGCCCTGCCCGCCGCCGCCGGCTGACCCCGGCACGACGTCCCGCCCCACCGGCGGCCCGGCCTCCCCTGCCCGGCCGCGCCCGAACCCCGGAGAGAACAGACATGGCAACATCCCTGCGCGTCCTCGTCCACGGCGGCGGCATCGGCGGCCTCACCCTGGCCACCGCGCTCGCCCGCAGCGGCCACACCGTGGAGGTGGCCGAGCTCCGCGGTGAACTGGACGCCCTCGGCGTCGGCATCATCCAGCCCTCCAACGCCCTCCACGTGATGCGCGAGATCGGTGTCCTCGACGCCTGCCTCGCCGAGGGCTTCGAGTGGGAGGTGCTCACCATCTGCGACCCGGCCGGCGGCACGCTGGCCAAGATCCCGCAGCCGCGGATGGACGGCGCCCCCGCCAACAACGGCATCCCGCGGCCCGCGCTGGCCCGGGTGCTCGGCGCCGCGGCCACCGCCGCCGGCGCGGTCATCCGCTTCGGCACCACGATCACCGAGCTCGCCGCCGACGACGACGGCGTCGACGTGACGCTCTCCGACGGCTCCGCCGGCCGGTGGGACGTGGTGGTCGGCTTCGACGGCATCGGCTCGCCGCTGCGCACCCGCCTGTACGGCGACCGCTACCGCCCCGAGTACACCGGCTTCGCCAACTGGCGGGTCACCGTGCCGCGGCAGAGCGGCGTCGAGGGCGTCGTCATGAGCACCGGCAACCAGGCGGCCAAGGCGCTGCTCACCCCGATCACCGGCGACCTGATGTACCTGGGCGCGGTCTTCGCCGAGGCCGAGGACTTCCGGCCGGACCCGGAGCGTGCCCACGAGCAGCTCGCCGAGCGGCTGGCGGGCTTCGCCGGACCGGTCGCCGAGGCGCTCACCCACGTCACCGACCCGGCCGCGGTGGTCCACTCGCGGATCTCCCAGGTGACCGTCGAGGAGCCCTGGCACGTCGGCCGGGTCGTGCTGGCCGGTGACGCGGCGCACGCCTCCACCCCGCACCTGGCGCAGGGTGCGGCGATGGCGGTCGAGGACGCGCTGGTGCTCGCCCGGTCGCTGGACGCCGCCGGGTCCGTGCCCGAGGCGCTGCAGACCTGGGAGGAGCGCCGCCGCCCGCGGGCGATGTTCGTGCAGGCGCTGTCCCGGGCCGTGCTCAAGCAGGAGACGGGCACGCCGACCACGGCGGAGGAGGACGAGCTGCTGAAGGTCGGCATCCCGGGCGCGGCCCACGTCCTGGTCAAGCCGTACTGATCCGGCACCGCCGGAGCGGAACGTACCGGAGGGGCCGACCCGCGCGCGCGGGCCGGCCCCTCCGCCGTGCGGTGGCCCGCGCTCAGTGCAGCGCGGGGAACAGGTCGAGGAACGGCTGCGTGGTCACCGAGATCCCGCGTCCGAACGGGTCGTCGAAGTCCCAGATCAGGAACAGCAGGAAGGCGATCAGCGCGCTGAAGGTGCCGACCAGGATCAGTTCGCGCCCCGAGCGCCGGATCTGCAGGGCGAAGACCATCCCGACCGTCACCAGCGCGCCCACGATCAGGCCGAACCACACCACGCCCGGCATGGTCGGGCCGACGTTCTGGCCGCGGGACGTCCGGGCCTCGTCGGCCGCCGCGATCCGGTCCATGATCGGCTGGTAGACCTGGGCCTCCAGGTCGGACTGCGGTGCCCGCGAGGCGACGTCCTGCCGCAGCTTGGCCAGCAGCTCGGTGCCGCGCGGCGAGATCTCGCCGTTCTTCTCCATGTACGACCACTCGGTGTCGACCACGAAGCTCACGTAGGCGTCGACGTCGCCGCGGACGCGGGCCCGGAAGTCCGCCGGATAGACCTCGGCGCGGGCGCTCACCTCGTGCAGGGCCTGTGCCTCGGACAGCAGGTCGTCCTGGGCGGAGCTGCGGGCCTCCCAGACGCCGGCGATGGCCAGGCCCAGCACGATCGCGTACACCACGCCGATCATCATCGTCATGTATTCGATGACGTCCGGTGTCTCGGACGGATCGTCGTCCTCGGTGACCCTGCGCTGGCGCAGCACCACCACGGCGACCATGACCGCGCAGGCGGCCGACATGGCGATCGCCAGGGCGAGCCACTCCGACATGACAACTCCTGTTCACTGCTGGATCGTTTCGTCTGACGGCGGCTGGTCGACCGGCCCTCCGCTCAGGAGCGGCCGCCGCCGCGGGCGGCCCGGCTGCGCACCTTGAAGGCCGCCGCGGACAGGACGGCCGGCACGGTGACCAGCATCATCGTGGTCACCGGGGTGTTCTGCCGGTGCCGCGTGGGCGGCGGGGCCGGCCGGTTCGGCGGGACCCAGAGCTTGTGCGGCGTGGGTGCGGGGGTGCGGGCGGTGGCACCACGACGGCGGGCGGCGCCGTTGTTCGCGTGGGGGGCGGTCCGGGGACGGGCGTGGGTGCCGGTGGCGCGGGTGCGCGCGGGGTCGGCCTGGGCGGCGCCGGGGGCGGCGTCGGGGTCCGCACCGGGGTGGGTGTGGGCGTGGGGGAGGGCGTCGGCGTGGGGGAGGGCGTCGGCGTGGGCGTGGGAGGGCACGGCGACGGCTTCGGCGGCGGGCAGGGGTGCGGCGGCCGCGGCGGACGCCCGGGGTGTCCGGGACGCCCTGGGTGACCCGGATGCCCGGGGTGCCCGGAGCGCTCCGGGTGCGGGCCGTGCGACAGCCCTTCCGCACCGCCGAACCACACCTCGGTGGAGGTGTCCACCGAGACGTCGACGTGCCCCCGGAGACCTCGATCCCGATCGAGAGACAGTTCTCGACCCCCAGGTCGGGCCCGCCGTGCGCGGGCCCGAGCGCGCCGGCGGAGGCCGCCGCCGCGCCGGTCAGCGCGGTGCAGGCGGCGGAGGCACCGAGCACCGCCCCGGCCAGCCGGATGCGGCGGCCGGGTCGCGGGGACGGTCCGGACATGGGGTGCGGGGGCCTTTCCTCGGGCCTGCGGGAGCTGGACGAACCGTCGGGCGGTGCCTGGGGCACCGCCCGACGCCACGTCAACCGGAAGATCATGCCGATGGTTACGGGTGCCGCTCCGTCAGCTGCGGCCGTTCGCGATCTCGACGTTCTCCAGCACACCGACCGCGTCCGGCACCAGGATGGCCGCCGAGTAGTAGGCGGTGACCAGGTAGGAGATCAGGGCCTTCTCGTCGATGCCCATGAAGCGGACCGACAGGCTGGGCTGGTACTCGTCCGGGATGCCGGTCTGGTGCAGGCCGATGACGCCCTGGTTGTCCTCGCCGGTGCGCACGACCAGGATTGAACTGGTGCGCTCCTTGGTGACCGGGATCTTGTTGCACGGCAGGATCGGCACACCGCGCCAGGCCGGCACCTTCTGGCCCTGCAGGTCGACGTGGTCCGGGTACAGCCCGCGGGAGTTGAGCTCCCGCCCGATGGCCGCGATCGTCCGCGGGTGGGCGAGGAAGTACTCGGAGTCGCGTCGGCGGCTGAGCAGCTCGTCCAGGTCGTCCGGGGTCGGCGGGCCGGAGTGGGTCTGGATCCGCTGGTCGAAGTCGGCGTTGTTGAGCAGGCCGAACTCCGGGTTGTTGATCAGCTCGTGCTCCTGGCGCTCGCGCAGCGCCTCGATCGTCAGCCGCAACTGCTGCTCGATCTGGTTCATCGGCTGGTTGTAGAGGTCGGCGACCCGGGTGTGCACCTTGAGCACGGTCTGCGCGACGCTCAGTTCGTACTCGCGGGGCCGCAGGTCGTAGTCGACGAAGGCACCGGGCAGCAGGACCTCGCCGGTGTGGCCGGCGGACATCGCGATCTCCGCCTCGCCGCGCTCGTTCTGCCGCTGCTGTGGCAGCGCGCTGAACTCGGCCAGGTGCGCCCGCAGCGCGGGGGAGCCGTCCAGTACGGCCTCGAACTCCCGGCGGGAGAGGGAGAGGACGGTGCCGGCGGTGGCCGACTTCGCGGTGTACTCCCAGAGCGCGTCGGCGTCGAGCAGGGCGTTCTCGCCGAAGCGGTCGCCGTCGCCGAGGACCTCCACCACCGAGGAGTCGCCGTACCGGCCGGTGCCGATCTGGTTGATCTTGCCGTGGGCGATCAGATGGATGTGCTCGGACCGGGTGCCCGCCTCGACCAGCACCTCGCCGGGGCCGAAGTCGCGCTGGACGCAGCGGTCGGCCAGTGCGGTCAGCACGTCGACGTCCTCGAAGCCGCGCAGCAGGGCGAGCTCGCCCAGCTCGCGCGGGATCACCCGGATCTCGGAACCGGTCTTGATGAACTCGATCCGGCCGTCACCGACGGTGTAGGTGAGCCGGCGGTTCACCCGGTAGGTGCCACCCGACGTCTGCACCCAGGGCAGGATCCGCAGCAGCCACCGCGAGGTGATCTCCTGCATCTGCGGGGCGGACTTGGTGGTCGTGGCGAGGTTGCGGGCTGCAGCCGTGGCAAGGCTGGACTGCTGCTGCACCTGCGGTGCCTCCGGGCTCGCGTCCACGGACATCGGCAGGGTACTCCTTCGTCAGGGTGGTTCTCGGCGCCCCCACCGTGAGCTGGCGGAGCGTCATATCCGTTACGACAAAAAGAAGATGGCGACTCGGCGCAGACCGGCCCGCCCAGCACTGAACACTAGATCGCCGAGCCGCCGATCGACCGGCCGGAGCAGCGCCTGCCACCCCATCAGGTGAAAATGGCCGCCGCGGGGATTGATCGACGATCACCGGCCGCGGACCTGAACGCTCAAGATCGGACAGGACCGGAGCCGGCCGTCCGAGGAAGCCGGACCCGATCAGGTGTCCGACGCTCCGTGAAACTCTCCGTCCGGCCCCGTCGTTCACCCGCCTGGAGTGCGCCGGTTACCCGCCTGCGGCGCGGTCCTGATAGGAAGTCGATCGAGCACAGTCAGAGCCGGGGAGTGGTGCGCGCCGCGATTCCGCGCGCACGAGGGGAGGTTCGGTGGACCGCGTCACCGAGGAGAGCACGACCGTCACGATCATCGGGGCCGGCCCGGCCGGGCTGGTCCTGGCCAACCTGCTGGCCGCCGCGGGCATCGCATGCACCGTCGTCGAGCGCAGCAGCCGCGTCCACGTCGAGCAGCGGGCCCGGGCCGGATTCCTGGCCGCCAACACCGTCCGGGTGCTCACCGGGGCCGGCCTCGCCGACGGGCTGCTCAAGCACGGCCGGCGGCACGACACCTGCGCCTTCCGCACCGCGTCCGGCGAGTTCGAGCTGGCGTACGGCGGCCTGGGCCGCGGCGAGGTGCACACCGTGTACCCGCAGCAGGACCTCGTCCGCGACCTGGTGGCCGCGTTCCTCGACCGCGGCGGCGACCTGCGCTTCGAGACCGCCGCCGTCGCCGTGGACGGCCTCGGCACCGACCGTCCCGCCGTCACCACCCGCGGCCCGGACGGCGCGCTCCGGCGGCTGTCCGGCCGCTTCGTGGCCGGCTGCGACGGCCGGCACGGCATCGCCCGCACCGCCGTCCCGGCCGGTGCCGTCCGCCGCTACCGGCGCGACCACGGCGTCTCCTGGCTGGCGCTGCTCGCCGCCGCGCCGCAGAGCATGGCCGCCGTCGCGTACGGCGTCCACCCGGACGGCTTCGCCGGGCACATGGCCCGCACGCCCGACGTCACCCGCTACTACCTCCAGTGCCCGCGCGGCGACGACCCCGCGGCCTGGACGGACGACCGGATCTGGACGGCCCTCGGCGCCCGGCTGCGCGCCGACCGGCACGGCCCGCTGCACCGCGGGGCGATCCTGGAGCGCCGGGTGGTCGACATGGGCTCCGACGTGCTCGACCCGATCCAGTACGGCCGGCTCTTCCTGGTCGGCGACGCCGCCAGCCTGATCAGCCCGTCCGCGGCCAAGGGCGCCAACCTCGCCGTCATGGAGGCCGAGCTGCTCGCCGCCGCCCTGACCGCCCTGCTCGACGGCGGCGACGAGCGGCCGCTCGCCCGGTACTCCGCCGACTGCCTGCCCCGCATCTGGCGCGCCCAGGAGTTCTCGCACTGGATGATCAACCTGCTGCACGGCCCCGCCGGGGACGGCGAGGAGGCGGTCTTCCTGCGCGCGCTGCAGCAGGCCCGGCTGGAGAGCCTGCAGACCTCGCGCCGCCACCAGGACCACTTCGCCGAGAACTACGTCGGCATCTGACGGATCGTCACCACCCCGTCCGTCCCGTCCCGTCCGCCCACGCACCCGTCCGACCGTCCACCCGCCCGACCGACCGCCACACGTCACCATCACACGGGGGTACCACCGATGGCCGCACCGCTGGCCGCCGCACTGCTGCGCACCGATCCCGCCGACCTCGAACGGATCGACCGCGCCGCCGCCTTCATCCGCGGCAACGACACCGGCACCGTCCTCGCCGCGCTCCTGCCCGGCCTCGCCGGCCCCGAACGGGCCGCGCTCGCCGCCCACGCCGCCTTCACCCACGCTGCCGTCCTGGTCTTCCCGCCGTCTCTCGCCGGTCTCCGCGAGGAGCTCCGGGCCCGCGGGCTGGCGGTCGGCCCGGTCGCCCCCAGCGTGGTCGTCCGGGGCCGGCTCGCCCACCGCTACGGCCGGCCCGCGGCCTCGCTGGAGGTCGGCATCCTGCGCGCCCCGGTGACCGCCGCAGACGGCTCCGCCTGCGAGATCGAGATCTTCGCGCTCGCCGTGCCGCCCGGCTCCGGCCTGGACGCCGTCGTCGAGGGCGAGCGCCGCGACAACCACGAGGCCCACCTCGCCTTCGAGGTCACCGACCCGGACGCGGTCGTCCTCGCCGGGCTGCGCGAGACCCTGCTCACCGCCGGGCGGACCACCGCCGACGGCGGCGGCCACAACGCGCACGAGAACGCCACCGTCCTCTACTTCCGGGCCGACGCCGCCACCGGGCCCTACAGCCGCCTGGAGCTGAACGCCGCGGGTCACCACGCCGGCGTGCTCGCCGCGCACGGGCGCACCCCGAGCGGGCCCGCCGAGCAGCTCCTCACCCTGATGACCGGCGCCTGGGCCACCCAGGCGCTGGCGGTCGCCGCCGAGCTCCGGCTCGCCGATCACCTCGACACCGAGCGGCCGCCCGCCACCGACCGGCTCGCCGTGCTCACCGGCACCCACCACGACAGCCTCCGGCGGCTGCTCCGCTACCTCGCCGGCCTCGGCGTGGTCACCGCGGACGGGGCCGCCGAGGGAGCCGACGGCCCGGAGCGCTACCGGCTCACCCCGACGGGCCGGCTGCTGCGGACGGGCACCGAGCAGTCGCTGCACGCCCTCGCCCAGCTCTACGGCGGCCCCTTCTACCGGTCGTTCGGTGCGCTCGGCCACGCCGTCCGCACCGGCCGCGAGGCCTTCGAGGAGGTGTTCGGGGCCCACCACTTCCCGTACTTCGCGGCCCGCCCCGAGCTGGCCGACCTCTTCGACCGGGCGATGGCCGCGAGCGCTCCCATGTTCGGCCCGGTGGCCGACCTCGTCGACTTCGGCCGGGCGAAGGTGGTGGTCGACGTGGCGGGCGGCAACGGCGAACTGCTCAGCCGGGTGCTGCGTGCCCACCCCCACCTGGAGGGCGTCCTGCTGGAGCGCCCGCACGCCGTCGAGGCCGCCCGGACGACCATGACGAAGGCCGGCTGCGCCGACCGCTGCCGACTGGTGGAGGGCGACTTCACCGAGGCCGTCCCCGAGGGCGGCGACATCTACCTGCTGTCGCGCGTCCTGCACGACTGGGACGACCGGCAGTGCCTGGCCATCCTGCGGCGGCTGGCCGAGGCGATGCCGGCCGACGCCGAGCTGCTGGTGGTGGAGCGCCTGCTGCCGGAGGACGACAGCCCGTCCCTGGCCGTCCCGTGGGACGTCCACATGCTCTGCAACGTCGGCGGCCGCGAGCGGACGGCCGCCCACTACGGGCGGCTGCTGGCCGAGGCCGGCTTCGAGCCGACCGGCCGGGCGGACCTGCCGCTGGACGGCGCCCTGATCACTGCCCGGCGGGTCTGACCCGGTCCCGACCGGATCGGGCCGGACGGCGTGCTGCCGTCCGGCCCGGCGGTCCGGCCGTGCCCGGGGCGCCGGGTGTGCGACGCTCGGCACGCCGGGCGGCGGACGGACGCCGCCCCATCGAAGGGACCGTCATGATCTACATCACCGTCAAGTTCGCCGTCCGGCCGGAGTACCGCGACCGCTGGCTCCCGCTGGTCGAGGACTTCACCCGGGCGACCAGGAGCGAGCCCGGCAACCTGTTCTTCGAGTGGTCGCGCAGCGTGGACGACCCGGACGCGTTCGTCCTGCTGGAGGCGTTCGAGTCGGCCGCGGCGGGCGAGGCCCACGTGAACTCCGACCACTTCAAGGCCGCCATGGCCGCCCTGCCGCAGGCCATCTCCCGCACCCCGCAGATCATCTACGTCGAGGCCCCCGGCCAGGGCTGGTCGCCGATGGCGGAGCTCTCCCCGGCCGACTGACCCCCGGGCGTCAGTGGCCGGCGGCGAACTCCTCCAGGCGGGGCACGAGTTCGGCCGGGGACGGCAGGGCGGTGATCTCGGCGCGGACGGCGGCGGCGCTCTTGCGCAGCCGGTCGTCGTCGAGGAGGGCGTCGAGCAGTTCGGTGTCCACGGCGGTGTCCTCGGCGCGGAGGGCGAAGCCGAGGGCCGTCGAGGCGTCCGCGTTGGTGAAGTGGTCGGCGCCCTGCGGGAGGATCAGCTGCGGGATGCCGACCGCGGCCGCGGTCAGCATGGTGCCCGACCCGCCGTGGTGCACCACCGCGTCCGCGGACTCGAGCAGCTGGGCGAGCGGCACCCAGGGGAGCGGGCGCACGTTCGCGGGTAGGGTGCCCAGCGGTGCGAGGTCGGCGTCGCCGACCGCGAGCAGGAAGTCGGCGTCGACCCGTGCGGCCTGCTCGATGACCCGGGTGATGGCGCGCACGCCGTCCCAGTCGGTGAGCACGGTGCCGAGGGTGACGGCGACCCGGCGCCGCGGGCCGGGCAGGGCGAGTTCGGCCGGCACCGTCCCGCCGCCGTTGTACGGGACGTAGCGGACCCGCCAGCCGGTGCCGTCGCCGCCGAGCGAGGCCGGGACGACGTCCACCACGCTCCGCGGCCCGGGGCCGGCCAGCCCGCCCGCCCGGTAGTCCTCGGTGAGGGCGCCGGCCAGCCGGTCGGCCATCGAGAGCCCGGACATCACCCCGAAGTTGTGCACCACGGCGGGGATGCCGAGCTCGGCCGCGACCAGGGGGCGGCGGCGTCGAAGGCGGCGTGCACCAGGAGGTCGGGGCGCCGGCCCCCGGCGAGGGCGCGCAGGTTGTCCAGCGCCCGGCGGCCGTGGTTGGCGAAGCCGAGCGACGCCAGCCGCATCGTCTCCTCCTCCGTACGGGAGCCGGAGACGTAGCCGGGCTCGGTCGCCGCCGCATCCGCCGCGTGCCGGAACGCGTCGCGCAGGGTGCTGCCGTCGCCGACCTCGACCACCGGCAGCCCGGTGGCCCGCAGGATCTCGACCGGCTGCCGCCCGGCGAGCAGGACGTCGTGCCCGGCGGAGCGCAGTGCCTGCGCCGTGGGGATCAGGGGAAGAGGTGCCCGGCCGCGCCCGGCGCGGTGAAGAGGACTCGCACGGTGCTGTGCTCCCGTCGTGTGTCGGTACATCGTCAGCACCCGGTCGAACGAAGGGGGCGAGCCGCCGGTTTCCCTTTTTCGCACAAAGATTGACTGTTCGTCAGAAGCGCGGCTTCGAGCTGCCTCAGTGCTCCGGCGGCTGCTCGCCCGGGAGGTGCCGCAGGGCGAACCAGAGCTCCATCCGGACGTCCGGGTCCGCCAGGTCGGTGCCGAGCAGGTCGGCGATCCGGGCGATGCGCTGCCGGACGGTGTTCCGGTGGAGGGCCAGGGCCGCCGCCGTGCGGTCCCAGCTGCCGTGCTGGGCGAGCCAGCCGCGCAGGGTCTCCAGCAGCACCGCCGCGCCCGGGGCCGCGGCCCCGGCCAGTGGGGCGAACACCGCCTCGGCGTGCGCCCGCGCGTCCTCGCCGGGGACGAGCGTGTGCACGCTGAGCGCCTCCTCGCGCTGGTGCGCCGCGGGCAGCCCGGCGGCGAGGGCCCGGCGCAGGGCCCGCCCGGCCTGGGTGGCCGCGTACGGGAGCCCGTCCGCGCCGACGGGGGCGCTGATGCCGAGTGTCCAGCCGAGCCGGACGGCCCCGCCCGGGTCGGCGGGCGCGTCGCCCGGCACCAGGGCGAGCAGGTCGGTGCCGGACACGTCCAGGTACGGCGTGCCGAGGGCCGTGCCCAGGGCGGCCAGCCGGACGGGGTCCTCGCCGTGGCCGGGCCGGCTGCAACGGCCCTGCACGACCGTCCACCTCCCGGTCGGGTGCAGCAGCGGCGCCACCGCGGCGGGCTCGCCGCCGAGCAGCAGCCGGACGAGCGCACCGGCGCCGCGCGCGTCCGCGCCGAGGGCGTGCCGGGGGCTGGTGAGCAGTGACAGCAGCACGGTGGCGACCCCGGTGACCGACCGGTGCACGGCGGTCGGCGGCGCCTCGGCGGCGGTGCCGAGCACCAGGGCCCCGGGCAGGGTGTGCACGGTGAGATGCCGGCCGGCGGCGTGCTCGACGGCGGCGGTGGGCGGTGCGGGCCGCTCCCCGGGCGGGCGGTCCGTGAGCCGGGCGGCCGTGCGGGTGGCCAGCTCGCGCAGCTGCCGCGGGACGGGTGGCGCGGGCCGCGCGCCCGCGGCGAACAGCTCCTGCCCGCCGGCGTCCAGCAGGACGGCCCAGGCGCCGACCCGGGTGGCGAGCTGGTGCAGGACGGCGGGCAGCGCGTCCGGCCGGGCCGCCGCCGAGGCGAGCGCGGACTGCGCCTCGGAGACCTCCCGCAGGTCGCGGCTGCGGGCCTCGGCCATGAACCGGTAGGCGGCCCGGTTGACCGCCACGAACGGCGTGGCCGGCGGGACCCGGACGAGCGGCAGCCGGTGCCGCTCGCACGCCTCGACCAGTACGCCGGGCACCTCGTCGTGCACGGGGGCCACACCGAAGCCGAGCGCGGCGATGCCCGCCGCCACGACGCTGCGCACGTACGCGTCGACCGCCTCCGGGGTGGGCGGGAAGCGGACGCCCGCGGTCAGCAGCAGCTCCCCGCCGAACAGGTAGGGGGCGGGCTCCGGCAGCTCGGTGGTGCCGATGGTGCCGATCAGCCGCTCGTCGCGCGGCCCGGCGATCAGCTCCAGGCCGAGCCCGGGCGCCCCCAGCAGGACGGCGAGCGGCAGCGTCGGGGTGCCCGGCGGGGGTCGTACGGGGCGGGCCGGACGGGCTGGGCGGACAAGCCGGACTCCCTCGCGGGGTGGACGGGCGGTGGACGGACGGGCGCTCCGATGGATGCTTCCGCCATTCCCAGCATAGAGAATGGACGGTTCCGACACTTCAGCCCGGGCCACGGGCCGTTTACGTTCTCCTCACGGGTCGACGTACGGTCGGTACGACCACCGACGGCCCCACCGTCCCCCTCACGTGCGACCCGCGGCCGGGCACCCCCGTGCCCGGCCCCGGGCCGCCGTCCCCCACGAGCACCCCGGCACGTCCGCACCCCCGCGCGGACCGGCCGGATCGGAGGACTCCATGGCCATCGACTACGTGGTGATGTCCTGCTACCTGCTGGGCATCATCGGCGTCGGCTGGTGGGGCAAGAGACGTGCCCGGTCCAAGAGCGACTTCCTGGTCGCCGGCCGCCGTCTCGGCCCCCTGATGTACACCGGCACGATGGCGGCCGTCGTTCTCGGCGGCGCCTCGACCATCGGCGGCGTCCGGCTCGGCTACACCTACGGCCTGTCCGGGGCCTGGATGGTGTTCGCGATCGGCCTGGGCCTGCTCGCGCTGAGCGTGTTCTTCTCCGCCCGGATCGCCCGGCTGCGGGTCTACACCGTGGCCGAGATGCTCTCGCTGCGCTACGGCGACGCCGCCAGCGTGATCTCCGGCGTGGTGATGTGGGTCTACACCCTGATGCTCGCGGTGACCTCCACCATCGCCTACGCCACCGTGTTCGACGTGCTGTTCGACGTGCCGCGCTGGGCGGCCGTGGTGATCGGCGGCGCCATCGTGGTCGGCTACTCGGCCCTCGGCGGCATGTGGTCGATCACCCTCACGGACATGGTGCAGTTCGTGGTGAAGTCGATCGGCGTGCTGGTGCTCCTGCTGCCGATCGCCGTCGTCAAGGCCGGCGGGTTCGGCGCGATGGCCGACAAGCTGCCGGACGGCTACTTCTCGTTCGGCTCGATCGGCGGCGAGTCGATCCTCACCTTCGTGCTGATCTACACCTTCGGCATGCTGATCGGCCAGGACATCTGGCAGCGCGTGTTCACCGCCCGTACCGACAAGGTCGCGTCCTGGGGCGGCACCGTGGCCGGCGTCTACTGCCTGGTCTACGCGCTCGCCGGCGCCGTGATCGGGATGGCCACCAAGGCGCTGTACCCGCAGCTGCCCGGCGCGGACAGCGCGTTCGCGACGATCGTGAAGAGCGCGCTGCCGACGGGTGTGCGCGGCCTGGTGCTGGCCGCGGCGCTGTCGGCGATGATGTCGACGGCCAGTGGTGCGCTGATCGCGTCGGCGACGGTGGCGAACAACGACATCTGGGCGCGGGTCCGGGGCCGGCTGGGCCGGGGCGGCGCGGTGGCCGACGGCGGCCACGACGAGGTCGGCTCGAACCGGCTGGCGATCATCGTCCTGGGCGCGGTGTCGATCGGCCTGGCCTGCCTGCTGGACGACGTGCTGTCGGCGCTGACGGTCGCCTACAACCTGCTGGTCGGCGGCCTGCTGGTGCCGATCCTGGGCGGGCTGCTGTGGCGGCGCGGCAACGTGCAGGGCGCGCTGGCCGCGATGATCGCCGGCGGTGCCACGGTGATCGGCCTGATGATCACCAAGGGCACGCTGGCCAACGAGCCCATCTACTACGGCCTGGGCGTCAGCCTGGTCGCCTACCTCGCGGTCAGCCTGGCCACCCGGCCCACCGACGAGGGCATCCTCGCCACCTGGCGCGACCGCCTCGACGGTCGCACCCCGGTCGAGCCCGAGCCCGTCACCGCGGGGGTCTGACCATGACGGGCACCCTGACCACCGCTGCCGTCCCCGCCGACGGCACCGCCGGCCGCAGCGCCGAGGAGCTCCGGCTCCGCCGCGAGCTGGCCGCCGTCTACCGGCTGGTCGCGCACTTCCGGATGACCGACCTGATCTTCACCCACATCTCGGTCAGGGTGCCCGGCCCGGAGCAGCACTTCCTGATCAACCCGTACGGGCTGCTGTTCGAGGAGATCACCGCCTCGAACCTGGTGAAGATCGACCTGGCGGGCAACCCCGTCGAGGAGAGCCCGTACCCGGTGAACCCGGCCGGGTTCGTCATCCACAGCGCGA
The DNA here is from genome assembly GCF_039544005.1 of Kitasatospora paranensis. Lineage (NCBI taxonomy): Bacteria > Bacillati > Actinomycetota > Actinomycetes > Kitasatosporales > Streptomycetaceae > Kitasatospora > Kitasatospora paranensis. Next base: position 6,346,137 of record NZ_BAABKV010000001.1, read on the forward strand.
TCCACGCGGCCCGTCCGGACGCCCACTGCGTCCTGCACACCCACACCCGGGCGGGCTGCGCGGTCGCCGCCCAGGCCGACGGCCTGCTGCCGGTCAACCAGATCGCGCTGGAGTTCCACGACCGGGTCGGCTACCACGACTACGAGGGTGTCGCGCTCAACCTCGACGAGCAGCGGCGGCTGGTCGCCGACCTGGCCGGCCACCCGGCGCTGATCCTGCGCAACCACGGCCTGCTCACGGTGGGCCGCACCCCCGGCGAGGCCTTCCTGCGGATGTACTACCTCGACAAGGCCTGCGAGATCCAGACCACCGCCCGGGCCGGCGGCGCCCGGCTCGTCCTGCCCTCCCCGGAGGTCAGCGAGCTCGCCGCCCGGCAGCTGGCCGGCGAGGACACCGACTCCGACCTCCGGGACGAGCAGGCCGCCGCGCTCGCCTGGGCCGCCCTGCTCCGGCTGGCCCACCGGATCGCCCCCGACCACACCGACTGAGAACCACCCGAGGACCCTGATGAGCAGCAGCTTCGAACCGCGCGGACCGATCGACTCCTCCCGCGTCCCCCGCTACGCCGGGCCCGCCACCTTCGCCCGGCTGCCCCGGCTGGACGAGGTCGGCCGCGCCGACGTCGCGGTGGTCGGCGTCCCGTTCGACACCGGCGTCTCCTACCGGCCCGGTGCCCGGTTCGGCGGCAACGCGATCCGCGAGGCAAGCCGGCTGCTGCGCCCGTACAACCCGGCGCAGGACGCCTCCCCGTTCGCGCTCGCCCAGGTCGCCGACGCCGGCGACATCGCGGCCAACCCGTTCAACATCAACGAGGCGGTGGAGACCGTCGAGGCGGCCGCCCGCGACCTGCTCGCCACCGGCGCCCGGCTGATGACCCTGGGCGGCGACCACACCATCGCCCTGCCGCTGCTGCGCGCCGTCGCCGACCGGCACGGCCCGGTCGCGCTGCTGCACTTCGACGCCCACCTGGACACCTGGGACACCTACTTCGGCGCCGAGTACACGCACGGCACGCCGTTCCGCCGGGCCGTCGAGGAGGGCATCCTCGACACCTCCGCCCTCTCCCACGTCGGCACCCGCGGCGCTCTACGGCAAGCAGGACCTGGACGACGACGAGAAGCTGGGCTTCGGCATCGTCACCTCCGCCGACGTGATGCGCCGCGGCGTGGACGAGGTCGTCCAGCAGCTGCGCGAGCGGATCGGCACCCGGCCGCTGTACGTCTCGATCGACATCGACGTCCTCGACCCGGCGCACGCCCCCGGCACCGGCACCCCCGAGGCCGGCGGCCTCACCTCCCGCGAGCTGCTGGAGATCCTGCGCGGCCTGGCCGGCTGCAACCTGGTCTCCGCCGATCTGGTCGAGGTGGCTCCCGCGTACGACCACGCCGAGATCACCTCGGTGGCGGCCTCGCACACCGCCTACGAGCTCACCACCCTGATGGCCCGGCAGATCGCGGCGGAGCGCGGGTGAGCCGCCCCCGGCCGGCGGTTCGCCCCCTGACGGCCGGGGCACCGTCGGCCGGGCGTAGCGTTCGTCCCATGGCAGACCACGACTTCTCCGTCCCGATCACGGTGCGCGGTTACGAGACCGATGCCCAGGGCCACCTGAACCAGTCCGTGTACCTCCAGTACGCCGAGCACGCCCGCTGGGCGCACCTGCAGCACGCCGGGATCCGCCAGGCCGACCTGATGGCGCAGGGGGTCGGCCCGGTCGTGCTGGAGACCACCGTGCGCTACCGGCGGGAGCTGCGGGCCGGCGACGAGGTCGACGTGAGCTCCCGCTTCGTGTGGGGCGACGGCCGGACGTTCCGGGTCGAGCAGACGGTGGTGAAGCGGGACGGCACGGTCGCGGCCGAGGTCACCGCCGTCGGCGGCTTCCTCGACCTGGCCGCGCGCAAGCTGGTCGCCGACCCCCGGGAGCCGATGCGCACGCTGGCGTCCGACCCCGACGTGCTGGGGCTGCGGTGAGCGCGCTGACGGCGGTGGTCGCCGCGGACGTGCTGATGCGCCCGTCCGCGCCGGAGGACGCCGACGCGATGCTGCGCGCGTACCTGCGCAACCGGGAGCACCTGCGGCCCTGGGACCCGCACCGGGACGAGTCGTTCTTCACCCCGGAGGCGCAGCGGGCCCGGCTGGCGGACCAGGCGGCTGCGCTGGAGGCCGGCCGCGGCGTGCACTGGGTGCTCGTCCGGGAGGAGGAGGTCGTGGGCACGGTGACGATTTCAGCCGTCGTGCCGGGCCACGTCCGCAGCGCGGTGCTCGGGTACTGGATCGACGCCGCGACGGCCGGCCGGGGCCTGGCGACCGCGGCGGCGGAACTGGCCTGCCGGGCCGCCGACGAGGAGCTGGGCCTGCACCGCCTGGAGGCGGGTGCGGCGGTCGCCAACACCGGCTCCCAGCGGGTGCTGGCCAAGTGCGGGTTCGAGCGGATCGGGGTGGCCCGCGACTACCTGTTCCTGGACGGGAAGTGGACCGACCACGTGCTCTTCCAGCGGATCCTGAACGACCGTCGGCCCTGAGGGGCGGCTGCGTCACCCGAAAGAGTCAGTGTACGTCCGATCCTTCGGGGAAGGCCTGGGGCAAGGCCCGTTCCGCTTCCCCAGGAGGACAGTTGAAGACCCTTCCGGTCGCCGCCGCCGCTCTGCTGCTGGTCGTCGCCCCCGTGTTCCCGGCGGCCGCCGCGGCGCCCGGCGGGGCCGTCCGCACCGCCCGCTCCGGGCTGGACTGCACCGCCTGGGTCCACACCAACGACCCGCTGACCGGCGGCGTCGACTGCGAGAACGACACCGGTGGGACGGTCACCTTCCACGCCGACATCGTCTGCGGCCTCGCCCCGGACGTCACCGGCAACTCGGCGACGGTGCCCCCGGGCGGGGTCGGCGAATCCCGCGGCACCTGCGCCTTCTACAGCTCCGGGATCGGCCGCATCGGCTGGACGGTGGAGTGAGACCCCGTCACGCAGCCGAACGGCCGCCGCACCTCGGTGCGGCGGCCGCTCGGCGTCGGTGGCGAGGCGTCAGTCCTCCCGGTACACCGCCAGGGCCCAGATCACGAAGACGTCCAGGGCGATCACCACGAGTCCCCAGACCGGGTAGTACGGGAGCCACAGGAAGCTGAAGATCGCGCTCAGCGAGGCGACGGCGATGCCCGTGTAGCGGGCCCAGGCCATCCCGCGCAGCACGCAGAGTCCGACCAGGGCGAGTACCAGGCCGAGCACGATGTGGATCCAGCCCCACGAGGTCAGGTCGAACCGGAACACGTACTTGGGCGTGGTCACGATGAGGTCGTCCTGCGCCACGGCGACGATGCCCTGGAACAGGTCGAGCAGGCCGTTGACCAGCATGATCACGCCGGCGAACAGCACCAGGCCGCTCACCCAGCCGCTGTTGGCCGGTGGTGGCACCGTGCCCGTCGGGCGGGAGGAAGGTCCGGTCGAGGAGGGCGTGGCGGTCATGGCGGCTCCCTTCGGAGTCGATCGCAGATGCTGCCGACGCTGCGCCGCGCCCGGGGCGGTCGCCACCAGTGATCGGCCGTCCGGGTGACCGGATGCGGAGGCCTGCGCGCGGTGCGACGGTGGTGACGGACCAACCACCCACCAGGGAGTTCCCATGCCGCTCCACCAGGGACGGGACGACGACCGCAGGCTCGCCGTCAACCCGATGCTCGGCGAGGCCGACCCGATCGGCGCGATGGCCGTGGCGCCGCCCGCGCACAAGCTGCCGGACGGCCCGATGACCCCGTCCGCCGCATACCAGCTGATCCACGACGAACTGATGCTGGACGGCAACGCCCGCCTCAACCTGGCCACCTTCGTCACCACCTGGATGGAGCCGCAGGCCCGGGTGCTGATGGCCGAGTGCGTCGACAAGAACATGATCGACAAGGACGAGTACCCGCAGACCGCGGAGCTGGAGCGGCGCTGCGTGGCGATGCTCGCCGACCTGTGGAACGCGCCGGACCCGTCCACTGCGGTGGGCTGTTCCACCACCGGCTCCAGCGAGGCCTGCATGCTGGCCGGGCTGGCCCTCAAGCGCCGCTGGATGAAGGCCAACCCCGAGCGGTACGCGGCCGGGGCCCGCCCCAACCTGGTGATGGGCGTCAACGTCCAGGTCTGCTGGGAGAAGTTCTGCACCTTCTGGGAGGTCGAGCCGCGGCTGGCGCCGATGGAGGGCGACACCTTCCACCTGACGGCCGACCGCGCGGTGGCGCTCTGCGACGAGGACACCATCGGGGTGGTGGCCATCCTCGGCTCCACCTTCGACGGCTCCTACGAGCCGGTGCCGGAGATCTGCGCCGCCCTGGACGACCTCCAGCAGCGCACCGGCCTCGACGTCCCCGTGCACGTGGACGGCGCCTCGGGGGCGATGGTCGCCGCCTTCCTCGACACCGACCTGCCCTGGGACTTCCGCCAGCTGCGGGTGGCCTCGATCAACACCTCGGGCCACAAGTACGGGCTGGTGTACCCGGGCGTCGGCTGGGTGCTGTGGCGCGATCCGGCTGCCCTGCCCGAGGAACTGGTGTTCCGGGTCAACTACCTCGGCGGCGACATGCCGACCTTCGCCCTGAACTTCTCCCGCCCGGGCGCCGAGGTGGTCGCGCAGTACTACACCTTCGTGCGGCTCGGCAGGGACGGCTTCCGGGCCGTCCAGCAGGCGGCCCGGGACGTCGCCGGCCGGCTCGCCGGGGAGATCGAGGCGCTCGGCTGCTTCAGGCTGCTCACCCGCGGCGACCAACTGCCGGTCTTCGCCTTCACCACCGCGGACGACGTCAAGGAGTTCGACGTCTTCGACGTCTCCCGGCGGCTGCGCGAACGCGGCTGGCTGGTGCCCGCCTACACCTTCCCGGAGAACCGCACCGACCTCGCCGTGCTCCGGGTCGTCTGCCGCAACGGCTTCTCGCACGACCTCGCCGACCTGCTGATCACCGACCTCAAGCGGCTCCTGCCGGAGCTGCGGCAGCAGCCGGCCCCGCTGCGCGAGCAGGGGTGGAGGCACGCAGCGCGTTCCACCACTGAGTACCGTGGAGGGAGGGGCGAGGAAGCAGGAGGCGAACCGTGGCGCAGCACCCGGGCGGACAGCGGACGGAGCAGTACGGGGCCGACGGGCACCGGGCGAGCACCTACCGGCCGAGCGCCGTGGGGGAGATGCTCCGCGAGCGGCCACCGATGGTCCGTGACCTGCCCCCTTCGAGCCGGACGCGGCACCGGCCGAACCGGTGCCGCTGTTCGTCGACTGGCTGGTGCAGGCGGTGGAGGCCGGCGTGCCGGACCCGCAGGTGATGACGCTGTCCACGGTCGACGCGGACGGCGTGCCGGACGCCCGGGTGCTGGTGCTGCGCGACGTGGACACCGCCGAGGCCGGCTGGCTGTTCGCCGCCGACGCGGCCAGCCCCAAGGGCCGCCAGCTGGCGCTCAGCCCGATGGCCGCGCTCAGCGTCTACTGGCCGCAGCTCGGGCGGCAGGTCCGGGTGCGCGGAGCCGTCGAGCCGGCGCCCGCCGCGGTGTCCGCGGACGAGTTCCGGCACCGCTCGCCCGGCGCCCGGGTGGCCTCCCTGGTCGGCCGGCAGAGCGAGCCGCTGGGCTCGCTCGCCGCCTACGACCTCGCCGCGGAGGAGGCCCAGCTGCTGCTGGACGCCGACCCGCAGCTGGTCGCCGCCGGGCACACGGTCTACGTGCTGCGCGCCCACGAGGTGGAGTTCTGGCAGGGCGACCCGGGCCGGCGGCACGTCCGGCTGCGGTACACCCGCACCGGGCTCGGCACCGGCCGGATCGCCTGGACGCACACCCTGCTCTGGCCCTGAGCCCGCCGGCGGCGGCCCGGCCCGGTCAGTCCGCCCGGTGCACCACCCGGCCGCCGACCACGGTGAGCCGGACCGGCGCGGCCGCGACCTCGTCGGCCGGCGCCGCCAGCGGGTCCACCCCGAAGGCGGTGAGGTCGGCGCGGTACCCGACCGCGATCCGGCCCGCCACGGCCTCCTCGCCGACCGCGCGCGCCGCGTGCGTGGTGCAGCCCTCCAGCGCCATCAGCGCGGTGAGCGCCTGCTCCGGCCGGACTGGCGCGGTGTCCGGCGAGCCCGCCGGGCGCCGCAGCCGCGCCGCGGCGAGCACCCCGCGCGCGTCGTAGCCGGAGATCGGCCAGTCCGAGCCGAGCACCAGGGTGGCGCCGGCCTCGCGGAGGTCGCGGCACCGCCAGGCGCGTTCGGCACGCTCGCGGCCCAGCCGCCGGGACCAGGCGTCCGTGCGGTCGGCGCGGGTGTACGCGCAGTGGCCCGGCTGCATGGAGGCGGCCACGCCGAGGGCGGCGAAGCGCGGCAGCTGGGCGTCGGGCACGGTCTCGATGTGCTCGATCCGGTGCCGTGCCCGGGGGTGCCGAGGGCCTCCACACCGTCCAGCACGTGCCGGACGCCCGCGTCGCCGATCGCATGGGTGGCGGTGGCGACGCCGGCCGCGTCCAGCCGGTGCAGCGCGCGGGTGTACTCGGCGGCGTCCGGCCAGAACGCGTCGGTGCCCTGGCCGTGGCAGTCGGGGTGCTCCAGCCAGGCGGTGCCGCCCTCGACGGTGCCGTCGATGAAGAACTTCACGCCGGCCACCCGCCAGTCCCGCCCGGCCTGCCGTTGCAGGGCGATCAGCCGGTCGACGCCCTCGTCGCCGTCGCCGGGCATGCACCACGGGTGGATGAGCAGCCGGACGGGCAGCGCGTCCCCGTCCTCGGCGGCGGCCAGCAGCTCCAGCGCGCCCGGGCTCTGCAGGTCCATCACGTGGCCGGTGGTGAGGCCGGTGGCGGCCATGCCGCGCAGCAGGTCGAGCAGCCGGGCGCGGCGTTCGGCGGCCGCGGGGGCGGGCACGAACGGCGTCACCAGGTCGATCGCGGCGTGCTCCACCAGGTGGCCGGTCGGCCGGCCGCCGGCGTCGCAGACCACCTCGGCACGCTGGGCGAACGGCCGCGGCCCGGTGATGCCGGCGATCTCCAGCGCCCGGCCGCTCACCAGCGCGGAGTGCGCGTCGTACAGCCGCAGGAAGGCCGGGACGGCACCGAGCACGTCGTCGATCGCGGTGCGGTCGATCGGGTGGTCCCTGAAGGTGTTGTGGTCCAGGTTCCAGCCGGTGACCCAGCCGCCGCGCGGTGTCGCCCGGGCGGCCTCGGCGAGGGCGGTGCGCAGCGCCGCCAGGTCGCGGCAGCCGGACAGGTCGAGCCCGGTGGCGACGTCCAGGCCCATCAGCGGGTGGGTGTGGCCGTCGGTGAGGCCGGGGGTGACGGTGGCGCCGGCCAGGTCCAGCACCGTGGTGCCGGGGCCGCGCAGGGCCGTCAGCTCGGCCGGCTCGCCGACGGCGGTGATCACGCCGCCGGTGACGGCCAGCGCGCCGGCGGTCGGACGGGCCGGGTCGAGGGTGTGGATGCGGGCGCCGGTGACGAGGAGGTCGGCGTTGGCCACGGTGGTGCTCCCGGTGGTTGTTCCGGCGGATGCCGGTCGAGGTCGGTCGGTCAGCCGGCGGTGACGGTCTCGGCGTTGTCGGTCTCGGCGGTGCGGGTCTCGGTGGTGTCGGTCTCGCCGGCGAACGCCGCGTAGGTCGCCGGGCGGGTGCGGCGCAGCCGGGCGGCGAGCAGCAGACCGCCGCCGAAGACGGCCGGCACCAGCAGGACGAGCAGCAGGTTCACGCCGGTGGAGGCGTTGGTGAGGAACTCGATCTTGTCGACGAGCAGGTACAGCGCACCGAGCAGCAGCAGGGCCGCGGTCACCGGCGCGACCACCGTGCGCAGCACGCCCTCGGTGTGCCGGATGCGGCGGAACCAGACCGGGACGGCGATCGCGGTGAGGGCCTGGAGCAGCACGATGCCGAGCAGCCCGGGGCTGTTCACCCAGAGCAGCAACTGCGCGTACGGGTCGGCGCCGGCCGCCGCGAAGCCGAGCACCACGACGGCGGCCAGCACGGTCTGCGCCGCACCGGCCAGGTGCGGGGAGCGGTGCCGCGGGTGGACCCGGCCGAGCGCCGCGGGCAGCACGCCTTCGTGCGCCAGCGCGTGGCCGTAGCGGGTGATCGCGTTGTGGAAGGCCAGCAGCGAGGCGAAGACGCTGGTGACGATCAGCACGTGCATGGCGTCGGCCGCCCAGCTGCCGACGTACTCGGTGGTGGCCGCGAAGAACAGCCCGGCCGGGTCGGCGGTGGCGGCGGCCAGCACCTCGCGGGCGCCGAAGGCCTGGACGACCGTCCACACCATGAAGGCGTAGAACAGGCCGAGGAAGGCGACCGCGAGGTAGGTGGCGCGCGGGATGGTGCGGCGCGGGTCCCGGGCCTCGGCGCGGTAGATCGCCGTCGACTCGAAGCCGCAGAAGGCGGCGAAGGCGAAGGCCAGGACGGCGCCGGTGCCCGGCGTCCAGGCGTTGTGCGGGGCGAAGGAGTCCAGGTGCAGGCCGTGCGCGCCACCGCGCAGCAGCACCCCGCCGGCGAGCAGCACGAGGATCCCGGTCTCGGCGACCAGCAGGACGCCCAGCACCTTCGCGCCGAAGTCGATCGACCGGTAGCCGGCGAACCAGACGACCAGCACGGAGACGACGGCGATCGGCTGCCACGGCACGTCCCAGCCGAACAGCGCCTGCAGGGTGTCCCGGGTGCTGGTGGCGATCAGCCCGTACATGCCGATCTGCAGCCCGTTGTAGGCGAGCAGGGCGAGGACGGCGGCGCCGATGCCGGCCGGGCGGCCCAGGCCCCGGGTGACGTACGCGTAGAAGGCGCCGCCGTTGGCGACGTGCCGGCCCATGGTGGTGAAGCCGACGGCGAAGACGGCCAGGACGACGCCCGCGGCCAGGTAGGCGACCGGTGCGCCGATGCCGCCGATGGCCAGGGCGAACGGGGCGACGCCGGCCATCACGGTGAGCGGGGCGGCGGCCGAGACGACGAAGAAGGTGATGTCGCCGGTGCCGAGGCTGCCGGATCTGAGCGTGGGGGCCTGCGGCGGGGATGCCTGCGAGGTCAGGGACATGGGGGTGCCCTTCGTGCGGTGCCGGCGGGGGATCGACATAAACCTAAAGGCTTTCGGTTTTCGGCACTGTAGACCGCGGCCGTAGCATCTGGGAAGACCTTCGAGCTGGGAGTCGGACATGGGGCGGCCGAGCAGGGCCCTGCTGGACAAGGAGCGCATCGGCGCCACCGCGCTCGCGCTCGTCGACGAGCACGGCGACTTCAGCGTGCCGCAGATCGCGAAACGGCTCGGCGTGCAGACCGCCTCCGTCTACCACCACGTGGAGGGCCGCGGCGGAGTCGTCGAGCTGCTGCGCGAACGCGTCGTCGCCGCCATCGACGCCACCGCCCTGGACCTGCGGCCCTGGGACACCGCCCTGACCGCCTGGGCCCGCTCCTACCGGGCGGCGTTCGCCGCCCACCCGCGCACCATCCCGCTGCTCACCACCTCACCCGTCCGGGAACCCCGCGTGTTGACCGCCTACGAGCAGGCCCTCGGCATGCTCGTCGAGGCCGGCTTCGCGCTGCCCGACACCATGCCGGTGCTCACCGCGCTGGAGAACCTCGTCCTCGGCTCCGCGCTCGACCTCGCCGCACCCGAGACCATGTGGGAGGTCGCCGACGAGAACGCCACCCCGCTGCTGGCCGCGGCCCTCGCCGCCAGCCCCGTGCCGCGTGCCGACGCCGCCTTCGAACTCGCCCTCGCCGCCTTCGTCGAGCACTGCCGGCGGCTGCTCGCGGCCTGACGGCGGATCAGCACCGCTGCGCACAACCGCGACCCGCCCGAAAAGCCCGTGCGCCCGCGGGGCGGCCGCTGGCAGCATGCCGCCCATGACCCCCTCTGCTGCCGCCCGTGACTCCCTGGAAGGCCTGGCCCTCGGTGATGCGTTCGGGGAGCGCTGGTTCCCGCTCTTCCGTCCCGCCCCGGATGCGTTCGACCAGATCCGGGCCCGCCGGACACCCGGGGAGTCGCCCTGGCACTGGACGGACGACACCGCGATGGCCCTGGGGCTGTTCCGGGTCCTGACCGTGTACGGCGCCGTGCACCAGGAGGATCTGGCGCTGGTGTTCGGCGTCACCTACCGCGCCGACCCCTACCGCGGCTACGGCCACGGCATGCACCGGCTGCTGCCCGCCCTGGCCGACCGGCCGTCCGCGTGGCGCACCGCGGCGCGCGGCCTGTTCGACGGCGAGGGCAGCCTCGGCAACGGGGCAGCCATGCGGGTGGCCCCGCTCGGCGCGTGGTTCTGCGAGGACCTGGACGAGGCGGTGGAGCAGGCGGTGTTCTCCGCCGAGGTCACCCACGCCCACCCGGAGGGCGTCGCGGGCGCGGTGGCGGTGGCCGTGGCGGCCGCGCTCGCCGCCCGCAGCCGCGGCCTGCCCGCACCGGACGGCGCCGACCTGCTGGCCGAAGTGGCGGACCGGACCCCGGCGGGGCCGGTCCGCGACGGACTGCACCGGGCCGCCGGGCTGCCCGCCGACACCCCTGCCTGGCGGGCGGCCGACCTCCTCGGCAACGGTGCCGAGGTCCGGGCGGCCGACACGGTGCCCTTCGCCCTGTGGTCCGCCGCCCACCACCTCGACAGCCTCGCCGACGCCCTGTGGACGACCGCGGAGGGCCTCGGCGACGTGGACACCACCTGCGCCGTCACCGGCGGGACGGTGGCGGCCCGCACCGGCCTCGCCGGGCTCCCCGACGGCTGGGCGGCGCGCCGCGAGGCGCTGCCCGCCTGGGTCGACGAGGGCTGACGTCACCTCCCGTCCGGTGTCACCCCCGCCGCCAGACCGACGCCGTCGCCACGGCGGTCAGCTGATCGACGGTGAGGGCGGGCGTGCCCGGCTCGAAGGTGTAGCCGTTCGGGCCGTTCTGCTCCGAGACCCAGACCAGGGTGCCGTCGGGGTGCAGCACCTCGATCGCGGTCTGGATCGTCGCCCCGCTGCCGGCCCCCGTGGCCTCCTTGGTCCGCCCCGTCTGCCGGACGACCACGCTGCTGCCGTCGGCGGTGTGCGACAGCGTCCCCCGCGCGTTCGACTCGAAGGACTTGCGAGGATCCCCGCCGCCCTCCGGCGACCACTTCGGGGACACCCGGACGGTCAGCCAGCTGGACGCGCCACCGACCGTCACCTTCAGGTGCGTCGCCCCCGGCGGCTGCTGCGGGGCGTCGGCCGATTCCGCGGCGGCTCCGGCGGGCAGCAGGCGGACCGCCTCCGCGCGCAGGTCGGCGGCGGCCGGGACGGCCGCGTGCGTCGCCGGTACGGAGGTGGGGCGCATCCCGTCGGCGAGGTGGGCCCAGGCGCTGCTGGTGGCCACCGCGACCGCCTGGTCGACGGTGAGCGGGACGGCTGTGCCGCCCTCCGGGCTGTAGGCCTCCACCCGCACCTGGGTGCCGTCCGCGCGGGTGTCGACCACCACCAGTTCCTTCGGCATGCCCTGGGCGCGGGGCAGCAGCACGTTGGTCACCAGGACCGACCCGTCCGTCCGGACGGTCCGCGCGCAGCTCTCCGTCGGGGTCTCGAACGGGTCCGCGCACTGCGTTCCCGCGGTGTCCGCGGTCAGCGGCACGGCGACGTGCTCGGTGAGCAGGTTGATCTGGCCGGCGCCGTGCCCGGTGTCGAACCGCACGGTGGCGGAGGGGCGCAGGGTGCTGCCCCGGGACCGTCCGATCCCCTGTGCGGCGGAGGTCTGCCCGGTCGGCAGCAGGGAGAGCAGGGTGTCCCGCATGTAGGTGTCGGAGATCTCGGACTGCGGGCCGTCCGCGGGGTCCGTGAGCAGGGCGCCCGGGCCCGTCAGCACGGCGCCGGTGACCGCGGCCGCCACCACGGCGGCGACCGCGCCGGTCAGCGCGGCCCGGCGGCGCCGCCGGCGCCGGCCGCGGTGCTCGGCCGCCGCGGCCAGGCCGGTCGGGTCCGGTTCGGGCGCCAGGTCGGCGGCCGACCCCAGCGCGGCGGTGAAGTTCTCTTCCCAGGGCATCGTTGTGCTCCGCGTCCTCTCGTGGTGTCCCGCGGCCTGCGGGTGTGGCGACTGCTCGGGCTGGGGGAGCCTCACGGCCGGACGAGTTCGTCCAGGCCCTCGCCCAGCACCGCCCGCAACCGGGCCAGGGCCCGGCTGCTGCGGGAGCGGACGGTGCTCGACCCGATCCGCAGGGCTGCCGCGGTCTCCTCGACGCTGCGGTCCTCCCAGTACCGCAGCACGAGCACCGCCCGGTCCTGCGCGGGCAGTTCGCCGAGCGCCCGGAGCAGCGTCACCCGCAGCGAGGTGTCCGGCCCGCTCACCCCGACCTCGGTGATGCGGTCGGTGGGCTGTTCGCTGCTGCTGCGGCGGCGCCGGTGCGAGAGGAAGGTGTTGACCAGGACGGTCTGCGCGTACCCGGCCGGGTTCTCCAGCCGGGAGACCTTCCGCCAGCGGCCGTACAGGCGGCTCAGCGCCTCCTGGGCGAGGTCCTCGGCGAGGTGCGCGTCGCCGCCCGTGAGGAGGTAGGCGGTTCTGATCAGGTGGTGCCCCCTCGCCGCGGCGAACGCGCGGAACTCCAGCGGCCGCGCGGGCGCGGGATGTTCGGTAACTGTGCGGTCCATGACCCCTTAACGCGATGGGGCGGGGGTTCTGTCCCACCGCCCCCGGGGTGCCGCGCCGTCGGCGGCGGATGGCACACTGGCCGCCGGACGGGCGAGGGGGACGGCATGGACGCCGACAGGACGGACGAGGGTGCGACGGACACGGGCCCGACGGTTCGTCAGCTCGACTTCGTGGAGCAGGAGGTGCGCCGTCAGCTGGTGGGCCGCCGCAGGCGCCGCGACCGGGACCGGAGCACCGCCTTCGCGCTCCAGCTCGCGACCGTCGGCCTGTCGGCCGCGATCACCGTGCTGCTCGGCGTGCGGGTCGACGGCGCCGCGCGGGAGTGGCTGGCGGACAGCGCCCTCGGCCTCGGCGCGCTGATCACCGTGCTCGCCGCCTGGCAGGCCTTCTTCGGGCACCGCACCCTGTGGATCCAGCGGTCGGAGACCGTCCACCGGTTGGAGGAGCTGGAACGCCGGATCGCCTACCACCGGGCCGGTCTCGGCGGCGCGGCACCGGAGGCCGGTCAGGTGGACGGGTTCCTGGCCGAGTACGAGCGGATCGCCCGCCTCGACCACGACGCCTGGGCCCGGATCCGGCAGGCGTCGGACCCGCAGCCGGCCGCCGCCGACGCCGTGCTCGCCGAGGGCGCCCGGACCGACTGACGCCCGGTCATCGGGCCTTTGTCGACGGCGCCCGGCCCCCAGTGGGCCGGGCGGTCCAGACCGGCGGGCAGCCGGGTGGCGCCGTCGCCCCGCGCGGACGCGAGCTGTGGCCGGGTGACGAAGATCGCGTCGGTGAGGTCGGCGCCGCCGAGCCGGGCGTCCCGCAGGTCGGCGCCGATCAGGTCGGCGCTGCGCAGGTCCGCGCCGGTGAGGTCGGCGGCGATCAGCAGGGCGCCGCGGAGGTTGGCGCCGCGCAGGTCGGCGCCCTTGAGCCGGGCCCCGACGAGGTCGGCGCCGCGGTGGTTGCGCCGGCGGCCGGGCAATCCGGCGCGGACGAGTTCGCTGGTCCGCAGCAGCAGGGCGTTGACCTCGGCCCGGATCGCCGGCACGTCCGCCGCGGCAAGGGACTCGGCGCTGCCGCGGGTGAGTGCGTCGACCTCCTCCAGAGCCCGCCGCAGCTCGGCGTGGACCGGCCGGGCGGCCGGGCGGCCGAGCGACTCGGCGAGGTACTGGAGCAGTTCGTGCAGCTGTCGCATCACCGGGAACACCGCGAACATCTGCCGCGCCGTGTCCGGCGACTGCCGCCAGTCCCGCCCGCCGAAGGTGAGCCGGGAGACCTTCTGGCCCGCGCCGTGGCAGTCGAACACGGTGCAGCCGCGCCAGCCGGTGTCGCGGAGCGTGGCGTGCACGCCGCAGCGGAAGTCCTCCCGGAGGTTGCGGCAGGGCGTGCCGGCGGCCTTGTCCACCGCGAAGTCCGCGGACGCTGCGAACGGGAGTGCCACGCAGCACAGCCCGAAGCAGTTCGCGCAGTCGCTGACCAGGCCGAGCGTCTCCCGGTCGGGGACGGGGGCTTCGTGCGTGGGGGACACCGCGGGTGATCTCCTGCCGAGGGGGCCGGCGCCGGCCGCTCCGGCGCTCCGTACGGCACCCATTGTCGCCGATCGGGGGCCGGGCGCGGTCCGGGCCCGCCCTGGCTCAGTCCCGGCTCAGTCCTGGGCGAAGAGGGCGGACAGCCGGGGCAGCCGGCGGGCGGTCTCGCCCTCGTCGTCGAAGTCCCACGCGAAGCGGATGTCCGGGTAGGAGAGGGTGAAGCAGTCGTCCGGCAGGTCCTCGCCCGTGGCGGCGCGGTGTGCCGTCCACGCGACGGCGAGGGTGTCCTCGCCGTCCAGATCCTCGCCCGCCTCGGCGGCGGCGCGGACGGCCGCCAGCCCGGCCAGCGAGTCCGGTTCGGCGACTGCTTGCTCGAAGACCTCCCGGCCCCGGGTGACCAGCCAGCCGCGGAAGTAGTCGAAGCCGTCGTCCGAGCACCCACCGTTGATCAGGTAGGCGGCGCCCCACAGCTCGCCCCGGTAGGAGTCGGCCAGCAGGCCTTGGAGCACCCGCTCGGCGTCGAGGATGTCCGCCCGCGGCCGGGCCGCGAGCAGGTCGGCGGCGTGGGCGGCGACCGCCTCGGCGTCCTCGCCGCCCTGCCGGCGGGCTTCGGCGATCACGTCCCAGAACTGCTGCTCGTCCATGCCCGGCAGCCTGCCGCACCGCACCGACAGTCCGCCCGGCACCTCAGCGGGAGTCCAAGGCGGCGCGGACCCGCGCGGCGGCGGCCGCCGCCTCCGCGTCGTCGGCGTAGCGGCCGCGGGGCCAGAAGAAGCCGCGCAGTCCGTCCTTGGGATTGCGCGGCACGACGTGCACGTGCAGGTGCGGCACCGACTGGCTGATCCGGTTGTTGACGGCGACGAAACTGCCGGCCGCGGCCATGCCCGCCTCGACGGCCGCAGTCAGCCGCCGGACGCGCTCGAAGTACGGACCGGTCTCCTCCGCCGTCAGGTCGGTCAGGGTGGCGACGTGCCGCCGGGGCACCACCAGCAGGTGGCCGGGGAAGAGCGGGCGGTGGTCGAGGAAGGCGCAGACGGCCTCGTCGTCGAGGACCCGGTGGACCGCCAGTTCCCCGGCGACGGCCTGGCAGAAGAGACAGCTCACCCTGCGATTGAAGGCCATCGCCGGGCGGCCGCCCGGGTACGGCCGACCGGCGGCGTGTCGGGGCCGCCGCCCGGCCCGAGCCTGTGACGCCCGGTCACAGGATGATCGCCTGTCTGGTTGCCGTCCGGCGGCCCCCGCACGATGGCCGGGCCGGACGGCCCGTGACCCGACCCCGCCCGGAGCCGCCGCCCGTCGCCGTCCCGGCGGGCGGCTCCGGACCCGTACCGAAGGGTGATCCCGTGAGCACCATCTCCGATCCGCCGACGACCGCCGAGCAGACCCCGGCCGGGGCAGCCGGGCTCGAACGGTGGCGCTACGCCGGCGTGTTCGTGCTGCTGTTCCTGTTCGGCACCGAGACCTTCCTGGTGTCGCCGCTGCTGCCCACCATCGCCGGCTCGATCCACGTCACCGAGACGGCCGCGGCCTCCAGCGTCACCGCGTACGTGCTGGTGTACGCGGTCGCCGCACCGTTCCTCGGGCTGCTGAGCGACCGGTTCGGACGGCGCCGCACCCTGGTGGCCGGCACCCTGCTGTTCGTGGTCTCCAACGCGGCGGCCGCCCTCTCCACGGACCTGACCCTGCTGGTGCTCTCCCGGGCGGTGGCGGGGCTGGCGGCCGCGGCGGCCGGCCCGGCGATCTGGGCCCACATCGCGGAGACCGCGCCGGACGCGGTGCGCGGCCGGGCGCTGGGCCTCGGCATGGCGCTGTTCTCCTGCGGCCAGGTGATCGGCGTCCCGCTGGGCGGGCTGCTGGCCGGCGCCGCGGGCTGGCGGGCGGCGTTCTGGGCGCTGACGGTCGGCACCGCCGCCGCCGTCCCGCTGCTGCTGCGCCAGGTCCGGGGCGGTGCGGTCGTCACGGCCCCGGCCGCCGGTGCGCTGCGCGCGGTTCTGGCCGGCTGGGCCGACCCGGCGCTGCGCCGGGCGCTGCTGGTGAACACCGTCTTCCACGGCGCCAACCTGGGCGCGTACACCTTCCTCGGCGCCGTGCTGGTCGAGCGCTTCGGCCTGTCGGTGCAGGCGCTCGGCCTGGTCGGCCTGCTGGTCGGCGCGGGCAGCGTCGCCGGTTCGCTGCTCGGCGGGCGGCTCGGCGACCGGGCCCGCGCGGCCGGCCGCACCGACCTGCCGCTGCTGCCCGTGTGGGGCGTGCTGCTGGCCGCCGGGGTGGCGCTGGCCGCCGAGGGGCCGGGCCTGGCCGTGGCCCTGGCCGGCGTCGTGGTGTGGTTCGTGGCCAGCGGCGGCTTCGTGACGGACCAGCAGACCCTGGCCGGCACGGTCGCCCCCGAGCTGCGGGCCACCTCCAGCGCCTGGCTGACCTCCACCATGTACGCGGGCACCGGCCTGGGCGCC
This sequence comes from Kitasatospora paranensis, assembly GCF_039544005.1. Classification (NCBI taxonomy): domain Bacteria; kingdom Bacillati; phylum Actinomycetota; class Actinomycetes; order Kitasatosporales; family Streptomycetaceae; genus Kitasatospora; species Kitasatospora paranensis. Next base: position 6,362,631 of record NZ_BAABKV010000001.1, read on the forward strand.
TGGGCGGTCGGTGCGTTCGACGACGTGGCGACCGGGGCGCTGCTGATCGGCGCCGGTGCGGCGGTGCTGGCCGCGCTCGGCGCCCTGGTGGTGGGCCGGGGCCTGCGCCGGGCGCCCGCCGCGGGCTGATCCGCGGCGGTCAGCCGGCCGCCCGCCGCCCGCCCGCTGCCGGGTCGACCGCCCGCAGCGGGTGGGCGGTCAGGTCGGCCATCCGCTCGCGCCCGGCCGCGTCGGCCGGGGTGAACAGCAGCACCAGCGCCGACGGGTCGTCGACCGGGTGGAACGAGGACAGCGTCAGCCGGACGGGCCCGACGCCGGCCGGCTCGACGGTGACCGTGCGGGCGGTCAGCTCCGCCACCGAGTGGCATCCCCACCAGTGGCGGAGCTCCGGCGCGTCCGCGTCCAGGTGCCGGTAGACCTCGCCGGTGCGCGGATCGGCGAGGGCGGGCCCGGCCTGCGCACGGAAGTGCTGGAAGACGTTCATCGCCAGCGGCTCCCAGTCGTGCAGGACGGCGCGCAGCCGCCGGTCGGCCGCCATCAGCCACATCAGGTTGCGGCGGTCGGCGGGCACGGTCTCGGGCGCTCCCCACAGGGCTGCCCAGGCGGCGTTCCAGCCGAGCAGGTCGAAGTGCCGGTCGACGAGGACGGCCGGGCTGGCCGGCCAGGAGTCCAGCACGGGCTGGACGGCGGCGGCGAGCCGGCCGGCCCCCGCGCCGTCCGGGGTGGCCGGTTCGTGGTAGCCGGCCAGGCGCATGGCGTGCCGCAGCCCGGCCGCGTCCAGCCGCAGCGCGCGGGCGACCGCCTCCAGCACCTGCCGGGAGGCGGTGACCCGGCCCTGTTCCAGCCAGGTGTACCAGGCGAGTCCGACCCCGGAGAGCGAGGCGACCTCCTCCCGCCGCAGGCCGGGGGTGCGGCGGCGGGCGGTGGCGGTCAGGCCGACGTCGGCGGGCTTGAGGAGCTCGCGGTGAGCGCGCAGGAAGGCGCCGAGTTCCTGTCCGGTGGCGGGAGTTGACACGGTTCTGCTCCTCGGCGGGCGGTGCGGGCGGCGGGGCCGACGGTGCGGTGCCTGTCCAGGGTAGGCGGTGTGCGCCGGCCCGCGGGGAGCGGGCCGGCGCACACCACCGGAATCAACGGTGTGTCAGTTCCCAGAGCCGGACGGGCATGTGGCTGACGTGACCGCTCTCCTGCTGCCGTCGCCAGGCGCTCTCGCCGACGGCCCGGAAGAACGCCGGCCGCTGCGCGGGCTCGACCAGCCGGCTGTAGTAGTCGCCGAAGGTCGCGGCGTGGAAGTGCTCGTACTGCTCGGGGCCCTCCACCGTGACCACCGCGTCCCGCTCCAGATGCCCGCGGACGGCGAGGTGCGGCCGGAGCGCCTCGGTGAGGCCGTCCACCGGGCGGGTCCGGGTCGCTATCGGCAGCACGCCGCCGCGTTCGAACACCGCCGGCACCTCCGCCCGGTCGGCGCCGAGGGCGACCAGGGCGTCGCGCACCAGGTCGTCCTCGCCGCCGAACCCGTGGGCGTCGCGCGCCGGATGGTAGGTGGTGAGCAGGAACTGCCCATCGGGCAGCAGGTGTTCGGCTGCCCAGGCGAACACCCGGTGTTCGTCGGGGTACAGCCAGTGCAGCACCGAGGTCTGGGTGATCACCTCGGCCCGGTACGGCAGCGGCTCGGGCGCCGTCAGGTCGGCCGGGTGCAGGGCCACCCGGTCACCGTGCGACCGGAGGCGCTCGGCGGCCTCCGCGATGCGGTGCTCGGAGCGCTCCAGGCCGACCGCGAGCCGCAGCGACGGCAGCCGCTCCAGCGCCTCCTGGAGCAGCTGACCGATGCCGCTGCCCAGGTCGATCAGGGTGCGGGGCTCGCCGGTGACCCGGTCGAGCACCCAGTCGCGGTCCTGCACCTGGCGCAGCCTGCTGGCGTCGGCGTAGCCCGCGAGCGTGCGGGACTGGATCTCGACGGCGGACGCGGTGGTCACGACTGGCCCTCCTGGGGGTGACGGACGGGGGAGCGACGAGCTTCAGCAGCCGCTCACGGGCGGCGCTCTGGTCGTAGCGCCTGAAGATGTTGATCCGGTTGCGGGCGAGGTCGCCGCGGTGCACGTACTCGTACAGGTCCTGGCGCTGGCCGAAGCCGTCCCCGGTGAGCTCCCAGGCGAGCCGGAACAGCCGGGACTTGCGTTCGGCGTCGATGCCCTTGCCGCGCATGTAGCGGTCCAGGTGCGGGCGCAGCCGGGGGTGGGCGAGGTCGCCCGCGGTCGGCTGGATCAGCAGGCCGGAGGCGCCGATCCGCCGGACGATCTCCACCGCGCTCCCGGCGACCTCGGCCGACCAGACCCGGGAGGCGGCGGTGTCGCCGGGCGCGAACAGGCCGCCGTCGGTGACCGCGCCGCGGGCCTCGGCGGCGTCCAGGAAGTACTCGGTCAGCTCGGCGTACCCGGCGAGCCGGCCGAGGTCCTCCTGGATGTTGCGGAAGCCGTCCACACCGATCGACTCGGCGACCAGGGTGGCGGTGGCCAGCAGGGTGCGCAGCCGCTCGCGGTAGCGGATGTGGCCGACGTACGCGCTCCAGGCGTTGATCCGGCCGAGCCCCTCGCGGGCCAGCTGCCCGTCGCGGAGCAGGAAGACGCGGTCCCAGGGCACCAGGACGTCGTCGAAGAACAGCATCGCGTCCTGCTCGTCGTAGCGGGCGCCGAGCGGGTGGGCGTGGCCCCAGGACTCGCCGCCGAGCGGCTCGCGGGCCAGCGTCACCAGGCCGGGCGTGTTGAGCGGCAGCGCGAACCAGACCACGAACTGCTCGCCGCGGCGCTCCGCGAACGAGGCCGACAGGTACACCAGCACCTCGTGCGCGAGCGGGGCCAGCGTGGTGAGCTGCTTCGCGCCGCGCACCACGATGCCGCGCTCGTTCTCCTCCAGCACCCGCAGCGCCAGGTCGGGGTCGTCCACCGGGTCGGTGGAACGGTCGATCTGCGGGTCGCCCAGCGCGTGCGAGAGCACCAGGTCGTTCTCGGCGCAGTACCGGTACCAGGCCTCGGCGTTGGCGCCGAACCGCGGATCGGCGGTGGCCAGCCGGTGCCGGAAGTCGTACACGCCGACCGCGATGGAGGCCATGAAGGCCGGCGAGCGGCCCTGCTGGCCGAGCGCCTCGGCGTGCCAGAACTCGGCGCTGCGCCGCTGGACGCGCAGGTCCTCCAGGGTGCGCGGCGGCTGGTAGGCGCGGGCCAGCCGCAGCCCGGTGTCCGGGTCCTTCCAGGTGAGCAGCTCGCGGTGGTCGGGGTCGTGCTGGAGGTCGACCAGGCGTGCGAGTTCGTCGGCGGCGGGACGGAACGCGGGATGCTCTGCGGGGTTGCCGATCCGGGTGCCGTCGAGGTAGAGCTCGCGCCCGTCGTCGAGTTCGGCCCGGTACCGGTCGCCGGTGAGCAGGCCCCGGGCGGCGGCGGGCGTGTCCAGCAGGGTCATGCGCCGACTCCTGTCGCGGTGAGAGGGGTGGGGGCCAGTGTGCGGAACTGGCCGTCGTGGTGGAGCAGGGGACGGCCGCCGGTGGCGTCGGCGGCGGCCACCCGGCCGATCAGCAGGGTGTGGTCGCCGCCCGGCTGCGCCGCGTGGAGGTGGCAGTCGAACCAGGCGAGCGCGGCCTCCAGCACCGGCGCGCCGGTGGTCTCCGTCCGCATCGGCACCGCGGTGAAGGAGCCGAGGGCGCGGCCGGCGCCCGGTGTGGCGAACCGCCGGGCGACGCCCGCCTGCCGGTCGCTCAGCACCGAGACCGCGAACCGGCCGCCGGAGCGGACGGCTGCCACGATCGGGCTGTGCCGGGTGACGGCGACGCTCACCAGCAGGGGGTCGAGCGACAGCGTGCAGAACGAGGAGACGGTCTTGGCGAACACCTCCCCGTCGAAGTCGGCGGTGACGACCGCGACACCGGTCGCCCAGTGCCGGGCGGCGCCGCGGAAGGCCTCGGCCCCGGGGGTGCCCGTCCGGGCGGGGGCGCTCACCGCAGCCCCACCCGGTAGGCGCGCAGCCACTCGTCGACCTGGACGAGGTGGTCCAGGCCGCCGACCGGGTTGGGGGCGGTGCGCGGGCTCGGCAGCGGCCGGCCCTCGGTGAGGTGCCGGCGCACCCCTGCCCGGTCCACCAGGTCGAAGACGGGGGCGTTCGGGTCGGCGAGCAGGTCGTGCGCCCGGGCGGTGAGCACCTCGGTGTAGCGCACGGCGGGGGTCGACGGGTAGCCGCTCTTCGGCCGGTCGGTGACCTGCGGTGGCAGCAGGTCCCGGACGGCGTCCCGCAGCAGGCCCTTGGAGCGCCCGCCGGGCGCCTTGAGCGCCCACGGCACGTTCCACAGGTACTCCACCAGCCGGTGGTCGCAGAACGGCACCCGGACTTCCAGTCCGACCGACATGGAGACCCGGTCGACCCGGTCCAGCAGCGGCGGCAGCCACCGGGTCAGCGCCAGGTGGAACACCTCGCGGACCCTGGCGTCCTCGGCCGGTTCCCCGGCCAGCCGCGGGACTTCGGCGGTCGAGCGGCGGTACGCCTCGGCCGTGTACTCGTCCGGGCGGACGTCGGCGCGCACCTCCGGGCGGAGCAGCGCGGCCGGGGTCGTCCGCCCGTGCAGCCACGGGAAGGTGCCGGAGGCGAGCGCGGGCCCGTCGTGGAAGTACGGGTAGCCGCCGAAGATCTCGTCCGCGGCCTCGCCGGAGAGCGCGACCGTGGAGCGCCGCCGCACCTCGCGGAAGAGCAGGTGCAGCGAGGCGTCCATCTCGCCCCAGCCGGGGCGGTCGCGGGCCCGCAGCACCGCGTCCCGGGCGTCCAGCAGGTCGTCGTCGGGGACGAGGACGGAGGTGTGCAGGGTGCCGATGTGGTCGGCGGCGGCCGCCACGTACGGGGCGTCCCGGGTCGTCCGCCAGGCGTCCGGGGTGCGGTCGGCGCTGCCGGGAAAGTCCACCGAGAAGCTGGTGATCTTGCCCTGGCCGGCCCGCTCGCGGGCGGCCGCGGCGAGCGCGGTGATCGCCGAGGAGTCGACGCCGCCGGAGAGCAGGGTGCACAGCGGCACGTCGCTGAGGAGCTGGCGCTCCACCGCGTCGGCGAGCAGCGCCCGGACGGTGTCCCGGGTGGTCGCCGCGTCGTCGGTGTGCGGTCTCGACTCCAGCTGCCAGTACCGGACTTCGCGGGTGGCGGTGCGGGAGACCGTGACCAGGTGGCCGGGCCGCACCTCGCGCAGCCCGCGGAACAGCCCGTGCCCGGCGGTCGGCGCCGCCGGCAGCGCGAACAGCTCGGCCACCCCCTCGGCGTCCAACTCGGCGGGGAACAGCGGGTTGGCGAGCAGGGACTTGGGCTCGGAGCCGAACAGCACCCCGGTGCGGTGCGCGTGCCAGTACAGCGGTTTGATGCCCAGGTGGTCGCGGACGAGCAGCAGCTCCTCGCGCCGGGTGTCCCACAGGGCGTACGCGAAGATGCCGTTGAAGCGCCGGGGTGCGTCCGCCCCCACTGGAGGTGGGCGCGGAGCACTACCTCGGTGTCCGAGCGGGTGCGGAACGCGTGGCCCAGGGCCTCCAGCTCGCGCCGCAGGTCGGGCGCGTTGTACAGCTCGCCGTTGTAGCCGAGGACGGCCGCCGGGTGCTCGGCGTCGGCCAGCGGCTGGGCGCCGCCGTCCAGGTCGATCACCGACAGGCGGCGGTGGCCGATCGCCGCGTGCCGGGACAGCCAGACACCGTCGGCGTCCGGGCCGCGGCAGGCCAGCGTGGCCGTCATCTCGGCGACCACCCGCGCGCGTTCGCGCAGGTCGACCTCCCAGTCGAGCCAGCCGGTGACTCCGCACATCTCAGGCCTCCCGGGATTCGTCGGTGCGGTCGGTGCGGTCGGTGCGGTCGGTGCGGTCGGCGCGGCCCGGGGCGCACGCCTCCCAGCGGCAGCCGTGCCCGGTCGGGCCGCTGTGCAGCCGGTGCGCCGGGCGGTAGCCCTTGGCGCGGATGTTGGCGGAGAGCGCCTCGGTGCAGTACGTGCACGGCGAGGCCAGCGTGATCCGGACGCCGCTGCGGCGGGCCTTCTCGCGGTAGTCCCAGATCGCGCAGTGCGTGATGGTGAGCGCCGCCGCCTCCGCGGTGGGCGGCGCCTCGTCGTCGAACTCGTAGTCGGACCCGTACAGTTCGGCCTGCCGGGCGATGCGGTGGATCGGGTCGGCGGCGCCCCGGCCGTGGTCGGGCTCGACCTCCCGGTGCACCTCGGCGTTCGACCGGGCCCAGGCGGCCAGAACCTCCTCGCCGTAGCGGGCGACCAGGAACCGCTCCATCAGCGCCTGGCCGCGGAAGAACACCCGCTGCCACTCGGAGGCCGGCGCGGTGGCCGCGTCCGGCAGGTCGGCGAAGATCTCCGACTGGAGGGCGAACCAGTCGGTCAGGTGCACCTCGTCGCCCCGCGACACCAGGTAGCGGGTCAGACCGGCCTCGGCCTCGTGCAGGCGGCGGCGCCACAGCGCGGAACGCTCGGCGTCCGGCATCGCGCGGTACGGCGATCTCGGCTGCTCGGGCGCGGCGGGCCGGTCGCCGGTGCGTGCGATGGTTCCGTCGGACACATCGCCCATCGGGGTCTCCCTTCGGCTGGAGTGTCGACCGCTGGCGCGGCGACCGCGGCGGCCCGGCCGCCCGTGGCCGGCCCGCACTGCCCACGCTACGAACCGCCGACGGTCGGTCAGAAGCCCCGAACGGAGCCGCCGTGGGCGACCATCGGCGCCCCGGGATGCTCCGAAGGTCGCCCCCGCGGCCCCCGCCGGGCCCGGCACGCCGGGGGCGGGCCCCGATGGTCGGGACCCGCCCCCGGACGGTGCGGCGGCGGACGCGGTCAGCCGGCCAGGCCGTGCCGGTGCGCGTACAGGGCCGCCCGCAGCCGGTCGGACTGGCCGATCTTGCGCATCGCCTGGGTGAGGTGCTTCTTCACGGTGGCCTCGGCGAGGGCCAGTTCGCGGCCGATCTCGGCGTTGCTCAGGCCCAGCGCCAGCTTGGCGAGCACCTCGCGCTCCCGTGCGGTGAGGCCGACCTGCTGCGGCTGCGGCTCGGCCGCGTGGCCCACCGTCCCGGTCGGGTGGTGACGGGCCGGCGGCGGCGCGGGCAGGAACACCGACCCGCCTGCCGCGGCCAGTTGCACGGCACCGATGATGCGGTCCTCGGCCAGGTCCAGCGGGAAGCAGCCGCTGGCGCCGGCCAGCAGGATCCGGCTGGCCTCCGCCGTCGACTCGGCGCGGCGCAGCAGCAGCACCCGGGCGTCGGGCGCCCCGTCGGGCCCGCGCAGCGCCACCACGGCGGCCAGGTCGTCGCCGAGGGTGGCGCCCCGGCCGAGCAGGATCACGTCGGGCCGCACCCGGCGGACGGCGGCCACCGCGCGCAGCGGGTCGCCGGTCGAGCCGACCACCGCCAGCCCCGGCACCGACGCCAGCACGCTGCGCAGCCCGGCGCTGGCCACCGGATGGCGTTCCATCAGGAACACCCGTGCCACGGCGGTGCGGTGGGGCTCACCACCGCCGCACATCGGATGCCCGCAGGCGCACGCGGCGGCCGTCGCCGCGACCGCCGGCACGGCCTCGGCCAGCAGTTGGTGACCGGCGATCAGGTCGAGCGGGTTGTCGATCTCGGCGTGCAACAGGACGTCGGACGGGCCGGGCGCACCCGAACCGGGAGCGCCGTGGCCGCCGGTGGCGGACGGCCCGGCGGGCGGGCCGCTCGGCGGGCCGACCCGTTGCGGGCGGCGGATCGGGTGGCGGCAGGTCCGGGCGGCGCCGGGCCCGGCCAGCTGGGTCAGTGCTGCCATCGCGGACCTCCGGTGGCGGAGGGCGGTTCGGTGTGGTGCGGCATCGCGGTGCGGTCCCCTCGAAGGTGGCGGGCCGGCCCTCGGGCACGGCGCTACGGCGGGGATCCGTGGCGGCTGCGGACGGGCCGCCGGCCCGGCAGGGGGCAGGCGGCGGCGCAGCGGTGGATCCCGGGGTGGGGAGGGGCGCTGACGCGGCGCGGGAGAGCGGCCTGGCGGTCAGCGCGTGACGCGCGGTCGACACAGCTCGTCGAAGCACCTGCGGTGCCAGGAGCCGCCGATCCCGACCAGGGTGAAGTCGGTCCGCCGATTAGCCATACAACCAGCCTAGGTCCGGCTCTCGCAGCAGGTCAAGGACGGGACCGGGGCCCGGCGGCGGGGGCAGCGGCGAACACCGGCCCCGCACTCCTATGAGCAGCGGTAACAGCATGAACTGCTGACTGGCTGTCCGGCCCCGTGGCCCGCAGCCTTCCTGACAGCGGCCGGACGTCCCGGCGCGGCGCTGCGTCTGCCGTCGCCGCACCGTTCCCCGAACCGCCACCCGTCCGGCACCCCGGACCGCCACCCGCCCGGTACCCCGTGCCGCCGTACCCGGCCCCGGCCGGCGGGGCGCCCGACGCCGCCGGACCACCCGACGCCCAGGAAGGAATCCGCACATGCCCGCCCCCGCCCACCGGCCCGCCGCCGGCCCGCCCGGCGCCCCGCCCCGGAGGGCCGACGGGTGAGACGGTTCCTGCTGCGCCGCCTGCTGCTGGCGGTGCCCACCCTGCTCGGGGTCACCGCGGTGGTCTTCGTGACCGTCGCCCTCGTCCCGGGCGACCCGGTGGCCGCCTTCCTCGGCCCCGGCGCCCCGCCCGAGGCCCGGGCCGAACTGGCACAGCGCCTCGGCCTGGACCGCCCGCTGCCCGTCCGCTACCTGTCCTGGCTGGCCCACGCCGCCACCGGCGACCTCGGCACCTCCATCTCCGCCCAGCGGCCCGTGGCGCAGCTGCTGGTGCCCGCACTCGGGCAGACCCTCACCCTGACCGCGGCGGCGTTCGCCCTGGTGCTGGCCGGTGGCGTGCTGCTCGGGGCGGCCGGCGCGCTGCGTCCCCGCGGGTTCGGCGGCCGGCTGTCCGGCGTGCTGTCCACACTGGCCGTCTCGGCGCCGCAGTACTCGGTGGCCCTGGTGCTGATCGCGGTCGTCTCGGTGCAGCTGCGCTGGCTGCCGGCCGGCGGCACCCACGACGCGTTCGGCGACGGCGGCCCGGCCGACCTGCTGCGCCACCTGGTGCTGCCGGCCGTCGCCTCCGCGCTCGTCCCGCTGGGGCTGACCGCCCGGGTGTTCCGGGCGGTGCTCGGCTCGGTGCTGGCCGGCGAGCTCGCCGACGGGCTGCGGGCCCGGGGGCTGGGCCGGTGGGCGGTGCTGCGGCACTGCGTGCACAACGCCTCGCCCGCCCTGCTGACCATCGGCGGCCTGCAACTCGCCTACCTGCTGGAGGGGGTGGTCTTCGTGGAGACCCTGTTCGCCTGGCCCGGCATCGGCCGGTTGCTCTACGACGCGCTGTCCGCCCGCGACCTGCCGCTCGTCCAGGGCAGCGTGCTGGTGGTGGCGGTGGCCTTCGTCGGCGTCAACATCCTGGTGGACGCCGCGCACGCTCTGATCGACCCCCGGGTGAGGAGCTGACGATGCGCCGTCGCCTGCTTCCCCGCCTGCCCGTCGTGCTCCCGGCCGTCCTCGCCGTGCTGCTCCTGCTGCTGGCGGTGGCCGCCCCGCTGGCCGCCCCCGACGACCCGGCCGCCGGGCACCTCCAGGACCGCCTGCTGGACCCGGGCAGCCCCGGCCACCTGCTCGGCACCGACGGCCAGGGCCGCGACATGCTCAGCCGGCTGATCTGGGCCGCCCGGGCGTCGCTCACTGGCGGGATCGTCCCGGTGGCCGTCGCCGCCGCGGCCGGCACCCTGCTGGGCGTCGCCGCGGGCCTCGGCGGGCGGGTGCTGGAGCAGGCCCTGCTGCGCTCGCTGGACGTGCTGTACGCCTTCCCCGGGGTGCTGCTGGCCATCGCCGTCGCGACCCTGCTGCGACCCGGCCTCGGGGCCACCCTGCTCGCCCTGTCCGTGGTGCTCACCCCGGCCGTCGCCCGGGTCGCCTTCACCGAGGTCCAGCGGATCCGGACGGCCGAGTACCTGGAGGCCGCGCGGGTCAGCGGGGCCGGGCCGGTCTCCCTGGTGCTCCGCCAGGTCGTCCCGGTGGTCGCCCCGGTCGTCCTTGTGTACTGCTCCTCGCTGGTCGGTCTCGCCGTCGTGTACGCCGCCGGGCTGTCCTTCCTCGGTCTCGGTGTCGGCCCGCCGACCGCCGAATGGGGCGCCATGCTCGACGAGCTGCGGCCGAGCCTGTTCACCCACCCGTGGGTGGCGGTGCTGCCCGCGCTCGCCGTCCTGCTGGTGTCGGTGGTCTTCAACACCCTCGGTGAGGCGCTGCGCCACCGCATCGGCGACACCGGGGCCCGGCTGCCGGAGGCCGTCCGATGAGCGGGCTGGAGGTCACGGACCTCGGCGTCCGGTACCCGGGCGGCGTCCGGGCGGTGGACGGGGTGTCGCTGGCGGTCGAGCCCGGCGCGGCGCTCGTCCTGCTCGGCGAGTCCGGCAGCGGCAAGACCACCGTCGCCCGCACCGTGCTCGGCCTGCCCGGCCGCGGCGCCGAGGTCACCGGCTCCGTCCGGCTGGCCGGCACCGAGCTGACGGCCCTCGACGAGCGTGCGCTGTCCCGGGTGCGCGGCCGGCGGATCGGCTACGTCCCGCAGGACCCGACGGCCTCGCTGGACCCGCTGCGCCGGATCGGCCCGCAACTCGCCGAGGTGCTGCGCCGCCACCGGATAGCGGAGGGCCGCAGGGCGCTCGCCGCCGCGGTCGCCCGGCTGCTCGGCACCGCCGGGATCCCCGACCCGGACCGGGTCGCCCGGGCCTACCCGCACGAGCTCTCCGGCGGCCTGCGGCAACGCGCCGCGATCGCCGTCGCGATCGCCTGCGGTCCCGAACTGGTGGTCGCCGACGAGCCGACCACCGCGCTGGACGCGCTCGTCCGCGGCCGGATCCTCGACCTGTTCGCCACCCTGCGCGCCGAATGCGGCATCGCCCTGCTGCTGGTCACCCACGACCTGGCGGCGGCCCGCCGGGTCGGCGGCGAGGTCGCGGTGATGCGCGCGGGCCGGATCGTCGAGGCCGGGCCCGCCGAGCGGGTGCTCTCCAGCCCCGGCCACGCCTTCACCGCGGCGCTCGTCGCCGCCGACCCGGGAGCGCACCGATGACCGCCTCCGCCCTGCTGAGCGTCGACCGCGTCGTCAAGCGCTACGGCGACCGGCTCGCCCTGGACGGCGTCAGCCTCGCGGTCGGCCCGGGCGAGGCGGTCGGCCTGGTCGGCGAGTCCGGCTCCGGCAAGTCCACGCTGGCCCGGCTCGCGCTGGGGCTGCTCGCCCCCGACGGCGGCACCGTCCGCTTCGCCGGCCGGGATCCGTACCGGCTGCGTGGTGCGCGGGACCGGTCCGTCCGGGCACGGCTGCAGTTCGTGCCGCAGCACCCGCGCGGCTCGCTCAACCCGGCCCTGCGGGCGGGGAGGCGGTGGCCTTCGCGCTGCGGCTGCACGGCACACCGCGCCGCGGGCGCGCCGAGGCCGTCGCCGGGCTGTTCCGGCAGGTCGGCCTGGAGCCCGCGCTGGCCGCCCGGTACCCGCGCGAACTCTCCGGCGGCCAGCTCCAGCGGGTCGCCGTCGCCCGGGCCCTGGCGACCGGTCCCGACCTGCTGGTCTGCGACGAACCGACCTCCGCGCTCGACCGCGGGGCCCAGGTGCGGCTGCTCGACCTGCTCACCGACCTGCGGGAGCGGTCCGGCCTCGGCTACCTGTTCATCTCCCACGACCTCGCGGTCGTCCGGCACCTGGCCCACCGGGTGCTGGTCCTGCGGCACGGGCGCGTCCTGGAGGAGGGCCGCACCGCCGACCTCTGGGCCGCCCCCGCGCACCCCTACACCCGGGCGCTGCTCGAAGCCGCCACCGGGCGCACCACCCTCACCTGACACACCGGCACCACGAACCCGAACGAGGACACACCATGACGCACCACCCGCTGCGCGCCGCCCGTTCCAGAGCCGCCGCCCTCCCGACGGCCGCCGCCCTGCTGTTCGCGGCCACCGGCTGCGCGTCCGGCGGTGCCTCCGGCGCGGGCGACGCCGCCGGCGGCGCGGACCGCGGGGGCACCCTGGTCGTCGGGGCCACCGGCAGGCTCCCCAACCCGGACACCGTGATCGGCGGCGCCGGCTTCGAGGGCAAGCGTCTGGTCGGCTTCCAGATCTACGAGGGCCTGACCCGGTACGAGCTGCTGAAGAACACCGACCGGCCGCCGGTCGTCACCGGCGCCCTCGCCGAGTCCTGGCAGGTCGCCGCCGACGCGCGGACCTGGACCTTCCAGCTGCGCAAGGGCGTGAAGTTCCAGGACGGCACGGCGTTCGACGCCGACGCGGTGGTCTTCAACCTGGACCGCTACCTCAACAAGAAGAGCCCTGAGTACACCGACGCCCTCGGCGCCGCCGCCAAGGAGTACGCCGGCGACATCGTCTCCTACCGCAAGACCGACGCCGACCACGTCGAGCTCGTCACCAAGGACCCGAACGGGCACTTCCCCGAGGACCTGGCGCACGTCCTGATCGCCAGCCCCACGGCCGTCCGCAGGACCGGCTCGGCCAACTTCTCCCGGCACCCGGTCGGCACCGGCCCGTTCTCCTTCGTCTCGCAGACCGAGGGCCAGCAGATCGAGCTCGCCGCCAACAAGGACTACTGGCGCGGGGCCCCCAAGCTCGACCGGCTGATCGTCAAGTCCTTCCCGGACGCCGCCGCCCGCACCGCCGCGCTCCGCTCCGGCGGCGTCAACTGGATCGAGTACCCCAACCCCGACGACATCCAGACCCTGAAGGCCGACGGCGCCACCATCGCCACCAACAGCTACGACCACCTCTGGTACTGGATCCTGGACACCACCAAGGGGCCGTGGCGCGACCCGCGCGTCCGGCAGGCCGCCAACTACGCGATCAACCGCCGGGCGATCGCCGAGAAGCTGCTCCAGGGCACCGCCGACCCCGCCTACCAGGCCGCTCCCCGGGCCACGGCCGCCTACGACCCGTCCGGCGACGTCTACTCCTACGACCCGGGCAAGGCCAAGCAGTTGCTCGCCGCAGCCGGCGTCCCGAACGGCTTCTCCACCTCGGTCACCGTGCCCACCGGCGGTTCCGGCAACCTGCTGCCCGTGCCGATCGCCGAGGCCCTCCAGCGCGACCTGGCCGCCGTCGGCATCAAGGTCGAACTGCGCACCACCGACTGGACGACGCTGATCGGCGCCGAGGCCAAGGGCCAGGTCGCGCTCGGCTCCGACGCCATCGCCCAGTCCACCACGCTGTTCCAGTCCGAGGCGCTGCTGCCGCTCTTCATCGGCTCCAAGAGCCCGTTCTGGACGGGCCACTACAGCAACCCGAAGGTCGACGCGCTGCTCGCCGCCGCCTCCGCCTCGCCCGACCAGGCCAGGCGGACGGCGGACTACCGCACCGCGCTCGCCCAGGTCACCGAGGACGCGCCGTGGCTGTTCGTGGTCAACGACCGCAACCCGCGCGCCCTGTCGCCGAAGGTCCAGGGGCTCGTCCAGCCGCAGTCCTGGTTCCTCGACCTGACCACCGTCTGGGTCCGCAGGTAGCCGTCGGCCCAGGCCCGCCCCGCACATCGAAGGCACCACAGGAAGGACGGCCGACCCATGACCGCCCCGTACGAACCGCTCCACCACACCGAGGCGGCACCGCCCCGGTGGGGCATCACCCTCCCGCTGCCGGGCCTCACCATCGACCGGCACCGCTTCCTCGTCGAGCGGCTCCCCGACCTCGGCTACACCGACGTCTGGAGCGCGGAGGGCGGCGGTACGGACGCCTTCACCCCGCTGGCGGCCACCGCCGCGTGGTCGTCGGGCCTGCGGATCGGCACCGGGATCGTCCCGGTGCACACCCGCGGCCCCGCGGTGCTCGCCCAGACCGCCGCCACCCTCGCCCAACTCGCCCCCGGGCGGCTGCTGCTGGGCATCGGCGCGTCGGTTCCGGCGCACGTCACCGACATCAACGGCATCCCGTTCGACGAGCCGTTCAAGCGCACCCGGGACGTCCTGCGGTTCGTCACCCGGGCGCTGCGCGGCGAGCACATCGCCGGCGACTTCGACACCTTCTCGATCACCGGCTACCGGCTGCCGCACCCGCCCGCCGACCCGGTCAAGGTGATCCTCGGCGCGCTGCGCCCCGGCATGCTGAAGCTCGGCTTCACCGAGGGGGACGGCGCCATCACCAACCTGCTGTTCCCCCAGGACGTGCCCAAGGTGCTGGACGCCGTCGGCCCGCAGCCGCCCGGCAAGGAACTGGTCGTCAAGGTCTTCGTCTGCCCCACCGAGGACACCGACTACGCGCACCGCGCCACCCGGCCCTTCCTCGCCTGGATCCTCAACCGGGACCCGTACCGGAAGTTCCACGAGTGGCTCGGGAACGGCGACCTGCTCGCCGAGACCCACGAGCGCTGGGCGGCCGGCGACCCGGAGGGCGCCCAGAAGGCGCTGCCCGACGAGGTCGTCGACGGACTGTTCATCAGCGGCTCCCCGGAGGAGTGCCGCGAACGGATCCTGCAGTACCACCGCCCCGGCGTCACCACCATCCAGCTGTACGTCTCGCTGCCACCCGAGGTCTTCGTCAGCCGGGCCCGGCTGCTGGACACCCTGGCCCGGCTCGGCCCCGCAGCCGGCCGCTGACCGGGCCGACCGTCCCCGGCGCCCGCCGTCCACATCGAAGGGACACCCGATGGAACTGGAGATCCGCGGCGGCGTCCGCGCCGCACCCCTCCCGGGCCGCACCCCGCAGGAGCGGCAGGCCCTGCGGCACGCCCCCGACCTGCGCGAGCGGACCCCGACCCGGCGTACGTGGCCCGCACCGCGCGGGAGAACGAGGAGGACGGGCTGGACAGCGCCCTGGTGGTGCAGTCCAGTTCGTGGCCGGACCCGTGGCTGGTGGCCGGCTGGGCGCTGGCCGCCACCGACCGGCTGCGGCTCGCCGTCGCGCACCGGGTCGGCACCACCGCGCCGACCGTCGCCGCCCGGTCGCTGGCCACCCTGGACCGGCTCTCCGGCGGCCGGGTCAGTGCCCACGTCATCGTCGGCTCCAGCGACCTCGACGTCGCCCGCGACGGCGACCTGCTCGGCAAGGAGGACCGCTACCGGCGGGCCGGGGAGTACCTCGACCTGTTCCGCCGGTCGCTGACCGAACACCAGGAGATCGACTTCGCCGGGGAGTTCTACACCGTCCGCGGCGCCCGGGCCGGGCTGCTGCCGCGTCCGGGCGGGGAGCTGGTCTCCTTCGGCGGCTCCTCCCCGCAGGGCGTCGACCTCGCCGCCCGCTTCGCCGAGGTGTACGCCGTCTGCCCGCTGCCGCTGCCGGACACCCGCCGCCGGATCGCCGAGGTCCGGGCGGCGGCCGCCGCCCACGGGCGCACCCTGCGGATCTGGCGGCACGTCACCGTCGTCCTCGGCGACACCGACGAGGACGCCCGCGAGCGCTCCCGCCGACTGCGCCGGGACGCCCTGCGGCTCACCACCGGTGCGGACGCGGGGCGCTGGGCGGAGACCGTCCAGCTCGACCGGGACCGCGAACGCGGCCGCTCCGACCCGCAGCGCGGTACCGAGCAGACCGCCGCCTTCATCCGCCGCTCGCTGGCCGCCGCCCACACCGGCTCGCCCGCCACCGTCGCCGCCCGGATCGGCCTGCTCCGCTCGGCCGGCGTCGACATCGTCCAGCTCGACCTGCCGGTGGAGACCGACCACGACCGGGAGCTGCGCCGCTCCCTGGTCGCCCGGCTGCGCGCCCCCGCCGGCCTGCGCCGCGGCTGGTAGCACCGCGCCGACCCCACCGAAGGGAACCCCATGACCGGCCCCCGGCCGCCGCCACCGGACGGATCGTGATCAGCGGCTCGATCGCCACCGACCACCTGATGACCTTCCCCGGCTCGATCACCGACCAGCTCCTCGCCGACGGGCTGGCCCACGTCTCCCTGTCGTTCCTGGTCGACACCCTGGAGGTGCGGCGCGGGGGAGTGGGCGCCAACATCGCGTTCGGGCTCGGGCGGCTCGGGCTGCGCCCGGTGCTGGTCGGCGCGGCCGGCGCCGACCACGGCCCGTACGACGCCTGGCTGCGCGCCAACGGCGTGGACACGACGGGCGTCCTGGTCGTGCCCGAGCTGTTCACCGCCCGCTTCCTGTGCACCACCGACCTCCGGCAGAACCAGATCGCCTCCTTCTACCCGGGCGCGATGGCGCACGCCGCGGACATCCGGCTGGCCGAGGTGCTCGCCCGGACCGGACCGGCCGCGCTCGTCCTGATCGGCCCGGACGACCCGGACGCCATGCTCCGCCGCACCGCCGAGTGCCGGGCCGCGGGCATCCCGTTCGCCGCCGACCCCTCCCAGCAGCTCGCCCGGCTCGACGGCCCGCGGGCCATCGCCCTGGTCGACGGAGCCCGGTACCTGTTCACCAACGCCTACGAGCGCGAACTGCTGCTGCGCCGCACCGGCCTCGACGCCGCGGCGCTGCTCGGCCGGGTCGGGACGTGGGTCACCACGCTCGGCGCGGACGGCGTCCGGATCGAGCGGGCCGGCCGCCCGCCGGTCGAGGTGCCCGCGCCGCCCGAGCGCGTCCGGGCCGACCCCACCGGTGTCGGCGACGCCTTCCGGGCCGGATTCCTGGCCGCCGGGGCGTGGCGGCTGTCCCTGCCCACCGCGGCCCGGGTCGGCTGCCTGCTGGCCACCCTGGCACTGGAGGCGGTCGGCACCCAGGAGTACGCCTTCGAACCCGGCAGCTTCCTGGACCGGCTCGCCGAGGCCTACGGCCCGGCGGTCGCCGACGAGGTCCGGCCCCACCTGATCCCGCCCGCCCGGCACCCCGGGCGGGCGCGCCGACCGGTCGGCGGGAGCGCTTGACGGCGCCCGCCCGGAAGCAGGGGACGGCCCCGGTGGGCTACCGCCGGGCCGCGGCCGTCCGCATGGCGGCGGCGGCCGCGCCCACCAGGCCCGCGTCCGTGCCGAGCACCGCCCGGTGCACCTGGATGCCCTGCGCGAAGGGCAGCGCCGCGTACGTCGCCAGGTGGCGCGCGAGCGGCTCGAACAGCAGCGGCCCGGCCTGGGCCACGCCGCCGCCGATCACCACGGCCTCCAGCTCGACCAGCGTCGCCGTCGCGGCGATCCCCGCGGCCAGCGCCCGGGCCGACCGGTCGAACGCGGCCAGCGGGACGGCCTCCCCGGCGGCGGCGCCCGCGGCCACCGCGGCCGCGGTGGTGTCGCCGTCCGGGGCCCGCCAGCCGTGCTCCCGCGCGTAGCGGGCGATCGCGGTGCCGCTGGCCAGGATCTCCACGCAGCCCCGGCTCCCGCACGGGCAGGGGGCGCCGTCCAGGTCCACGCTGATGTGGCCGATGTGCCCGGCGTTCCCGGTCGGGCCGGGGCGGACGGCCCCGTCGAGGACGAGGCCGCCGCCGACACCGGTGGAGACCACCATGCACAGCGCGTTGCGGTACCCGGCCGCCGCGCCCCGCCAGGCCTCCGCCTCGGCGATCGCCACGCCGTCCCCGATCAGGGTCACCGGCACGTCCACCGCGGGATGCCCGGCGACCCGCCCGACCAGTGGGAATCCCCGCCAGGAGGCGATGTTCACCGGGCTGACGGTGCCCGCCGCGGTGTCCACCGGGCCGGCACTGCCGATGCCCAGGGCGGCCGCCTCGGCCCAGCGCGGGTGCGCGGCGAGCTCGTCGACCGTGTCCAGGACGGCCCGGGCGACCGTCTCGGCGTCCGCCCGGGCCGGGGTCGGCCGCTGCGCCCGGGCCACCAGCGCGCCGTCCCCGTCGACCAGGGCGGCGGCGATCTTCGTGCCGCCGAGGTCGACGGCGGCCACCAGCGGGGCAGCCACGGCCCCGGTGCCCGGCGGGGTGGGCTGGGCGGCGGTGGGGACAGTCACGTTCGGGCTCCCGGTGGCGTCGGTCGGGCCGCCAGACTACCGGGGCCCGGCGGCGCGGGCGGATCCCTCCGGGCCGCCGCGCCGCAGATGGGAGCCCTGGGGACGGCTCCGCCCGGCGGCGTCAGGGGCGCGGCCCCGCGGCCGGCCGCGGCGCCGTCGACCCGCTCAGCAGCGGGGCGTCGTGGCGCTCGGGGCGGTGCCCGGCGAGGTCGGTGATCCGGTGCCGGGGGTGGCCGCGCCGCCCGGCGCCGGCGGTACCAGCCGGCGGGCCGCGAGGTGTCCGACCCAGTGCCGGCCGCAGCCGGGGCAGGGTGCGCCGCCGTCGGCGGTGTACGGGGACGCGGCGCCGATGCCGTCGTGGGAGAAGAGCTCCCAGTCGGCGCCGTCGTCGTCCCGGTAGTGCTGGACGTCGTAGTCCACCGTCCAGTGGTGCCAGCACTGTCCGCAGGTGAACTCGACCCGCTCCACGGCCAGTTCGGTGATCATCGTGTCTACCTCCCTGCCTCGGCCCTTGACAAGAACTTTATCCGGTTTTATCCCGGTTAGGGGGCGACCGGTAGCACCGAAGGGAGCCGTCCTATGGCGCATGCCGGCGGGGACGGCACCGGGCTGCCACCCGGCGCCGCCGAGGACCTGCGGCGGCTGAAGGCCGAGTACGACAACTACCGCCGCCGGGTCCGCCGCGACCGCCTGGCCGTCCGGGAGATCGCGGTGGCCAACGTGCTCGCCCGGATGCTCCCGGTGCTCGACGCCCTGGACCGCGCGCGGGCCGCGGGCGAGGTCGTGGACGGCTTCGGCGCCGTCGCCGAGCTGCTGGAGGGCGAGCTGGCCGCGCTCGGCCTGGAGTCCGTCGGCGCCGTCGGCGACGCCTTCGACCCGGTGCTCCACCTGGCCATCGGCTACACCCGGTCCGCCGCGGTGGACGCCCCCGTCTGCGTCGAGATCGTCCGCACCGGCTACCGCGTCGGCGACCAGCTGATCCGCCCCGCCGAGGTGGTGGTGGCGGAACCGCCGTGAGCCGCGGTCCCCGGCCGGGCCCCGTCCGGTGCCGGTGGCGTCCGCACGGTCGTCATTGCGCCGAGGCGGACGAGTGCACGACGCCGCCGATCGGCCGGTACAGCTCCACCTCCGCCCGATTGGACGGGTCGAGCGGGCTGGGGTGCGTGAAGGGCGTCGGGAGGAGGAACTCGGCCCAGTGGACGGCCCCCGCGATCACGTAGCTCTCGATCGAATCGGGTTCGAGCAGGTACGCCTGGTGCCTCCTGAACGTCCCGATGCGCCGTTCCAGGGAGGAGCGCTCGCCGGCATCCGCGATCCGGAGGTGGAGCGTGCCGATGTCCTTCCAGCAGGAGATCCGCTGGAGGCCGACGAAACGGAGATCGAGCACCACACCTTCGCCGCGCTCCACCGTGATGTCGTCGAACGGTGGAAAGCCCCGAAGAACGGCGTGGGCATGGCTGTGCCGATAGTCGATCAGACTGAAGCTCCGGGTGTCGAGCAGCTCCGGCGTCGACGAGGTCGGCATCGTGCCGCCTTCCGTACGTAGCGGTGGTGGGTCCGTCCTGTCGGCGGGCGTACCGTCAGGTCCGGTGCCCGGGTGCGACCGCGGCCAGCGGGTCGGTGGTGATGCCGAAGGTGCGGCGCAGGGCGCGGCGGGCGGCGTGGAGGCCGGACATGCCGTGGACGCCGGGGCCGGGCGGGGTGGAGGCGGAGCAGAGGTAGAGGCCGTCCAGGGCAGTGGCGTACGGATCCAGGGCCGCGATCGGGCGGAAGGCGGTCTGCCACAGCGACATCGCGCCGCCGCCGATGTCGCCGCCGACGTAGTTGGCGTTGTGGATCTGCTGGTCGGCGGCGGTGGTCACGGCGCGCGCCAGCACCAGGTCGCGGAAGCCCGGGGCGAAGCGTTCGATCTGGCGCTCGACCGCGTCCGCGACGTCCACCGTGGAGCCGTGCGGCACGTGGGCGTAGCTGTAGAGGGTGTGCCGGCCGGCCGGCGCCCGGGACGGGTCGACCACCCCGGGCTGCACCGCGAGCACGTACGGCCGGGCCGCGTGCCGGCCGGCGGCGACCTCGCGCTCCACGGCCACCGTCTCCTCGCGGCCGCCCGACAGGTGCAGGGTGCCGGCCTCGGCGCAGGCCGGGTCGGCCCACGGGACGGGCCCGGCGAGCGCGAAGTCCACCTTGCAGGCCGCCGAGCCGTACCGGAACGCGCGCAGCCGCCGGGCGTAGCGCTCCGGCAGCCGCCGGCCCGCGAGCCGGAGCAGCCCGGCCGGGGTCAGGTCGAGCAGCACGGCGCGGGCCTCGGGGAGCTCGTCGAGCGTGTCGACCCGGTGGCCGGTGACGATCCGGCCGCCCCGCTCGCGCAGCCCGTCCGCCATGGCGTCGGCGATCGCCTGGCTGCCGCCGCGCGGCACCGGCCAGCCGACCGCGTGCGCCAGCGACGCCAGCAGCATCGCGGTGCCGGCCGGCGGCAGGGCCCGCGGTGGCGCGATCGCGTGGGCCGCGACCCCGGCCAGCATCGCCCGGGCGGCCGGTTCGCGGAACCGGGCCGACCACGCGGGCGTGCCGAACTCGGCGATCCGCAGGCCGAGCCGCAGCGCCGTCAGCGGATCCTGCGGCGGCCGGCGCTGGTCGGAGAGCGCGGCCTGCACCAGGCCCTGCCAGCGTTCGGTCAGGGGGCCGAACACAGCGCGCCAGGCGGGGCCGTCCCGGCCGAGCCGCGCCACCGTCCGGTCGAGGTCCCGGTAGGCGATTCCGGCGGGTGCGCCGTCCAGCGGCTGCGCGTACGCCGCCGTCGGCTGGAGCAGGTCCACCCGGTCCTCCAGGCCGAACGCGCGGAAGAACGGGGAGGCCAGGGCCATCGGGTGGGCCACCGAGCAGACGTCGTGGCGGTACCCGGGGAGGGTGAGCTCCCGCGTCCGGGTGCCGCCGCCGACGGTGGCGGCGGCCTCGTACACCGCGACGTCCAGCCCGGCACCCGCCAGGACCAAGGCCGCGGCCAGGCCGTTGGGGCCGGCGCCGACCACCACCGCGTCGACCCGGCCGTTCGACCGGTCGCCAAGCGTCGAGACCATCGGCCGTCCTCTCCCCGTCCCGTGTGCGGGCGGTGTACTGCCCCGCGTCGCACTGTGCCACACCGGGCCGCCGCGCCGGCGGGCGGTCAGCCCCCGCCGGCCGGGGCGCGGGGATCGGGAGGGCCCGGGCGGCGGAGCGGAACCGCAGGTAGGCGGAGCGGTCGAAGTCCCCGGCCTGCGGGGCGAGCACGGCGGCGGCGGAGAGCGCCACCGCGTCCGGGAGCACGGCGGGCCAGGCGGCGCCGGCCTGCAGGCCGGCGGCGAGGGCGGCCACCGCCGCGTCGCCCGCGCCGGTGGGGTTGCCGGTCACCCGGACGGGTGGCGTGCACCGCCAGCCGCCCTCGGGGGTGGCCGCGTACAGGCCGTCCGGGCCGAGCGAGGCGACCACCGTGTCGGCCCCGCGGCCGCGCAGGGCCTCGGCCGCCGTGGCGACGTCGGTGCTGCCGGTGGCGGCCAGCAGTTCGGCGGCGTTGGGCTTGACCACGGTGGGGCCGGCGGCCAGCGCGGCGGTCAGCGCGGGGCCGTCGGCGTCGAGCACGGTGGGGACGCGGTGGGTCCGGGCGAGGGCGACGAGCTCGGCGTACGCGTCGTCGGCGCAGCCGGGCGGCAGGCTCCCGGACAGCACCAGGGCGCCGGCCCCGGGCAGCGCCCCGGCGACGGCGGCGACCACGGCCCGCCACTCGGCGGCGGCGAGTTCGGGGCCCGGCTCGTTGAAGAGGGTGGCGTCCGCCGGGTCCACCACGGCGACCGTGCGGCGGGTGGCGCCGGCGATCGGGACGGCGAGGTGGGGCAGCCCGGCCGCGGTCAGGTCGGCGGCCACGGCGGTGCCGTCGGGCCCGCCGAGCGGCAGCACGAGCCGGGTGGGGCGGCCGAGTGCGGCGAGCACCCGGGCGACGTTGACGCCCTTGCCGCCGGCCCGGGCAGCCACGGCGGCGACCCGGTGGGTGGTGTGCGGCCGCAGCCGCGGCACGGTGTAGGTCAGGTCGAGCGCCGGGTTCGGCGTGACGATGAGCAGCACGGTCGGAATGCCCCCACTCTGCGCGATCATGCTCGATTTCAGGATGTTGCGAGCAGATTCAAGCACACTCGGGGCGTCACTTCAGCAGTCTGGACAGCCGCCGGTCGGCCAGCGTCCGTCCGCCGGTCTGGCAGGTCGGGCAGTACTGGAGCGAGGAGTCGGCGAAGTTCACCGACCGCACGGTGTCCCCGCAGACCGGGCACCGCTCGCCGGCCCGGCCGTGCACCTGCAGCCCCGCCTTCTTCTCCGCCTTCAGCCCGTCCGCGGGCACTGCCCGGGCGTGCGCCAGCGCCTCGGTGAGCACCTCGTGCAGCGCGGCGTGCAGCCGGGCGGTCTGCTCCGCCCCGAGCGTGGCGGCGAGCGCGTACGGCGAGAGCCGGGCCCGGTGCAGGACCTCGTCCGAGTACGCGTTGCCGACCCCGGCCAGCACGCCCTGGTCGGTGAGGAAGGTCTTCAGCCGCTGCCGGGCGCCGCCGGCCAGTGCGCCGAGCTGCTCGGCCGTCACGGTCAGCGCGTCCGGCCCCAGCCGGGCCACGCCGGGCACCTGCGCCGGGTCGGTCACCACGTACGCGGCCAGCCGTTTGGTGGTGCCCTGCTCGGTGACGTCGTAGCCGGAGCCGTCGTCCAGGACGAGCCGCAGCGCCAGCGGCCCGCGCCGGCCCGGCGGCTTGGCCGGGAAGGACGCCCGGGCGTGCACCCAGCCCGCCCGGGCCAGGTGCAGCACCAGGTGCGGGCCGTCGGCGGTGGCCAGGTCGAGGAACTTGCCGTGCCGCCCCACCCCTGCGACCGCGCAGCCGTGCAGGGCGTGCGGCGGCGGGTCGAAGGTCTTCAGAACCTGGACGGACAGCACCTCGACCCGGGCCACGGTGCGGCCCGCGCAGGCGGCGGTCATGCGCTCGGCGAGCGCCTGGACTTCGGGGAGTTCGGGCACACAGCCAGTCTCGCCGGGCCCGCCGGGCCGGGCCATCGGACCGGCCGCGCGCCGCCTGGGCTGATGGCGGGCCCCGGCCGCCGGTATCGTTCCTGCGTCACAGCATCACCCAGAAGGAGCAGCTGCCCAGATGGACATCGACAAGGCCAAGACGACGTTCGCCCGTTTCGACATCAACGGGGACGGATTCATCTCGCCGGAGGAGTACTCCAAGGTCATGGCGGAGATGGGCGACCCGTACGTCACCGTGCCGATGGCCCAGGCGGTCATCGCCAAGGCCGACACCAGCCACGACGGCCTGCTGAGCTTCGACGAGTTCTGGGCCGTCCACCAGGGCTGACCGGGCGTCGCGGGCCCGGGGAGGCGCTGCCGCCGCCCCCGGGCCCGGCTCATCCGCCGGAGCGCAGCAGCCGGGCCAGGCCCTCGCGGGTGGCGGCGACCACCACCAGGTCGCCCGCCCCGAGGAGCCGCGCGGCCGGCGGGTTCCAGCACAGTTCCGGCCGGGCGCGGCGCGGCAGGCCCAGGTCGGCGGCGCGGTGCGCGGGATCGTTGAGGTCCAGGCCGATCACCCGCCAGGCCCCGGCCCGGTGCGCCTCGGCCACCGTGCGGCCGGCCAGGTCGGGGTGGTCGCCGACGTCGACCGCCGCCAGCAGCAGCACCTGCCGCCCGACCGCGATCGCGCCGAGCACCTGGCGCCCCATCATCGCCGAGGCGAAGGCCGGCGCCGACAGGAACGACACACTGTGGCTGCGGGTCTCCGCGCCCGGGTACGAGTCGCGCAGCGCCCGGTAGACGTCGGCCGCGAAGTCGTCGTCGAACAGGCCCATCACCACCCGCAGGCCCGGATTGGCCTCCCGGGCGGACAGCGCGGCCTCCAGGTTGATCGAGTCGTTGGCGGTGAGCGCCAGCAGGGCGGTGCTGCGGCCGACCCTGGCGGCCTCCAGCACCCCGTCCTGGGTGGCGTCGCCGAGCACCACCGGCACGCCGTACGCCCGGGCTCGGGCCACCCCGCGGGCGGTGGGATCGCTCTCCACGCACACCACCGGCAGGTCGAGCTCGCGCAGCCGGTCGAGCACCCGGCTGCCGACCCGGCCGAGGCCCAGCAGCACCACGTGCCCCGAGAGCCCGCGCGGTGGACGGCGCAGGGCGGAGGCGGCCCGGAAGGTGCCGAGGCCCTCCAGTGCGAGGGCGGTGAGCAGCGGCAGCAGGAGCAGGCCGGTGAGCGCGGTGAGGATCTGCAGCACCTTGCGGGCCGGGCTCTCGGCGGTGGCGGGATCGTCGATCGCGAGGACGTCCAGGACGGCGAGGTAGCCGGTGTGCACCGGGCTCTGGCCGGTGACCAGCGAGGTGAGGCCGGCGAAGGCGGCGAGCACGGCGACCAGCGAGCCCAGCGCGATCCGCAGCCGGCGGGAGAAGAGCGCCGCCACGGGCAGCCCGGAGAGGCCGGGGAGCCGGCGCCGCCGGCGCGGTTCCTCGGGGTGGCCGAGGAGTTCGAGGACGAGCCGCCGCCCGCCCTCCGGGACGGGTGCGGCCGGGTCGGGCAGCAGGTCCAGGGCGAGCGGCCGCGGCCCGGGCGGCAGGACGGCGACGGTGGCGAGCGCGGTGCCGCCGGGCTCGCCGTCGGGGCCGACCTCGGCGGTGCGCAGCAGCCGGCCGTCGGCGTGCACCACCGCGGGGTGGCCGGAGACGGCGGCGGAGACCAGGGCGGGCGCGGCCGTTGCCGAGGTGGACAGCACCGTGGTGGACGCCTCGGGCGCGCTGCCGTCGGCGCGGGCCGCGGCGGCCCGGTCGAGCAGTTGCCCCACCCGGCGGCCGAGCTTGCGGTTGTAGACCCGCAGCACGAGCCGGATCTGCGGGTTCAGCCGGCGGGCGCGCAGCGCGGCCTGGACGTTCGCCTGGTCGTCGCCGCCGGTCAGGGCGAGCGCGGCGGCCTGCCGGACGCCTGCCGCGGCCAGCACCGCGGGCGTCGGCTCCGGCGCCTCCACCACCCGGACGGGCAGCCGGCGTTCGGTGGCCAGGGCGGCGATCTGCGGGCCCTGGCCCTCGTGCACGGAGCGGACGACGACGGTCACCGACCGGCCGTACAGGGTGGTGAGTTCGACGGCCAGCCGCAGTGCCAGGGTGTCCTGCCCGCAGACCACCATGTGGCCGGTGTCGTCGGCCGTCGGGAGGGCGGCCGGCTCCGCGGCCGGCTGCGGCGCGGCCGGTGGGGCCGGCTGGGCGGGCAGGGTCGGGGCGGGGCCGGTCGTGGTGGACATGCCGCCCAGTCTGGCCCGCCCCGCCCGCCCGGTCGATCTTGCCCCGTGATCGTTGACGTTTCGTCACCTGGGCCCGCGGCGGGGGCTGCCGGGGCCGGTCAGAGTGCGTCGAGCGCCCCGACCAGCCGCTCGGCGCCCGCGACCAGCCGGTCCGGCCCCTCTGCGGCCCCGTAGCCGAGCCGCAGGAAGGCGGCGGGCGGCTCGGCGGTGAAGTAGGACCGGCCGGGGGTGACCGCGACCCCGGCGCGCAGTGCGGCGGCGGCCAGCGCCTGCGGGTCGGTTCCGTCCGGCAGACGCAGCCACAGGTGGTGGCCGCCGAGCGGGAGCCGGGCGCCGAGCAGCTCGGGGCGCAGCCGCTGCAGGGTGCCGGCCAGGGTCTGCCGGCGGTCCCTCAGGGCCCCGGCGAGGCTGCGCAGGTGGTGCCCCCAGCCGGGGGCGCCGACCAGTTCGAGGGCGGCCTCCTGGAGCGGGCGGGGGACGAAGAAGCTGTCCACCGCCTGGACGGCGCGCAGCCGTTCCAGGGCCGGGCCGCGGGCGGTCAGCGCCGCCACCCGCAGGCTGGGCGAGGTCGGCTTGGTCAGCGAGCGGACGTGCACCACGGTGCCGTCCGGATCGTCGGCGGCCAGCGGCGGGGCGGGCGGCGGGGCGTCCGCGTGGGCGAGGCGCCGCGCGAAGTCGTCCTCGACGACGAACGCGCCCGCCGCGCGGGCGATCCGCAGCACCTCGGGCCTGCGGGCGGCGGAGAGCACCGCGCCGGTGGGGTTCTGGAACAGCGGCTGGCAGACGAACACCCGGGCGCCGGTCGCCGCGAACGCCTCGGCGAGCAGCTCCGGCCGGACGCCGTCGCCGTCCACCGGGACGGGGACGGGGCGCA
Organism: Kitasatospora paranensis; assembly: GCF_039544005.1. NCBI lineage: Bacteria > Bacillati > Actinomycetota > Actinomycetes > Kitasatosporales > Streptomycetaceae > Kitasatospora > Kitasatospora paranensis. Next base: position 6,388,617 of record NZ_BAABKV010000001.1, read on the forward strand.
GCCCGGCCGACCGGGCGACGGCGAGCAGACCGGGGTAGGTCGGCGACTCGACCAGGACGGCCGCACCGGGCGCCGCCAGCGAGCGGAGCGCGGTGGTGAGCGCACTCTGACCGCCGGCCGTGACCAGCACCTCGGCCGCGCTCACGGTGCCGCCGACGTCCCGGGCGAACCACGCCCGCAGCTCCGGCAGGCCCTCCAGCGGGGGCGCCCCCAGGCGCCCGGCCGGCGGCCGGCCCGGGCCAGCGCGGCGGCGAGCGCCCGCTCGGGCTGGAGCGAGGCGTGCAGGTAGCCGCCGTTGAGGTCGATCACCTCGGCGGGCGGCAGGGCCAGGGCGCCGAACACCCCGGAGGCGTCGGTGGAGCGGGCGGGCGGGATCCCGGCCTCGGCGCTGAGCGCGACCTCCTGCCAGGAGGTGTCCCCGGCCGGGGGCGCGGTGCGCGGTGGTGCGGCGCGGAACACCCCGGCGCCCGGCCGGGAGACCACCAGGCCGTCGGCGGCCAGCAGCGCGATCGCCCGGGAGACCGTCACCGGGCTCACCTGGTGGCGCTCCATCAGGGCGCGGCTGGACGGCAGCCTGGTCCCCACCGGGTAGCGCTCCACCTCCTTGCGGAGGATGGCCGCAAGATCCGCCCCACTGCTACGCTCATGCATGACAGCACACGATAGCGCTATCCGGACCACTCCAGTAGCAGTCGGCGGCACCGCGTTCGCCGCGGCGGGGGTGCTCGCCTTCTCCTTCAGCTTCCCGGCCACCGCCTGGGCGCTGACCGGGTTCGGCCCGTGGACGGCCACCGGGCTGCGCGGCGTCCTTGCCGCGGCCGTGGCCGGCGTGTGCCTGGCCGTCCGTCGGGTGCCGCTGCCGGCCCGTCGCGACCTGCCCGCCCTGCTGGTCGTCGCCGCCGGCTGCGTGGTCGGCTTCCCGCTGCTGACCACGCTGGCCCTGCAGACCTCGTCGACCGCGCACTCGGCGGTGGTGGTCGGACTGCTGCCGCTGGTCACGGCGGCCGCCGCCGCGCTGCGCGGCGGGGTCCGGCCGTCGCGGGCGTTCTGGTGGGCGGCGCTGGCGGGGGCGGGGGTGGTGCTCTCCTTCACCGCGCTGCAGAGCCGGGGCGGGCTCGGCAGGGCGGACCTCTGCCTGTTCGCGGCGCTGGTGGTGTGCGCGGCCGGCTACGCGGAGGGCGGCCGGCTGGCCCGGCGGATGCCCGGCTGGCAGGTCATCGGATGGGCGGTGCTGATGGCGCTGCCGGCGACCGCGCTGACCACCGCGCTGGCGCTGCCCGCGGAGTCGTGGCACCCGGGCGGGCGGGCCGTGGCCGGACTCGCCTACACGGCGGCGGTCTCGCAGTTCGGCGGCTTCGTGGTCTGGTACCGCGGGATGGCCGCGATCGGGGTGCCGAAGGCAAGCCAGCTCCAGCTCGCCCAGCCGCTGCTGACGCTGGGCTGGGCGGTGCTGGTGCTCGGCGAGCGGATGTCGCCGGCGGCGCCGGTGGCCGCGCTGGCGGTGCTGGCGTGCATCGCGGCCACCCAGCGGGCGCGCGGCTGACCTGCGGCCGGCGCGCCCGTCGGGTGCAGCTGTCAGCCGAGGTTGATGTCGGCGTCCTTGCAGGCCTGCGTGAGCTCCGGCGTGCAGACCTGGGCGGCCTTGTAGAGCCCGCCGGCGATCACCGTGGAGGCGACCGTCTTCTGCGTGACGACGACCGGGCTGAGCAGCATCGAGGGGATCTGCAGGCCGTTGCTCTCGGTCATCGCGCTGGCCACCGAGGTGATGTCCAGGCCCTTGACCAGGTAGACCGCCATGGTGGCGGCGGCGTCGGCCTCCGGCCGGTACGGCTTGTAGATCGTGTACGCCTGATCGCCGGTCAGGATCCGCTGGATCGCATCGAGCGAGGCGTCCTGGCCGCCGACCGGGACCTTGATCCCGGCCTGCTTGAGGCTGGCGACGATCGAGGCGGCCATGCCGTCGTTGGCGGAGTACACGGCCTGGATGCCGCTCTTGCCGAAGTGGCCGATGGCCTCGTTCATCTTCTGGGCGGCCAGCTCGGGCTTCCACTCGCCGGACTGCTCGTAGACGACCTTCTTGACCTTGTCGTCCAGGATCTGGTGCGCGCCCTTCTTGAACATCGCCGCGTTCGGGTCGGTCTCCGCGCCATTGATCATGACGATGTTGGCGTTGCCCGCCTTGTCGCCGAGCGCGTCGACGAGCGCCTGCCCCTGCAGTTCGCCAGTACGTTCGTTGTCGAACGAGATGTACGCGGCCACGTTTCCGGCGGCCAGCCGGTCGTACGCGATGACCTTGACGCCCTTCTTGTTGGCGGCGGTCACCCAGGCGGCGGTGGACTGCGAGTTCACCGGGTCGAGCAGGATCACCTTCACGCCCTTGGCCAGCAGGGCGTCGAACTGCTCCTTCTGCGCGACCTCGTCGCCGTCCGCGTTGGCGTAGTCGACGACGCACTTGGTGCACAGGGCGCTGACCGAGGACTCGATCAGCGGCTTGTCGAAGTTCTCGTACCGCGTCGACGAGGACTTCTCCGGCAGCAGCAGGCCGATGGTCTTGCTGCCGGACGCGGAGCCCGCGCCTGTGCCCGAGCCGCACGCGGCCAGTGACATCGCCGCCGACACAGCGACCGTGCCGGCGAGGATGCGACGCGTCATTGCGTTCATGGTGGGTGGTGCCTCCCTGACATCGCCGCCGTCTGCGGCGATCAGTGAGTCAATCGGGCGCAGACGCTCGGCGTCAATAAGTAAAACATTCGGTGGGATTTCTCGATCACATTGTTACCTTGTTGAAAACAAGATCCGCACATGATCCCCGTCTCGCCGCATATCGGGCACGCTGCCGGGGGCCGAGCTGACAACTTCTCAACTCGCCCGGGCCGCGCGGGTGCCGCCCGGTTGCCCCGGCACCCGCCGTCGCGCGGCTCAGCGCTCGGTGCGCACGACCAGGCACACCCCGGCCACCACGATCCCGCCACCGAGTACGATGGCCCAGGTCAGCGACTCGGCCAGGACGAGCCAGCCGAGCAGCACCGCCACCACCGGGTTGACGTACGCGTACGTCGCCACCAGGGGCAGCGGCGCCCGCTGGAGCAGCCAGGCGTACGCGCTGAACGCCACCAGGGATCCGAACACGACGAGATAGGCCAGCCCCGCCCATGATCCGGCGGACACCCTCGCCGGATCGAAACCGTTCGGTTCGTGCCGGACGACCGCGAACAACAGCGCACCCGCTCCGCCCGCCAGCATCTCGTACGCGCTCGCCGTGAGCGGATTCGCGGGCATCGGAAGCCGGCCCGCCAGCACCGACCCGCACGCCCACAGCAGCGACCCCGTCAGCAGGGCCACCAGCCCGGTCGGGCGGACGGCGCCGGTGAACCCGGGCGAGCTCAGCACGAGCAGGCCCAGCAGGCCGAGCAGCACCCCGCCCAGCGTCGACCGCGGAGTCCGCTGCCCGGCGAAGCGGCGCACCACCACCACCCAGAGCGGCACGCTCGCCACCATCAGCGCCGCCAGGCCGAGGGCACCGACCGCTCCGCCAGCACCACCATCCCGTTGCCGCCGATCAGCAGCAGCAGGCCGACCAGGGCCGCGGACCCGAGCTGGCGCGGGGAGACCCGCAGCGCCGCCGGGCCCTGCCGCCACGCCAGCAGCCCGGCCAGCAGCAGTCCGGCGGTCAGGAACCGCACGCCGGCCGACAGGAACGGCGGCATCGTCTCGACCACGATCCGGATCGCCAGGTACGTCGAGCCCCACACCACGTAGACGATGCCCAGGGCGGCCCAGACCTGGCCGGAAATCCGCCGGCCGGCGACGGCTCCCGGCGCCGGGGCAGCCTCCGGGGACGCTGCCGAAGGTGCTGCGGAGGCCGGTGCCGCGGCCGGTGCCGGCTCCGGACAGGCGGGTTCGGCGGACGGCTGCGGCGAAGCGGATGTCATGGGTGTCTCCCGGGTTCGGTACTGAACGTTCGTATGGGACCACAGCCGGGCCCGCGACCGCAGCCCAGGTCCGAGGAACGGGCCGGCGGCGTCCGCTGACCGAACCCCGCGACTGCGCCTTACGGATGAAGCGCGCTGGGCCGCCGCCCGCCCGCACCGGCGACGGCCGCCGCCGGGTGGTAGGCATGGGGGCGGTCAGAGCGCGGCCGACCCGAGGAGCGGGCGAGGTGGAGTGGTTCGCGGCACCCGAGTACTGGCTCGCCCGCCAGCTGTTCCAGCGCCTGCTCGCCGTCCTCTACGCCGTCGGATTCACCGCCGCCGCCCGCCAGTTCCGCGCCCTGATCGGCGAGCACGGCATGCTGCCGGTGCCCCGCTTCACCGCCCGGGTGCCGCTGGGCAGCTCGCCCAGCCTCTTCCACCTCCACTACAGCGACCGGGCGTTCGCCGTCGCCGCCTGGACGGGGGCGGCCCTCGCCGCCGCCGTCGCCGCGGGCGCCGCCGAACTCGTCCCGCTCTGGGCGGCCATGCTCGGGTGGGCGGTGCTCTGGCTGCTCTACCTGTCGATCGTCAACGTCGGCCAGACCTGGTACGCCTTCGGCTGGGAGTCGCTGCTCCTGGAGGCTGGCGTGCTCGCCGCGTTCCTCGGCAACGGCACCGTCGCGCCGCCCTTCACCGTGCTGTGGCTGCTGCGCTGGCTGCTGTTCCGGGTCGAGTTCGGGGCCGGGATGATCAAATGGCGCGGCGACCGCTGCTGGCGCGACCTGACCTGCCTCTACTACCACCACGAGACGCAGCCGATGCCCGGGCCGCTCAGCTGGTTCTTCCACCACCTGCCGCGGCCGCTGCACCGCGTCGAGGTCGCCGCCAACCACGTCGTCCAGCTCGCCGTGCCCTTCGCACTCTTCCTGCCGCAGCCCGGTGCGAGCATCGCCGCCGCCCTGATGATCGCCACCCAGCTGTGGCTGGTGCTCTCCGGCAACTTCGCCTGGCTCAACTGGCTGACCATCGCCCTCGCCCTCTCCGCCGTCGACGCCCGCACCGCCGGCCGGCTGCTCCCGCTGCCCGCCGCCCCGCACTTCGCGGCGGCCCCGCTCTGGTACGAGGTGCTCGTCCTCGCCCTGACCGCCGGCGTCCTGCTGCTCAGCCGCCGCCCCGCCGCCAACCTGCTCTCCCCGCACCAGGCCATGAACCGCTCCTTCGACCGGCTCCACCTCGTCAACAGCTACGGCGCCTTCGGCAGCGTCACCCGCATCCGCCACGAGGTGGTGGTCGAAGGCACCGACGCCCCGCTCCCCGGCCCCGACACCCACTGGCAGGAGTACGGATTCCACGGCAAACCGGGAGAACTCCGGCGAATGCCGCGCCAGATCGCCCCCTACCACCTCCGGCTGGACTGGCTCCTGTGGTTCGCCGCCATCTCGCCCTCGTACGCCCGGCCGTGGTTCACCTCCTTCGCGGCCCGGCTGCTCGTCAACGACCCCGACACCCTGCGGCTGCTGCGCCACAACCCGTTCCCGGACCGGCCGCCGACCTTCGTCCGGGCCCGGCTCTTCCGCTACCGGTACAGCAGTTGGGGCCGGCTGCGCGCCACCGGCGAGTGGTGGCAGCGCGAGGCGCCCCGCGACTACCTCCGGCCCGTCACGCTCCGCGACATCGGCCACCTCGCGCCCCGGCGCGGGCCATGACACGGCACAGCTCCGCAACAACCCGCCCGGTGCGTGCGTCCGTCGAACGCGCACCCGTATCCTGGCCCTCGCGCCGTACCAGCCGGGCCGCACCGCGGCGCCCGTCTCTCCGCCACCCCCCTCCCGCCCCCGCCACGAACCGGACTTCCACATGACAGTGCGCTACCTGAACGACGCCGACGCTTCGGCGACGGCCCCGGCTGCCACTCCTGGCGGCGCCGCCGAGCCGGACATCCGCGAGGAGCTCGGCCGCTACGCCGAACAGGGCGGCTTCGCGCTCACCCCCGCCGCCAACCCCTGGCTCGGTGCGACCGGCACGATCACCGGTGCCGAGGACGCCCGTGCGGCGTCCACCGTCCTCGCCGAACTCCGCAGCCTGGAGATCCGCGCGGTCGGCGCCGCCGTCACCGGCATCGCGGCCAAGGCCGAACTCGACGTCCCCGACACGCTGCTCGGGCTGAGCACCCTGCTCGACGTCCTGCAGCGCGTCCAGGCCTCCTCCGCCACCCTGCGGGCCCAGGCCTACCAGGCCGACCTGGCGGCGCTCACCGCCGCCACCGCCACCGGCCGCTGGCGCAAGGAGCAGGGCGTCAAGCTCTCCTGGGGCCGTCGCCGCACCCTGCGCGCCGAGGCCCGTGCCCTGGTGGTCGGCAAGCGGCCCGGCCGCGCGGACCTGCACGCCGCCCTGGTGGCCGCCGCCGCCGCCCGCACCGACTGGTCCTCCCTCGCCACCGGCGACGGAGTGCCCGCGGTGCCCGCCGACGGCGCGCTGCTGGCCGAGACCGCCCAGGCCATCGAGGCCCTCGGCACCGCGGTCCGCGCACTCGGCCGCCTGCTGCCCGGCCAGGACCTGGAGGGCCTCGCCCTCGCCGACCTGGCCGACCTGGTCGACAGCCTCGCCTCCGACGAGGGCACCCTGTACCGGCTGCCCGCGCTCGCCGTCCTGCGCACCGCCCTGGCGGAGCAGGGCCTGGGCGAACTGCTGGACGAGCTGACGGAGCGTCAGGCCGACCGGGAGTCCGCGATCGCCGCCTACGACCGGCACGCCGTGGCCGGCGAGGACGACGCCGAGGCCGAGGAGGCCGCCCGCCACGCCCTGGCCGCAGGCCCGCGCGACGGCGGCGCCCGAGCCGAGGAAGCGGAGGAAGCGGAGGACGCGGCCCCGGAGACGGAGACGGAGATCGAGGCTGTCGCCGAGGTCGAGGTCGAGGTCGAGGCTGAGCCGGTGGCCGAGGTCGAGCCGGTCGTCGAGGTCGAGGCTGAGCCGGTGGCCGAGGTCGAGCCGGTTGTCGAGCCCGAGCCTGAGCCCGTTGTCGAGGTCGAGGCTGAGCCGGTGGCCGAGGTCGAGCCGGTTGTCGAGGTCGAGGCTGAGCCGGTGGCCGAGGTCGAGCCGATCGTTGAGGCCGAGCCTGAGCCCGTTGCCGAGGTCGAGCCGGTTGTCGAGCCCGAGCCTGAGCCCGTTGCCGAGGTCGAGGCTGAGCCGGTGGCCGAGGTCGAGCCGATCGTTGAGGCCGAGGTCGAGCCCGTCATCGAGCCCGAGGTCGAGGCTGCTGTTGAGCCCGAGCCCGAGCCCGAGCCCGAGCCCGAGCCCGAGCCCGAGCCCGAGGTCGAGCACGTTGCCGAGGTCGAGGCTGAGCCGGTTGTCGAGCCCGAGCCTGAGCCCGTTGCCGAGGTCGAGCCCGTTGCCGTTGCGTCCGCCGGGCGTCCCGTCAAGCCGGAGATCGTTGCGGGCAAGGCCGTGACGGCCTACACCCCGGCCGAGCTGGCCGCGCTGGTGGGCTGGCTGGACGGTGACGGCACCGAGCGCAGCGACGACGAGCTGCTGCGTGCCGCGATGAAGGAGCTGGGCTTCACCCGCCTCGGCCCCCGCATCAAGGAGGCGCTGGGCGCGGCCGTGACCGAGGTCCGGGGCTGACCCGGGCGGCTTCGCCGTCGTAGGACCGTCCGTGCCCGCCGGGGCTGTCGTCCCGGCGGGCACGGCCGTCTCCGGGCTCAGCCGACGGTGATCGCGTCCAGCTTGGCCCGCAGGTAGTCGGTGGAGTCGACGGGCTCGTACGCCACCCTGCCGAGCGGGGCCGGGAGCGGGGCGACCGTGGTGTGCGGGTCGCACTCGTAGAAGTACACCAGGGACATCAGTTCCTCCTCGGGGGCCTCGGGGGCGGGCGGCAGCACGCGGTGCCGGCCGGAGCGCCACCGGTCGCCCGTCCAGCGGGCCATCAGGTCGCCGATGTTGACCGTCAGCGCGCCCGGGTCGAACGGGGCGTCGGCCCAGCCCTGTTCCTCCGTCCAGATCTGGAGGCCGCCGCGGCCCTGCTGCCGGTCGAGCAGCGTGACCGTGCCGAAGTCGGTGTGCGGGCCGATCCGGTACTGGCCGGGCAGGGGCGGGCCGAGCACGTCCGCCCCCGGGTACCAGTTGATGTTGCAGGTGTGGGTGGGCGACCCGGTGTGCCGGGTGAAGAAGTCCGGGGCCTGGCCCAGGGCGGCGGCCAGCAGGCGCAGGGTCTCGTCGGCGACCGTCCGCATCCGTGCCGTGTACGCCTCGACCAGGCTCCGGAGCCGGGGCGCCTCGTCGTCCGGCCAGACATTGCGCCGGAACCAGTAGGCGTCCAGTTCAGGGTCGCCGGTGGGTTGTTCGGCGCCGACCGTCCAGGACTCCTTGAGGTCCGGCGGGGTCGTGGTGCCCTCGGAGTAGCCGTTGGCCTCGGCGCCCGGGCCGAGCCAGCCGCGGCCGCCGACCGCCACCGCGTAGCGCCGTTTCACCTCCTCGGGGAGGGCGAAGAACCCCGGGCGGCCGCCCGGACGTCGGCCCGCTCCCGTTCCGTCACGCCGTGCCCGGTGAGGAGCAGGAAGCCGGCCCGGCCGAGGGCCTCGTCGACGCTGCGGGCGATCGCTGCCCGCTGTTCCTCGTCCCCGGCCGTCCACGCGCCGAGGTCGACCGTGGGGATGCGTACGTCTGCCATCGCTGCCGCCTCTACTCGCCGATGTCCTCGAACCACAGCTCCGGTCGGGCTGCGATGAAGTCCGTCATGAGCCGGACGCACTCCTCGTCGTCCAGCAGGGTGATCCCGACGCCGTTCCCGGCCAGCCAGTCGTGGCCGCCGTGGAAAGTGCGGGCCTCGCCGATCACCACCTGCCCGATGCCGAACTGCCGAACGAGGCCCGAGCAGTACCAGCAGGGCGAGAGCGTGGTGACCATCGTCGTCCGCCCGTAGCCGCGCAGCCGGCCGGCCGCCCGGAACGCCGCGGTCTCCGCGTGCATGGACGGATCGCCGTCCTGCACCCGGCGGTTGCGGCCGCGTCCGAGCAGTTCGCCGTCCGGGCCGAAGAGTGCCGCCCCGATCGGGATGCCGCCCTCCGCCAGCCCCGTCCGGGCCTCCTCGACCGCCACCGCGAGCATGGCCGCTGTATCCACCGTCTCCTCCTCCGTCTTGCGAAACACCCCGGCAACGAAGGGTGCGTACCCTCCCTGGCGCCGCATCCGACGGGTCGCCGACACCGGGAACCCGACCGGCGGCACCGCCGCGCACCCACGGCCCCCGCCCGTCACCCACCGCCCGCACACCGCCGGGCGGCCACCGCGCCACCGCGCCGACCCCGCCGGGAGACCTCGTTGCCCGCACTGACCGTCCGCGAGATCCTTGCCTTCGACGTCCTCGGCCCGGCTGCCCCCGTGCTGCTCGCCGGCCGTGCCGGCCTGGACCGGACGGTCCGCTGGGTGCACTCCAGCGAGGTGTACGAGGGCTGCGCGTTCCTCTACGGCGGCGAGCTGCTGCTGACCAACGGCTACGGCCTCGCCCGGGCCTCGGCCGACCGGCAGCGCGGCTACGTCCGCGAGCTCGCCGCCCGTTCGGCGGCCGCCCTCTTCGTCGAGGTCGGCCGGGCGCTGCCGGAGATGCCGCCGCCGGTGACCGCCGAGTGCGAGCGGGTGGGCGTGCCGCTGGTCGCGCTGCGCCGGGTCGTGCCGTTCGTCCGGATCGCCGAGGCGGTCAACACCGCGATCGTCTCCCTCTCGCTCGCCGAGCGGACCACCCGGCGCTTCCGCGGCAGTGCGCACACCGCGCCGGGCAGCGCCGAGCACGGGCGGGCGCTGCTCGCCGACCTGCTGGACGGCGCGGCGGTGGGCCGGGCCGAGGCGGCCGCCCGGGCGGAGCTGGCGGGCTTCCGCGTCCCGGACGGGCACCGCGTGATCGGGCTCGCCGCCCGGGGCCTGCCGGAGGCGGTGGCCGCCCGGGTGGTCGCGGTGCCGGCCGGGCGGTCCGGCGCTGCGGCGCTGACCGCGGAGCTGGACGGCGGGCTGTCCGCGCTGCTGGCGGTGGCACCCGGCCCCGATCCGGTCCGGGCCGTCCGGGACGCCCTGCGGGCCGTCGCGCCGCCGGCCGCGGTGGTCGGTCTCGGGCCGTCCGTCCCGGCCGAGGCGGGCTGGGAGCGCTTCGGCGAGAGCCTGCGGGAGGCCGCCACCACCCTGGAACTCGCGGTCACCGTGCCGTCGGCCGAGCCGGGCCGCCCCGGCCCCGGGGAGCCCTGCGTGGCCACGGCCCGCGCCCTGACGCTGGAGCGCGAACTGACCCGCTCCGGCGGCCGGGAGCGCTGGTCGCGGCTGGCCGAGGACGCCCTCGGGCCCCTGCTCGACTGGGAGTCGCGCCACCCGAGCGACCTCGTCCGCACCCTGGAGGTGCACCTGCGGCACGGCTGCTCGCCGACCCGGACGGCCGCCCTGCTGCACATCGGCCGGCAGTCGCTGTACCAGCGGCTGGAGCGGATCGAGGGGCTGCTCGGCATCGAGGTCGACGACCCCGAGCTGCAGGCCGAACTGCTGCTCGCCGCCTGTGCGTTCCGGCTGCTCCGGGCCTCCCGGGAGCAGCCGGCCGCGCACCGGGCCGCTCAGCGGGTCGGCGCCGTCGCGGGCACCCGGCGCAGCGCCGCGTACAGCAGGGCCGTGCAGACGAACCCCGCCACGCAGGTCAGGTCGCCGATGCCGGGCGCGGCCCGGACGAGGTAGCCGGAGAAGTCCTCCTGGTTGGAGAACAGCAGCACCGACACCAGGGTGCCGGCGAGCATGGCCACCGGGCCGGCCCACACCTCCCGGTCGGGGTCGGCCATCCGCGCGACCGCCTCGGCCGTGGTCGTCCCGGCCCGGTGGCGCAGGTACTGGTCGGTGAGGACCACCGCCAGCCAGGGCGCCGCCCAGTAGGCGATGACCAGGAGGAACGCCTCGTAGGAGTGCCCGGCGTCGGAGAGCCCGCTCCAGGCGACGAGGAAGCCCAGCACGCCGATGGCCAGTGCCACCGGTCCGCGGGGCAGCCGGTGGAAGCCCAGCGAGACGAAGGACATCCCGGCGGAGTAGATGTTGATCGCGTTGGCGGAGACCGCGCCCAGCATGATCGCCAGCAGGGTCAGGTCGCCGAGCCAGCCCGGGAGATGGCCGGTGAAGGCCGCGGTCGGGTTCTGCTCGGAGGTCGCGATCGTCGCCGAGGCCGCGCCGACCACCGCCAGCAGCGAGACGCCGGCGAAGACCCCGAGCGCGGGGTAGAGGGCGACCTGCCGGCGCGGGCTGTCCGACGGCAGGTAGCGGGTGTAGTCGGAGGCGAAGGGGTTCCAGCCCGCCGCGTAGCCGAACGCCGCGCTGAATGCCAGGAGGAAGCCGCCGACGCTGCCCGAGGTGCCCGCCGCCCCGCCCAGGTGGGCCTTGCCGAGCGTCACGGCCGAGGCCGCCAGGAACACCGCGGTGAGCAGCGGCAGTGCGTACTTCTCGAAGCTGTGGACGAAGTTGTGGCCCAGGTAGGCCACCGCGACCTGCGCGATCACCACCAGCACCAGGCTCACCAGGGTGGGCCAGCCGGTCAGGGTGGACAGCGCGAAGGCGCCGGACACGCTGTTGACGGCGAACCAGCCCAGGCCCGCCCCGGCGGCGTTGAGCACCGCCGGCAGGACGTTCCCGCGGCGTCCGAACGCGAGCCGCCCGGCGACCATCTGCGGCACCCCGAAGCGCGGCCCGTACAGCCCGAGCAGTCCGTGGGTCACCGAGCCGACGGCGGTGCCGAGCAGCAGGGCGGCGGTGGCCGTCCAGAAGCCGAGCCCGAAGAACAGGACGGAGATGACCCCGATGTAGACGGTGGCGAACTCCATGTTCGGTGAGAGCCATGTCCACAGCAGCCCCAGCGGGCTGCCGTGCCGGGCGGATTCGGGCACCGGCTCGGCGCCGGTCGGCTCGACGGCGAGGACGTGGGCACCGTAGGCGGTGACCTCCGCGGCGGGATCCGCGGGTGTGGTGGGGGCGGTCGTCATACCGACAATCTCGACCCGCGCTCCGGCACGGGCCAAGGGACACTCCGCCCGTATCGCGGGCCCTGCCGGCGTACGTTCCGTACGCCTTGTCGCCGCCCGGGCGCGGCCCGGTTGCCGCCCGGTTTCCCTGCCGTTTCCCGGCCCGGCCGGGGGCCCGGGGCCGGTGGCGGACCGGGCCCGTAGGCTTGCGGCCATGCGAGATTTTGCGGCGGGGCTGGGCTTCCTCTTCAAGGGGCAGCGGTGGGTGGCGCGGCACGGCCGCTGGTGGGGCTTCGGCATGATCCCCGCCCTGATCACGCTGGTCGGCTACGTGGCGGCGCTGACCGCGCTGGTGGTGTGGTCCGGCGACCTCGCCGACTGGGCCTCGCCGTTCGCCGACCACTGGGGCTCGCCGTGGCAGGGCCTGCTGCGCGGCACCCTCGCGGCGGCCGTGATCGGCCTCGGCGCCCTGCTGTCGATCGTCACCTTCACCGCCGTGACCCTGCTGGTCGGCCAGCCCTTCTACGAGTCGCTCTGCGCCACCGTGGACGAGAGCGAGGGCGATGCCCCTGCCGTCCCCGACCTGCCGTTCTGGCGCGAGATGCTGGTCTCGGCCCGGGACAGCCTGTCCGTGCTGGTGCGGGTGGCCGGGTTCGGTGTGCTGCTCTTCCTCGGCGGGTTCGTGCCGGCGGTCGGCCAGACCGTCGTACCCGTCCTGGGCTTCTGCGTCTCGGGCTATTTCCTGACGGTCGAGCTGACCGCGGTGGCGCTCCAGCGGCGCCGCGTGCCGCAGCGCGAGCGGCTGCGCCTGCTGCGCTCCCGGCTGGGCCTGGCACTGGGCTTCGGCGTGCCGCTGGTGCTGATGTTCCTGGTGCCCTTTCTGACCGTGCTCGCGATGCCGGGCGCGGTCGCCGGGGCCACACTGCTCGCCCGCGAACTCGTCCCGGGGACCGACGCCGACGACGCGGGGGAGCCCGAGGAACAGGACGCGGCGGACGCGCCGGCCGTCGGAGACGACGGGACGGCCCGCCTCACCAAGTGAAACCACAAGGAGTGACGGGAATTTGACATTCCGCCACCGACTGGCGGATAAAGGCCGTCATGAGCGCACCGGCTGGCACCCGTTCCACGGCCGCGAGGCCGGCCCCGGCGGGCATCGACCTCGCCGACCCGGCCTTCTGGCGGCGTCCCGCGGCGGACCGCGCCGCCGCCTTCGCCGAACTCCGGCGGCTGGACGGCCCGGTGGTGTTCACCGACCGGGCGACCGGCCGTCCCTTCCATGCCCTCGTCCGGCACGCCGACGTGGTGGCGGCCAGCCGCAACCCGGCGGTCTTCGTGAGCGCGCCGGGCGTCACCACGCCCGAACCGGCCCGCTGGGTGCGGACGGTGTTCGGCGACTCGATGGTCAACCTGGACGACCCGCGCCACGCCGACCTGCGCCGGGTGGTCTCCCGGGCGTTCACCCCGCGGCTGATCACCCGCGTGGAGGAGGACATCCGCAGCCTCGCGGTGGAGATCGTCGACGGGGTGGCGGCCCGCCGGCCGGAGGACTTCGTCGCCGCGGTCGCCGCCGAGCTCCCGTACCAGGTGATCTGCCGGATGATGGGCATCCCGGCCCGGCAGCGGCGGCAGATCCTCGACCAGGTCAACCGGGCGTCCGAGCACACCGGGGTGGCCCGCAGCCGGATCCGGATCCCCGGCCGGGGCCTGCGGGCGCTGGCCCGGATGCAGCTGGTGATCGCCGCGCTCGGCCGGGAGCGCCGCCGCCGCCCGACCGAGGACCTGATCTCCGCGCTGGTCGCCGCGGACGTCGACGGCCGGCACCTCAACTCCCGTGAGCTGGGCGCCTTCTTCTCGCTGCTGCTGGTCGCCGGGGTGGAGACCACCCGCAACGCGCTCGCGCACGGCCTGCACCTGCTCACCACCCACCCCGAGCAGCGCGACCTGCTGCTCGGCGACCTGGACGCCCACCTCGGCGGTGCCGTCGACGAGATCATCCGGTTCAGCACGCCGATCATCCAGTTCCGCCGCACCGTCGCCGCCGACCACGACCTGAACGGCACCCGGCTCGCGGCGGGCGACAAGGTGGTGCTGTTCTTCGGCTCCGCCAACCGCGACGAGGCGGTCTTCACCGACCCGGACACCTTCGACCTCACCCGCTCGCCCAACCCGCACCTCGGGTTCGGCGGCGGCGGCCCACTACTGCCTCGGCGCGTACCTCGCCCGGCAGGAGATGAAGTCGCTGTACCGCGAACTGTTCACCCGGCTGCCGCGGGTGCGCTCGATCGGCGATCCCGTCCTCGTCCCGTCCAGCTTCGACCACCGGGTCCGGTCGCTGCGCTTCACCTTCTGACCGGCACCCGCGCCACCCCCGATCCGTACGGTTCGCACCCGCGCCCTTGTCCGGTCCGGCAGGCGCCGCCGCCGCCCGCCGCGGCCTACCGTCCTGGCACCCGACCGTCCAGGACGAACGAGAGGCGCCCCCGTGCACCGTGCCGGCAGCGAGTGGCTGATCCACGACTACCGCGAGGACGACCTCGCGGCCGTCGTCCACCTCATCGACACCACCGCCGAACTCGGCCAGGAGTCGGTCTTCTCCCTGGCCGAGTGCATCACCGCGCTGACCTCCCGGCAGCCGGCCGTCGTCGCGGTCAGCGACGGCACCCCGATCGGGGCGGCGCTCGCCCACGTGGCCGGCGAGCGCGCCTGGGTGATGCGGATCGCGATCGCCCCCGGCCGGCGCGGCCGGGGCCTGGCCAGCGCCCTGCTGCGGGAGTTGGAGCGCCGCCTGCTGGAGCGCCGGGTGCGGCGCATCGCCTACGTGCTGCCGGCCGAGGAGCTGCTCGGCGAGGGCCTGCACAATGCCGGCTACACCCGCCGCCCGGCCGCGGCCTACTTCGAGAAGGACGAGCCGCAGGCCGGCCCCGCCGCGGGCCTGCTGGAGGAGCTCGGCGGCCGGCTGCTGCCCGGGGACCTCTGGGAGCGGATGGCCGGCATGGAGGCCGAGAAGTCGCTGATCGAGCGCCGCGTGGTGCTGCCGCTCGCCGAGCCCGAGCGGGCCGCCCGGCACGGCGTCCGGCCGCCGCGCGCCGTCGCCCTGTTCGGGCCGCCCGGCACCGGCAAGACGACCTTCGCGCGGGCCGTCGCCTCCCGGCTGGGCTGGCCGTTCGTCGAGCTGCTGCCCTCCCGGCTCGCCGACGAGGGCAACCTGGCAGCCGCGCTGCGCACCGCGTTCGCCCGGATCGCCCAGCTGGAACGCGTCCTGGTCTTCATCGACGAGGTGGAGGAGATCGCGCCCGTCCGCGGCGAGGGCGCGCCGTCCGGCATGCACGGCGTGACCAACGAGCTGCTGAAGCTCATCCCCGGCTTCCGGGAGGGCGAGGAGCGGCTGCTGGTCTGCGCGACCAACTCCGTGCGCTCCCTCGACTCGGCCTTCGTGCGGCACGGGCGGTTCGACTACCTGATCCCGATCGGCACCCCGGACGCGGCCGCCCGTTCCGCCATCTGGTCGCGCTACGCGCAGGCCCGCGCGGACGTCGACCTGGCCGCCCTGGTCGCCGCGAGCGAGCTGTTCACCCCGGCGGACATCGAGCACGCCGCGCGGAGCGCCGCCCAGGCCGCCTTCGAACGCGACCTCGGCACACCGGGCGGGGCGGCCGAGGCCGGGGCCACCACCGACGACTACCTCGCCGCGATCGCCCAGTGCCGGCCCACCGTGACGCCGGCGATGATCGAGCAGTTCACCGCCGACATCGCCTCGCACGCCCGGGTCTGAGCGGGCGGCCCCAACGGCCCGGCGCCGGGCTCAGCCGCCGGGGTGCGCGCCCACCGCGTCGCGGATCTGGTCGCCCAGACCGCCGTTGGCCCGCGCGCAGTTGGCGCAGCAGAAGAACATCCCCGCCACCTCCACCCCGTGGCCGACGATCCGGACGTTGCAGTGCTCGCAGCGCGGCGCGAGCTTCTCCATCGCGCACTCGAAGCTGTCGAAGGTGTAGGTGTCGCCGCTGACCGTCCTGATCTCGAAGGACAGCCAGTAGTCGTTCTTGCAGACCGCACAGACCGCCATGGTCACCACCTCGTCTCCCGTGGCCCGGCGATCCGGGCCTCCTCCCAGCGTCCGGCGGCCCGGGCACGGCGGCAATCGCAGCGCTGCCGAACGGAGCGCCGAACCGAGCGCCGGGCACACACCGGGGACACGGATACTGGAGACGGGGGCGGCGCCGTCCGGAGGAGGTCGTCATGATCGTGCGGATCTGGGAAGCCGTGGTGGCAGCCGCCCGGGCCGACGAGTTCTGCGCCCGGCTCCGGGCCGACGTCCTGCCGCAGATCCTCCGCACCGACGGCTGCCTCGCCGCGGAACTGCTGCGGGCCCTCGGTGACGGCGAGCACCGGGTGGTCATGATCACCAGGTGGCGGGACGAGGCCGCGCTGCGCGCCTACGCCGGCCCGATGTGGCGGATCCGGCCGGTGTGGGCCGAGGGCGAGCTCGCCTACCTGCTGCACCCGCCCACCGTGGTGCACTTCCGGCCGCTCACCCCGGAGTGACCGGCAGTCCCGCGTCCGCCTTCACCCGTTTCATCGTGAGCAGTGAGTTCACCTGCGCGATCCCCGGCAGGCCGGAGAGCACGTCGGTGATGAACCGCTCGTACGCGGCGATGTCCGCCACGGCGATCCGCAGCAGGTAATCCGGATCCCCGAACAGCCGGTGCGCCTCCACCACCTCCGGCAGGGCCGCCACCCGCTGCTCGAACTCGGCCACCGTCGCGCGGTCCTCGTGGCGCATCACCACCGTGACGAACGGCTGGAAGCCGCGCCCGACCGCGGCGCCGTCCAGCAGCGCCCGGTAGCCGGTGATCACCCCGTCCTGCTCCAGCTGCCGCACCCGGCGCAGGCACGGAGAAGGGGTGAGATCGACCCGGGAGGCCAGCTCGGCGTTGGTCAGCCGGCCGTCGCGCTGGAGCTCGCGGAGGATTCTGCGGTCGGTTCGGTCCATGGCGCAACATTCTGCCAAACGACCGCCCTGAACTGCACAGACAGGTCATCGGCTGCCCCGGCATTCCCGCTACCTTCGGTCACCGACGATCCCCTGCCGACATCCGGCCGACGACTCGGAGTGCCATGGACGCGCACGCGCTGCTGCTCTTCCTCGGGGTGGACCTCCTCCTGGTCTGCACCCCCGGGCCGGACTGGCTGTACATCGCAGCCCGCGGCCTCGGCCAGGGCCGCCGGTCGGCGCTGCTCGCCGTCGCCGGCGTCTGCGCCGGCTACACCGTGCACACCCTGCTCTCCGCGGCCGGCCTCGCCGCCGCCCTGCGGGCCGTCCCCGCCGCCCTGCCCGCACTGCGCTGGGCCGGCGCCGCCTACCTCGCCGTGCTCGCCCTCACCATGCTGCTCTCGCTGCGCCGCAGCGGCGGGCGGCTGCCCGAGGCCCGGCCGCAGCCCGCCGCCACCGTGCTGCGCCAGAGCATGCTGACCGCCCTCCTCAACCCCAAGGGCCTGCTGCTCTACCTCTCGCTCGTCCCGCAGTTCGTCGACCCGGCCGCCGGCCTACCGGTCGGCGGCCAGGTGCTGGCCCTCGGCGCCGTCAACGTGCTGGCCTGCGCCGGCATCTACGGGGCGGTCGCCCTCGCGGCCGGCCGGGCCGGGACGAGGCTCGGCGCCACTCCGGCCGCGGCCCGCCGGATGACCGCGGTCTCCGCCGTCCTGCTGCTGCTCGTCGCCGGTGTCACCGCCGGCGCCTGAGAAAGTGTTGGGTAAGCGGGGGACTACTCGGTTTTGAGGTCGTCGGCGAGGCGGCGGGCTGCTTCGGTCTCGATGGGGCCGCGCGGTTCGATCTCCTCGCCGGCGAGGCGAGCGGCCATGAGCCGGATCATCGCAACCTTGATCATCGCCTCGGCGTGCGCGGTCTTGCGTTCGTAGTCCCGTGCCAACCGTCTGCACCGCCCCAGCCAGGAGAAAGTCCGCTCCACCACCCACCTGCGGGGCAGCACCCGGAAGCCTTTCACATCGGCGTTCCGCGGCACCGCGACGATCTCCAGGTTCTCGTGCTCCGCCGCCCAGCCGACCAGGCTGGCATCGACGACATTGACGTAGCCGCCGTCGACCCAGACCAGCCCGACCTGCGGAAACAGGTTCCGGATCCCGGCAAGGACCAGCTTCGCGCCCGCCCGGTCCTGCACCGAGGCCGAGTGCACGACCGCCCGCAGCACGAGTCCACAGGTGTCCACCAGCAGGTGCCGCTTGCGGCCACGCACACGCTTGCCCGCGTCGTAGCCGATCGCCTGCCCGCCCTGGTGACTGCGAGCCGACTGCGAGTCCAGCACCGCCGCCGACGGCTGCGGATCCCGGCCGTCCGCCAGCCGGACCCGCTCGCGCAGCGCGTCGTGGACCCGGTCCCAGGTCCCGTCCGCCGTCCAGGCACGAAACCACCGATAGGCCGCGTCCCACGGCGCCAGGTCATGCGGCACCAGCCGCCAGGCACAACCGCTGACCAGCACGTACAGCACGGTGTCCACAATCAGCCTGCGCGGGAACTTCAACGGACGGCCACCCCGACGCAGGTCCCGCTCCGGCAGCAACGGCTCGATCACCGCCCACTGAGCATCCGTCAACGACGATTCATAGGACGGCTTACACGAACAGACACACATGGCGGCGATCTTCGCGGACACCTCGCCCGCGAAGATCACAACCCATGCATCACTCCATGCAGCTGATCAATTACCCAACACTTTCTGAGCCGGGCCGAATCGCCCTGTCCGAAGACGAACTGATCACCCGTCGGACACACTCCGGCCGCCTGGCCGACCACTGCGGCGCCTACCCTGCGTCGGTATGACGCAGGACGGGCAGGGGAGCGCCGGGGGCGAGGCGCCAACCGGGCACTACATCGTGTGCGGGGGCAACGCGCTCGCCCACCGGCTGGTGGTGGAGCTGACCGAGCACTACGACGTGCCGGTGGTGGCCCTGGTGCCCGACCGGTCCCGCGACCACGGCCCGCGGATCGCCCAACTCCCGGGCGTCGCCGCCGTGCTGGAGTACGGCACGGTCACCGGCGAGGCCCTGGGGGCGGCCGGTGCGGCGACCGCCCGGGGGATCGCCCTGGTCGACGGCGACGACCAGCAGAACATCCACGCGGCGCTCGGCGCCGAGGAGCGCAACCCGGGGATCCGGATCGTCCTGAGGGTGTTCAACCAGCGCCTCGGCGAGCACATCGAGCGGTTGCTGCCCAACTGCGCCGCGCTCTCCGGCTCCGCCACCGCCGCGCCCGCCTTCGCCAACGGCGTGCTCGGCCGCCCCAACTCGGTCGAGGTCGACGGACGCTACCTGTACATCGCCCATGACGAGGACATCACTGCCTCCCGGCTCTGCCTGGTGGCCGACCGGATCGACCGCCGGGACCTCACCCGGGTGCGCCTGCTGCCGGACAGCGCCGGCCGGGCCGCCGAGTTCATCGCCCTGGCCCGCCGCCTGGGCGACAACGGCCCGGCGGACCCGTCGGCCGCGCCGCCGACGACGCCGGAGGACCACGGCGGCCTGGCCGCGCTGCAGGCGCTCACCGCCGAGCCGCCGCTGCGCGTGCCCTGGACGTCCCGGCTGCGCTGGACGCTGCTGGACGCCCTGCGCTACGTCACCGGCGCCCGGATGCGCCTGGTGCTCGGCACCGCCCTGGTCGCCGTGGTGCTCAGCACGGTCGTCCTCTGGACGGCGAACCGGGACGCCGGCTGGTCGGTCTACCTCGCCCTGCTCGACCTCGCCGGTGCGGCCCAGCCCGACGACCCCGGCCACGGGGGAGCCTGCAGCGGGTCGCACAGGTGGTGATCACCTTCTGCGGGATCACCTTCATGCCGCTGGCGACCGCGATCGTCGTCGAGGCGCTCGCCAGCGGCCGCCGCGGGCTGCCGCGCGGGCCGGGCGCCGGGGTGAGCGGCCACGTCGTGGTGGTCGGCCTCGGCAATGTCGGCACCCGGGTCGCGACGCTGGTGCACGCCACCGGGGTGCCGGTGGTCTGCGTGGAACGCGACCCGCAGGCCCGCGGCATCGCCGCCGTCCGCGCCCTCGGCATCCCCGTGCTGGTCGGCGACGCCCCGCTGGAGAGCCAGCTGCGCCGCGCCCGGATCCACCGCGCCCGCGCGCTCGCCGCGGTGACCAGCGACGACGCGGTCAACCTGGAGGCCGCGCTGGAGGCCAGGGCCGTCCAGCCGCACGTACGGATCGTGGTGCGGCTGTTCGACGACGACTTCGCCCACCACGTCTACGCGACCCTGGGCAACGTCGCCTCCCGCTCGGTCTCCTACCTGTCCGCCCCGGCGTTCGCCGCCGCGCTGATGGGCCGTGAGGTGCTCGGCACGCTCTCGGTCTACCGGCACGTGCTGCTGATCGCCGAGCTCGCGGTGGAGGCCGGCACCGGACCGGTCGGCCGGGACCTGCACGCCGTCGAGGCGCCCGGCGGTGTCCGGGTGATCGCGGTGCGGCGGGCCGGCCGCGCCGTGCTCCAGTGGAACCCGGCCGACCGGGCCCGCCGGCTGGAGGTGGGCGACCGGATCGTGGTCGCCGCGACCCGCAGCGGCCTGGCCAGGCTCGGCGACCCGCTGCCACCCGCGCCGGACGGGCCACCCGCGCCGGACGGGCCGGCGGCCGCCGACGGCGGGGCCGGGGCCGCGGCGGGCGGCGCCCCGGTCAGTCCGTGACGCCCGCGGCCCGGGCGGCGGCCAGCCAGGCCGGGTAGGCGGCCAGCAGCCGCTCGTAGAGCACGCCGTCGGCCAGGTCCCGGGGGCGCCGCCCGGTCGCGCAGAAGCCGGCGTTCGGTGTGGCGCGGCCGTCCAGGGCGGCCAGTGAGCGCAGGAAGGCGAACTGCTTGGCCTCGTGCTCGCCGAAGCCGAGGAACTGCCAGAACACCGGCAGGCCCGAGGAGTCCCGCAGCAGCTTGAGCACGGCCTTGCGGTCGAACGCGGCACCGTCGGTCTGGAAGATCACGAACGCCGGGTCGGTCGCGCCGCACCGCCGGTAGTGGTCCAGCACGGCCTTCATCGCGGGCGCGTACCGGGTGCCGCCGAACGTTGCCCCGACGGCTTTGCGGACCTGCTCCACGGCGCCCGCGTGCCGTCCGATCTCCACCTCGTACGGCTGGTACGCCCGGTCGTGGAAGAGCACCACCGGCACCGTGCCGTCGTCGTCCAGGTTGGCCGACAGCGCCAGCGACTGCTCGGCCAGGCGCTGGACGGAGCCGTCCCGGTAGAGGCCGCTCATCGAGGCGGAGTGGTCCAGCACGAGGTAGACGGCGGCCCGCCGGCCGTCGAGCCCCTGCTTGCGCAGCGACACCCCGGCGGTCTTGTACAGCGAGACCAGGGCGGGTGCGTCGGCCTGCAGCTTGGCCAGGCTGATCGCCGGCGCGGACGCCGCGGGCCCGGAGCCCGCGTCGGTCGCGGGCGAGGGCGCGGTCGGCGGTGCGACTGCGGCTGCGGGCGGTACGGCAGCGGTACGGCGACGGCGAAACGGCCACATGGGAGCCCCCTTGCTTCGATGCAGGGAGAGATCGTCGCAGCCCCGGCCGCGGGGCGCAATGACGGTGACGGATGCCGCGGCCCGCCGGCCGGGCCGGCGGGCCGTCAGGACGTCAGCGGTGCCGGAAGTCCGGCGTGCGCTTCTCGGCGAAGGCCGCCATGCCCTCCTTCTGGTCGGCCGTGGCGAACGCCGCGTGGAAGAGCCGGCGCTCGAAGCGCACCCCTCGGCGAGGGTGGTCTCGAAGGCGCGGTTGACGCTCTCCTTCATCATCACCGCGGCCGGCGCGGACATCGCGGCGACGGTCTCCGCGACCGCCATCGCCTCGTCGAGCAGGTCCGCCGCGGGAACGATCCGGGAGACCAGGCCGGCCCGCTCGGCCTCCTCGGCGCCCATCATCCGGCCGGTCAGGCAGAGTTCCATCGCCTTGGCCTTGCCGATCGCCCGGGTGAGCCGCTGCGAGCCGCCGATGCCCGGGATGACGCCGAGCTTGATCTCCGGCTGGCCGAACCTCGCGGTGTCGGCGGCGAGCAGGATGTCGCACAGCATGGCCAGCTCGCAGCCGCCGCCCAGCGCGTAGCCGGCGACCGCCGCGACGACGGGCTTGTGCAGCTGTCCGAGCCGGTCCCAGGGGCCGAGCCAGTCGTCCAGGTAGACGTCCGGGAAGCGGTTGTCCTGCATCTCCTTGATGTCGGCGCCGGCCGCGAACGCCTTCTCCGAGCCGGTGATGACCAGACAGCCGATCTCCGGGTCGCGGTCGAAGGCCGTGGCGGCCTCCACGACCTCGTTCATCAGCTGCGAGTTGAGCGCGTTCAGCGCCTTCGGCCGGTTGAGCGTGATCAGGCCGACCCGGCCCTTGCGGTCGACCAGGATCGTCTCGTACGCGGTCATCGTCGTTGATTCCCTTCGTTGCGCGGTGGCACGGCGCGCGCCCTCACGGTGAACACGATCTCCGACCGGCCGGTCGGTGCGCCAGTCTCGCCAGGCGAGACGGAGGTCACGCCGGCGGTGTCCGGTCGAGCCGCAGCGCCGGCCCCGTGAAGTACCGGGCGACGTCCGGCTCGCCGACCTCGGCGAGGGTGGCCGGCCGCCACTTCGGGTCACGGTCCTTGTCGACCACCTGCGCGCGGATCCCCTCCACCAGGTCGTGCGAGTCGAGGGCGGCGCAGGAGACCAGGTACTCCTGTTCCAGGGTCTCGGCCAGCGAGGTGTGCGTACGGGCGCGGCGCAGGGCGGCGAGGGCCACCTTGACGGCGGTCGGCGACAGGCCGCGGATCTGCTCGGCGGCCTCCTTGGCGTCCGGGTCGCCGGCGGCGTCGAGCCGGTCGAGGATCTCCTCGACGGTGTCGGCGGCGTAGCAGGTGTCGATCCATCCGCGCCGGGCGGCCAGGTCGGCGGCGGGGGCCTGGGCGGTGTGTCCGGCGAGCGCCTCGGCGGGGGTGCGGTCGGCCAGGGCGGCGAGCAGGGCGGGCAGTTCGGCGGAGGGCACGTAGTGGTCGGCGAAGCCGCAGAGCAGGGCGTCGCCCGGGCCCATCGAGGCGGAGGTCAGGGCCAGGTGGGTGCCGAGCTCACCGGGGGCCCGCGCCAGCAGGCGGCTGCCGCCGACGTCGGGCACCAGGCCGATCCGGGTCTCCGGCATCGCGACCCGGGAGCGCTCGGTGACGATCCGGACGGAGCCGTGCGCGGACAGCCCCACGCCGCCGCCCATGGTGATGCCGTCCATCACCGCCACGTACGGCTTCGGGTAGCGCGAGATCAGGAGGTTGAGCCGGTACTCGTCGCGGAAGAACACCCGCGCGCCCTCGCCGCCGGCCTTGGCGTCGTCGTGCAGCACCCGGATGTCGGCACCGGCGCACAGCCCGCGCTCCCCGGCGCCGGTCAGCACGACCGCCCGGACGGAGTCGTCGTCGGCCCAGGCCCGCAGGGTGTCGCCGATCGCGGTCAGCATCGGGTGGGTCAGTGCGTTGAGCGCCCTCGGGCGGTCCAGGACGATCCGGCCGACCCGGCCGTCCTGCCCGAATTCCACACTCATGAGGTCTCTCCCGTCTCGAATGCCGTGCCGCGGGAAACGATACGGGTGACCGGCCGCCGGGCCGGCCGACACCGAGGGGGAGCGGATGGGGACGGTGCTGGACGCACTGGTGGGGGCCGTGCTGGCGGTCACGCTGGTGGCGATGCTGGTGGGGCGGCCGCCGGTCGGGCTGCGGGTGCCGATCGTGGCGGTGGCCGCGGTGGCGGCGGCCTGGCGCGGGCTCGGCGACGGCCCGGTCTGGCTGCTGTGGCTGGTGGGGGTGGTCATCCTGGTCTGCGCGGCCAACCTGGCGATGGGCATCGCGGTGGGGCGCCGGATACGGCCGGCCGACCCGCAGGTGCTGCGGGCCGAGGTGCTGGCGGCGGCGGCCGGGGACGCGCCGCCGGAGCAGATCCTGCTGGGTGTCGCCCCGGGTGGCGCCCTGCTGCTGACCGGGGTCCGCGACGAGGGGGCGATGCTGACCCACGGCTGCCCGATCTGCTTCCTGGAGGACGTGGTGGAGGGCCTGGTCGGCCCCGACGCCCCGGTGGTGGCCGCGTACCGGCGGCACGTGCTCGGCGGCACCAACCGCCTGGTCGACCTGCACCGCGGCGTGATCGACGGCCGCTGGCATGCCGACCTGCGGCCGGTCCGCGGCGCGCAGCGGCCGTTCCGCCCGCCGTTCTGTCCGGTGCACGCGGCGTGACCCGGGTCCAGGACGGCGGGCGGCGGGGAGGGGCCGGCCCTACGGAACGATCCGGCCGGTGACCTCGCCGAAGCCGATCCGGGTGCCGTCCGGGCCGGGGGCGGTGGCGGTGATGACGACCTCGTCGCCGTCCTCCAGGAAGGTCCGGGCGGTGCCGTCGGCGAGCTTGATCGGGTGCTCGCCGTTCCAGGTGAGCTCGATCAGGGCACCGCGGGTCTCCGGCTCCGGCCCGCTGACGGTGCCGGAGGCGAAGAGGTCGCCCGTCCGCAGCGAGGCGCCGTTGGCGGTGAGGTGGGCGAGCTGCTGGGCGCCGGTCCAGTACATGGTGGCGAACGGCGGCCGGGAGATCCGGTGCCCGTTGAGCGCGACCTCCATGGCGAGGTCGAGTCCCCAGGGCTCGCCGCCGCGGTCGTCGAGGTAGCCGAGCGGCTCCACGTCGCGGGCGGGCGGGGCGACCCGGGCGTGCTCCAGGGCGTCCAGCGGCACCACCCAGGGGGAGACGGAGGTGGCGAAGGACTTGCCGAGGAACGGGCCGAGCGGGACGTACTCCCAGGCCTGGATGTCCCGGGCGGACCAGTCGTTGAGCAGGCAGACACCGAACACGTGCTCGCGGAAGTCCGCCAGCGGGACGGCGGTCCCGAGCGCGCTGGGGGTGCCGACCACGAAGCCGACCTCGGCCTCGATGTCCAGCCGCCGGGTCGGGCCGAAGGAGGGCAGCGGCTCGGTGGGCGCCTTGCGCTGCCCGTGCGGCCGCACGACCGGTGTGCCGGAGACGACCACCGTGCCGGCCCGGCCGTGGTACCCGATCGGCAGGTGCTTCCAGTTGGGTGTGAGCGGCTCCGACCCGGGGCGGAAGATCCGGCCGAGGTTGGTGGCGTGGTGCTCGGAGGCGTAGAAGTCGACGTAGTCCGCGACCTCGAACGGCAGGTGCAGCTCGACCTCGGCCAGCGGCAGCAGGCAGGGTTCGACCGCAGGGCGGTGCGCCTCGTCGGTGAGCCACTCGGTGAGCGCGGCCCGGACTTCGCGCCACAGCGAACGCCCGGCCGCCATCAGCGGGTTGAGCGAACCCGCCTCCAGCAGCACGGCGGCGGAGCCGACCGCGCGGGCCGCCGCGCCGGCGTCCAGCACCGCATCGCCGATCCGGACACCGACCCGGCGCCGGCCGGGCTGGTCGGCGGCGGTGAAGACGCCGTACGGCAGGGTCTGGATGCCGTAGGGGGAGTCCTGCGGGACGGCGAGCCAGGTCAACGGTCCTCCAGCGGGGGTGGGCGGAGCAGGCCGAGATCGGCCAGGTCGGCGAGCGGTTCGGCGACGCTGCACGTGCCGAAGGATGTGAACAGGCCTCGCAGCGAGGCGATCTGAGGTGCCGTCAGGGAGATCACCGCTCCGGACAGGACGATACCGGAGCGCTCGGCCAGGATCTCCTCGACGGCCCGCCGGTCGCTGCCCGCCGCGGCGGCCAGCAGCACGTTCAGGAAGCCGTGGTGCTCGGCGCCGGTCTCCGGGTCGGTGTGCCGGACGGCGTTGTGCAGCCCGGCCGTGCACTTGTAGGGCACGCCGCGCTCGGCGCAGCCGACCAGGAAGGCGGCCAGCTCGGCCACGGGCGGAAAGGCCGCCGGGGTGAGCCCGCCGGTGCGGTACTTCGCCCGGTACGGCGTGCCGGCGAGGGCGTCCAGGACTTCTCCGGGGCGCCGTCGCGCGGGAGTTCGACGGCGGCGGCGATGCCGGCCGGCAGGGTGGCGGCGAGCTCGCCGACGGTGGCGGCGACGTCCGCGGCCGCGATCTCGACGCCCACCACGTCGAGGGCCGCGGTCGCGGACAGTGCCGCGGTCGGGCCCGAGCTGCCCCCGGCAGCACCAGCCCGACCGGGATCCCGGTGCCGAGCTGCGCCAACTCGTCGGCGAGCGCCGGCCCGCAGAGGAACGGGCCGACCGCGTCCGCGTACCAGGCGGAGCGGTGGCCGAGGTGCGCGGGCACCGCCCGGCGGAGCGGCAGGTCGCCGGGCGGGAAGACCGCGGCGTCGTCGAAGAGCCCCCGGTACAGGGCGGGGACGCTCATCGGGCCGGCCCTCGCCCGCCCGACCACGTCCACGGGTAGCCCGGGTCCTCGCTCGCGGTGCCGCCCTCGCCGAGCTCCAGCGGCCGGAACGTGTCGACCATGACGGCGAGTTCGTCGAAGAACTCGGCGCCGATGGAGCGCTCGTAGGCGCCCGGCTGCGGGCCGTGGGTGTGCCCGCCGGGGTGCAGCGAGATCGAGCCCTGGCCGATCCCGGAGCCCTTGCGGGCCTCGTAGTTGCCGCCGCAGTAGAACATCACCTCGTCGCTGTCGACGTTGGCGTGGTAGTACGGCACGGGGATCGACAGCGGGTGGTAGTCCACCTTGCGCGGCACGAAGTTGCAGATGACGAAGTTGTTGCCCTCGAAGACCTGGTGGGCCGGCGGCGGCTGGTGGATCCGGCCGGTGATCGGCTCGAAGTCGGCGATGTTGAAGGCGTACGGGTAGAGGCAGCCGTCCCAGCCGACCACGTCGAACGGGTGGTGCGGCACCGTGTAGCGGGTGCCCGCGACGCCGTTCGGGCCGCGGTGCTTCACCAGGACGTCGACGTCCGTGCCCTCCACCAGCAGCGGCCCGGTCGGCCCGCGCAGGTCCCGCTCGCAGTACGGCGCGTGCTCCAGCAGCTGGCCGAACCGCGACAGGTACCGCTTGGGCGGGGTGATGTGGCTGTTGGCCTCGATGCAGTACGCCCGCAGCGGGCCGTCGCCGGTGGGCACCCAGCGGTGCGTGGTGGCCCGCGGGATGATCACGTAGTCGCCCTGGACGACGTCCAGCGTGCCGAACACCGTCTCCAGCACGGCGGTGCCCGACTCGACGTAGACGCACTCGTCGCCCAGCCCGTTGCGGTACAGCTCGCTCGGTGCGCCGGCGACGGCGTAGGAGATCCGTACGTCGGCGTTGCCGAGGACCAGGCGGCGCCCGGCCACCACGTCGACGCCCTTCCAGTCCTCGCCGAAGAGCTGGTGCAGCTTCAGGTGGCGGGGGATCAGCGGAAGGTTCGCCGTGGTGGCCTGGCTCGGCAGCTCCCACGGCCGGGCGTCCACGATCGCCGAGGGGATGCCCCGGTGATAGAGCAGCGAGGAGTCGGACGTGAAGCCCTCCTCGCCCATCAGCTCCTCGTAGTACAGCCCGCCCTCGGGCGTGCGGTGCTGGGTGTGCCGCTTGGGCGGGATCGCGCCCAGCTGCCGGTAGTGCGCCATGGTGTCCCGGTCTCCCTCGTGGTGTCAGAGGTTTCCGCGCTTGTCCTGCTCGCGCTCGATCGCCTCGAAGAGCGCCTTGAAGTTGCCCTTGCCGAAGCCCAGCGAACCGTGCCGCTCGATGAACTCGTAGAAGACCGTCGGCCGGTCGCCGATCGGCTTGGTGAAGATCTGCAGCAGGTAGCCGTCCTCGTCCCGGTCGACCAGGATGCCGCGGCTCTTCAGCTCCTCGATCGGCACCCGCACCTTGCCGATCCGCTCCCGCAGCTCCGGGTCCTCGTAGTACGAGTCCGGGGTGTTGAGGAACTCGACGCCGCGCGAGCGCAGCACGTCGACGGTGGTGAGGATGTCGTTGGTGGCGAGCGCCATGTGCTGGCAGCCGGCGCCGGTGTAGAACTCCAGGTACTCGTCGATCTGCGACTTCTTCTTCGCGACGGCCGGCTCGTTCAGGGGGAACTTGACCCGGTGGTTGCCGCTGGCGACGACCTTGGACATCAGGGCCGAGTACTCGGTGGCGATGTCGTCGCCGACGAACTCGGCCATGTTCACGAAGCCCATCACCCGGTTGTAGAACGAGACCCACTCGTTCATCCGGCCGAGCTCGACGTTGCCGACCGCGTGGTCCAGGGCCTGGAACAGGCGCTTGGGCGCACCGGCCGGGCGCTGCACCTTCGACTCGGCCACCACGTACCCCGGCAGGTAGGGGCCGCGGTAGCCGGAGCGGTCGATCAGGGTGTGCCGGGTCTCGCCGTAGGTGGCGATGGCGGCACGCCGGACGGTGCCGTTCTCGTCGGAGACGTCGTTCGGCTCCTCCAGGATCGTCGCGCCCTGGGCGCGGGCGTGCGCGATGCACTTGTCGACGTCCGGGACCTCCAGCGCGAGGTCGACCACGCCGTCGCCGTGCCGGCGGTGGTGGTCGAGCAGGGCGCTGTCGGGGGACACCCCGCCCTTGATCACGAACCGGCAGGAGCCGGAGCGCAGCACGAACGCCTTGCGGTCGCGGCGGCCGGTCTCGGGGCCGGAGTAGGCGACCAGCTCCATGCCGAACACGGCCTGGTAGAACTGGGCGGTCTGGGTGGCGTTGCCGACGACGAAGACGACCGCGTCCTGGGCGGTGACCGGGAAGGGGTCGCCCGCGGAGTCGTGCTCGACCAGCCCGACGAGGGTGCGCAGCTGCTCGGCGTCGAGGCCGGCCTCCAGCTCCTCGGGGGTGAGTTCCACGGCGTTGGCGGTCATCGGTGCTCCTCCACGTTGAGGTACTCCGCACGGCCGGGGGTGTCGGCGGGTGCGGTTGCGCAGAGCTTGCCTCCGGTCGGGAGGCTGGGCAACAGGTCCGTTTTCCACTGATCAATGTGTACAAGGTGAGCAGGTAGAGGCCGGGCCGGCTGGTCAGATTGCCCAGTCGGAGGCCGCCTTCCCCAGATGTCGAGTGAACCACTCCACCGCCAGCCGGGCGACCTGCTCAAGCGTGCCCGGCTCCTCGAAGAGGTGGCCGGCCCGCGGGACGACGGCCAGCTCCCGTTCGCCGCCCAGCCCCGCCAGTGCGGTGCGGTTCAGCGCGAGCACGGTCGCGTCCGCGCCGCCGACCACCAGCAGGGTCGGCGCCCGGACGTGGGCCAGCCGGGGCCCGGCGAGGTCGGGCCGGCCGCCGCGCGAGACCACCGCGGCCACCCGGGCACCGGGTTCCGCGGCCGCCCACAGCGCCGCGGCGGCGCCGGTGCTCGCCCCGAAGTACCCGACCGGCAGCCCGGCGCACTCCGGCCGGTCGGCCACCTCGCGGGTCGCGGACGCCAGCCGGGCTCCGAGCAGCGGCGGGTCGAACACCTTCGCCCGGTCGGGCTCCTCCTCGGCGGTCAGCAGGTCGAACAGCAACGTGCCCAGGCCCGCCCGGTGGAGCTCGGCGGCGACGTACCGGTTGCGCGGGCTGTGCCGGCTGCTGCCGCTGCCGTGCGCGAACAGCACCAGCCCGGTGGCGCCCTGCGGGACGGTCAGCCGGCCCGGCAGCCGGACCCCGGCCGCCGTCAGGACGGTCTCCGAGGCGGTGCCGCCGCCGCCCGCCCGCGCCGCCGCCGCGTCGAGCAGCCGCTCCACCTCCTCGTCCGGGGTCTGCGCGAAGTCCCGGTAGAACTCGCCGATCGCCCAGAACACCGCCGGGGTGTACGGGCAGACCAGCTCGTCCGCGTCCCGGTCGAGCCGCTCCGCCCAGTCCCGCGGCGCCACCGGCACCGCCAGTACCACGTGGGCGGCGCCCCGCGCCCGGACGATCCGGCAGGCGGCCAGCGCCGTGGACCCGGTCGCCACCCCGTCGTCCACCACGATCACGGGGCGCCCCTGCAGCGGGACGGGAGGGCGGCCGCGCCGGTAGCGCCCGGCCCGCCGCTCCAGCTCGGCGCGCTCCGCCTCCTCGACGCGGGCCAGCTGCTCGGGGGTGATCCGGGCGCTCCGCATCACCTCGTCGTTGAGCACCCGGGCGCCGTCCTCGCCGATCGCGCCCATACCCAGCTCGGGCTGGAACGGCACGCCGAGCTTGCGGATCACGCAGATGTCGAGCGGGGCCCCGAGCGCCCGGGCCACCTCGTCGGCGACCGGGACGCCGCCCCGGGGCAGCGCCACCACCACGGCGTCCGCGCCACGCCACCGCGTCAGCTCGGCGGCCAGCCGGCGTCCCGCGTCGGTGCGGTCGCTGTAGATCATGGCGAGCCTCTCCACGTGCGGCTGAGCCTCCCCACCTCCCACCGTACGTCCGGCCGGGCCGGGGCCGCGGGCTACGGCAGGGCGGCCGCCAGCACGTCCACCCGGCGGATGTCGGGCGGGGCGGCGAGCAGCCTCGGGGCGGCCTCCATCAGGGCCGCGGCGATCGGCCCCTGGAGGTGGGCGGTGCGCCCGGCCTCGTCGTCGAAGGTGTCGAAGATGCCGAAGACGGTCGCGCTCTCCCGGAAGGCGAACCACGTCCGGGTCGCCACCTCCTCCTGGGCGAGCGGCAGGGCGCCGATGAGCAGCTCGGCGACCTCCTCCGCGTGCTCGGGCTTGGCCTCGATCCGGGCGAGCAGGCCGATGGGGGACATGGCGGGACCTCCGGGGGTGGGGACGGGGCGAACGGGGACGGCGGCTCACGCGTGCCGGGCGAAGTCCTCCAGCGAGACGGTGTACTCGCCGCTCTCCGGCCGGTGGCGCACGCAGTACTGCCGCGGGTACCAGCCGGGCTGCTGCCAGGCGCTCGGCTGCTTGACCGGGCGGCACTCCGCGGCCGGGTCGCCGCTCTCGGCGGCCCGCAGGTCGGAGAGCGCGACCATGGGCTCCAGGAAGGTGATCCGGGCGTCGTAGACGCCGTAGACGAACGTCCGGGAGAAGGCGTGCCCGTGCCACTCCTCACCGGTCAGGTCGGTGAGGTGGTTGCCCATCGCGACCTGGGCGAGGCCCTTGTCCGAGTAGTCGGCCGGGAGGTACTGCGCCGGCAGCGGGCGGGTCGCGGTGGCGTAGTCGTCGCAGTTGATCAGGATCCCGCAGGGCCCGGGCCGGATGGCCTGCCGCTCGGCGTCCGACTGCAGGTAGAAGTGCACGTCGAAGTGCGGGTGGTCGTAGACGTGCGGCGGGCCGTGGCCGGCCGGGTCCCAGTCCAGCAGGGCGAAGGTCAGCGGGCTGCCGGGCAGCCGGCGCAGCGCGTCGGGCAGCTGCAGCGGGTACTCGTGGCCGCCCGCGCACTCCTTCATCGGGTCGATCGTGCCGTCGCCGTCCCGGTCGAAGCAGTGCTTCCCGTCGGCGGGCTCGGTCGGCAGGCCGTCCAGTGCGCCCCGGGTGAGGGCCACCCCGATGGCGACCGGCCGGTCACCGGCCAGCTGCACGTAGGTGTGCGCGGCGCCCTCGCCGAGCGGCACCGGCCGGCCGTACGAGGTGCGGACCTGCGGGGCGGCGACAGCGGGGGCGGCCGGCAGCAGGGCCGCCGCCAGCGCGGCGGCGGCCAGGGCGCGGCGGACGGTCTGGGTTCGCGGATTCGGCGGCATGCCGACGGCCTTTCAGCTGGACGGTACTGAGGGCCACTGTGCCGCGCCCGCCGGGCCGCGGCCCGATCTGATGCTCCGTCCGTGGCGGGCGTGACCCGGTGTCAGTTCCGCCGTGCGCGGGGCGCCCGTCCGGCACCCCCGCGCGGCGGGCCGTCCTACGGCTGCATCGCGTACGCGCCGGACAGCGCCTCGACCAGGGCCCACACCCGCTCGCCGCGGGCCGCGTCGGCGACCGGGCGGCGGACGTGCGCCAGCGCCCAGGCCGCCTGCTCCTCGGTGGTGGAGGCCTTGCCGTGCAGCTCGGTGGCGTGCGCGGAGAAGTCCCGCACCAGCGCGTCGAAGATCTGGTCCAGGACGTCGGCGTCGAGCCCGGTCAGCCCGGCCTGCTCCAGCACCAGCTGGCCGTAGACCACCAGGGCGAACAGCTGGCCGATCTCCAGCAGGAAGTCGAGGTCCTGCTGCTGCTCGGCGCTCGGCGCGTGGGCCAGCAGCAGCGCGCAGAGCCCGTCCGCCTGCTCGCGGAACCGTGCCACGTTCGGCACCGCGGCGTGCGCGTCGTACGCCGTCCGCCAGTCGTGGAAGCGGATCGCGCCCAGGCCCCGGGCCGGGCCCTGCCGGAACAGGAAGGCGTCGTCGGCGGCGTCCAGCCGGCTCGGCACCGCCTCGAACTCGGCCGGCGCGAAGAGGTAGTTGCCCATGAACTTGAGGATCAGCGCCAGGTTGACGTGGACGGTGCCCTCCAGCTTCGGCAGGCCGCGGATGTCCTTGGCGGCCTTGTCGAAGTAGGTGTCCGCCTCGAAGCCCTTGGCCGCGATGACGTCCCACATCAGGTCGATGACCTTCTCGCCCTCGGTGGTGACCTTCATCTTGGTCATCGGGTTGAAGAGCAGGTAGCGGCGGTCCTCCGGCGAGGCGGTGCGGAAGTAGTCCACCGCCCGCGCGCTGAACAGCTTCATCGCGGCGAGCCGGGCGTACGCGTCGGTCAACTCGCGCCGCACGTGCGGGAAGTCGGTGACCGGGCGGCCGTAGAGCACCCGGTTGCGGGCGTGCGTGACGGCCTCGTACATCGCGTGCTCGCAGATGCCGACCGAGGCGGTGCAGAGGTTGAACTTGCCGACGTTGACGGTGTTCAGCGCCGCGTCGAAGGCGGCCTTGCCGGTGTGCAGCACGTCCTCGGCGCGGACGGGGTAGTCCTCCAGGCGGAACTCGCTGACGTACATCTGCGCGTTCACGACGTTCTTGACCAGGTGGTAGGCCTCGTGCCGGCTGTCCGCGGCGAAGAAGACGTACCCCTCGGGGCCCTCGACGTCCGAGCGGCGGCCGAAGACCGAGACCAGGCCGGCCACGTTGCCGTTGCCGATGTAGTACTTGGCGCCGGTCGCGGTGAACCCGCCGTCGCCGTCCGGGGTGAGGATCATGTCGGTGGAGTAGATGTCCGCGCCGTGGCTGCGCTCGGAGAGGCCGAACGCCATCACGTGGCCCTCCGTCAGCAGCTTCGCCGCCCGGGCCCGGACGGCCTCGTTCTCGCTCTGCCAGACCGGGCCGAGGCCGAGGATGGTGACCTGCCAGGTGTACCAGTAGCCGAGGCCGTAGAAGCCGAGGATCTCGTTCAGCTCGGCGATCCGCGCGGTGTCCCAGCGCTTCGCCGGGTCGGCCGAGGACGGCGTCAGGAACTCCGCGAACAGGCCCTCCTTGGCGGCGAACTCGAGGAAGTCGCCGTACCACGAGCGGTCGATGTAGGTGTCGATCAGCGCCTTCTTGCCGCGCGACTCGAACCAGTCGACGGTGGCGCGCAGCAGCCGGCGGGTGGTGTCGTCGAACTGCGCGGGGTCGTAGGTGCGCGGGTTGAACAGCATCATCAGGTCCCGGGGGTCGAGGGTGTCGGGGGCGGTGTGCCGAGGCGGTGCAGGGTGGCGAGCACGTCGTCCAGCCAGGCGAGGATCATCCGCTCGTACTCGATGCCGCCGCGCAGCACCACGTGCTGGAGGCGCTGCTGGTCGTCGAGTGCGGCCGGGTCGGGGAAGTCGCGCCGCTCGCCCACGAGGTAGCGCTCCAGCAGCGCCGCGTGCTCGGCGCGGTGCCGCTCCACCTCGGGGACCAGTGCGGACGGGTCGTCGAACGCGGCCGCCCGGATCTTCACGGCCAGCTCGTGCCGGACGGTCTCCGGCTCGACCGGCTCGTGCAGCCAGTCGACCAGGGCGCGCCGCCCGGCGGCGGTGCCCGACCAGACCTTCTTGTCCGGCCTTCCGTCCTGGGCGATCTCCTGCCCGGCGACCCAGCCGTCCGCCTCCATCCGCCGCAGCACCCGGTAGATCTGCTGGTGGGTGGCGGTCCAGAAGCGCCCGATGGACCGGTCGAACCGTCGGGCCAGCTCGTACCCCGAGCCGGGCTGCTCCAGGAGGGAGACGAGGATCGCGTGCTCCAGTGCCATGCCCGCATCCTGCTATGCAACGAGTTGCATAGGCAATCCGGGTGCGGCGCGGTGAGACGCACCTCACGCGGCGGGCGCCCGCGCCACAATGGACCCGTGGACGACCAGGAGTTGCTGCTGCGCCGGATGCACGCCCAGTTCGGCCGCCCGGAGGCCGCCGCGGTCGCGGTGGCCCGGAGCTCGGGCGGGGTCCAGGCCCAGGATGCCGCGGCGGCCCGGCTGGCGCTGCGGGCCCGCGGCGTGGCGGACCCGGCCGAGCCGGGGCGGGCGCAGGCGGCCGGCGAGGTGGTGTCCACCTGGCTGATGCGCGGCACCCTGCACCTGGTGCCGGCCGCGGACGCCCGGTGGATGCTGGGCCTGTTCGCGGCCAGGAACCTGGCCGGCGGCGCGCGCCGGCGCCGCGAACTCGGCCTGACCGACGAGATCTGCGCCCGCGCGCTGGAGCTGCTGCCGACACTGCCGCAGGGGCCGCACAGCCGGGCCGCGCTGGTCGCGCTGCTGGGCGAACGGGGCGTCGGCATCGACCCGAAGGGCCAGGCGCCGGCCCACCTCATGGCGTACGCGGCGGCGCACGGGCTGCTGTGCCGCGGCGCCGACGTCGCGCCGCGGGAGCCGGGCTATCTCCCAATGCCGGCCGGCGGCCCGCCGCCCGCGGACCCGGCCGCCGCGCTGGCCGGCCGGTACCTGGCGGCGTTCGGCCCGGCGGGTCCGGCCGACTTCGGCGCCTGGGCGGGTCTGCCGGTGACGGCCGCCCGTTCGGCGTTCGAGGCGGCCTCGGCCGAGCAGCCCTCGCCCGGGCTGTTCGCCGTCGCCGGTGCGGCGGGGCCGTCGTCCGGGCCGCCGCTGGTGCGCCTGCTCGGCGCGTACGACGGCTACCTGCTGGGCTACCGCAGCCGGGCGGTGATGCTGGACGAGGCCTTCGCGCAGCGGATCAACGCCGGCGGCGGCGTGATCAGGCCGGCCGTGGTCGCGGACGGCCGGGTGCTCGGCACCTGGCGGCGGGAGCGCGACGGGCTGGTGGTCGAGGCGTTCGGGCCGCTGCCGCGCGGGGTGCGCGCCGCGCTGGCGGAGGAAGCCGCCGCAGTCGCCGCGTTCCTCGGCGTCCCGGATGTGCTCACCCTGGCCTGACAGAACCAAAACCCGGCAAATGAGTGATTCCCTCGCATAAGGGGAAGATAAGGGACACAATGGGTAAGGAACTCGCGCCTTCCTCACACTTGGAGGTGGTCCTCGGTGTCGACCCAGAGCCCGACGGGCATGGAACACCACCCGGACATCATCGAACTTCGTCAACACTACGAGCGTGTCACCGCAACGCCGCTGGCCCAGGGCGTCGAGGCGCTCTCCATCTGCGCCGGACTCTTCCTGGCGATCTCCCCGTGGGTGGTCGGGTTCGGCCTGAACCCCGTGGTCGGGGCCTTCTCCGGGCTGAGTGTGAGCAACCTGCTGTGCGGGCTCGTCTTCGCCTACCTCATGGCCGGCTACGGATCCGCACTCGAGCGCACGCACGCGCGCGCCTGGGCCGCGATGGCGATCGGCATCTGGGCGATCGTCGCTCCCTGGGCGACCGTCGGCGGTGAGGCCGTCAACCGCACCATCTGGACCAACGTGATCACCGGTGGCGTGATGACGTGCCTGGCCCTGGCGGCCTTCGGGCTGACGCTCACCGGCGCCACGTCGAGGATGGGCAGGGGGCGCGGATGACGGAGACCGAAGCGAACCATCGGACGGGTGCGGGCCCTCGGCCCGCACCCGTTCGTCGTGCCCGCCGGTCGGGGCCCGGCGGTCAGGGCCTGGTCATCCGCAGCACGTCGAGCGCGGTGTCCAGCTCCTCCTCGGTGAGCAGCCCCTGCGCCACGTAGCCGCGTTCCAGGACGACCTGCCGGATCGTCTTCCGCTCGGCCAGCGACTGCTTGGCCACCTTCGCCGCCTCCTCGTAGCCGATCCAGCGGTTGAGCGGGGTGACGACCGAGGGCGACGACTCGGCGAACTCGCGGGCCCGCGCCACGTTGGCGGTGATGCCGTCGACCGTCCGGTCGGCCAGCAGCCGGGCGCTGTTGGCGAGCAGCCGCACCGACTCCAGGACGTTGCGGGCGATCACCGGGAGCATCACGTTCAGCTCGAAGCTGCCGCTGGCCCCGGCCACGGTGACCGTGGTGTCGTTGCCGATCACCTGGGCCGCCACCATCAGCACCACCTCGGGCAGCACCGGGTTGACCTTGCCCGGCATGATGGAGGACCCGGGCTGCAGATCGGGCAGGTTGATCTCGCCCAGGCCCGTCCGCGGGCCGGATCCCATCCACCGCAGGTCGTTCGCGACCTTGGTGAAGCCGACCGCCACCGTCCGGAGCTGGCCGCTGAGTTCGACCAGCGCGTCGCGGGCGCCCTGGGCCTCGAAGTGGTTCCGGGCCTCGGTCAGCGGCAGCCCGGTCGCCCGGGCGACCTCCGCGATCACCGCCGCGGAGAACCCCGGAGGGGTGTTGATGCCGGTGCCCACCGCCGTGCCGCCGAGGGGCAGTTCGGCCACTCGGGGCAGGGCGGCGCGCAGCCTCTCCACGCCGTACCGGACCTGCGCGGCGTATCCGCCGAACTCCTGGCCCAGCGTGACGGGAGTGGCGTCCATCAGGTGCGTCCGGCCCGACTTGACCACCTCGGCGAACTCGGCGGACTTGCGCTCCAGCGCCGCTGCCAGGTGGTCGAGTGCCGGGATCAGCTCGCCGGTGACGGCGGCCGTCGCGGCGATGTGGATGGAGGACGGGAAGACGTCGTTGGAGGACTGGCTCGCGTTGACGTGGTCGTTGGGGTGCACCGGCCGGCCCAGGTGCTCGGTGGCGAGGGTGGCGATCACCTCGTTGGCGTTCATGTTGGACGACGTGCCGGAGCCCGTCTGGAAGACGTCCACCGGGAACTCGCCGTCCCAGCGGCCCTCCGCCACCTCCTCGGCGGCGGCCCGGATCGCCTCCGCCGTCTCGCCGTCCAGCACGCCGAGCCGGGCGTTGACCACCGCGGCGGCGGCCTTGATCCGGGCCAGCGCCGCGATGTGCGCCCGCTCCAGCCGCTGGCCGGACACCGGGAAGTTCTCCACCGCGCGCTGCGTCTGGGCCCGCCACCGGGCCCCCGCGGGCACCCAGACCTCGCCCATCGAGTCGTGCTCGACC
Source organism: Kitasatospora paranensis (assembly GCF_039544005.1). Taxonomy (NCBI): domain Bacteria; kingdom Bacillati; phylum Actinomycetota; class Actinomycetes; order Kitasatosporales; family Streptomycetaceae; genus Kitasatospora; species Kitasatospora paranensis. Next base: position 6,425,557 of record NZ_BAABKV010000001.1, read on the forward strand.
CGGTAGCCCTCGTGGGCCTGCCCGTTCCGCTCGTCACCCATCGTGCGACACCTCCTGGACCGGACAGCCGCGCGGCGGTCCCGGGTATTTCCGATGGTGCCGCCGGCGCCGCCGTCAGGCCAGTGCGGCGGCCGTGCGCGGGCCGTGGGCGGCGGTCAGGCCCGGCTGGAGGAGGACCGGGTCCTCGACCCGGGCGGCGGCCAGCGCCTGCGGGTCGAGCCGGACGGTGAGCAGCTCCGGTGCGTCCGCGGCGGCCTCCGCCAGCAGCCGGCCGTCCGGGCCCCAGACGGCACTGGCGCCGCAGCCGGTGTACGGGCCGGACGGGCCCACGTGGTTGGCGAGCAGGACGTACATCGTGTTGTCGAGGGCGCGGGCGGGGAAGACGGTGCGGCGCTGGTGGGCACCGGATCCGGTGCCGAAGAGGGCGCCGACCAGGTAGGCGTGCGCGCCGTCCAGGGCCGCCGCGCGGGCGTGCTCGGGGAAGCCGGAGTCCCAGCAGATCCCCAGGCCGAGCCGCCAGCCGTCCAGTTCGAGGGTGCAGCCGGCGGTGCCGGCCGCGAAGCCGGCGGCCCGCTCGCTCGGGGTGGCGAACTGCTTGCGGTACGCGGCGGCCCGCCGGCCGGTGCCGTCCAGGGCCAGCGCCGCGATGTGCAGGGCGCCCGTCCGGCTGTCCCGGACGGGCGCGCCGGCCACCACGGCCGTTCCGGTCTCGGCGCAGGCGGCGGCCAGCGGGTCCAGGCGGGGGTCGTCGTCGGCGACGGTGAGCCGACCGGGGTCGGCGGCGATCGCGACGGTCTCGTAGCCGGTGAGGAAGAGTTCGGAGAGCAGCAGCAGCCGGGCGCCGGAGTCGGCGGCCCGGCGGACGAGCCCTGCGGCGGTCGCGGCGTTGCCCGCGATGTCCAGCGGGGCGAGCGGGGTCTGGGCGACGGCGGCGGTCAGCGGGGACGCGGGCAGCGCGTGTACAAGGGTGCTCACGGGTCTCAATCCTTACATGCCGGATGGTCGGGGCTCAAGGCCCGAAACCGGGTGCGGCAGGGGTGCCGCCCGGCCGCGGCGGGTGCACCATGACCCCATGACCGACGATTCCGATCCGGGATTCCGCTATGCGGAGATCGCCGAGGAACTCACCGCGCGCGGCGTCAGCCGGGCCACCATGTTCGGCATGCCGTGCCTCAAGGATGCTGCCGGGAAGGCCTTCGCCGGGCTCCACCAGGGCGAACTGGTCTGCCGGTTGGGCCGTGACAGCCCGGCACTGGCCGAGGCGCTGCGACTGCCCGGCGCGCACCTGTTCGACCCGGTGGGCGGCCGGCCGATGCAGGACTGGGCGTGCATCCCGCCCGGCGCGGCCGCGCACTGGGACAACTACGCCGAGGCGGCGCTGATCGCCCGGCGCTGACCGTCGGGTGCCGGCGGCGTGCACCGGGGCCGGTGCCCGACGGTCGGCCCGGGTCAGCCGTGGTAGCCGGCGACGATCTTCGTGAACGCGTACGGCGACTGGGAGATCCCGCTGCACGAGTCGCCGGCCGAGGTGCCGGACGGGCAGGAGCGGTCCCGGTTGACCGCCCAGAAGGTGAACCGCGCCAGGTGGTGCGCCTTGGCGTAGTTCGCGATGGTCGTGAAGTCCGCCGTGGAGACCGTCTCGTCGCTCTCGTCCGTCCGCCCGTTCATCGAGGAGATGCCGATGTGCCGGTAGGCGGTGGCGCTGTCGTACCCGTAGGCGCTCGCGACCGCCTTCTGCAGGCCGTCGGCGGCCTTGGTGGAGACGGTGCCCATCGCACCGCTGTGGCTGCCGAAGTCGAACGGCATGATCGTCCAGCCGTCCAGGGCGAGGCCGGCCGCGGCGCCCTTGCGGATGAGGTCGAGCCCGTCGGCGTCCGGCCCGATGGTGGTGGTGCCGAAGGTGACGTACTCGCGGATGCCCGGGTTGTTGCCCTTCACCGTCTTGAGGGCGGAGACCACCCGCTGGCGGACGGTCGCGTTCGCCACCTCGGTGTCCTCGATGTCGATGTCGATCGCCTTGAGCCCGTAGGCGTCGATGACCTTCTGGTAGGCGCCGGCCAGCGCGCCGGCCGAACTGCACTTCTCGCCCAGCTTGTTGCCGCTCCAGCCGCCGAACGACACCACCACGTCGCCGCCGGCGGCGCGGATCGCCTTGATCGCGCTCTGGTCGCTGCCGCCGGTCAGCGCCCGGCTGCCGTCCCACTTGGGGTTGCAGCCGCCGTCGCTGAGCATGAAGGCCAGCGTGAACTGCTTGACGCCGGTCGCCGCCATGACGTCGGCGGGCTTCTGCGGACTTCCCCAACCCAGGTACTCGTACGGGGCGTTGAGCCCGACCGGGTCGGCGGTCGCGGCCTGCCCGGCGGGGGCCAGGGCGAGTGCGCCGGCCGTGAGTGCGGCGGTGGCGGCGAGGGCGAGGAGCGGACGGGCGAGGGCGCGTGCGGTCATGGGTCACCGTTCCGGGGGAGGGGCGTGTGGGGGAGGCGTGCGAGGGCCAAGGAAAGTAAGGAAACTTTCCTAATGGTCGAGACCAGTGAACCGGCCGCACCTGTCCACGTCAAGAGGGCGGCGGGAATGCCGAGTTGACGACGGCCGACGCGGCCGGGGCGGCGGTGCTACCCGTCGGTAGGAGGTGTGGGCGATACTCGACGCCGCAAGCCGAGACCCCACCCGCAGACCCCGCCCGCCCGGAGGAGACCGCACGATGGCCCGCAGCGCCGACCGCCTCGACCCGACCGACCTGCTCGCCGTCGGCGACCTGCTCACCGACGAGGAGCGGCTGATCCGCGACACCGTCCGCAGGTTCACCGACGAGCGCATCCGGCCGCACCTCGCCGACTGGTTCGAGCAGGGCACCTTCCCCGCGCGCGAACTCGCCCCCGAACTCGGCAGCCTGGGCGTCCTCGGCATGCACCTGGACGGCTACGGCTGCGCCGGCTCGACCGCCGTCGAGTACGGCGTCGCCTGCATGGAGCTGGAGGCCGCCGACTCCGGCCTGCGCAGCTTCGTCTCCGTCCAGGGATCGCTCGCCATGCGGTCCGTGCACGCCTTCGGCTCCGAGGAGCAGAAGCAGCAGTGGCTGCCCGAGCTCGCCGCCGGCCGGGCGATCGGCTGCTTCGGCCTCACCGAGCCGGACTTCGGCTCCGACCCGGCCAACATGCGCACCCGGGCCCGGCGCCGCGGCGACGACTGGGTGCTCAACGGCTCCAAGATGTGGATCACCAACGGCTCGATCGCCGACCTCGCCGTGGTCTGGGCGCAGACCGACGACGGCCTGCGCGGCTTCCTGGTGCCGAAGGGCACCAAGGGCTTCACCGCAACCGACATCCACGGCAAGCTCTCGCTGCGCGCCTCCGTCACCAGCGAGCTGGCCTTCGACGACGTCGTGCTCCCGGCCGACGCGGTGCTGCCCGGCGCCCGCGGCCTGCGCGGGCCGCTCTCCTCCTCGGCGAGGCCCGCTACGGCATCCTCTGGGGCACCGTCGGCGCCGCCCGCGACTGCTACACCTCGGCCCTGGACTACGCCCGGACCCGGATCCAGTTCGACCGCCCGATCGCCGGCTTCCAGCTGACCCAGGAGAAGCTGGTCGAGATGGTGCTGGAGCTGGAGAAGGCGTACCTGGTGGCCCTGCGGATCGGCCGGCTCAAGGACGAGGGCCGCGCCCTGCCCGCGCACATCAGCTTCGGCAAGCTCAACAACGTCCGCACCGCCCTGGAGATCGCCCGGTCGGCCCGCACGGTGCTGGGCGCCAACGGCATCACCCTCGCGTACCCGGTGCTGCGGCACGCCAACAACCTGGAGTCCGTCCTCACCTACGAGGGGACGAGCGAGATCCACACCCTCGTCCTGGGCGAGGCGATCACCGGCGAGTCGGCCTACCGCTGAGCCGGCCCACCGCCGAGTCGGCCGCGGGCGGCGAAAACCGCTCGCCGCCCGCACGGCGGCGACCCTACGGTGGGGCGCCATGGAGACCACCACGCTCTGGCGCCCCACCGGTCCGCAGGAGCTCGCCCTCGTCGAGGCGTCCGGCCGGCGGGCCTGGCCGCCGCGGCTGCCCGAGCAGCCGATCTTCTACCCGGTGCTGAACGAGGACTACGCCATCCGGATCGCCCGGGACTGGAACGTGCCCGCCTCCGGGTCCGGCTACGTCACCCGGTTCGAGGTGGAGAGCGACTACCTCGCCCGCTTCCCGGTCCGTCAGGCCGGCGGCGAGACCATCCTGGAGCTCTGGGTGCCGGCCGAGGAGCTGGCCGAGTTCAACCGGCACATCGTCGGCCTGATCGAGGTGGTCCGGGAGTTCCACGCCGCGGACGGCCCCGAGGCCGCGTCCGCCGCCGCGGGTTAGGGTACGAACCCCGGCCGCATGCCGCCGGGCCCGACCACGCGAGGAGTCCCATGGCCGGCCCGACCGTCGACGCGGATGGAGAGCGGACCTCGGCCCGCGGGGCGGCCGGCGGGGCCGGGCCGGGCCGCGCGGCGGTCGTGGTGCTCGGCGGTCTGGTGGCCCTGGGGCCGCTCACCACCGACCTCTACCTGCCGGCCCTGCCGGCGCTCACCGCGGATCTGCACTCCACCGCACCGGCTGTCCAACTCACCCTGACGGCCTCGCTGCTGGGCATGGCCTTCGGGCAGCTGCTGTTCGGCCCGGCCAGCGACCGGCACGGCCGGCGGCGGCCGCTGCTGGCGGGCATGGGCCTGTACACGCTGGCCACCGCGGTCTGCGTGCTGGCGCCGAGCGTGTCCGTGCTGGTCGCCGGGCGCTTCCTGCAGGGGATGGCGGGCGCGGCCGGGCTGGTGATCGCCCGGGCGGTCGCCCGGGACCGCTACGAGGGTGTGGCGATGATCCGCTTCATGGCGTCGCTGGCCCTGGTGTCCGGGCTGGCGCCGATCGTGGCGCCGGTGCTCGGCGCCCAACTGCTGCACGTCACTACCTGGCGGGGGAGCTTCGTGGTGCTGGCCGTCACCGGCGGCCTGCTGGCCCTGGCCGCGGCCCTGGGGGTGCAGGAGTCGCTGCCGCCCGAACGGCGGCACGCCGGCGGGCTGTCCACCACGCTGCGGGCGGTCGGCGGTCTGCTGCGCGACCGGCGATTCGTCGGCTTCACGGTGACGACCACGTTCTCCTTCGGCGCGCTGTTCGGCTACGTCAGCGGGTCGTCCACCGTGCTGCAGGAGGTCTACCACGTCTCGCCGCAGGCCTACAGCCTGCTGTTCGCGGTCAACTCGGTGGCCCTGATGGCCTCCACGCAGCTGAACGGGCGCGTGCTGGTGACCCGGGTGCGGCCGGACGCGCTGATGGTGACCGGGCTGTGCGGCGCCGTCCTCGCCGGGGCGGTGCTGACCCTCGCCACCGGGGTGTGGGACCTCGGCCTGGCCGCGGTCTGCCCGGCGATGTGCCTGCTGATGACGTCGATGGGCATGGTCGGGCCGAACTCCTCGGCCCGGGCGCTGAGCCGCGCGCCGCACGCGGCCGGGTCGGCCTCGGCGCTGCTCGGCGTCTCCACCTTCGTCTGCGGCGCGGTGGTGGCACCGCTCAGCAGCGTGGCCGGGCACCCGTCCGGGCTCGCCCTGGGGCTGGTCGTGCTGGTCTGCGCGCTGCTCTCGCTGACCACGTTCCTGGTGCTCTGCCGGCCGTGGCGCCCGGCCGCCGTCGCGGCCGCCCGGGCCGGCGCCGGTGCGGGCGCCTGAACGGCGGTCACTGCCCGCGGGCGAGCAGCCTGCCGCGGGCGTACCCGGCGAAGTCCCCTGGGCGGCCGCGGCCGTGGCGTCCGCCGTGTTGCCGCCGGGCTTCACCGTCCCGGCCACCGTGAAGTAGTCGTACCGGCCGACCGAACCGTGCGTGTTGGCGCAGCCCGGACCGGTGCAGTACGAGGTGTGGCCGGACGGCACCAGCCCCTGGACCTGGCCGCGGTACCCGGCCGCGGCGGCGTCCGCCTGGGCCCTGGAGTCGAGCACGGCCACGCCGACGGTCACCGCACTGCTGCCCGAGGTGTAGGTGGCGCGGAGCATCGTGCGGCAGCCCTGCGGGGCCAGCACGTCGCCGAGGCCGCCGGTGGTGGCCTTCCAGCAGGGGACGGTGGAGGCGGTGGTGAGCCTCGTCCAGACCCGGCCGCCGACGGTCAGGTGGTCGGCGAACATCGCCGCGGGGTCGAGCGGGGCGGTGTCGGTTGCCGCGGACGAGATCCGGGTCAGCGGGTCGGTGGGGGCGGCGGAGGACGCTCCGGCCGAGGCCCTGCCGGACGGGCGGCCGCCGGCGGTGCCGGAGGGGCTCGCCGCGGCGCCCGCGGAGGCCGCGGCGGACGCCGAGGGGCCGGCGGAGGCGCCCGGTGCGGTGCCGACGACCACCGGGTCGGACCCGTCGTCGGCCAGTGCGGCCCGGGCGCTCGCCCCGGTGGTCGCGGTGCCCGCGGCGGCGTTCCTGCCGCCGGAGGAGCCGGAGACGGTGACGGCGGTCGCGGTGACGCCGCCGACCAGCAGGACGGCGGCGACCGTGCCGCCGACGACCCGCAGCTGCCGGCGCCGTCTGGTCTCCCGTTCGTGCTGGTCGGCCATGGCGGCCCAGTCCGGGCCGTCCCCGCCCCCGTTGTCGCGGCCCTGCGGCCCGCCCCACCCGTTGCCCATAGCCCGCGATCCTAGAACACGGATGCGAAAAGCCGTCAGGCCCGGCCCGGCCGGCGCCGGGACGGACCTGACGGAGTGCCGGAGTGTCAGGCGATGGAGAAGTCGTCGCCGTAGACGTTGCCCTGGCCGTACCAGCCGTGCAGGTAGACCGAGACGGTGCCGTTGGCGCCGGTGGTGAACGGGACGGTCAGCTTCGTCCAGCCGGTCGAGGACGCCCAGGTGGAGGCGGTGGCACCGCCCGTGACGCCGACGTAGGCGTAGCTGCCTTGGACCCAGGCGGTCAGCGTGTACGCGTGGTTGGGCGCCAGGGTGACGCTCTGCGTGCACTCGCCGGTCTGGCCGGAGGTGGCCGCGGCCAGCAGCGCGTGGGTGCCGGAGTGCGCCGGGGTGGCGACGACGGCGCCGCCGCTCTGGCACGCCCAGGGGGCGAGCGCGCCGGTCTCCAGGCCGCCGTTGACGATGCTGCCGCTGCCGCCGCCACCGGTGCCCTGGACGGTCAGGGTGTAGGTGGCGGTGTGGCTGCCGGAGGGCGCGGTGCCGGTGACGGTGAGCGGGTAGCTGCCGGGGGCGGCGGCCGCGGTGGTGGCCACGGTCAGCGTGGCGCCCGACCCGGCGGTGACCGAGGAGGCGCTCAGCGTGGCGGTGACGCCGGCCGGCGCGCCGCTGACCGACAGGTTCACGGTCTGGGCGGCACCGGCGGTGACGGCGGTGGAGAGCGCGGAGGTGGTGCCGGCGCCCGCGGTGACGCTGCCCGCGGCGGGGCTCAGCCCGAGCGAGAAGTCGTTGGTGACCGGACCGCTGCCGCCGGAGGTGAACGGCGCGAACACGTGGCTGAAGTCCCAGGTGTTCTGGGCGATGCCGGAGCAGTTGTCGGCCCCGGCGGTGCCGGCCGCCGCGCAGCCGCCGTTGTCCCGCTGGAGCGCCCAGAAGGACAGCGTGTTGACGCCCTTGGAGACGGCCCAGTTGTAGACGCTGGCGGCGTTGGCGACGGTGAACGTCTCGGCGGCGCCGAAGTCGTCCACGCCGAGCATCTCGATGATGCCGATGGAGGCCCACAGCTGCGCCGCGGTCTTCGTCGGGTACAGGGTGGCGAGCTGGTTGTAGAGGCCGGTGGCGGCGGTCTGGGTGTCGGTCGCCATGTTGTGCGCGGCGTTGTCGTAGTAGTCGAACGTCATCAGGTTGACGACGTCGATCCGCGCGTTGTTCTGCACCGCGTTCCTCAGCACGGCGAGGCCGCTGGCGGCGAGTCCGCTCGTGGTGGTCGGCAGGGTGTAGGAGAACTGGATCGAGCGGCCGTTCGCGGCCGCCCAGTCGTCGACCAGCTTGATCGCCTTGTTGCGGCGGTCGATGCCCGCGGTGTTGTCCAGCGAGTCGGCCTCGACGTCGAGGTCGATCCGGCTGACCTCGTAGGTGGTGATGATCTTTTCGAGGGCGGCGGCGATCTGGTTCACGTCGGTGCAACTGTCGGCGAGTTCGGTGCCGGTGGTGTCGGCCGTGTAGCCGCCGAGCGAGGGGATGACGTCGCCGCCGGCCGCGCGGATCGTGGCGATGTCGGAGCCGAAGGTGGAGGCGGCGATCGGCATGCCGGTGTCGCCGTTCCAGTACGGGGTGCAGGAGCCCTTGGTGGCGGTCTGGGCGAACGCCAGGGTGAGGTTCTTGGCGCCGGACTGCTGGGCGAGCGCGGCGGGGCTCTCACCCGTCCAGGCCTCGAAGTACGGGGCGAACACGTGCTGCGGCAGCGGAGTCGCGGCCTGGGCGGTGCCACCGCCGGTGACGGCGATCCCGGCGGCGGCGAGCAGGGTGGCACAACCGGTGAGCAGGGCGCTCAGGGGTCGTTGCAGACGCATGGGTACTCCATGGAGACGACGGATGCGGTGGGTCGTGCGGCGGTACAGGGAAGGCACGCCCGGCCGGCGGTCACACCCCCACGATGCGTCCCGGTCGGAGGAACGGCACCCATCTTTGGTCTGGACCAGTCGTCTGTCAAGGTTCCTTACAGTTCGTCAGTCCCGGTGTCTCTCCCCGGCGGTCAGCAGATGTCCGCTCACGCCGAGCAGCGACGGCTCGGACTCGGTGCTCCGCAGGGCGGCCAGCACCGCCTCCCGCCGCTGCGGGTCGTCCAGCCAGTCGTTCACCGGGCCCATCAGCCAGGCCGCGCCCTCCAGGCCGTACTGGCCGGTCACCGCGAGCCCGGCGTCGGCGAACTCCGGCGGCACGTCGCCGGCCCGGTGGAAGTAGGCCGTGGTGAAGAGCTCGTCCTCGGCGCCGGGGGAGAGGAGGCCGGAGGCCGCGCAGGCGTCCGTCAGCGCGCGCCGCCCGGGCTCGAAGTAGCGCTCGGCCCGGAGCTGGTCGTGCAGGCCGGCGAAGCGGTTGATGGTGGCGACGATGACCCGGCCGCCCGGGCGCACCGCGCGCCGTGCCTCGGCCAGCGCCCGGACCCGCTCGGCCCGCCCGGTCAGGTGGTAGAGCGGGCCGAGCAGCAGCACCGCGTCGTAGCCGGCGTCGTCGGCCGGCAGGTCGCGGGCGTCGCCGAGCCGGGCCCGCACGCCGGGCAGCCGCGAGGCCCGCTCGACATGCAGCGGCACCGGGTCGACGAGGTCGACCCGGTGGCCGTCGGCGGCCAGCCATGCCGCGTGCACGCCGGCGCCGCCGCCGACGTCCAGCACCCGCAGCGGGGCGGGCCCGAGCAGTCGGCGCAGGACGTCCTGGGTGCGCCAGAACTCCAGGCGGTTGGCGCCGCGCTGCAGGCGGCCCTCCTCCTCGCCCCGGGAGTAGTAGGCGAGGATCTCCGGAGGGAGGGCGAGTACGGTGTCGTCGGTCATGGCGCCATGGTGGTCGTCCACGATCCGTCCGGCGAGGGATTTTCCGTCCGTCAGACCGCCAGCTCGGGCGGGACGGCGGCCAGTGCCTCCTGGATCGCGGCCACCAGTCTGCGGGCGGACTCCGCGGTCAGCTCCAGGGCGACCCGCGCGCCCGGGCCGCGGCTCGGGTCGGCGAGGTCGATGTTGAGGGTGTGCTCGGCCATCGCGTGCACCGGGTGGTCGAAGTAGACCGTGAGGTCGCTGACGTGGAACCAGGTGCCGCCCGGGCCCTTGGCGCTGCCGTCGATGCTCTCCCGGACGGTGGTGTAGGTGCACACGGTCAGACCCCCAGGTGGATGCGGAGGAAGTCGCCGATCCGCTCCCAGCCGTCGTTGGCGGCGGCCACGTTGTACGAGGGGCGGTCGACGGCGAAGAAGGCGTGGCCGGCGTCCGGGTAGGTGTGGAACGCGTGCTCCTTGCCGTGCGCGGTGAGGATCCCGTCCAGCTCGGCGACCTGCTCGGGGCCGGGGTAGGCGTCCAGGCCGCCGAACAGGCCGAGCAGCGGGGCGCGCAGCCCGGGCAGCCGGTCGACCAGGTTGGTGACCTTCAGCGGGAAGCCCTCCGGCGGGGTGCCGGTGACGAAGGCGCCGTAGCAGTCGACGGCCGCCTCGACGTCCAGCTCGCAGGCGGCCAGGACGGCCTGCCGGCCGCCGGAGCAGTGCCCCAGGACGCCCACCCGGCCGTTGGAGGTCGGCAGGGAGCGCAGGTGGTCGGCGGCGCCGGCGACATCGCCGACCAGCCGCTCGTCGGGCACCCCGCCGGCGGCCCGGACGGTGGCGGCCGCGTCGTCCGGGGCCGCGCCGGGGGCCTCGCGGAAGTGGAGGTTCGGGCAGATCGCGTCGTAGCCGAGCTCGGCCAGGCGGCGGACCATCTCCTTGGTGCCCCGGTCGTAGCCGGGCATGTGGTGGATGACGACGACGCCGCCGCGCCGGTGTCCGCCCTCGGGGCGGGCGAGGTAGGCCTCGATCCCGTCGCCGTGGTGGCCGGCGATCCGGACGGTCGTCGCGCTGAGGGATTCGCTCATGGGCCAGCTATATCACAAGCCAAGACTGAACAGTCTATGCTGCATACCATGACGAGTGCCCCTGATCCGGAGCGGATCGCGACCGACCTCCGGGCCTGTCTCGGCCCGCTGGTGCACCGGCTGCGCCGGTTCAAGCCGGACGGCGAGCTGACGCTGTCGCAGACCTCGGTCCTCGTCCGGCTGGACCGCGAGGGGCCGGCCACCCAGAGCGCCCTCGCCGCGGGCGAGGGGATCCGCCCGCAGTCGATGGGGCCGATCGTGGCCGCCCTGCGGGCCCGCGGCCTGGTCGCCCGGGCCGCCGACCCGGCCGACGGCCGGCAGGTCCTCGTCTCGCTCACCGAGGCGGGTCGGGAGGGCCTGCGCGGTGCCCGCCGCGAACGGTCCCGGCGGCTGGTGCTGGCGATCACCGGGGAGCTGTCCCCGGCCGAGCAGGAGCAGCTGGCCGCGGCGCTGCCGCTGCTGGAGCGGATCGCCCACCGGATCTGACCGGCCCGGCACGGACGGCGCCGCACCCGCCCCGGAGCCGGGGCGGCCGCGGCGCCGCACCGGTCAGCCGAGGCCGTTGGCCTTCAGCCAGTCCTTCGCGACCGCCGACGGGTCCTCCTTGTCGACGGAGACCCGCTTCATCAGGGCGGTCAGCCCGGCGGTGTCGAGCTTGGCCGAGACGGCGTTCAGCGCGGCGGTCGCGGTGGCGTCCACCCCGGCCTTGTTCACCAGCGGGACGACGTTCTGGACGCTGAAGACGTTCTTCGGGTCGGCCAGCGACACCAGCTTGAACTGCACGATCCGCGGGTCGGTGGTGAACACGTTGCCGACCTGGACGGTGCCGTCCTTGAGCGCGTTGGCGGTGGTGTCGGCGGTCGGCTTCCACTCCTTGAAGGCGACCCCGTAGACGTCCTTGAACTGCTGCTCGCGGCGGGACTTGAACTCCGGCGGGCCGCCGACGACCAGGTCGGCCGCCTTGCCGTTCAGGTCGGCGATCGACTTCAGTCCGAGCCGGTCGGCGGTCGCCTGGCTGACCGTCAGCGAGTCCTTGTCCTCGGCCGCGGCCGGGTCGAGCACCGCCAGCGAGGCCGGCAGCTTCTGCTGGAGCGCGGCGTCGACCGCCTCGGTGCTGGTGGCGGTGGTCTTCGGGTCGAGGTAGGCCAGCAGCGCGCCGTTGTACTCCGGCAGCACGGTCAGGTTGCCGCTCTGCAACTGCCCGTAGAGCACCTCGCGGCTGCCGATGTTGAACTTCTCCTGCACGCTCACGCCCTTGGCCTTCAGGGCCTGCGAGTAGATCGAGGCGAGCAGCACGTTCTCCGGGAAGTTGGCCGAGCCGACCACCACGGTCTTCCCGCCGGCCGGGGCCGGGGCGGCGCTGCTGCCGGCGAGCGGGTCGCCGCCGCCGGAGGAGGAGCAGGCCGCGGCGCCCAGCACGAGGGCGGCTGCGGCGAGGGTGCGGACCAGACGGGTCGTCATGTCGATTCCTTGGGTGAGCGGTCGGAGCGCCCGGTTCGGGCGCCCGGCGGACGTGCGAGGCGGATCAGGAGGGCGAAGAGCAGTTGGGCGGCGACCGCGAGCAGCACCACGAGCAGGGCGCCGCCGACGGTGGCCGGGTAGTCGCGGGTGGCCAGACCGTCGACGACGTACCGGCCGAGCCCGCCGAGGCCGACGTAGGCCGCGACGGTCGCGGTGGCGATGGTCTGCACGGTCGCCGTGCGCAGCCCGGCGAGCAGGGTGGGCAGGGCGGCGGGCAGGCAGACCTGCCGCAGCACCTGGGCATGGGTCAGGCCGATGCCGAGCGCGGCGTCACGGACGTCCGGGTCGGTACCGCGCACGCCCTCGGCGGCGGCCACCAGCAGCGGTGGCGCGGCGAGCGCGATGAGCGGCACCAGCACGGCGGTGTCGCCGACCCCGGCGAGCAGCACGGCGAGCGTCACCAGGCCCAGTGTGGGCAGTGCCCGGGCCACCCCGGTCAGCGCCGTCACGGCGAACACGCCGCGGCCGGTGTAGCCGATCAGCAGCCCCAGCGGGACGGCCAACAGGGCGGACCAGAACAGCGCCTCGCCGCAGAACACCAGGTGTTCCGCGATCCGGTGCCCGATCGCGTCCGGCCCGGACTGCCGGGCCGGCGCGGTGAAGAAGGTGTTCAGCCAGCCGGACCAGTTCACCGGGCACCCCCGACGCCCAGGGCGCCAGCAGCCGCCGGGCGAGCAGCAGTACCAGGTCGGTGGTCAGCGCCAGCAGCGCCACCAGCACGATGCCGGCCACGATCGGGGTCGGGAACGTCCGCTGGAAGCCGTCGACGAAAAGGTAGCCGAGGCCGCCCCGGCCCACCAGGGCGCCCACCGCCGCCAGCGAGATCGACGAGACCGCCGCCACCCGCACCCCGGCCACCAGGAACGGCACCGCGGCGGGCAGTTCGACTGCGGCCAGCCGGTGCCACGGCCCGTACCCCATCGCGGTGGCGGCCTGCCGGACGGCCTCCGGGGTCGCCCGCAGCCCGTCCACCGTGGTCGGCAGCAGGACCGCCAGGGCGTAGAAGGTGAGCGGCACCATCACGGTCGCCCGGGTGGCGAGCCCGGTGTACGGGATCAGCACCACGAAGACGGCCAGCGACGGCAGCGCGTACACCACGTTGAACACGGCGGACAGCGGCTGGTAGAGCCGCGGCACCCGGGCGCAGAGCAGCCCCAGCGGGACGGCGACGGCCAGGGCGATCAGCACCGGGACGAGCGAGATGACGGCGTGGTCGAGCGTCAGGTCGCGCAGGTACGCGAGGTGGTCGCCGATCCAGTGCCAGCGGACGATCGGCTCACCGTCCACGGCCGGCCCCCGCACCGTCGGGCTGCGGGGCGTCCGGCTGCGGGGCGTCGGCCGGTGCGCCGCCGCCCTCGGCGCCGAGGGCGGCCAGCACGGCCGCCCGGGAGGCGAGACCGGTGGTGCGCCCGTCGGCGCCCACCGCCACGGCGAGGCCGGCCGGGGAGAGCACCGCGGCGTCCAGCGCCGCGCGCAGCGAGTCGACGGCGGGGGCGAAGGACGGTGCGTCGCGCCGCTCGGGGCCGCGGACCCAGGCGGCGGGCCGGCCGTCGGCGTCCGGTTCGAGCCGCCAGCCGTGGTGGACGCCGTCGGCCGGCAGCAGCGCGACGTCGGCGGCGGGCCGCAGCCCGAGGCCGCGCAGGCCCCGGTCGCGGCCGAGGAACGCCGCCACCCGCTCGTCCGCGGGCGCGGTCAGCAGCGTGTGCGGGTCGGCGAGTTGGGCGATCCGGCCGTGCTCGCGCAGCACCACCACCCGGTCGCCGAGCCGGACGGCCTCCTCGATGTCGTGCGTGACGAACAGCACGGTCTTGTTCAGCTCCGACTGCAGCCGCAGCAGCTCCTCCTGGAGGCCGGCCCGGACGAGCGGGTCGACCGCGCTGAACGGCTCGTCCATCAGCAGGACGGGCGGGTCCGCGGCCAGCGCCCGGGCGACGCCGACCCGCTGCTGCTGGCCGCCGGAGAGCTGGGACGGGTACCGCTTCGCGGTCTCCGGGGCCAGCCCGACCAGCTCCAGCAGTTCGGCCGCGCGGGCCCGGGCCCGCTTCCTGTCCCAGCCCAGCAGGTGGGGGACGGTGGCGACGTTGTCAAGCACCCGGCGGTGCGGGAACAGCCCGGCCTGCTGGATCACGTAGCCGATGCCCCGGCGCAGTGTCGTGGCCTTGAGCCCGGCGACGTCCTGCCCGTCCAGCAGCACCCGGCCGGCGGTCGGTTCGACCATCCGGTTCACCATCCGCAGGATGGTCGTCTTGCCGCAGCCGGACGGGCCGACGAGCACCGTTATTCGGCCCTCCGGCACGTCGAGGTCCAGCTCTTCGACGGCGACGGTCCCGTCCGGATGGCGCTTGCCCGCGCCCTCGAATCTGATCACAGGTGGTTCCCAGCAGCCTGACGTGCGGTGATGTACGGACGGATGAGGCGGAAGTGACAAGCGAACACCTGATCGGCTCCCCAGGTACGCGTCAGCCCAAACCCTCGTCCCCGGAAAGGGTGGGCAGGCCTGCCGCCGCCCAGGCGACGAAGCCGCCGTCCAGATCGGTGGCCCGGTGCAGCCCCAGCTCGCGCAGGCTCGCCGCCGCGAGGCTGGAGGCGTACCCCTCCGAGCAGACCACGATCCAGTGCACGTCGTGGCCGTCCGCCTCGGCGATCCGGTGGCTGCCGGCGGGGTCGAGCCGCCACTCCAGCACGTTCCGCTCGATCACCAGCGCACCGGGGATCCCGCCCTCGCGGGCCCGCTGCGCGGCGGGCCGGATGTCCACCAGCAGGGCGCCCCGCTCCACCGCCCGGGCCGCCTCGGCCGGGCCCGGCCGGTCCACTCCGGCCCGCGCACGGGCCACCAGGTCGTCGATCGTCGTCACCACTGCTCCGGTCCTTCCACGGCGGTGCGGACGAGGCCCTTCGCCCGCAGTTCGTAACGCGACATCTCGCTCAGCGGCGGGGAGTACGCATGGATCGTCACCGCGGGCCCGGTGGAGGTGTTGCGGACGTCGTGCAGGTAGTCGGCGCCGAACGAGCGCTCGCTGCCGGACGGCAGCCGGCGCACCAGCAGCCCGTGGTCGGGGCCGCCCAGCGACAGCTCCTCCAGCTCGCCGAGTGCCACCGCGAACGCGCCGCGCGACCCGCCGTGGTCGTGGAAGCCGGTGGACTGCCCCGGCAGCCAGCTGATCAGCCACACCTCGTGGTCCTCGGCCACGGACAGCCGCTCGTACCAGCGGTCGCCGGTGGCCAGGCGGACCCGGTGGATCCATTCCTCGGGCCGTTCGGCGGCCGCTCTGACGATGGCGCGCAGGGCGTTGGGGGACAGCGGACGCGAGGTGTCCGTCGCTGCGGGGTCGGCGGCGGGTACGGCGAGGTCCAGGCTCATGGCACATCCTCGGGTGACCGGGGGGCGGCGGCAGGCGCCCGCCGGCGAGGGCGGCGCGACGGCCGGGGAGGGAAGAGCGTCAGAACGAACGGACGGTCCCGGCCCCGGAGATCGGCACGGGGAGGAGGGGGACCGTCAGCGGGCACACATGTCGCTCGCCTGGCGTCGCAGATCGACGTGCAGGCGGCAGACCAGGATGGTGCCGGGCTTCATGCCGCGATCGTTCACGACGCGGGCGGCCCGAGTCAAGCCGTGTCCGGCAGGCGGCCGCCCGCGGTGACCCGTTCGGGCGCGGCCGCCGGGCGGCGGGCACGGCGAAGGGCCCGTCCCCCGGGGGAGGGACGGGCCCCGCGCGTGGCCGGTGCAGGCAGCAACACCCTCACCGGAACCGGGTGTTGCTGCCGGAGCGTCAGTTGTTCTGCGTCGCGTCGGAGTCGGCCTGCGCGGCGGCGCTCTCCGCGGAGTCCACCTTCTGCTGCATCTGCTGGACCTGGCCGTCGTCCGCGGTCGCCGCGGCCTTGCCGGGCGAGCTCGCGGTCGGCCCGCAGCCGGTCAGCAGCAGGGCGGCGGCCGCGGCGAGCACCGCGGCGGCTGCCCCGGCCCGGTGACGCGCCGGGCGTCGGCGCACGGGGCGGGGGCTCACTTGCTCGCCGCCGGCGAGGGCTGGGCGGCGCACCAGGTGGCCACCGACTTCAGGTCGGCCTGGCGGGTCTGCAGCGTCGGCAGCAGGCTCTTGCGGAAGGTCAGCCGGTCATTGAGGTAGGTGTAGATCTCGGTGTGCCCGGCGGCCTTGGCGTCGGTCACCCGCTGCTGCAGCCGGGCCACCGAGCCGAGGACGGTGGTGTCGCCGTTGAGCCGCTGGACGGCCTTGTCGACGCGCTCCTGGATCTTCGGCAGGCGCTTGCAGACCGACTTCGCGCCGTCGTTCTTCGGCGCGGACGCCGCCTGGGCGGGGACGGCGGCGAGCAGCGTGCCTGCGAGGGCGAGTGCGCCGACAGCGGCGGCCTTGCGGTTGACGTGCATGGCGGTTCTCCTCCGGTACCGGGGTGATCGGACGCGGGGAGCGTAGGACGGCTTCTTGTGGAATCCCTGTGATCCCGTCCGGGGCCCGCCCGGCTCACCGGTCGCCGGAGAGCCAGTCGCGGCGGGCCGGCAGCTGCAGGGTCGGCGCCTCCGGCCGCAGCAGCGGCAGCCGCACCTCGAACCGGCACCCGCCCGGCGGCGGCGCGTCGCCGACCGTCACCGTGCCGCGGTGCAGCGCCGCCTGCTGGGCCACCAGGGTCAGGCCGAGGCCCGACCCCGGGCTGTCCGGCCGCCGGTGGAAGCGGTGGAAGACCGCGGCCCGCTCGGCCGGCGGCACACCCGGTCCGGTGTCGTCGACGGTCAGCACCGCGGCCCCGCTGCGGCCGGCCCGCAGCCGCACCGTGATCCTTGCCGGGCCGCCGCCGGGCGGACGGCCGTGCACGACGGCGTTGCCGACCAGGTTGGCGAGCGCGATCCGCAGGCCCGCCTCCCACCCGAACACCCGGATCCCCGGCTCCACCGCGGCGTCGATCACGGCCTGCGGACGGCGGCGCACCGCCTCCGCGACCGCGCTCTCCACCAGCTCGCCCAGGTCCAGCTCGGTGAAGGCGGAGACCTCGACCAGGTCGCCGCTGGCCAGCGTCCGCAGCGCGGTGAGCAGTTCCTCCAGCCGGGCATGGTCCTCCGACAGCTCGGCGACCACCTCGGCCCGCTCGTCGGCCGGCAGGCCGGGGTGGGCGGCCAGCACGTCCAGATTGGTGCGCATCGCGGTCAGCGGGGTCCGCAGCTCGTGCGAGGCCGCGGAGGAGAACGACCGCGCGGTGTCGAGGGCCTGCGCCGTCCGGCCGGCCTGCTCGTCGTAGCGGGCCAGCAGCAGGCCCAGCGCGGCAGCCAGTTCGTCGACCTCCAGGACCCGGCTCGGGGTGTGCGCGAGTGCCGTCGCCCCGCTGCCCGGATCCAGCGCGGCGGCCCGGGCGCTGAGCCGGCGCAGCGAGGCGGTGGCCCGCCCCGCCAGGCCGAACGCGAGCAGGCCGGCCACCGGCGCGGCCAGCAGCGCGACCAGCAGCACCCGCCGCCGGACGGCCGCGACCTGCGGATCCACCGCCGAGGACGGCGAGACCAGCCAGAGCGTGCCGGGTGCCGCGCCGTCCACCCGGACGGACAGCACCCGCCACGACCGGCCGGAGTCCCGGACGGTCACCGGGGCGTCGGCGGCGGCCGGCAGCGGGACGCTCTCGGCCGGCTGCGGGCCGACGACGAGCCGGACGGTGCCGTCCTCGCCGGCCAGCCGGACCCCGGAATCCAGTGCCCCGTCGAGGACCTTGCGCTGCTGGTTCTGCTCGGCCCGGGGCCTGCCCTTGCTGTCCGCGGCGAGCAGGGTGCGCACGTTCGGCAGCACCGCGGCGGCCCGCTCGCGCAGCACCGCGTCCTGCTGGCGGGCGAGGTCGCGGTGGACCAACCCGAGCAGCAGCAGGCCCGCCGCCAGCACCAGCACCGGTACGAGGACGGTCACCGAGAGCGCGATCCGGCTGGA
Organism: Kitasatospora paranensis; assembly: GCF_039544005.1. NCBI lineage: Bacteria > Bacillati > Actinomycetota > Actinomycetes > Kitasatosporales > Streptomycetaceae > Kitasatospora > Kitasatospora paranensis. Next base: position 6,443,496 of record NZ_BAABKV010000001.1, read on the forward strand.
GAGCTTCACGGCTGCCCCCGTCGGACGGCAGCCGCAGCACGAACCCGACCCCGCGGACGGTGTGCACCAGGCGCGGCCGCCCGCCGTCCTCCAGCTTGCGCCGCAGGTAGCTGACGAAGGTGTCCACGGCGTCGCTGCGCACCTCGAAGTCGTAGCCCCAGACCCGGTCCAGCAGCTGGTCCCGGGTGAGCACGATCCCGGCGTTGCGGACGAGCTGGGTGAGCAGTTCGAACTCGCGCCGGGTCAGGTGGAGCTCGGTGTCCTCCCAGTGCACTCGGCGGGTCGCGGGGGAGACCGTCAGCGGGCCGGCCCGCAGCACGTCGGACGGCGGTGCCGGTCGCCGGCGCAGCAGGGCGTGCAGCCGCAGTACCAGCTCCTCCAGGGCGAAGGGCTTCACCAGGTAGTCGTCGGCCCCGGCCTGCAGCCCGGCGACCCGGTCGGCGAGCTCGTCCAGCGCGGAGAGCATCAGCACCGGGGTCTCGTCGCCGACGGCCCGCAGCGCCCGGCAGACGCCCGTCCCGTCGAGCCCGGGCATCGAGACGTCCAGCACCAGCACGTCCGGTGCGGTCGGGCCGTCCATCAGCGCCAGCGCGCTCTCGCCGTCCGGCGCGACCTGGACGGCGAAGCCGCTCAGCCGCAGCCCGCGCTCCAGCGACCGCCGGATCGCCGCGTCGTCGTCCACCACCAGCACCCGGCCACCTGCGCCGCCCATCGGCACCTCCTCGCCCTGCGGGCCGCCGACTCTCTCACGCGCGGGCGGGCGCCGGACGGCCGGGGTGGCTCGCCGGGCCCCGCGCTCGTCCGACGATCCCTACGGCTTGCGGGCGACCGCGCCGTACATGCTGACCCGGTGGGCGGCCTCGTCCGGGTCGGCGTCCGGCCGCCACAAGGGCACGGTCACCACCCCGGGCTCCAGCACCTCCAGGCCGTCCAGGAGGGTGCGGACCTCGGCGCGGCTGCGCCCCACCAGCGGCGCGGTCGCCCGGTCGTACACGCCGGTGACCCGGTCGCGGATCTCGTCCGGGATGAAGTCCGCGGTGCCGTGGGAGAGGATCAGGTGGCTGCCGGGTGCGAGGGCGTCGATCAGGGTCTTGAGGACGAGGGCGGGCTCGTCCTCGTCCGGCAGGAAGTGCAGCACGGCGGCGAGGACGAGGGCGACCGGCCGGTCGAGGTCGAGCAGTTCGCCGACCTCGGGGGCGGCGAGGATGGCGGCCGGGCTGCGGAGGTCGGCCTGCAGGACGGCGGTGCGGCCCAGGCCCATGCCGGCCATCAGGGCGCGGGCGTGGGTGAGCACGATCGGGTCGTTGTCGACGTAGACGACCCGTGCCGCCGGGTTGACCAGCTGGGCGATCTCGTGGGTGTTGCCGGCGGTCGGGATGCCGGTGCCGATGTCGAGGAACTGGTCGATGCCCTGCCCGGCGACGTGGCGCACGGCCCGCTGGAGGAAGGCGCGGTTGGCACGGGCGGTGGTGCGGAACTCCGGGTTGGCGGCGAGCGCCCGCTCGGCGGCCTCCCGGTCGGCGGGGAAGTTGTCCTTGCCGCCCAGGTAGTAGTCGTACATCCGGGCCGGGTGCGGAACGTCGGCCCGCAGATCGACGCCGCCCCCGCGCCCCGTGCCCCACACGCCGTCCTGGTCCACCGTCTGCCTCCACCCATGATCGGACCGGCTGTCGGCGCCCAGCCTAGGGCCTGCGGTCCCGGCGCGGGGCTGTCCGGACCACAGGTCAGATCTGCGGTCACGCATGGGCGTTCGAGCAGGGGGAACCACCAGGGGGAGGGGGCGTCCCCCTGTACGCGGCGGTGCGCCGCCGGAGCACGAAGGGCAGGAGACGGGTATGGGGATCGTCGGCTGGATCATTCTGGGCCTGGTGGCCGGGGCCATCGCCAAGCTGCTGCTGCCCGGGCGCGACCCGGGCGGCTTCATCGTGACCACGCTGATCGGCATCGCCGGTTCGTTCGTCGGGGGATGGCTCTCCTCGACGGTGCTGCACCGCTCGGTGACCAAGCACTTCTTCGACCTGGCCACCTGGGGCTCGGCCATCGTCGGGGCCCTGGTGCTGCTGATCGCGTACCGGCTGCTGTTCGGCAACTCCCGGGACTGACCGGACGGGTGGGGCGGGAGGGACCGGCCGGCGGCGTCTGCCGCCGGCCGGTCCCTTTTCGGTCCCGATGCGGGAGCGCTCCCACCAGTGATGACGCCACCGGTGTCGAACGATGTCGAAACTTCCGTCTGCACAAGGGATTTCGCTGAGAGGCATGCGCGGCTACGATCGGCCCCGGCCGTGCGGGAGCGCTCCCATGCTCGGCGGCCGCCCCATCCTCTCCCACCCGAGAGCACGCGGAGGACACTGTGAGCACCCCCGAGCCCCTTCGGCGCGCCGTCCCGGCACCCGGCCCCACCCCGCGGCGCCACCGGGCCGGTGCCCGGCGCGGCCGCACGGCCGGCCTCGCCCTGGCCGTCGGCGCAGTGGCCGCCGCGATGCTGGTGGCCACCCAGACCGGCGCCGGCGCCGCCGTGCAGGGCAGCCTGCCCGCGACGACCCAGTTCTACAAGGACCCGGCCTCCCAGGTCGTCAAGTGGGTCGCCGCGAACCCGAACGACTCGCGCACCCCGGTGATCTCCAAGCGGATCGCCTCCCAGCCGCAGGGCATCTGGTTCGCCAACTACAAGCCCGACACCATCACCGCGGACGTCCGCACGGTCACCTCGGCCGCCGCCGGAGCCGGCCAGGTGCCCGTCCTGGCCGTGTACGAGATCCCCAACCGCGACTGCGGCGGCGCCTCCGCGGGCGGCGCGCCCGATCTGGCCTCGTACGACGCCTGGGTGGCGAAGTTCGCCGCCGGGCTCGGCAGCGGGCGCTCGGTGGTGATCCTGGAGCCGGACTCGATCGCGCTGACCACCTGCCTGTCCGCGCAGCAGCAGGCCGACCGGTTCGCCTCGCTCTCCCGGGCCGGCGCCACGATCCACGCCGCCGCGCCGAACGCCAAGGTCTACATGGACGGCGGGCACTCCGCCTGGAACAGCGCCGCCGAGCAGGCCAACCGGCTGCGCAGCGCCGGTGTGCTGAGCAACGCGGACGGCTTCTTCACCAACGTCTCCAACTTCAACAGCACCGCGAACGAGGTCGCCTACAGCAAGTCGGTGCTGTCCTCGCTCGGCAACCCCGGCAACCTGCACGCCGTCGTCGACACCAGCCGCAACGGCAACGGCCCGGCGGGCGGCGGCGCCTGGTGCGACCCCTCCGGCCGTGCGATCGGCGCCTACCCGACCGCCGCCACCGGGGACGCCGCGATCGACGCCTTCCTCTGGATCAAGCCCCCGGGCGAGGCGGACGGCTGCGCGGCCGCCGCGGGCACCTTCGTCGCGGACATCGCCTACCAGCTGGCCGTCAACGCCGCCGACCCGACTGCCCCGCCGACCAGCCAGCCGCCCACGTCGCAGCCCCCGACCAGCCAGCCGCCCACGTCGCAGCCGCCCACCTCGCAGCCCCCGACCTCGCAGCCGCCGACCGGCAGCGCGGCGTGCTCGGTGGCCTACCGCACCAACGCCTGGACGGGCGGGTTCACCGCGGACGTGACCGTGCGCAACACCGGCACGGCGAGCGTGACCGGCTGGACGCTCCGCTGGACGTACCCGGGGGACCAGAAGGTCACCAGCGCCTGGAACGCGACGGTCACCCAGTCCGGTGCGACCGTCACCGCGACCGACCTGGGGTACAACGGCAGCCTGGCGCCCGGTGCCTCCACGGGCTTCGGCTTCCAGGGCACCTTCGCCGCGTCCAACGCCGCGCCGACCTCCTTCACCCTCAACGGTGCCACCTGCACCCTCGCCTGACGCGGTACCGGGCCGCCGCCGGCCGGGCTCAGCCCCGGCCGGCGGCGGCCCCGCCGTCCGGCACCGCAGTGGCGCCGGCCCAGCCGGGCAGGCCCTCGCGGGCGGCCAGCCAGCCGACCGGCACCCCCGCCAGGCCCGTCCGAGCGGCGACCACGCCGGCCGCCATCGCGCAGGTGGTGTCCATGTCGCCCCAGCCGCCGAGGGTCTCCCAGAGGGCGTCCGGCAGCGAGTCGAGCTGCCCGGCCGCCGACCAGAGCGCGAACGGGACGGTGTCCGGGGCGGACAGCAGGGCGCCCGAGCCGAGCACGACCGCGGCGTGCCGGATGCTCGTACCGGCCGGCAGCCGGGCGGCCGTCCGCAGACCCGAGCGCACGTCGCCCGCCGGCAGCCGGTCGGCGACCGCCCGCAGGAAGTCGGCCCGGGCGGGGGCCGCCGAGCCCCGGCTGCGCGCCGCGAACGCGGCGGCCAGCGCCACCGCGACCGCGCCCGCCGCGGCCTCCGGGTGGAAGTGCGTGGTCACCGCGGAGAGTCGGGCCTGCTCGGCGACCCGGTCGAGATCGTCGGCGAACCACGCGCCGAGCGGCGCGACCCGCATCGCGGCGCCGTTGCCGTGCGAGCCCTGCCCGCCGAACATCGCCGAGGTGACCGTGCGCCAGTCGGCGCCGTCCCGGACCTGCCGCAGCACCTGGTGCATCGACGGCCCGTACGTGCGGCCGGGCTGCGCGGTGTACGCGGCGGCGAACGCGCCGGCCAGCTCGTCCTGCCGCACCTCGCCGAAGTCGAGCAGGTGCCGGACGAGGACGAGGGCCATCGCGGTGTCGTCCGTCCAGTGCCAGGGGGCGCGGCGCGGGATCCTGGCCGCGTACTCCGCGGCCGCCTCGTCGACCCCCGGCGAGAACCAGCGGTCGCCGAAGGCGTCGCCGAGGGCGAGGCCCTGCAGGCTGTCCAGGGCGGGGGTGGGGGCGCGCACGTCATCCTCCAGGTGAGAAGAACCGGAGGCGCCATTGTGGGTGCGGGGCGGCGGGCCGCGCGAGCCGTTTTGCCGCCGCATCGGCCCCGGGGCACGTCCGTTAGGGTCGGCCCATGCCACAGGAACGGATCGTCGGCGGGGCCGGATCGCCGACCGCCACCCGCTCGGCGACCTCCGGGCCGGTCACCGCGGCGGACGTCGGACGGGCCGTCGGCCTGGCGGTCGCCACGCTGACGGACGCGCTCGCGGCCGACTGGCACACCCGGGCCGGAGACCTGGACTGGGACTGCTGGGAGACCCTGGAGCACACGGCCGACGGGCTGTTCGCCTACGCCGCCCAGCTCGCGCCGGCACGTCCTCCGCTGGACGGCTTCGTGCCGCTGCGCTGGCGGCGCGACCGGCCCGAGGGGCCGCCGAACGTGGTGTTCGTCGACCGGGCCGTCGGTGCGGCGGGCCTGCTGCAGGTGCTGGAGACCGGCGGCGGACTCCTGGCGGCGATGGTCGCGACGGTCCCGCCGGAGGCCGGGCCTTCCACGCCTACGGGGTGTCGGACCCGGAGGGCTTCGCCGCGATGGGGGTGGTGGAGACCCTGGTGCACACCCACGACGTGACGACCGGGCTGGGCCTGGGCTGGTCCCCGCCGGCCGGGCTGTGCGACCGGGCGCTGGCCCGGCTGTTCCCCGGGGCGCCGGGGGACTCCGACCGGTGGGCCACCCTGCTCTGGGCCACCGGACGGGCCGCGCTGCCCGCGCACCCGCGCCGGGCCTTCGACCGCTGGCACAGCGCGCCGCTGCGGGACGGGACGGCCTGAGCGATCGATCGGCCGGCCCCGTGCAGTCCGCCCGTTCAGCGGCCGCGCAGGCCGTTCAGCAGCAGGGACCAGAGCGCCTCGAAGTCCGCCCCGGCCCGCTCGTGCGACCACTCGTGCGCGTGTGCCGGGTCGTGGAAGTGTGCGGTGGCCTGGAAGACCGCGCGGGCGGCCGAGCCGGCGTCCGGGGTGCGGAAGACCCCCTGGGCGACACCGTCCTCGACGATCCGCCGGATCTGCCCGACCAGCGTCGCCACGTGGGCGTCGACGGTGGTGCTCAGCTCGCCGACCAGCGTCATGTAGGTGGCGAACATCTCCGGGTCGTCCAGCGCCTTCTGCCGCTTGGCCGCGAACAGCGTCGCCAGCCAGCGGTGCAGCCGCTCGTCCGCGGGGCCGCCGTCCTCGGCGATCGCGGCCAGCTCGTCGTGCGAGCGGTCCAGCCAGCGCTGGGTGACCGCCTCGCGCAGGGCCGCCTTGCTGGGGAAGTGCCGGTAGACGCTGCCGTGGCTGACGCCGAGCGCCCGGGCGATGTCCACCACCGTCGCCTTCGCCGGGCCGAACCGCCGCAGGACGTCCTCCGCCGCGCACAGGATCTGCTCGGGGGTGAGTGCGTTGTCCGTGGTCACGGGGAGGCCGTCCTTCGTCGGTGCGTGGTGCGGGTGGCTCAGCGCTCGCTGTCGAGGCCGGCCATCTGGGCCGCAGCGTACCGGTCGCCCGCGGCGGAACCGGCGGGGACGGCGGCCTCGATCGCGGCGAGGTCCGCGGCGGAGAGCTGCACGTCGAGGGCGCCGAGCGCCTCCGTCAGGCGGTCCCGGCGGCGGGCGCCGACCAGCGGCACGATGTCGGAGCCGCGGGAGGCGACCCAGGCGATCGCGACCTGGGCGACGCTGGCGCCCCGGGCCTCGGCGATCGCCCGCAGCGCCTCGACCAGGGCCAGGTTGTGGGTGAGGTTGTCGCCCTGGAAGCGCGGGCTGTGGCCGCGGAAGTCGGTCGCGGCGATCTCGGTGTCCGGCCGCCAGTGGCCGCTGAGCAGGCCGCGGGAGAGCACGCCGTAGGCGGTGATGCCGATGCCGAGCTCGCGGGCGGTCGGCAGGACTTCGGCCTCCAGGGTGCGGGAGATCAGCGAGTACTCGATCTGCAGGTCGCTGATCGGGTGCACGGCGGCGGCCCGGCGCAGGGTGGCGGCGCCGACCTCGGAGAGGCCGATGTGCCGGACCCAGCCGGCCTTGACCAGGTCGGCGATGGCGCCGACGGTCTCCTCGATCGGCACCTTCGGGTCGAGCCGGGCCGGGCGGTAGACGTCGATGTAGTCGGTGCGCAGTCGGCGCAGGGAGTAGGCGAGCGAGGCCTTGGTCGCGGCCGGGCTCGCGTCGTAGCCGAGCCAGCTGTTGTCGGGGCCGCGCTGGGCGCCGTACTTGACGCTGATCTGCACGCTCTCGCGGTCCCGGCCGCGCAGCGCTTCGTGCAGCAGCAGTTCGTTGTGGCCCATGCCGTAGAAGTCGCCGGTGTCGAGCAGGGTGACGCCGGCGTCCAGGGCGGCGTGCACGGTGGCGATCGACTCGGCCTCGTCGGCGGGGCCGTAGAGGTCGGACATGCCCATCAGGCCGAGGCCGATCGCGGAGGTGGCCGGGCCGGTGGTGCCGAGCGTGGTGCGGGCGGGTCGGGTGGTCATGGGGTGCTCCCGAAAGGGGTCGGTTGCTGACCCTGACGACTATGGCACATGGAATGACAGATTTCAATATCTGTCATTCCATGTGCCATTCCCCGCCCCGCGTGCCGTACCGGACGGCGGACCCGGGCGGACGCGCGGACCGCTCCGACCCGTACCAAAGGCTGATCGGCCGTCACTCGTCGGACGTGGATCCGCCGCCCGCGTGCGGTTCGTCCTGCCGAACCGTCGCCGCAGGTCCATCGTGGAAGCGGGACGCGCGCAGACCGGCCGGCGCCGGGTTGCGGAGCACCGGGCCACCTCGCACGGAAACGAACGGGTCTTCTAGGCTCACTTCTCGTGTTCCCGGCGGCGGGGCCCGTCCGCACCGCGCACCGGGACGCCGTCCACGGGCCCCGGGCCGAGCCGGGGTCGCCGGAGCGAGCGAGGAGGACGCAGTGGCGCCCAGTCCGAGGCTGCATCATCAGCCGTTGCCCAGTCGAAGGTCCGGTCCGGCGGGAGCCCGCGGCGGGGCGGCGGCCCCACCGGGTGCCGCACCCGCCGCACCGTGCGCCGCCGACCGGACCGGAGGCACCCGGTGAGCCCGCATACCGTCCTCCCGGCCGAGCCGGGCACCATCGGCGTCGCCGAGACCGCGGCCGACCGGTCCGCCGAGGGCGGCGATCCCGCGAATACCGCGGCCGTCGCCGCACCGGCCGCCACCGATCCGACCACCGCCGCACCGCCCGCGCTGCCCGGCCTCCCGCGGGCGCTGACCACCCGGGCCCGCACCCTCGCCGGCGCCGTCCGCCGCCGCTGCGCCGCCCTGGCCGTGATGGAGTCCCCCAGTGGTGACGCCCCCCGCCTGGACGCCCTCGCCGAGGAGCTGTCCGCGGGTTTCCGGGCCACCGGTGCCGCCGTCCGCCGCGAGCCGGGCCCGGCCGGGGACCACCTGCTCGCCGAGTGGCCCGGCCAGGACGACTCCCTGCCGCACCTGCTGGTGGTCGGCCACCACGACACCGTCTGGCCCGCCGGCACCCTCGCCGACTGGCCCGTCGAGGAGCGGGACGGCCGGCTCAGCGGCCCGGGCGTCCTCGACATGAAGGCCGGACTCGCCGTCCTGGAGGGCGCCTTCGCCCTCCTCGCCGACCTCGGGCAGCGCCCGCACCGGCCCGTGCGGCTGGTCGTCGTCTCCGACGAGGAGGTGGGCAGCCCGGACGGCCGGCGCCTGGTCGAGCGCCAGCTCCCCGGCGCCGCCGCCGTGCTCGGCCTGGAGCCGCCGCACCCCGACGGCCGGCTGAAGACGGCCCGCCGCGGCTCCACCCGGGTGCTGCTCTCCGTCACCGGGCGGGAGGCGCATGCGGGCAACGCGGCCGCCGAGGGAGTCTCCGCCGTGGACGAGCTGGTCGACCAGTTGGTCGCCGTCCGCGGACTGGCCCGGCAGCCGGGCACCGAACTGAACACCGGCCGGATCACCGGCGGCACCCGGGCCAACGTGGTCGCGGGCCGCGCCGAGGCCGAGCTGGGGCTGCGCTTCTCCACCGCGGAGGCGCAGCGCCGCGCCCTCGACACCCTCGCCCACCTCACCGCCCGGCGGCCGGGCGCCAAGGTGCGCACCGAGGTGCTCTCCAGTCGCCCCGCCTGGCCCGAGCGGGACGGCAACCCGCTGCTGCGGCACGTCCGCTCGCTGGCCGCGGCGCTCGGCCAGCAGGTCGACGGCGCGCCGGCCGGCGGCGCCGGGGACACCAACCTGGCCGGTGCGCGCGGCCTGCCCACCCTGGACGGGCTGGGGCCCGTCGGTGCCGGTCCGCACGCGCGGCACGAGCACGTGGTGATCGAGCAGCTCCCGCAGCGCATCGCCCTGCTGGCGGCGCTGCTGGCCGTCCCGCTTCCCCGCCTGCGCGAGCGCGGCTGACGACGGCGCCGGCCCGGGGCGCGCCGCCCCGGACCGGCGCCGACCGGCCCGCAGGCCCGCACGCCGCTCTCCACCCCGCCCTGACCGGCCCATGACCGGACCGTGACCCGCGTGCCTTGTCAGAGCGCCGTCCTCGCGTACAGAATGGAACCGACCGAACGGTCAGTCGGGAGGTGGGTGGAGTGACGGCAACAGAGACCGACGTGGCGGCCCTGGAGGCACGCTTCGACGCGGTGGTGGCCGCCGAGCAGCGGATCGAGCCGCGGGACTGGATGCCGGACGCGTACCGCGCGACCCTGGTGCGCCAGATCGCGCAGCACGCCCACTCGGAGATCATCGGCATGCAGCCGGAGGGCAACTGGCTGACCCGGGCGCCCTCGCTGCGCCGCAAGGCCACCCTGCTGGCCAAGGCGCAGGACGAGGCCGGCCACGGCCTGTACCTGTACGCGGCCGCCGAGACGCTCGGCGTCGACCGCGCCGAGCTCACCGAGAAGCTCGTCGACGGGCGGCAGAAGTACTCCTCGATCTTCAACTACCCCACGCTGACCTTCGCCGACGTCGGCGTGATCGGCTGGCTGGTGGACGGCGCGGCGATCTGCAACCAGGTCCCGCTCTGCCGCTGCTCCTACGGCCCGTACGCCCGGGCCATGGTGCGGGTCTGCAAGGAGGAGTCCTTCCACCAGCGGCAGGGCTACGAACTGCTGATGACGATGATGCGCGGCACCACCGCCCAGCGCCGGATGGTGCAGGACGCCGTGGACCGCTGGTGGTGGCCGTCGCTCATGATGTTCGGCCCGCCGGACGACGACTCGCCGAACACCGCCCGGTCGATGGGCTGGCGGATCAAGCGGCACACCAACGACGAGCTGCGCCAGCGCTTCGTCGACATGACCGTCCCGCAGGCCGAGCACCTCGGTGTGACCCTCCCCGACCCGGCCCTGGCCTGGAACGCGGAGCGCGGCAGCTGGGACTTCGGCGAGCCCGACTGGTCGGAGCTCAAGCAGGTGATCAAGGGCCAGGGGCCGTGCAACGCGCAGCGCGTCGAGCGCCGCCGCGCGGCCCACGAGGACGGCGCCTGGGTCCGCGAGGCGGCCCTGGCGTACGCACAGAAGCAGGCCGGGCAGCGGCAGGCCGAGCAGAAGCGGAGCGCACAGTGACCGGGACCAGGGCCGACTGGCCGCTCTACGAGGTGTTCGTCCGCCCGCGGCGCGGCCTCAACCACGTCCACGTCGGCTCGCTGCACGCCTCCGACGACCGGATGGCGCTGCTGGCCGCCCGCGACCTCTACACCCGCCGCAACGAGGGCGTCAGCCTCTGGGTCGTCCCCTCCGCGGCGATCACCGCCTCCGCGCCGGACGAGCAGGACCCGTTCTTCGCACCGAGCGGCGACAAGGTCTACCGCCACCCGACCTTCTACGACATCCCCGAGGATGTCCCGCACATCTGAGCCGCAGGGGATGCCGAGATGACCGACGACCACGTCTACCTGACCCTCTCCGAGGCCGAGCCGGAGCCGGAGGGCGAGGCCCGCTGGGCGTACGGCACCGGCTTCGCCGACCCGCTGCTGGGCGTCGACACCGCCCTGCCGGGCGGCGTGGACGGCGCCGACCTCGCCGCGTACTGCCTGATGCTCGGTGACGACGCCCTCGTCCTCGCCCAGCGGCTGACCGAGTGGTGCACCCGGGCACCCGAGCTGGAGGAGGAGGTGGCGCTCGCCAACCTCGGCCTCGACCTGCTCGGCCAGGCCCGCCGGCTGCTCACCCGGGCCGGCCAGGCGGACGGCACCGGCCGCACCGAGGACGACCTCGCCTACTGGCGCGAGGACCACGAGTTCCGCAACGTCCGCCTGGTCGAAGTCCCCAACGGCGACTTCGCGCACACCGTCGCCCGGCTGCTGGTCTTCGCCACCGCCCGGCACGCCCTGTACGAGCGGCTCGTGCAGCACCCCGACCCGGTGCTCGCCGCGGTCGCCGCCGGCGGCGTCAAGGAGCTCGCCTACCACCGCGAGTGGGCGCTGGAGTGGCTGCTGCGGCTCGGTGACGGCACCCCGTACTCGCACGGGCGGATGCAGGCCGGGCTGGACGCCGTGTGGCCGCTGCTGGACGAGCTGTTCACCCCGCACGAGGTCGAGCTGCGGCTCGGCACCGATCCGTCCGGCCTGCGCGGCCCGGTGCTGGCCCGGCTCGCCGCCGACGCCGAGCGGGCCACCCTGACCCTGCCGGACACCCCGGCGATGGCCCGGATCGGTGGCCGGGCCGGCCGCGACGGCGTCCACACCGAGGCGCTCGGCCTGCTGCTCGCCGAGCTCCAGGTGGTCGCCCGGGCACACCCGGGGGCGACGTGGTGACCGCCGCCGCGCATCGCGCCTGGGAGGTCGCCGCCGCCGTCCCCGACCCCGAGCTGCCCATGCTCACCCTCGCCGACCTGGGCGTCCTCGCCGACGTCCGGGAGGAGGCCGGCGCGGTGACCGCCTGGATCACCCCCACCTACTCGGGCTGCCCGGCCGTCGCCGAGATGGCCGCCGACGTGGACGCCCGGCTGCGGGCGGCCGGCTACCCCCGGGTCGAGGTCCGGCTGCGGCTCGACCCGCCGTGGTCCAGCGACCTGATCAGCGCCGAGGGCCGCCGCAAGCTCGCCGAGGCCGGCATCGCGCCGCCGCAGCCCGGCGCCGCCGCGGGTCTGCTCCGGCTCGGCCCCACCCGGCACGCCGTGTCCTGCCCGCAGTGCGGCTCCCCCGACACCGAGGAGCTGTCGCGCTTCGGCTCCACCGCCTGCAAGGCGCTCTGGCGCTGCCGCGCCTGCCGGGAGCCCTTCGACCGGATCAAGGAGATCTGATGGCCGTCCGCCGCCCGACCTTCCACGAGCTGCGCATCGCCGAGCTGGAGCCGCTCTGCGAGGACGCGGTCGCGGTCACCTTCGAGGTGCCGGACGACCTCGCCGCGGACTTCGTCTTCCGGCCCGGGCAGACCCTTACCCTGCGCCGGCTCGTGGACGGCGCCGACGAGCGGCGCTCCTACTCGCTCTGCTCGCCGGTCGGCGGCCCGCTGCGGATCGCGGTGCGCGAGGTGCCGGGCGGCCTGTTCTCCCGCCGGCTGGTGCGGGACGCGAAGGTCGGCGAGCGCGTCGAGGTGCTGCCGCCGACCGGCCTGTTCACCGCCGAGCCCACCGAGCGGGCCGAGCACGTCCTGGTCGCGGCCGGCTCCGGGATCACGCCGATGCTCTCCATCGCCGGCTCGGTGCTGGACGGCCACCCCGACTCCCGGGTCACCCTGCTGTACGGCAACCGGCGCAGCGACACCGTGATGTTCGCCGACGAGCTGGCCGACCTCAAGGACCGCCACCTAGGCCGCTTCCAGCTGGTGCACGTGCTCTCCCGGGAGAGCCGCGACGCCGAGCTGCTCAGCGGCCGGCTCGACCCCGAGCGGGTGAAGGCCCTGGTCGCCGCCCTGGTCGAGGTGCCGGCGGTGGACCACTGGTGGCTCTGCGGCCCGTACGGCATGGTGACCGGAGTCCGGGAGCTGCTCGCCGAGCTGGGCGTGCCGGGCGAGCGGGTGCACCAGGAGCTGTTCCACGCGGAGGACGAGCCGGTCGCCGAGCGGGCCGAGGAGAGCGTCCCGGGTGACCTCAGCGAGGTCACCGTGGTGCTCGACGGCAGGGCCAGCGTGCTGTCGCTGCCGCGGGACCGGTCGATCCTGGACGGTGCCCAGCGCTCCCGCCCCGACCTGCCGTTCGCGTGCAAGGGCGGAGTCTGCGGCACCTGCCGGGCGCTGGTCTGCGAGGGCGAGACGGAGATGCGGCGCAACTTCGCGCTGGAGGAGAAGGAGGTCGCGGCCGGCTACGTGCTGACTTGCCAGGCCCGTCCGCTCTCCGACAGGGTCACCGTCGACTACGACCGCTGAGCGGGCACCGGCGCCGCCGCCGGTGCCCCGAGCAGCCGGACGATCTCGTTGACCGCCGCCCGGCCCGCCCGGTTGGCGCCGACGGTGCTGGCCGACGGGCCGTACCCGACGAGATGGATCCGCGGGTCGGCGGCGGCCCGGGTGCCCGCCATCCGGATGCCCCCGCCCGGGCCGCGCAGGCCCAGCGGGGCCAGATGGGCGACCTCGGGCCGGAAGCCGGTGGCCCAGACGATCGCGTCCACCTGCTCCTCGTGCGCGCCCAGGGCCACCCCGTGCGCGGTCAGCCGGTCGAACATCGGGCGGCGCTCCAGCACGCCCAGCTCCGCGGCCCGCCGGTACGCCACCGACGGGCCCAGCCCGGTCACGCTCACCACGCTGGCGACCGGCAGACCCTCCCGGACCCGCTGCTCGACCAGGGCCACCGCGGCCCGGCCCGCCTCCGGGGTGAACGGGCCCTCGCGGTAGACCGGCGCCCGGCGGGTGAACCACAGGGTCTCGGCCAACGCGCCGACCTCCGACAGCACCTGGATCGCCGACGCACCGCCGCCGACCACCGCGACCCGGAGACCGGCGAACTCCGCGGGCCCGCGGTACTGCGCGTAGTGCAGCTGACGGCCGGTGAAGTGCCCCGGGTAGTGCGGCAGGAACGGCCGCGTCCAGGTGCCGGTGGCGTTGACCACGGCCCGCGCCGTCCACACCCCGCGGTCGGTCTCCACCCGCAGCTCCCCGCCGGGCAGCGGGCGCACGGCCCGCACCCGGACGGGGCGCACCACCGGCAGGGCGTGCTGCGCCTCGTACGCGGCGAACCAGCCGGGCACCACCTCGCGGGCCGGTGCCTGCGGGTCCGGCTGCGGCAGTTCGACGTCCGGCAGGTCGTGGAAGCCGTGCACGGTGGCCATCGTCAGCGACGGGGAGCGGTGCGCCCAGGCACCGCCGGGGGCGTCGTCCGCGTCCAGCACCACGAAGCCGGTGTACGGGGCGAAGCCGCGGCGGCGCAGGTGGTAGGCGGCGGACAGCCCGGCCTGCCCGGCGCCGATCACCACGACGTCGACCGCTGCGGGCTCGATGGTTGCACCGTGAACAGTCACGTGCGTGAAACATCTGCGGCGGCCGGCCTGTTCCCCGGCGCCGCGGCCGGGGTCAGGCGACCGGGGCGATCACCGCGGCCGTCCCGTAGGCGCAGATCTCCGTCCCGACGTCGGCGGCCTCCGACACGTCGAAGCGCATCATCAGGATCGCGTTCGCGCCGCGCGACCGGGCCTGCTCGACGAGCCGCTCCATCGCCTGGTTGCGGCTCTCCACCAGGGTCTTCGTCAGGCCCTTCAGCTCCCCGCCGACCAGCGACTTCAGGCCCGCCCCGATCTGGCTGCCGATGTGGCGGCTGCGCACCGTCAGGCCGAACACCTCCCCGATGATCCGCTCCACCCGGTGCCCCGGGACGTCGTTCGTGGTGACCACCAGCACGTCGGCGTCCGGGACCTGCCCGCCGCCGTAGTCCTCGAGTTTGCTCATGGCACCACCATCGGTGACGACCCGTCGGGGTGGGGCGCGGCTCGCCGGGATAAGGTCCCGCCGTGCAGAACACCACGTCGGACGGGGGAGCGCGGCACGTGGCCGTCGGCATCCTCCAAGGGCTCGGTCTCGCCGCGCTCGTCGTCGTCCTCGCCGTCGCGGGGCTGTTCACCTGGCTGGGCCTGCGGCCCGACGTGGTCGAGCACCCGTCCCGGACGGCCACCGCCCGGCTCGGCCTGCTGCGCGGCGACCCGCTGATCCCCGCGCTCGGCACCAGGTTCGGCGTCACGCCCGCGGTCTCCGCGGAACAGTGCCGCGACACCCCGGACGGCCGCCGCCCGCCCGACCTGTACGCCGAGTTCGCCGGCCCGGCGGCCGGACCGGCCCTGGACCGGGCCGCCGTGGTCGCCCTCGGCCGCGGGGCGGGCTGGCAGCCCGAGGACGTGCCGGTGGCCGCCCCCACCCTCGGCGACTCCTCCACGGTGCCCCCGATCGATCTGTCGCCCTTCGGGCCGCCGCCCGTGGTCACGTTCCACAAGGCGTTCGGCGACTGGCGCGGCACCGCGATCGTCACCTTCGAGGGCCCCGGCGCCACCGTCGAGATCGACGCCTCCGAGGACGACGCCTGCCCGTGAGCGGGCCCGGCGGGCTCCGCCCGGAACCCGGCACGGACAAGGTGGCGGACACCGGTGATTCCGGGCCCCCGGTGGCCGTACTGTAGGCGCATGGGAGAGCGAAGCGATCATCCCCAGGGGCCGGGCGCGGCGGAGGACTCCGGCGCGCAGGAGATCGAGGCGACGGTGGTGCTCGGCATCCGCATCACCGACTGGCCGACACTGCGTGCCGCCGCGCTGGCGGCCGTCGACGAACTGGAATTCGACGGGGTGGATCCGGCCGGCCAGCGCGCCGACCTGCTCCGCGAAGTCGCCGAGGACCCGAACGCCGCCCTCGGCGTCCTGCTCCACCCCGACCGTCTGGTCGCCGCCGTGCCCGGCATCGAGGCGCTCGGCGGCACTCTGGAGATCAGCGTCACCGACGATTTCGCCCCCGACTTCGCCGTCCTCTTCCCGCTCGACGCGGAGGACGGCGACGCCGGGGACTGGACCCTCACCCCCCGGACCGCCTGCCTGCTCCACACCCAGCTGGTCGGCCTCGCCGACGCCGCCTACGACGACCTCGACGAGCACGAGGACGACCCGGTGATGGGCGGGGACGAGAACGACTGGGCGGTGTTCGCCCGGCTGCCGCGCCGCACCTGGGCGCTGCACCGCACCTGGCGGCGGGCCTTCGCCCGCGCCTTCGACGACCTCGCGGAGGACCTCGCCCTCGGCGAGTGGCCGCTGCCGCGCTGTCTCGCCGAGGAGCTCGCCCTGCGGCTCGCCCTCGCCGACGCCCGCGGGCTGCTCGGTGCCCAGCCCGAGTCGGTCGCCGACATGATGGGCGACCTGCCCGCCGATCTCTACGACTACGACTGGGAGGGCTGCGCCGACGAGCTGTTCGGCGTCTACGGCCCCGACGAGGGCGACCCCGACCTGGACGCCGCCGACCGCGCCGACCAGCTGCTCGCCGCCACCCATCCCGAGGGCTGGTTCCTCTTCTACGAGGACGCCGAGGAGCGCGACCCCCAGCGCGGATACCGCCGCTGAGGCTCCCGGGGCTGCTGGCATCCTGGTGGGGTGAGCTCACCCTTCGACGCACCCAGCAGCCCCGAACAGCCCGTCGACCGCGACAGTCGGGAGCAGTACGTCCTGCCCCTGGTCGTCCGGATCGAGCGGGCCGACCCGCCGGCCCGTACCGACGCCCTGGAGACCTCGGCCCGCGCGGTGCTGACCCTGCTCGCCGACCCCCGGGTCACCGAGGACGGCGGCGCCTGGGCCGAACGGGTGCTGGCCTGGGAGGACGCCCGGATCCGCAAGGTCGTCCGCCGGGCCCGCGGCGGGGAGTGGCGCAAGGCAGGCGAGCTGCCCGGGATCACGGTCACCGGCGCCGCGGCCGAGGTGCGGGTCTTCCCGCCCGTCCCGCTGGACGGCTGGCCGAAGGAGCTGGCCAAGCTCCAGGTGTCCGGCACCGACCTCGACGACCCCGCCGAGCCGGCCGCCCCCGCCGACGGCCTCCCCGTGCTCTGGCTCAACCCCGACCTGGAGATGAGCGCCGGAAAGACGATGGCCCAGACCGGCCACGCGGCACAGCTCGCCTGGTGGCGGCTGGACGACACCCGCCGCAAGGAGTGGGCGGAGAGCGGCTTCGCCCTCGCCGTCCGCACCGCCGCCCCCGAGGCCTGGGCCGCACTGACCGCGAGCGGCCTGCCGCTCGTCCGCGACGCCGGTTTCACCGAGATCGCCCCCGGCAGCTGCACCGTCGTCGCCGACCACCCCGCCCTCCGGTAGGACCCTGCCGGGCGGCCCGGCGGGAACCGGGTCCGGGGATACGTCGTCCCCAACCACGGTGAGCGCAGACGACCCGGCCGTACCCGCCCTGACGTACCTCAAGGCCGCACCGGCACCGTGGAGCGCCTGGGACATCCCGGGCCGGCGCGACGACCGCCGGCTGCGGAGCTTCTTCTGCCGGTTCCTGCATCCGAACGCCGGCCTCGACCTGGCCGAGGAGAAGCGTTCCCTGGCCCGGGACCGGTCCTACGCCCGGCAGCTGCGGGCCGCACTGGAACACCTCCTGGAGCAGCAGCCGGCCACCCTGGGAACCTGGCAGTCCGTCACCCGGCACGACATCCACTTCTGCTCCGAGGGCGAGCTGTACGGCCACCTGCTCGACCTTCACGCCTTCCTCTTCGGCGACCGGCCGACGCCGCCCGCCGACCCGATCCCGACCGGACGCCCCCGCCCCCGCACCGGACCTGCTGGGACAGCTGCACCCGGTAGCCCGCGGGCCCGGCAGCCGGCGATCGCCGTCGGCCGCATCCCCGGGCCGGGGCGGCCCTGCCGGAGCAGGACCGCCCGCGGCCCGACCCGCAGTACCGGCCGATCGCCCTGCGGCGGGACTGATCCGCCGTCAGGCCGGGCGGGCCCGGACGGCGAGCCGGGCCTCGGCGAGGGCCAGGCCGGTGACGGAGACGAGCAGGACGGCGGTGCCGGCCGCGGCCGCCGCGCCCAGGTGCTCGCCGAGCACCAGGACGGCGATCACCGTCGCACTGGCCGGTTCGATCAGGGCGATCACCGAGGCGGTGGTGGCCCGGACGACCGCCGCGCCGGCGAAGTACAGCCCGTACGCGAGCGCGGTGGGCACGGACGCGAGGTAGACCAGCAGCAGCACCGTCCGGCCCAGGCCCTCGGCCTGCGGCCAGATCCCCTCCGCCGCGGCGAACGGCAGCATGCAGACCGCGCAGACCCCGAACGACCACAGCGTCGTCTCCGACGGGCTCTGGGCCTCACCGGCCCGGCCGAGCCGGCGGGTGTAGAGCGTGATGCAGCCGTACCCGGACGCCGACAGCAGGGCCCAGAGCACCCCGGACGGCCGGACCTCGCCGCCGCCGGTGTCGCCGAGGACGAGGACGGCCAGCCCGGTCAGGGCGCCGCAGACGGCCACCGCCCCGGCCCCGCCGAGGCGCTCGCCCATGGTGAGCCGGGCGCCGACCGCGATCAGCACCGGGGCCGACCCGAGGGTCACCACGGTGGCGACCGCGAGGCCGGTCTGCTGGACGGCCACGAAGTAGGCGGCCTGGAAGAGCGTCAGGCCCAGTCCGTTGACGAGGATCCGCGGCAGCCGGCGCCGCCACGGCAGGGCCGGGCGCCCGTCCCGGCCGGATCCGCCGGTGAAGGGGCGGACGGCCAGCAGCAGGACGACCCCGCCGATCGAGCGCCAGAAGGTCAGCGCCAGCGGCCCGAGGCCGCTGGTGCCGTAGAGCAGGGCGGCCGCGGCACCGGCGGTGCCCCAGGCGGTCGCGGAGAGCGTGATGTAGAGCAGGCCCCGCCCGACGGGCAGGGGCGTACGGGAAGCAGACAAGGGTGTTCTCCCACAGAGGCATCGGTCGCGTGGTCCCGTCTGCGGGCGGCGCCGACCGGCCCGGGGGCAGGGGCTCGTCTCACGAGCCCTCGTCCGGGGCTGGGGCTTGTCGGACAAGCCCGGGGTCCTCCGTGGCCTGGCCGCCCGCTCAGGCGGCGGGCGGGGGCAGAACAGTCAGCTGCATGGCGCCACCCTACACACGGCGGGCGGCGGGGTGCGTCAGGGGCGGACTGCCAGGTCGTGGCCGGTGACGGCGCGGGCGTAGGCGTGCAGGGCGGTGATCACCTCGGCCCGCGTCCGGCGTCCGGCGAGCACGTCCATCTGGTAGCCGTCCTCCATGGCGACGAAGCTCGCGGCGAGCAGCCGCGGCGGGTCCTGGAGGGTGAAGTACCCCTGGGCCTGGCCGAGGACCAGGATGCCCGAGTAGACGGCGATCTGGCGTTCGGTCAGCGCACTGTCGAGGGCAGCGGCCTGCGGGTCGCGCAGGCAGCGCGGCCAGTACTCGAAGAGCAGCCGGGTCAGGGCGTCGTCGGGGCCGGAGGCGACCCCGTGGTCGATGCAGGCCCGGAGCCGGTCGCGGGCGTCGGTGAAGCGCTCGGCCGCCTCCTCGCGCTCCTGGCTGTAGCGCTCGATGGCCCGCTGGTACGTCTCGTGGACGAGCCCGTCGAGGTCGCCGTAGTAGAGCACCGCGGCGGGGGTGACCCCGGCCTCCTCGGCGATGTCGCGCAGCCGCAGGCCCTCCAGGCCGCGGGCCATCAGGGCGCGCTGCACGGCCCCGCTCAGCTCGGCCCGGCGGGCCTCCCGGTCTCTGCCCCTCTTCGCCGCCACGCCGTTCTCCTCCATGCCCTTGTTCCATCTTCGTTTAACGATACAGGTGCAGGTATTGACGGGGGAGTGGCCAGCCTCTTAAATCCACGTTTAACAAAACCGACCCCCGAGGAGCCCGTCGTGACCACCAATCCGACCGACACCGGCCCCAGACCCGACATGCCACCCGCCGGACCCGTGCCACCTGCCGTACCCGCCGCACCGGCCGCCTCCGCCGTGCCCGCCCCGGCCGGCAAGGGGCTGCGCGGCGGCTCGGTGGGCCTGCTCGCCTCCGTCGCCCTCGGCCTGTCGTCGGTGGCCCCCGCCTACAGCATCGCGGTCACCCTCGGCTTCGTGACGCTGGTCGCCGGGCACCTCGCGCCGGCCGCCCTGCTGCTCGGCTTCGTCCCGATCCTGCTGACCGCCTTCGCCTTCCGCGAGCTCAACCGGGAGATGCCCGACTGCGGCACCACCTTCGTCTGGACCACCCGCGCCTTCGGGCCCCTCACCGGCTGGCTCGCCGGCGGCTGGGTGGTGCAGATCGCCACGCTCCTGGCGATGACGGCGCTCTCCCAGGTCGGCGCCGGCTACCTGCTGGGCCTGGTGGGCCTGCACGCGCACGGCCCGGCCGTGCCGGTCACCGCCGTCCTGCTGCTGGCCGCCGTCACCGCGGTCGCCCACCGCGGCCTCCAGCTCGCCGCCTCCGTCCAGTACGTCCTGCTCGGCCTGCAGCTGCTCGCGCTGCTGGCGTTCGGCGTCGCCGCCCTAGCCCGGCACGGCGCCGAGCCCGTCTCGGTCGCGTGGCTCGACCCCACGGGCTTCACCGGCTTCGGCCCGTTCGCCGAGGCCGTCCTGCTCTGCCTGTTCATCTACTGGGGCTGGGATGCGCTGATCACGGCCAACGAGGAGACCCGCGACGGCGACCGGATCCCCGGCCAGGCCGCAATCATCTCCACCGTGGTGCTGCTGGCCACCTACCTGTTCACGGCCTTCGCCGCGATCGGCTTCGCCGGCACCGGGACGGCCGGCGTCGGCCTGGGAAACCCGGACAACGCCGCGGACATCCTCGCCTCGCTGGCCCCGCCCGTGCTCGGCACCGCCCTGGCCAAGGTGATGCAGCTCGCCGTCTGCGTCTCCGCGGTCTCCGCCCTGCTCACCTGCCTGGTCGGCAGCTCCCGCGGCACGCTGTCGATGGCCGCCCACGGCGCGCTGCCCCGCGCGTTCACCCGGATCCACCCGCGCCACCGCACCCCCGGCTTCGGAACGGTCTTCTTCGGGGCCGCGGCCGCCGTCCTGCTGGTGCTGCTGACCGCCGTGTCGGACCGCTTCCTCGGCGACGCCATCCTCTGCATCGGCCTGCTGATCGCCTGCTACTACGGCACCACGGCGCTCGCCTGCGTCTGGTACTTCCGCAAGCGGCTCCGCGACTCCCCGCGCGACCTGCTGCTGCGCGGCGTCCTGCCGCTGCTCGGCGGCCTGATGATGCTGGCGGCCTTCGCCCGCAGCGCGTACGACATGGAGGACCCGGCCTACGGCAGCACGTCCTTCCACGGCGTCGGCGGGGTCTTCCTGCTCGGCGCCGGCTCGATCGCCCTGGGCGCGCTGGTGATGCTGACCGTCCGCGCCCGCTTCCGCCGCTTCTTCCGCGAGGGCCGTACGGCCGTCACCGAACTCACCGTCACCGAGGACTGAGAGACCCATGCGCACACTCGCCGTCGCCGCCGTCCAGACCGTGCCCGTGCCGCTCGACCCCGAGGCCACCTGGGAGCGCTTCGCCACCCAGGTGCGGTCCGTCCGCGAGCTCTTCCCGCACGTGCAGCTCGTCGTCGTCCCCGAACTGCTGCTCGCCGCCGAACCGCCGCTGCTGGCCGAGGCGCCCGCCGACTGGATGCAGCAGGTCGCCGCCCCGATCCCCGGCCCGCTCACCGACCGGATCTGCGCCCTCGCGGCGGAGACCGGGCTCTGGCTCGTCCCGGGCAGCCTGTACGAGCGCACCGGGGACGGCACCGTCCACAACACCGCCGTCGCGGTCTCCCCGCAGGACGGGATCGTCGCCCGCTACCGCAAGATCTTCCCCTGGCAGCCGTACGAGAAGACCGCGCCGGGAACGGAGTTCACCGTCTTCGACATCCCCGGCGCGGGCCGGGTCGGGCTGGCGATCTGCTACGACGGGTCCTTCCCCGAGACGGTGCGCCAACTCGCCTGGCTCGGTGCGGAGATCGTCATCCAGCCGACCCTCACCCCCACCCGGGACCGGGAGATGGAGCTGGTCTGCGCCCGCGCCAACGCGTGGACCAACCAGGTCTACGTCGTCAACGTCAACGCCGCCGACCCGGCCGGCCTCGGCGGCAGTGCCGTGGTCGACCCGGAGGGCCTCGTCCGCCAGCAGGCCGGCCCCGGCGAGGAGGTCCTCGTGGACGTCCTCGACCTGGACGCCGTCACCCGCGTCCGCCGCTACGGCTCCACCGGCATCAACCGCCCCTGGGCCCAGCTCGCCCGCTACGGGGGAGCATTGAACTTCCCATGTACGGAGGCACGTTCCGGACCCCCGCCTGGGCCGCCGAGGAGTGACCGCCCGGCTCCTCAGTACCAGCGGACCTGACCGGCCGCGCCCCGGCCGGTGCGCGCGGCGTGGCGGAGGACGCGCAGCGGCCCGTCGAGGAGTTTGTCGGCGTCGTGGTCGGGATCGTCGCCCAGTCCGGTCATCCACGCCCGGATCCGCTCGACCGCCTCCCGCCGCCGGCTCCCGGTCAGTCCGAGGGCTTCCTCGGCCGCCGGGAGCCGGTCCCGGACCTCCCCGGAGTCGAGCAGGAAGTCACCGAACCAGCCCGGCAGTTGCAGCACCGCGTCGGGCCCGATCGCATACGCGAGGGCCGAGAACGGGCTCGCCTTGCGGGCCGAGACCGCGAACAGGCCCTCGCCGTCGGGCGGGAAGTGATCGACGACGGCGTCGCGCAGCGCCTCCACCGGACCGGAGTCGTCGTGGCACCCGTCGAGGAACGCGCTCAGCCGGAAGGCCTCGTCGGCCGTCCACTGCCCCGGAACACCCGGGCGGGCGCTGAACAAGGGCTCCTGCGCGCTGCGCCGCCACCGGGCCAGCCCTTCGGACACGCCGGTGCGCACCGGCGGCGGCGTCGGCGGCGCGGTCCGGACGGCGGTGCGCAGCAGCTCCCGGATCCCCTCGTCGGGGACGGCGCCGATCACCCAGGCTCCCATGACGCTCACTTCTGCCTCCGACCTCCGGCCGCCGCTGTGCAGCCGATTCTGCCCGATCGGCAGGTCGGACGAGCCCCGGCGGGGAGCCCGGCGGGGGAGCCCGGCGGGGAGCGGCGCGGCGGGCCGGGCGTACGGTGGTCACCCGGTCCCGCCGTGGGGTGGGGCCCTGGTGGAGGGGGTTGCCGGATGGCCGGGTTCGAGGGGTTCGACGTGGTGCGGCGCGGCTGCGAGCGGGCCGCCGTCGACGCGTACCTGGCCGCCCTGCAGGCGGGTGCGCCGGTCGGGCCGCCGGAGTTCGCGATGGTGCGGCGCGGGTACGACCCCGCGCAGGTGGCCGCCCGGATCGCCGCGCTGACCTCGGCGGGCGGGGCCGGTCAGGCCGGGTAGGCGTGGGTCTGGGCGGCCTTGACGGCGGCCCAGACCTCGGTGCCGGGGGCGAGGTCGAGTTCGGCGGCCGCGGCCGGGGTGAGGTCGGCGGCCAGCGGCAGCGGGCCGGTGAGGTCGACCCTGACCTGGTCGCCGTGCAGGTCGAGGCCGGCCACGGTGAGCGGCCAGGCGTTGCGGGCGCTGGAATCGGGGCGTCCCCGGTGCAGGGTCACGGCGGCGGGCGGGAAGGACACGAAGGCCGGCCCGGTCAGCTCGTCGGCGGTGCTGAGCGCGGTGCCGTCGGGCAGCGTGACGGTGTGTCCGTCCGCGGTGCCGCGATAGAGGTTGAGGCCGACCAGGCGGGCGATGTAGTCGGTGCGCGGGTGCCGGGCGATGTCGGCGGGGGTGCCGGCCTGCACCTGCCGGCCGTCCTCGATCACGACCAGCCGGTCGGCGAGCACCATCGCGTCCAGCGGGTCGTGCGTGACCAGTACCGCGACGGCCTCGAACTCCGCCAGATGCCGCCGCAGTTGGGAGCGGACGTCGAGCCGGGTGCGGGCGTCCAGGGCGGCCAGCGGCTCGTCCAGCAGCAGCAGCCGGGGCCGGACGGCGAGGGCGCGGGCGAGCGCGACCCGTTGCGCCTGCCCGCCGGACAGGCTGCCCGGCCGGGCGAGGGCGTGGTCCGCCAGGCCCATCCGCTCCAGCCACGGCCGTGCCTCGGTGCGGGCGGCGGTCCGCCGCAGGCCCCGGCAGCGCAGCCCGAACGCCACGTTGTCCAGCGCGCTGAGGTGCGGGAAGAGCAGGTAGTCCTGGAAGACCACGCCGACCGGCCGTTCCTCTGCCGGGGTGTGCAGGCCGCTCGCCGGATCCTCCAGCAGCGTGCCGTCCAGGCTCAGGTGCCCGGCGGTCAGCGGCAGCAGGCCGGCCAGCGCCCGCAGCGCGGTGGACTTGCCGGCGCCGTTCGGCCCGAGCAGGGCGACGACCTCGCCGGGGGCCGCGGTCAGGGACAGGTCCAGCCGGAAGGCGGCCCGTTCGACCTGGAGGCGGGCGTCGAGGGCGGCCATCGCGGTCTCCGGTGGGGGTGTCACGGGCCGGCCGTCCAACGCTCGCGCAGCCCCGCGAGGACGGCGATGGAGACGGCGAGCAGGACGAGGCTGAGGGCGATCGCGGCCTCCGGGTCGGACTCCATCGCCAGGTACACCGCCAGCGGCATGGTCTGGGTGCGGCCGGGGAAGTTGCCGGCGAAGGTGATGGTGGCGCCGAACTCGCCGAGGGCGCGCGCCCAGGCGAGGACGGCGCCGGCGCCGATGCCGGGGGCGATCAGCGGCAGGGTGACCCGCCGGAAGGCGGTCAGCCGGGAGGCGCCGAGGGTGGCGGCGGCCTCCTCGTAGCGCGGGTCGGCGGCGCGCAGCGCGCCCTCCACGCTGATCACCAGGAAGGGCATCGCGACGAAGGTCTCGGCCACCACCACACCTGCCGTGGTGAACGGCAGGGTCAGCCCGAACGCCGAGTCCAGCCAGCGGCCGACGATGCCGTTGCGGCCGAGGACGAGCAGCAGGGCCACACCGCCGACGACGGGGGGCAGCACCAGCGGCAGGGTGACCAGGGCGCGGACGATCCGCCGGCCCGGGAGCTCGGTGCGGGCCAGCATCCAGGCCAGCGGGACGCCGAGCACCAGCGACACCGCGGTGGCCGAGGTGGCGCAGATCAGCGAGAGCCGCAGCGCCTGCCACACCTCGGGGCTGGAGAGCTGTTCGGGCAGCGCGCTCCACGGTGCCCGGACGAGCAGCCCGACCAGCGGCAGGACGAGGAAGGCCAGCCCGAGCAGGGCGGGCAGCAGCAGGGCGTACGGGACCCGCCGCCCGCGCCGGGAGCGCGGGCGGCGGGTCGCCGCGGTGGTACCGGCCGTCACGGAGCCTGGAAGCCCGCCGCGGTCAGCGCCTGCTGGGCCTCGGCCGACTCGATGTAGGCGACGAAGGCCGCGGCGGCGGCCGCGTTGGGCGCCTTGGCGAGGGCGGCGATCGGGTAGTCGTTCACGGCCTTGGCGGCCTCGGGGAAGTCCACACCGTCGATCTTCGCAGCATCGGACTGCACATCGGTCCTGTACACCAGCGAGGCGTCGACCTCGCCGAGCTCGACCTTGGTGAGCGCGCCCTTGACGTCCTGCTCCTGGGTGACCGGGGTGACGTTCACGCCGGCGGCCTGAAGGGCCTTCAGGGCGGCGGCGCCGCACGGCACCTCCTTGGCGCAGAGCGCGACCTTGATGCCGGTGAGGTCCTTGAGGCCCGCGACGTGCTTCGGGTTGCCCTTGGGGACGGCGATCTCCAGGGTGTTGCGGACGAAGACCTTCGGGTCGCCCGCCGCGGCCTTGGCGTCGGTGACGGTCTTCATGGTGGCCGGGCTGGCCGCGGCGAACACGTCGGCGGGGGCGCCGGAGACGATGCTCTGGGCGAGCGCCGAGCTGCCGCCGAAGTTGAAGGTCACCTTGGTGCCGGGGTTGGCCGCCTCGAACTTCTTGCCGAGGGCCGTGAAGGTCTCCTTGAGGGAGGCGGCCGCGAAGACGGTGACCGCCCCGGAGACCTTGGCGGAGGACGCCGACGCGGAGGCCGACGCGGCCGGGGTGGCCGCCGTCGAGGAGGAGGAGCCGCTGCTGCTGCTGCTGCAGGCGGTGAGGCCGGCAGCGAGGGCCAGCGCTGCGACGGTGGCGACGGCGGTACGGCGTCTGACGGTGCTCATGGGTGCGATTCCCCTTCTGCCGCGCCGGTCGGGGGCGCGGAGGTGCGGTGACGACGCCGATCATTGTGCCGCAGATGCCGGGCCGAGGTCCCCTGTTTCATCGCACAGGCCAGCATGTGGACGCCGGTGTCCCAGCATGTGCGATAGCGCAGATGCGGATGCCGCTCGGGCCGGCGGAAAATCCGTGGCCCCCGCTCCGCCC
Organism: Kitasatospora paranensis; assembly: GCF_039544005.1. Taxonomy (NCBI): domain Bacteria; kingdom Bacillati; phylum Actinomycetota; class Actinomycetes; order Kitasatosporales; family Streptomycetaceae; genus Kitasatospora; species Kitasatospora paranensis. The sequence goes on from NZ_BAABKV010000001.1 coordinate 6,469,367, forward strand.
GCCGCGCCACAGTGGGGCGCACACGAGACGGGGAGGACGACACCGATGTCGACATTGCGGGTGACCGCCGAGCAGCTGACCATCCTGGAGCACCCGAACGCCGACGCGCTGGAGCTGGCCCAGGTCGGGCTGTACCGGGCGGTGGTGGCCAGGGGTGCCTACCGGACGGGGGAGACCGCGGTCTACATCCCGGAGCAGGCGGTGCTGCCGGCCGGGCTGATCGAGGAGCTGGGCCTGACCGGCCGGCTGGCCGGCGGCGACGCCAACCGGGTCAGGGCGGTACGGCTGCGCGGCGAGCTGTCCCAGGGCATCGTCTGCCGTCCGGGGGCCCTGGCCGGGGTGGACCTGGCGGCGGCCGCCGCCGCGGGGGAGGACTTCGCCGAGCTCCTGGGCATCACCAAGTGGCAGCCGCCGATCCCGACCGCGATGAGCGGCGAGGTGGAGGCCGCCCCCGACCTGCTGCCCTGGGTGGACGTCGAGAACCTCAAGCGCTTCCCGGACGTGTTCGCGCCGGGCGAGCCGGTGGTGGTGACCGAGAAGGTGCACGGCAGCTGCTGCCTGCTCACCTTCCACGCCGACAGCGGCGAGGTGCAGGTGTCGTCCAAGGGCATCGGCGCGCAGGGACTGGCGCTCAAGGAGGACGGCGTCAACCTCTACTGGCGCGCCGTCCGGGCACACGGCGTCCCGGAGGTCGCGGCCCGGCTGGCCGAGCGGCTCGGCGCGAGCCGGGTGGGCGTGTTCGGCGAGGTGTTCGGCACCGGCGTGCAGGACCTGACGTACGGCGAGCAGGGCCGGGCCGAGCTGCCGGGCTACGCGGTCTTCGACGTGTCGGCGCTGATCGACGGCCGCCCGGTGTGGCTGGACGCGGCCGAGGTGCTGGACGGCGCGCTGCCGGTGGTGCCCGAGCTGTGGCGCGGGCCCTACGACGCGGACCGGGTGCTGGCGTCGGCCGAGGGCCGCGAGACGCTCAGCGGCCGGGGGCTGCACGTCCGCGAGGGCGTCGTCGTCCGGCCGCAGACCGAGCGGCACAGCCCGGTGCTGGGCGGCCGGGCGATCGCCAAGGCGGTCGGCGGCGGCTACCTGACCCGCAAGGGCGGCACCGAGTACGAGTGACCGGGGCGGCCTGTTTTGTCGACGTACCGTCAGTTAGCGTGGGCGGTGCACGATCCGTCGACGAGGGGGACACGTCATGCAGGCCACCCGGATACCGGGCCCGCCCGGGCTGCCACTGATCGGCTCGATGCTGGAGCTCACCCGCGACCCGCTGAAGGCGTACCTGGCGGCGCACCGCGACCACGGCGACGTGGTCCGGTTCACCGCCGGGCCGCCCGGGCTGCGCGCCGAGTTCTGGATGGTGTTCTCGCCGGAGGGCGCGCAGCAGGTGCTGGCCACCCGCGCGGCGGACTTCCGCAAGGACAACGTGATGTACGAGGAGGTCCGGCTCAGCCTCGGCAACGGCCTGCTGACCGCCCAGGACACCGACTACCAGCGCCAGCGGCGGCTCGTGCAGCCGCTGTTCACCCGCCGCCGGGTCGACACCTACGCGGACGCCGTCGCGCTGGAGTCGGCGGCCCTGGTGGACCGCTGGTCCGCGGTGCCGGACGGCGTGGTGGACGCGGCGGACGAGATGTCGCGGTTCGCGCTGCGGGCGGTCGCCCGGATCCTGTTCGGCACCGACGTGGAGGAGGCGATCGGCGCCGTCCGCCGCTCCTTCCCGGTGCTCGGCGCCTACGTGCGGGACCGCGGCTTCGCGCCCGTTCGCCTGCCGCGGCAGTGGCCGACGCCCGGCAACCGGCAGGCGAAGGCCGCCGAGCAGGAGCTGTACGCGGTGTGCGACGCCATCATCGCCCGTCGCGCGGGGCAGGAGTCCGACGACCTGCTCGGCCTGCTGGCGGCGGCCCGCGGCGAGGACGGCGAGCAGCTGGACGCGGCCGAACTCCGCGACCAGGTACTGATCTTCCTGCTGGCCGGCCACGAGACGACGGCGACCTCGCTGGCCTTCGCGCTCCACCTGCTGGGGATGCACCCGGAGCAGCAGAAGCGGGCCCGCGAGGAGGCGTTCACCGTGCTGGGCGACCGCCCGCCGCGGGCCGATGACCTCGCGGCACTGCCGTATCTGACGGCAGTGCTGAAGGAGGCGATGCGGTTGTACCCTGCCGCCGCGGTGATCGGCCGCCGCGCGGTGGCCGACTGCGAGATCGGCGGGGTGCGGATCCCGGCGGGCGCGGACGTCCTGGTCGCCCCGTACGTCACCCACCGGCACCCGGCGCACTGGCCGGAGCCGGAGCGCTTCGACCCGGACCGCTTCACGCCGGAGCAGGAGGCGGCCCGGCACCGCTACGCGTGGTTCCCCTTCGGGGGCGGTCCGCGCGCCTGCATCGGGCAGCACTTCTCGATGCTGGAGTCGGTGCTGGCGCTGGGCGCGGTGCTGCGCGAGTTCGCGGTCGAGACGGTGGACACCGAGGTCAGGCTGGGGCAGGCGATCACGCTGGAGGCACGCGGACCCGTCCGGATCAGGCTGACCCCGCACGGGAGCTGACGGCCCGGCCGGGCGGCGGCCGGTGCACGGTGTCCGGGGACGACGGGGCGGCGCGGGCGTGTCGGGGCGGGTCGCTAGAGTACGTCCGAACTCGCGCATCCGCGACCGTGCGGGCGGGCGGACCGCTCCTGCCACCGGCCCCCGCCGGTCCGTCCGCCGCCGCCACCGACCTTCCACGGGGACAGACCTTTGACCTCTCCTTACCCGCCGTCGAATCCGTACGCCGGTCCGCCCACGCCGCCGGCGCCCGGCCAGCCGTACCCGCCCGCCGGCGGCTACGGGTACCCGGCAGCCCCCGCCCAGCCCGGTCCGTACGCCCAGCCCGGGCCGTACGGACAGCCGGCGCCGCCCGCGCCCGCGTCCGCACCCGGTTACGGCTACCCGGCGCAGCCCGCGCAGCCGGGCCCGTACGCCCAGCCCGCGCCGTACGGTGCGGCGCCGGCGGCGCCGCCCGCCTACGGCCAGCCGGCGCCGTGGGGCCAGGGTCAGGGCGTGCCCTACGGGGCGCCCGCCCAGGCGCCGGACGGCGGCCCGGTCTGCCGCTTCTGCGGCGGCTTCCCGGCGGTGCAGGTCACCGTCCGCGGTCACCGCGGCATGATCGTCATCATGCAGTTCCTGCGCCAGCCGGGCCCGTTCTGCCGCACCTGCGGCACGGCCACCGTCCGCGACATGTCGGCGCGGACGCTGTACCAGGGCTGGTGGGGCTACCTGTCGTCGGTCTTCACGCCGATCACCCTGCTGCGCAACCTCTTCGCCTACAACAAGATCAAGGTGCTGCCGCCGGCGACCGCCCCGCGCGGGCCGCAGCTCGACCCGGGAAAGCCGCTGACCCGCCGTCCGGCGATGCTGATGCTGCTGCTGCCGGTCGTGGCGTGGACACTGGTCATCGGCGTCTTCATCGCCGCGGCGCTGTCCGGCAGCAGCAGTGACGACTCGTACACCCCGCCGTACCGTGTGCCGACCTCGCTGACGGTGAGCACCGGCGACTGCGTGCACAACGCGGGGACGTCGGCCACGCCGGAGCTCAAGGTGCTGCCCTGCAGCGACCCGACGGCGGACTACAAGGTGCTGGCGCGTGTCCCCGACACCACCGACGACACGACGGCCTGCGAGCCCTACCCGACCACGGAGTCCTCACTGACCCACGAGGAGACGGGCAACAACTTCGTGCTCTGCCTGGCGAAGAACCGCACGTCCACCTCGACGGCCGGTTCCTGACTCACCGCGGGGGCGGTGCGGCGGCTGCCGCACCGCCCCCGCGGCGCATGCTCACTTCACGGTGCAGGAAGCGCCGTTGAGGGTGAACGCGGACGGCTTGCTGTTCGCGCTGCCCCAGGTGCCGTTGAAGCCGAACGAGGTGCTGCCCCCGCCGGCGGCCAGGGCGCCGTTGTAACTCAGGTTGGTGACGGCCACGTTGGCGCCGGTCTGGGTCCAGCTGCCGTTCCACAGCGAGCCGACGGTCTGGCCGTCGGCGAAGGCCCAGCGCAGCGTCCAGCCGTTGACCGCGGTCGAACCGGTGTTGCGGACGGTCACGTTGGCGCCGAAGCCGCCGCCCCACTGGCTGCTCACCGCGTACGTCACCTCGCAGGAGGCGGTGCCGCCGCTCGGGCTCGGGCTCGGGGACGCCGAGCCGGACGGCGACCCGCTGGGCGAGGCACTGGCCGACGCGCTGGGCGACGGTGACGCGGATGCCGACACGGAGGCCGACGCCGAGGCGCTCGGGGTCACCGTGGTGACCACCGAGGTGTCGCCCACGATCACACCGCGGCCGTTGGTCGAGACGTACACCCGCCCGTAGACGCGCGGGTCGCCGGTGATCGCCGCACCCGTCCAACCCCACTGGTGGTTGTCGTCGTTGATGCGGACCCAGGTCGCGCCCGCGTTGTCCGAGCGGTAGATGCCGCGCACCCCGCCGATCTGTGCGCTGGTGTACAGCGCCGGGTAGGAGGAGCCGGTCGCCGCCTTGCCGAAGCCGATGGTGTCGGCCTTGTCGACGTTCGCGAGCCGGGTGAAGGACGCGCCGGAGTCGGTGGAGTGCCACAGCCCGTACGTCGCGTCGTCCGAACCGCCGGCCAGCCAGACGTCGCCCTCGGTGGTGGTCAGGGCCTTGAAGCGGACGGGGCCCTTGGCGGGCAGCCCGGTGGCGGCCGTCTTGGCGAACGTCGCCCCGGCGTCGGTGGAGACGTAGAACGCACCGGCCGCGTACCCGTAGAACTTCTTGGCATCGACCCGGTCGGCCTGCACGCTAGCGCCGGCCGGCAGCCCGCTCGCCGCCGTCCAGGAGCTGCCGCCGAACCCGCCGGCGACGGGGGAGGCCCCGCCCGGCGACCACACCACGCGGGTGCCGTCGGCGGAGAGCGCGACCGTGCCGCCGGAGGTGATCCCGCTCGGCTCGCTGCTCGCGGCGTACCAGTTCGCGCCGTTGTCGTTGGAGAACGCGATGTGCTTGTCGGTGGACCCGCTGGCGGTGTTGCCGACCCGGACGACGGTGTTGCCGTTGGTCTGCGCGAAGTCCAGGGCGGTGGTGGTGCCGTGGTTCGGCTGCTGGAACATCAAGGCCGGGGTGGTGGTCAGCGAGGTGTGGCGGAAGCCGCCGATGTCACCGAGCGCGCTGAGCAGCGGTGCGCCGGTCGGCGGGCTGATCAGGTCGTTGACCGCGGTCTCCTCCAGGCCCTGGACCATCGGCGTGATGGTGACCTTGGTGCCGGCGTCCCAGGCGGTGAGGTTGGTGGTGCCGTAGAGCGTGGCGCCGGTGCCGTACATCATCCGGTCGGAGTTGAACGGGTCGATCTCCAGCGACTCGGTCATCCACCCGAGCTTGGGCGTCTCCTCCGGCGGCGAGGGGTTGTTGCCCCAGCTCAGCCACGGGGTGGAGGTGGTGTCCAGGGTGTAGTGGTCCACCCGGTTCGGGTAGCCGTTGTACTCCCAGATCGGCTTGAAGGTCGCGCCGAAGTCGGTGGAGCGGTAGATCTGGGTGTCCGGCCACCAGGAGCTGTAGCCCGTCACCATCACCACGTTGGGGTGCTGGCGGTCGACGGTCAGGCCGCTGTAGCCGAAGTAGGCGCCGGAGTCGGAGGACTTGACCGGGCTGATCTGCAGCCAGGTGCCGGCCTTGGTGTCGTAGCGCCAGACGTCGCCCTTGGCCCCGTCGTACGGGCCGCCGGTGTCGCTGGTGGCCAGATAGAGGTAGCCGTCGGCGCTGTCGAGCACCCCTTGTGCGGCAGGAAGCCGGTCGGCTGGCCCGCCAGGCGCGTCCAGCTGGCGCCGCCGTCGGTGGAGCGGTAGACGTTGTTGTCCTTGTCGGCGACGCCGACGTAGATCGTCTGCGTGGTGGCGCCGGCCGCCGCACTGGACTTGTCGAAGGTCACCCAGAGCACGCCCGGGTTCGAGCTGAGGTAGCCGCTGGTGTCGGTCGGGTCCTGCTGGTAGTTCCCGGCGTTGGGGAACGCGGCGACCTTGGCCCAGGTGACGCCGTAGTCGGTGGACCGCCACAGCCCGTTGCCCTCGGGGGCGCCGAAGTAGAGCACCTTGTCGTTGTTGGGGTCGACCGCCAGCCGCTCGCCCATGCCGCGGCCGGGCATGTTGCCGCCGATCTTGAACGGCATGGTGGTGCGGGCCCACGTCGCGCCCTTGTCGGTGGACCGCAGGATGGCGCCGTTGTTCGGGTCCCAGCTGTTCGTGTAGTTGCCCGCGGCGACGTACACCCGGTTGGTCTGCACCGGGTCGGTGGCCAGCGAGGCGACGCCGGTGAGGTTCCAGTCGTTCCAGCCGACCGAGTCGAGCAGCGGGATCCACTTCTTGGTGGCCGGGTCCTGGCGGTAGGCCCCGCCGATGTCGGTCCGGGCGTAGACCAGGTCCTTCTCGGTCTGGTTGAACACGATGCCGGGGACGAAGCCGCCGCCGTCGATCCGGGCGTTGCTCCAGGTGTACGTGTCGGCGGTGGCCTCGGTTGCGGCGGTCGCGGTGCTGTGCAGGCCGGACAGCCAGGACAGGGCCAGACCGCAGGTCACCGCCAGCGCCGTGACGGCCGCCCGCGGACGGGTCAGGACAGGGGGCATGGGGGAACGGACTCCTTCACCGGCCCGCGGGGTGGGGAGAGGGCCACCACGGCGATGCGTCCGTGGGGAGGGTGGGTGCCCCCGCGCGACAGGGTGGGGCGCGTCGTGCGGGCCGTCGTGGCGCGACCCTAACGGCGGCCGACGACCGGCAGAAGGGATCGCGACGAGCCTTGTCCGCAAGCGGACATGACGGTGCGTCATGGTGCCGTGCACACAGAGGGCGCCCATTCGAGCACACGGCCGGGCGGTGCCGGGCGGCTTTCGGCAACTTCGGGTGGCCGAATTCGGGCGCTGGGTAGCGTCGCCCGCATCCGAGAACCGCCCCGCACATGCGAGCGGCATATGACCACCCCACAGGTCACGCCCTTCGGAGGCCCCCTTGGGAACCATGAACCACCTCAGCTTCGGGTGGCTGACCCCTGCCCTGTCCTATCTGATGGCCTGTGTCGGCGCCGCGCTCGGCCTGCGCTGCACCCTGCGCGCGCTCTCCGCCACCGGCCCCTCACGCCGCAACTGGCTGCTGACCGCGGCGGCGGCGATCGGCTCGGGCATCTGGACGATGCACTTCGTCGCGATGTTCGGATTCTCCGTCGACGGCACGGAGCTGCGCTACGACGTCCCGCTCACGGTACTCAGCCTGCTGGTCGCCGTCACCGTGGTCGGTCTCGGCGTGTTCGTCGTCGGCTACGGCCGGCACCGCGGCCGCAGCCTGCTGGCCGGCGGCCTCACCACCGGCCTCGGCGTCGCCGCCATGCACTACCTCGGCATGGCCGCCGTCCGGATCCACGGCTCGCTCGTCTACACCCCGCTCACGGTGGTGTTCTCCGTGGTGGTCGCGGTCGGTGCGGCGACCGCCGCGCTCTGGGCCGCCGTCACCATCCGCAACGTGGCCGCCGCCGGGGCGGCCTCGCTCCTCATGGGCATCGCGGTCTCCTGCATGCACTACACCGGCATGGCCGCCGTGCACGTCCACATGGATCCGGCCCGCACCGGGCTCGGCGGCGCCACCCCGATGCAGTTCGTCTTCCCGCTCGCCGTCGGCCTCGGCTCCTTCCTCTTCCTCACGTCGGCGTTCGTGGCGCTGTCCCCCAGCCCGCAGGAGCGCGCGGCCTACCGCGAGGCCGGTGAGCTGGCGATCGAGGACCTCGGCGCGCCCGACCTCGACCACGCCGCCTGAGACCGCGCCGCCGAGACCGCGCCGGTACCCGGCCCCCCATCGCCCCCGTCAGCCCCGCCCGCTGCGGCACCCCGAGAGGAACCCCCATGCGAGTACGCCGCGCCGCCGGCCCGCGCAGCGCGCCCGCGGCCGCCCCCGGCGCCGCCCGCGGCCCCGTCCGGCCCGGCCCGGCCGGCCGGCACCGCGGTGCGCACGCCGGGCCGCCGGCCCCGGAGGAGGCCGACGCGGCGCCCGCGTCCGACTTCGGCCGCCGGCCCCGCGCCGGGCTGCGGCTGCGCCCCCGGACCGTCCGGGCCCGGGTCGTCGCCCTGCTGATGGTGCCGGTGGTCTCGGTGATGGCCCTGTGGGCGTTCGCCACCGTCACCACCGCCCGTTCCGTCTGGGACCTCATGCGGCTGCGGACGGTGGCCGGTGCCCTGCTGGACCCGGTGGCCGCGGCCACCACCGGACTCCAGGCCGAACGCACCGCGGCCGGGCGGCTGCTGGCCGGCGACCGGTCGGCCGAGGACGACCTGCGCCGGGCCGCGGACGCCACCGACCGCGCCACGGCGCCGCTCTCCTCGCCGCGCACTACAACCGGGCCGACGCCGAGGGGCTCGGCCCGGAGGCCGCCGACCGGGTCGACCGGCTGGTTGCCGCCGTCGCGGCCCTGCCGGCGCTGCGGGCGGCCGTCGAGCAGCGCGGTGCCGCCTGGAACGGCGTCTTCGCGGCCTACACGGACGCCATCGACCGGGCGCTGGACGTCACCGCCTCGGTCACCGCCCTGCAGGACCACGCGGTCGCCTCGGACGCCCGCGTCCTGCTGGAGTTCGCCCGCGGGCGCGAGCAGCTCGCCCGCGAGGACGCGCTGCTGCGGGCCGGCCAGGCCGCCGGGGGCTCGCCGACGGGGCGTGGCGCGACCTCGGCGCCGCGGTGTACGCGCACCGGCTGCTCGAGCAGGGAGCCGCCCGTGACCTGCGCCCCGCCGACCGGGCGGCCCTGGCCGCCGTCACGGGCGGCGCCGACTACCGTGAGCTGGCCCGCTACGAGGACGCCGTCCGGGCCGCGCCGGACGGCCGGGCCGCGGTGGCGGCCGTCCCCGCCGGCCGCTGGGCCGCGGTCGCCGACAGCACCGCCGGCAGCCTCCGCGCGGTCGAGCGGGCCGCCGGCACCGCGGCGGTGGAACGTTCCGCCCCGTACGCGCTGGGCCTGTACACCTCCTCGGGGCTGGCCGTGCTGCTCGGCCTGGTCGCGGTACTGGCCTCGCTGCTGATCTCGGTGCAGATCGGGCGCGGCCTGGTCACCGAACTGGTGGGGCTGCGCAACTCGGCCCTGGAGCTGGCCGGCCGGACGCTGCCGGCCGCGATGCGACGGCTGCGGGCGGGCGAGGAGATCGACGTCGCCGCGGAGATGCCGCCGGTGCCGCACGGGCGGGACGAGATCGGCCAGGTGCACGGGGCGCTCGGCCGCGTCCAGCGGGCTGCGGTGACCGCCGCCGTGGAGCGCGCCGAGGTGCTGTCCGGCGTCTCCGGCGTCTTCGTCAACCTGGCCCGCCGCAGCCAGGTGCTGGTGCACCGCCAACTGACCCTGCTGGACGCGATGGAGCGCCGCACCGACGACCCCGCGGAGCTGGCCGACCTGTTCCGGCTGGACCACCTGACCACCCGGATGCGCCGCCACGCCGAGGGCCTGATCATCCTCTCCGGCGCCGCCCCGGGCCGGGCCTGGCGCCGGCCCGTCCCGCTGGTCGACGTCGTCCGGGCGGCGGTGGCCGAGGTCGAGGAGTACTCCCGGGTGGACGTGCGGCGGCTGCCGTACGCCGCGGTGGCCGGCCACGCGGTGGCCGACCTGACCCACCTGGTGGCCGAACTCGTCGAGAACGCCACCGGGTTCTCGCCACCGCACACCAAGGTGCACATCCACGGCGAGCAGGTCGGCAACGGCTACGCGCTGGAGATCGAGGACCGCGGGCTCGGCATGGGCCGGGAGGCGCTCGAGGACGCCAACCGGCGGATCCTGGCGTCCGAGCAGGTGGACCTGTTCGACAGCGACCGGCTCGGGCTGTTCGTGGTGAGCCGGCTGGCCCGGCGCAACGGCGTCCGGGTGGCGCTGCGGCCCTCGCCGTACGGCGGCACCACGGCCGTGGTGCTGCTGCCGACCGCGCTGCTGGAGGCCGCGCCGGAGGCCGTTGCGGTCGCGTCGGCGGACCCGGAACCGGACCCGGGCGCGTCCCCCGGGGCGACCGGCCGGCCGGACGCCGTCGCCGCCGCGGCGCAACCCGCGCAGAGCGGGCCGCCGGCCGTCCCGCCGGTGGGACCCCCTGCGGACGGCTCCACGGCGCAGGGTGCACCCTTCGGGGCACTGGGCGGCGATCCGGGCCTGCTGCGGCCCCTGCCGTTCCGCCCCGACGGCACCCGTCCGGACGGCACCCGCCCGGACGCCGCTCCTCCCGCCGGGCCCGCCCCGGTGGCCGTGCCCCCGTCCCCCGTGCCCCCGCCCTTCGCGCCCCCGTCCCTCGTGCCCCCGCCCGCGGCCCCGTCGTCGCCGACGCAGGCCGCCCCGACCTCCGGCGCCGGACGTCCCGGCGACGGACCGCCCGACCCGGGGCTGCCGCGCCGGGTCCGGCAGGCCAGCCTCGTCCCGCAGTTGCGCGAGGCCCCGCCGAAGACCACGGAGCGTGCCGGCGCCGACGGGGAGGGCGGCCGGGCAGGCCGCAGCCCCGAGGAGGCCCGCGCCGCCCTGTCCGCCTACCAGCGCGGCTGGAGCCGGGGCAATTCCGAGCAACCGAGCCGTCCGACCACAGGAGAAGAAGACACATGATCGGCACCACGCACCAGGCCGGCGAGCTCAACTGGCTGCTGGACGAGCTCGTCTCCCGGGTCGACCGGGTCAGATTCGCGCTGATGCTCTCCTCCGACGGGTTGGCCATGGGGACCTCCGCCGGGCTCGGCCGGGAGGAGGGCGAGCACCTGGCCGCCATCGCCTCGGGCTTCCACAGCCTGGCCAAGGGCGCCGGACGCTACTTCGACGCCGGCGAGGTCCGCCAGACCATGGTCGAACTCGCCCGCGGCTTCCTGGTGGTGGCGGCCGCCGGCGAGGGCACCTGCCTGGCGGTGCTCGCCGACGCCGAGGCCGATCTCGGCCTGGTCGCCTACGAGATGGCCCGGCTGGTGCGCCGGGTCGGCGAGCACCTGTACGCGGCGCCCCGCAGCACTGTCGGCGGGTGAGTGCCGTGGCGTACCCGCCGCGCCGCTACCTGCCCGGCAGCCCGTTCGGCTACCCGCCGCCACCCGAGGAGCCGGTGCGGTGGTTCGACGACGCCGCCGGGCCGGTGGTGCGCCCGTACGCGCTCACCGGGGGCGGACGGTGCCGAGCGGCGCCCGGTTCGACCTGATCGCCCTGGTGGTCAGCGACGCGCCGCAGGAAGCGGACCTGCCGGCCGACCCGGAGCAGGCGGCCATCCTGGCCCTGTGCCGGGGCAACGCCCTCTCCGTCGCCGAGATCGCCGCCGACCTCGACCTGCCGCTCGGCGTGGTGCGGGTGCTGCTCGGCGACCTGCTGGACGCCGAGCTGATCCGGGTCAGCCGGCCCGTACCGCCCGCCCTGCTCCCCGACGAGCAGATCCTCCTGGAGGTCATCCATGGGCTCCGCGCCCTCTGACGGTTCCGTTCTCGCGCTCAAGATCCTGGTGGCGGGCGGGTTCGGCGTAGGCAAGACCACGCTGGTCGGCGCGGTCAGCGAGATCCGCCCGCTGCGCACCGAGGAGCAACTGACCGCCGCCGGCCGCGGGGTGGACGACCTCGGCGGCGTGGAGCGGAAGTCGACCACCACGGTCGCGATGGACTTCGGGCGGATCACCATCCGGGACGGCCTGTCGGTGTACCTCTTCGGCACCCCCGGGCAGGACCGGTTCTGGTTCCTGTGGGACGAGTTGGCGCAGGGCGCGCTGGGCGCGGTGGTGCTGGCCGACACCCGCCGGCTGACCGACTGCTTCCCCGCGGTGGACTTCTTCGAGCACCGCGGGATCCCGTTCGTGGTCGCGGTGAACCGGTTCGCCGGGGCCCGGGCCTTCGAGCCGGCCGAGGTGGCCCGCGCACTCGACCTGGACGGCAGCACCCCCGTGGTGGTCTGCGACGCCCGGCAGCGCGCCTCGGGCAAGGACGTGCTGGTCAACTTGGTCGAACATGCCGGACGGGTGCACGCCGCCCGGTTGCTCGCCGAAACCCGGTGCTAGCTGCGGAAACGATCTGATGGTCCGTCATTGCGGGCGGTAGGCAGGAGTGTTGGTACGTTCACGGAGCGGTCTGCTGTTCCGCCGAACACCCCGTGCCGTTCGCCCGCCGTCCGCCTCGGCGTGCCCTGTGATCGCTTGGCTTGCCCGGGACATCGGGCGGCCACGGGAGGACGCGGGCATGGCAGGGCGAAGCGGGCGGCGGGGACAGCGGAGGACCGGGACGGTCCGGGCCGGGCGGCTGGCGGTGGCCGCGGCGATGCTCCCGGCCCTGCTCGGAGCCGCCGGGTGCGCCGGGGGCGCGGGCGCCGCCCAGGGCGCCTCGGTGACCGTGCTGACCATGGCGCCGTTCGGCGCCGGTCCCGCCGACCGGTCCGGCAGCACCGCGCTCGCCGAGGCGATCGGCCGGTCCGTGACGGCGGCCGGCGGTTTCGGCGGCCGTCGGCTGCAGGTGCTGACCTGCGACGAGCAGGACATCCCGGCGGGTGCCACGGCCTGCGCCCGCCGGGCGGTGGACGCGCACGCGGTGGCCGTGGTCGGCTCGTACAGCCAGCACGGCGACGACTTCATGCCGGTGCTGGAGGCGGCCGGCATCCCCTACCTGGGCGGATACGGGCTGTCCGGGCCGGAGTTCGCCAGCCCGATGTCCTATCCGGTCGCCGGCGGTACGCCCGCGCTGATCGCCGGGAGCGGGCAGCAGCTGGTGGCGGCCGGCTGCCGGACGGTCGCGCTGCTGCGGCCCGACACCCGGGCGGGTGACACCCTCACCCGCTACCTGTCCGGGGCGCTCAGGCCGGCCGGGGTCGCGCTCACCGATGTGAAGGTGCCGGACAAGGGCGCCGACTTCGCCGCCCTCGCCCGCACCGCGATCGGCGGGGACCGCAAGGACGGCTGCGTGACCACCGCGCTCGGCACCGACCAGACCCGCGGCCTGCTGGACGCGTACCGGCGGATCGGCCCGGCCCGCACCCGGCTCGGGGCGGTGCTCGGCGGCGTCCAGCAGTCGGTGGTGGACGCCACCGGGGGGACGGCAGGTCCGCTGGAGGGGGCGCTGGTGACGGGGTGGTACCCGCCGGAGTCGTCCAGCGTCTGGGACGACCTGCGGAACACCCTGCGCGACCACGAACCGGGCACCACGGTCGATGTCTCGGACCTCGGCGTCCAGACCACCTGGGTGGCCTACCAGGTCTTCTTCCAGGCCGCGGACCGGCTCGCCTCGGCCGGCCGGCCGCTGACCGCGAAGACCCTGCGCGGTCAGCTGGACAGCGGAGACTCGCTGGACACCGGCGGGGTGACCCCGCCGCTCGACTGGGGCATGGGCAGCATGCTGCCGAGCGCGGAGTCCCCGCGCCTGACCAACACCTGGGTGACGTTCCAGGAGGTCAAGGGCGGCCGGCTGACCGAGCAGCAGAGCGGTTTCGTGGACGTCCGCCGGGTGCTCACGGGCCGCCGCGCACCGCAGTAGCCCGGTCGGCGGTCGGGCCCGGCGGCCGACACGCACCGTGCTGACGTGATGTCAGCTGTTACCGGGAGGCCGGACGTACATTGACGAGGTGATCACGTACGAGGAGTACGAGGCGGGCGCCCTGGCGGCCGCGGGCCGCTGGGCGGAGCTGCTCGGACTTTTCCGGCGGACCCGCGCCGCGGCCGCCGCGGCCCGGGGCCGGGAGGCCGCGACCGGGGCGGCCGGGCCGATCGGCCACCTGATCGCGTACGGGGCGCCGCCCGAGCTGGCGGCCCGGCTGTTCGATGCCGACGGCGGCCCGGACACGGCCGCCGGCGCGACCGACCACGACGCCGGGCCGCTCTGGGAGGTGCTGGCCGCCCGGCACTCCTGGCGCCGGCTCGCCCCGCTGCTGGAGCCGACGCCGATCCGGCGGCTGGTGGCGCACACCCGGGCGCTGCTCGGCGACGACCTGGCGGGCCGGGCCGATCCCGATCCGGAGGGCGTCCCGCTGGCGCTCCAGCCCTGGGAGAAGTCCGGCTGGGAGGAGCGCAGCCGCGTCCGCGACTACCTGCCCGGCGGTGGGGCACGACGGCCCCTGCTCGCGCTGCCCGCGACCCGCGAGGGCCTCGGCCGGCTCGACCTCCCCGGCCCCGGCACCCTCGTCCCCGGGCTCGGGGCCACCCGGCTGCTGGATGCCCTCGCGCCGTGGCTGCGGGCCGTCTGCGTCCGGGGCACCGCACCGGACGGGGCGGCGCGGTTCGCCCAGGACACCGATCCGGTCGCCGGGTACCTGCCGTTCGGCACGGTCTACCCGGCGCTCGTCCAGGCGGCCTCCGGGGTCCGGGAGCTCGGGACGGCCGACGGGCGGCTGGCCCTGTGGCGGGCGCTCGTCGCGATGACCGGCGAGCCGAGGCCCGCCCCGTCCGACGTGAACGCCCTGGTGGCGCGGCTGCGCTGCCTCACCTGGTGCGAGGCCGAGGACGAGCTCTGGTACCTGCACGTGGCCCTGGAGGATCCGGCGACGGGACTGGCCTGGGCCCTCAGCGGGACGGTGGAGGCGTAGTCCGTGGTGACTTTGCGATCCCGTGCCGGTCGCATGCGGCGGAGGGCTTGGTCGGAGCTTACGGGGCCTACCGCTTCGCCGAGTTCTTGATGCCACTCACACCCTCCGGCGGGCAGGACCTGCTGGTCGGCCCGGCGAGCGGCCGCTGGACCGGGAGCGCAAGTTCCGGGACCGCAAACCCGAAGACTGCTACCCCTATCTCCAGCCTGGCGCTTTCGTGGAGCTGACTGTCAAACGGATGATCAGGAAAACAGAAGGGGCCTCTGAGGTTGGACGATCCTGCATGAGGTCCGTCAGCAAGCTGACGGACCCTCATGCAGGATCGAGGCCGGTGCCGCGTGTGATCGGCGTGCGACCCCGGGGCCTGCGAGCTCCCGGGGCCGGCGCCGTTACTCCGTCCGTAGGACTTCCGCCACCGGCACCTTCGCTGCGCCCCGGGCCGGCAGGTAGGCCCCCAGGGCGGCGATCAGGGCGCCGGCCAGGGCCAGCGGCACCAGTGTCGGCCAGTGCCACACGTGCAGCAGGGAGGCGGGGAGGTCGACCCCAGTGCCGTGCCCGGTGAGCGGGATGATGATCCGGTGCGCGAGCACCCCGAGCGGTACGCCGAGCAGCCCGCCGACCGTGCCGAGGACCGTCATGGAGGTCACCACCATGGCGATCACCTGACGCGGGGTCATGCCGATCGACTTGAGCATGCCCAGGTCCTTGCGCCGCTCGCGGGTGCTCAGCACCACGGTGTTGAGCACCCCGAGGGCGGAGACCACGATCAGCATCAGGGTGAGCGTCGACACCACGCTGATCACGACCTTCTCCATGGTCTCGATGCCGCCGTTGACCGAGGCCCCCACACCGCGGTCCGCCTTGGTGACCGCCGAGGCGTAGGCGGCCGCATCGGTGCCCGGGGCGAGCTGGACGTAGAAGTTCATCGCGCGCTGGTTGGGGTTCAGCTTGATGAACCTGTCCCAGTCGAGGCTGGTGACGTCCCAGCCGCCGGAGGACTCGCCGACCACTGTCTCGGGGGTGGGCCGCCCGTCGGAGTCGTCCAGGACGATCTGCTGGCCGAGCGAGACCTGGTGCCGGTGCCAGTACTCCGAGGAGACCACCACCTCGCCCGGGCCGCGCATCCAGTGCCCTCGCACCAGATCGGGGTGGAGCGCATCGGAGTCACCGCGCTGGACCCCCACCCGGACGACCGCCGAGGAACCAGTGGTACGGGTCTCCAGCGGTGCGTCCGCTAGCACGTGCCGGGTGCCGGGCATCGCGCGCAGCAGGCTGGAGAGCTGGTCGTCGGTGTGCGCGGCCGGGACGGCGTCGAACGTCGGGTTGTTGACCTGCACCCGCACCTGGATCTTGTCGGTCTGGCTCTGCGACTGCCCGAACTTGACCACCGAGGCCGACAGGCCGATCGCCATCGTCACGGTCATGACGCCGAGCACCACGGTCGACAGGGTCAGTGCGGTCCGGCCCGGCCGGGCGAACGGCCAGCCCAGGCCCAGGCTCACCGGGCGCGGCAGCCGCGAGCTGCCGAACCTGCGCTGCACGGCCAGGCCGCGCCCGGTCCGCTGCGCGCCGCCCGCGCTGATCGCGACGGCGGCGGGGAGCCGGCGGGCCCGCATCGCCGGGAGGAGGGCCGACAGCGCGACCAGCACGGGCATCCCGAGCAGCACCACCGGGTAGACCCAGACCGGTACGGTCGCCTTGTCCTGCACGAGTTCGCTGCCGAAGATCCCCCAGAACGCCTGGTGGACCAGCTTCTTGCCGACCAGCCCGCCGAGCACCGAGCCGAGCACACCGCCGACCACTGCTGGGGCGGTGACCATGACGAGGTAGACCGCCGTCACCTGGTTCGGGGTGAAGCCGAGGGCCTTGAGGATGCCGATGTGCCGGAAGCCCGCGACGACGGCGCCGCTGACGACGTTGCCGACGATCAGGACGGAGACGATCAGGCCGAGGACGCCGAAGACCGTCAGGAACGGCACGTACGTGTTGGGGCCCTTGGCCAGGTTCGCCTTGAGCGCCAGGTAGGAGCTGGTGCCGGTCAGTGCGTCGGTGCGCACGCCCTCGGTGGCGGCGGCGAGGCCGGTCTTCAACTCGGCCTCGGAGCCGGCCCTGTGGAAGCGGTACAGCATCTGCAGGGAGTCGGCGTGCAGCGCCCGGGCCTGGTCGGGTGTGACCCAGCCGCCCGCCGACTGGCTGGCGGAGGCGGCGTAGCCGACGATCTTGAAGTCCAGGCCGTCCGGAGTGCGCAGGTGCCGTTCGGACTCGTTCAGTACCGAACCGAGCCCCGAGGGCAGGTCGAGCACGAGCTCGCCGGGGCCGGTCGGCCAGCGCCCGGCGCTGAGCAGCAGGGTGTCGACCGGAGTGTCCGGCCGGTCGCGGCCGACCACGGTGAACGAGCCGGCCAGCCCGATCGGGTGCTCGCCGGTCAGGCTGGGGGAGCGCAGGACGGTCTCGGGGTACGGGCCCGCGACGGCCGTGACACCGGGGGCGTCCGCCGCCCGGGTAAGCTGCGCGGGGGTGACCTTGCCGCTGTCGAACTCGGTGACGAGATGGGCGCCCTTGGCGGCGTCGTAGGCCTTGTCGAAGGGGCCGGACACGGCCGCCAGCAGGCCAAGGGTGGCGATCGCCATGGCGCTGGAGACCATGACCACGACGCCGAGGATGAAGGTCTGCAGCCTGCGCCGCTTGACCGCCGCGCGGGCGGCCGTCCACACGGCGCTCACCGGGCGGCCGCCGCGGTGGTGCCGGCCTGGGCGATGGTGCGGTCATCGGCGATGCGGCCGTCCGCGACCTCGACGACCCGGCGCGCGCACCGGGCAGCGAGCTTCGGGTCGTGGGTGACGATCAGCAGCGTCTGGCCGAGCTCGTTGAGGTCGGTGAGCAGCTGCATCACCTGCTCGCCTGAGCGGCTGTCCAGGGCTCCGGTCGGCTCGTCGGCCAGCAGCAGGGACGGCTGGTTCATCAGGGCCCGGGCAGTGGCGACGCGCTGGCGCTCGCCGCCGGACAGCGCGGCGGGGTAGATGTCCTTCCGGTCCGCGATGCCGAGCTCGCCCATCAGCTCCAGGGCGCGCCTGCGGGCGGCCGCCGCCTTCCTGCCGCTCAACTGCCCGGCCAGGGCGATGTTGTCCAGGGCCGGCAGGTCGTCCAGCAGGTTGAAGAACTGGAAGATCATGCCGATTCGGCGGCGCCGGAACAGCGCGAGCCCCTTCTCGTCCAGCCCGGTCAGATCCTGCCCGCCGACCACCACTGACCCGGCGCTCGGCCGGTCCAGCCCGGACACCATGTTCAGCAACGTCGACTTGCCCGAGCCGGAGGCCCCCATCACGGCGACCGACTCGCCTGCGGCGATCTCCAACGAGACGCCGTCGAGTGCCGCGTAGTCGCCGAAGTCCTTCCGCAGGTCCGTGATCCGGACGACGATGTCCTCGCTGCTGTGCCCGCCGGTGTTCCTGCAGTTCGCCCTGCTCGCCCTGTTCGTCATGGGCCATACAGTGCCGACCACCCCGGTCTGCGGGCATCGGAGCGTGGTCCACACCCGTGGACGCCGGTACCGACCACGGGTGTACACCCCCGGTCCGATTCGCGCCCGGCACCCGCCTGGCTACCATCGCCGCATGTCCGCGACTTCGACCTCGCTGCTGAGGCGCGTCACGCCCGCCGGGTGGACGGCGCTCGCCTGGTGCGTGTCCACGCTGTACTCCTTCGTCGTCCAGATCCGGTGGCCGGGCGAGTCCTTGGCGCCCTGGGGCGACAAGAGCCACCAGGCCGAGCCGTTCGCGATGCGGCCCCGCGAGCTGGCGCTGCTGCTGCTCGCGGCGGCCCTGCTGGGCCTCGCCTGCTGGGCCCTGACGCGCCGTCCGCTCGGCGCGGTGGTGCTGCTGGTGGTCAGCGCGCTGCTGCTGACCAACGGGCCCTTCCACACCACCAGCATCGCGCCGGAGCAGTACCTGCCGGTCTGCGTCGCTCTCAGCGCCGCCACCGCCGCCGCGCCGCGCAAAATCTCGCTGCTCGCCGTCGGGGCCTGCCTGGCGGGGCTGTTCGGCTACCTCGGGGTGCGGCTGGCGCTGGGCCTGCGGATCGGCACCTCGGTCGAGGCCGTCGTCCTGATGATGATCGCCGTTGCCTGGGTGGTCGGCAACTCCCAGCGCCAGGAGCGCCTGCACGCCCGGAATGTGCGTAGCCGGGCGGCCGAACAGGCCGTGACGGCCGAGCGGTTGCGGATCGCCCGTGAGCTGCACGACATGGTCGCGCACAACATCGGCGTGGTCGCGATCCAGGCCGGGGCCGCCAAGCGTGTCATGGAGACGCAGCCGGATGGCACCCGCCGGGCCCTCGGCGTCATCGAGGCCACCAGCCGGGAGACGCTCGCCGGGCTGCGGCGCATGCTCGGCGCGCTCCATGACACCGAGTCGGCCGCCCCGTTGGCCGGTTTGGTGGACGTGGACCAGCTGGTGGCGAATGTACGGGACGCCGGCGTCCGGGTGGACGTGGAGTGGCGCGGCGAGCGGCGCCCGCTGCCGCCGGAGGTGGACCTCGCCGCGTTCCGCGTCATCCAGGAGTCCGTCACCAACGTGGTCAAGCACTCCGGTACGCAGCAGTGCCGGGTCTCGGTGGTTTTCGCACCTGACGATCTGTCGGTCGTGATCGTCGACAGCGGGGCCGGGCACGGCAAGGGCCTCGGTACCGGCTACGGTGTGGCCGGGATGCATGACCGGGTGAAGCTGCTGAACGGCGACTTCAGGGCCGGCCCGCGCCCCGAGGGCGGCTTCCGGGTGACCGCCCGGCTGCCGCTGCCCACGCGGGCCTGATACCTGCCGCCGGTTGCGGCGGCCCGACGCCCGCTGCTGCCCACGCAGGTCCGATGCCTGCCCCTGCCCATGGAGGTCTGATGCCGATCCGAGTCCTGTTGGCCGACGACCAGCCGCTGATCCGGGCCGGTCTGGTCATGGTGATCGCCGACATCCCCGACATCGAGGTGGTCGGCGAGGCCGGCAACGGCGCCGAGGCCGTCCAGCTGGTCCGCGAGCTCGCACCCGACGTCGTCGTCATGGACATCCGGATGCCCGGTATGGACGGCATCGAGGCCACCGGCCTGATCACTCGGGAGACCGGTGCCCCGCACGTCCTCGTCCTGACCACCTTCGACGACCAGGACAACGTCTACAACGCCCTACGGGCCGGTGCCTCGGGCTTCCTGGTCAAGGACATGGCCCTGGACGACATTATTACGGCCGTCCGTGTGGTGGCCGACGGCGACGCCCTGCTCGCCCCCAAAGTCACCCGCCGCCTGATCGAGGACTTCGCCGCCCGCCCCCAGCCCGCCGCCGTCCTGCCCCCTGACGATCTCCAGGGCATCACCGACCGCGAACGCGAAGTCCTCACCCTGATCGGTCGGGGCCTGTCCAACGCCGAGATTGCCGAAGCCCTCTTCATCACCGGTGCCACCGTCAAGGCCTACGTCACCCGCCTGCTGGCCAAGCTCGACGCCCGCGACCGCGTCCACCTCGTCATCACCGCCTACGAACACGGCTTGGTGTCCGCGGGGCGGCTGTAGGCGCGGCACTTGGAAGAGCGGCAGGCGGAAGTCGGTGCCTTAAGGCCTCGCGCTTTCGCGACTGTTCTCCGCCGCAGCGCGCCTCGCGACCACCGCCCCGCACCCGCCACCTGCGCTTCAACCAGCGATGGCCCTGGACCCACGTGATCACCGACGCGATCGACCGGTTCGCCGAAACAACCCACCGGAAAGCGCAGAAGGGGGCCGTCAGCAAGATGACGGCCCCTCATGCAAGACCGAGGCCAGGGGATTGATCCCCTGCTCCCTTGGATTGATCACGACTCGATGCAGGCCCTCACGGCGGCTCGGGCGAGGGGATCAGGCCGCTCGGCCGGCTGCCCGAGCCCGCAGGTGCCGCAGGCAGTGCCGCAGAATGCCGGGTGCCTCCGGACCAGCCCGGAGCAGTGGTCTCAGGGACCGATCTCCCGCTGCGGGTGGCCCAGTTGTTCGTCGGCGGTGGAGTTACTGCTCGATCCTCAGGTTCCACTGCAGTGTGGTGGGCGCGTCGATGCTGACCTGGATGTCTTCGGGTGAGTCGAGGTGGAAGACGTTCCGGACCGGGGTGACGGCTGCGGTGTCGCAGGGAATGGTCGTGGTGGACACGGGGTTTACCGTGATGACCAGGCCGATCTGGCCGCCGAGCATGTCGCCACGCTGACAGCCGTACTGACTCCGGTGCCGTGGGAGCCTTGGCGCCGGCCGAACCACTCCACACGCTTCTACGTCGCACCCGGCGTGATCGCCGAGACGACGGACCAGTGGCACGGGAACACCTCGGTGTGGGTCGGCGCGGTACATCGCAGGGTTCGCCGGCCACTGGGGCGGCTCGGAATCGCCTGGACCGACTTCGACGGCTGAGCCACCGACGGCCCAGGCAAGTGTGCCCGGACCACCGCCCCACGGCCCGCCGGCTCGGATGCGAAGCCGCGAGCCTGCTCTGCGGCCCTGATCCGGCCGACGGTGTTCCACCACGCGTCGCGGTCTACGGCGCTGACCCACAACGAGTGGCCGTGACCGTCGGCCCGCACCGGTCTTTCGTTAACCCTTTGCGGAGTGCTCGACGGGCCGGTTAGGTTCTCCCAGCCGTCCGATGACGTTAGGGACCGGCGCCGTCGACGAGGAGGTGTGGAGCACATGCGCAGGAGCGTCCAGGTGTTGAGCCCGCGTACTGACCGTTGCCACTTCCTCATGACGGAGACACCTTGTCGTCCCGCATCACCCCACTGACCGATCCCGCTCACGGCGCGAACAGCCGGCGTCTTGCCTGGCTGGCGTCCGACGCCGATTCCACCCCGTCGGGACTGCCTTCCTGCGCCTGTTCGACAGCCCCGGACAGCAGCACCTGGCCGAACTGACCCTCCAGGTCCATCCGGCCGAGCGCCGCCGGCACGTCGGATCGCAGCTCCTCGAAGCCGCCGTGGCCGCTGCCCGAGCCGATGCCCGCCGCTGCGTCGTCGCGCAGGCCGAGGCCGGAGCGCCCGGCGACCGCTTCCTGGTGGCGCGCGGTTTCCGTCAGGTCCTCACCCTGAGGTTCTCCCGCCTGCCACTGGCCGATGTGGACACCACCGCCCTCGCCGGGATCGTCGAGCGTCCGCATCCCGGCTACCGGCTCATGTCATGGCACGGCACCGTGCCCGACGGCCTCGCCGAGTCGTTCGCCGCCTCGCGTCGCGCCATGGACGACGTGCCCATGGACGACACCGACTACGGCACGGTGACCTGGGACGTGGACCGGGTCCGGGCCGCGGCGAAGGCTGTCGAACAGCGTGGCGACGACCTGCACACCGTCGTTGCCGTCGACGCCTCCGACGGCTCGGTCGCCGGGTTCACCGAGCTGGTCGTCCCCGGCGACGGACGAGGTGACGGCCAGCACTACGGCACCGCCGTATTGCCGGAGCACCGTGGACACGGCCTCGGCCGGTGGATGAAGGCCGAGTCGATCCGACACGCCCATGGGCGCTGTCCGGACCTCGGCGGTCTCCTGACCGACACCGCCGACGGCAACACGCACATGAGACGGATCAACGACAGTCTCGGCTACCTGCCCACGCACACGACACACCAGTACCAGCTCGACCTCTAGCGGCGGACGGACGGGCCGGACGTGGACGACACACCGTCCGGCCCGTCCATGCCTCCTGGGCACGGCCTGGACTGTCCGAGCCGTGAGCCCGAGCAGGCCCGGCCCGGCGCCGCTCCGGGGGATGGAGCCGCAGCGCCGGGCCGGGGGTCGGGACGGGCCTCGCCGTCAGGCGTCGGCGCGTTCCACCGCGGGGGCGCCCGGCTGGGCGGGCACGGCCGCGTCATGGGTGTCGACCAGGGTGGTCTCGTCGAACGGCAGACCGCCGGCCAGCACCAGCTGCAGGCGGTCGCGGTCGATCTCGCCCGTCCAGTGGCCGATCAGCACGGTGGCCACCGCGTTGCCGGCGAAGTTGGTGAGCGCGCGGGCCTCCGACATGAAGCGGTCGATGCCGACGATCAGGCCGACCCCGTCGACCAGTTCGGGCCGGTGCGACTGGAGGCCGCCGGCCAGGGTGGCCAGGCCGGCGCCGGTGACGCCGGCGGCACCCTTGGAGGCGATCACCATGAAGAGCAGCAGCGAGAGCTGCTGGCCGATCGACATCGGCTTGTCGAGCGCCTCGGAGACGAAGATCGAGGCCATCGTCAGGTAGATCGCGGTGCCGTCCAGGTTGAAGCTGTAGCCGGTCGGCACGGTGATGCCGACCACCGGACGGCTGACGCCGAGGTGCTCCATCTTGGCGATCAGCCGGGGCAGCGCGCTCTCCGAGGACGAGGTCGAGAGGATCAGCAGGAACTCTCGGCCGAGGTAGCGCAGCAGGGCGAACACGTTGACCCCGGCGACCAGTCGCAGCAGCAGGCCGAGGACGACGCCGACGAAGAGCGCGCAGGCCAGGTAGAAGCCGACCATGATCATGGCGAGGCTCTTCAGCGCCGCGGTGCCGGTGGCCCCGACGACGGCGGCCATCGCGCCGAACGCGCCGATCGGCGCCACCCACATGATCATCGACATGATCCGGAACACCAGCTTCTGCAGGTGCTCCACGCCGCGCAGCACGGGTGCGCCGGCCGGGCCCATCGCCTGGAGGGCGAAGCCGGCGAGCAGGGCCACCAGCAACGTCTGCAGCACCTTGCCCTCGGTGAGGGCGGAGAACAGGGTG
Source organism: Kitasatospora paranensis (assembly GCF_039544005.1). Taxonomy (NCBI): domain Bacteria; kingdom Bacillati; phylum Actinomycetota; class Actinomycetes; order Kitasatosporales; family Streptomycetaceae; genus Kitasatospora; species Kitasatospora paranensis. The sequence goes on from NZ_BAABKV010000001.1 coordinate 6,492,594, forward strand.
GTGGGGATCGTCCCGAGCAGGAAGTCGGCGGTGCCGGTGCTCTCCCCGGCCGCAGCCTGGGCGTGCCCCGACTTGGCGAGGGCGCTGGTCAGGTGCAGGCCCGCGCCCGGGTCGATCAGGTTGCCGACCACCAGGCCGATGCCGAGGGCGACGGTGGACATCACCAGGAAGTAGCCCAGGGCGAGGCCGCCGACCCGGCCGACCTTCGCGGCCCGGCCGACCGAGCCGATGCCCAGCACGATGGTGCAGAAGATCACCGGGCTGATCATCATCTTGATCAGGTTGACGAAGCCCGTGCCGACCGGCTTCAGCCCCACCGCGAACGACGGCGCCGCCAGACCGACGACGATGCCCGCCACCACGGCGGCGACCACCGCGAGATAGAGGTAGCGGGTGCGGTCCCCGCCTCTGCTGACTGCTCCTGAGGTGGACATCTGCGGCTCCTTCGCCCTGCGTTCCCTGACGGCCCCGGGGGAGGGCCCTCCAGGACTATGGGCGCCCGCGTGACGCGGGTCACGTTTGCGTTCATAGAGTTCACACGCCCGCGGCGGGCCCCTTCCGGCGGCGACCGTGCACACTGTCCGCATGACCGCCGCCCCGCACCGACCCGCGCGCCGCCCGCTGCGCAGCCTCGCCGGGCAGCTGTTCGCCGTCCAGGTGGTGATCGTCGCCGCGGTGGTCGCCGGCGGCGCCGTGCTCGCCTACCTGTTCACCGCCCAGCGCGCCGAGGACTCCGCGCTGCGCCAGGTCACCGCCGCCGCGACCGCCGTCGCCGACGCCCCCACCGTCCGCGACGCCGCGCTGCGGCCCGACCCCACGCCCGTCGTCCAGCCGTACGCCGAGCGGGTCCGGCAGGACTCCGGGGTCGACTTCGTCACCGTGATGGACACCCACGGCATCCGCTGGGCGCACCGCGACCCCGCCCAGATCGGCCGGCCCTTCCTCGGCCACATCGACCGGGCGCTGGCCGGCGAGACCTCGCACGAGACGTACACCGGCACCCTGGGCTCCTCCGTGCGGGTGGTCACCCCCGTCCGGGACGACCGGGGCCGGGTGGTGGCCCTGGTCAGCGCGGGCATCACCGTTCAGTCGATCAGCCGGCAGCTCAGCGGCCCGATGCTCGCCCTGGTCGGCGTCGCCGCCGGCGCGCTCGTCCTCGGCGGTCTCGGCACCTACCTCGCCAACGCCCGGCTGCGCCGGCACACCCACGGCATGGGCGCCGACGAGCTCAGCCACCTCTACGAGTACCACCAGGCCACCCTGCACTCCGTCCGGGAGGGCCTGGTGCTGCTGGACCGCGACCACCGGGTGGTGCTCTGCAACGACGCCGCCCGCGAACTCCTCTCCCTGGAGGGGCAGCTGGACGGCATGCCGGTCACCGCGCTGGGGCTGCCGGAGTCCCTGGTGCACGCCGTCCTCGGCCCCGGGCCGGCGGTCGACGAGGTCCATCTGACCGCCGAGCGGGTGGTGGTGCTCAACACCTCGCCGATCGGCACCGGCCTCGGCAGCGTGCTGACCCTCCGCGACCACACCGAACTCCAGTCACTGGCAGGCGAACTGGACAGTGTCAGGGGTTTCGCCGACGCCCTCAACGCGCAGACCCACGAGGCCGCCAACCGGCTGCACGCGGTCGTCTCGCTGATCGAACTCGGGCGCCACCGCGAGGCCGTGGACTTCGCCACCGCCGAACTCGCCCTCGCCCAGCGGCTCACCGACAACGTGGTCGGCGCCGTCGGCGAGCCGGTGCTCGCCGCCCTGCTGCTGGGCAAGGCCTCCCAGGCGGCCGAACGCGGGGTCGAACTCGCCCTCACCGAGGACAGCCGGATCGACGACGGGGTGCTGCCCCCGACCTCGCCGCCCGCGACCTGGTCACCGTGCTGGGCAACCTCATCGACAACGCCGTGGACGCCGCCATCGAGAACGCCGCCCGGCAGCCCGGCCCGCCCGAGGTCACCGTCACCGCCCGGGTGTCCGGCCCCGAACTGCTGCTGCGGGTGGCCGACACCGGCGCCGGCATCGACGAGGCCGCCGCCGACGAGGTCTTCCGCCGCGGCTGGACGACCAAGCAGCACGGCCGCGGCCTCGGCCTCGCCCTCGTCGCCCAGGCCGCCCGCCGCAACGGCGGCACCGTCGAGGTCGGCCGCGACCGCGGCGCGGTGCTCACCGTCCGGCTGCCGCTGCAGCGGGAGGCCGTCCGATGACCGCCGGGATCACCGTCCTGGTCGTGGAGGACGACCCGGTCGCCGCCGACGCGCACGGCCTCTACGTCGCCCGCACCCCCGGCTTCCGGCTCGCCGCGACCGCGCACAGCTGCGCCGGCGCCCTGCGCGCGCTGGACCGCGCCCGGGCCGCCGGCCGGCCCGTCGACCTGATCCTGCTCGACCTCCACCTGCCGGACGGCCACGGCCTCGGGCTGTGCCGCACGCTCCGTGCGGCCGGGCACACCACGGACATCATCGCCGTCACCTCGGCCCGGGACCTCGCGATGGTGCGGAAGGCGGTGTCCGCCGGCGTCGTCCAGTACCTGCTGAAGCCGTTCAGCAGCGGCGCGCTGCGCGAGCGGCTGGAGCGCTACGCCCGCTACCGCGCCTCGCTCGGCCGGGACGGCGAGGCGGTCGGCCAGGACGAGGTCGACCAGGCCCTCGCACTGCTGCGCACGCCCGAACGCACGACGCTGCCCAAGGGGTTGAGCGCCCCCACGCTGGAGACCGTGGCCGGGGTGCTGCGGGCCGCCGACGCGGGCCTGTCGGCCGCGGCCGCCGGTGCCGCGGCGGGGGTCTCCCGGATCACCGCCCGCCGCTACCTGGAACACCTGGTGGACTCCGGCCAGGCCCTCCGGGAGCCGCAGTACGGGCAGGTCGGCCGTCCCGAGCTGTGCTACCGCTGGCGGTCCTGACCCGGCGTCGTCCACCGCCGGGTCAGGACCGCCGACCGGGGGTCAGGCCGTGACCGACAGGGCGTGGTGGAAGACGTTGCCGGGATCCCAGGCGGCCTTGACGCGCTGGAGGCGCGGGTAGTTGTCCTTGTAGTAGAGGGTCTGCCAGGGCACGCCGGAGGCGTTCCACTGCGGGTCCGTGAGGTCGACGTCGGGGTAGTTGATGTAGGAGCCGTCGTTGGCGGCGTTCGGGACGGGGACGCCGCCGGTGGCCGCGTACACCTCCTGGTAGAGGCCGCGCATCCAGCCGACGTGCCGGTCGTCCTGGCTGGGGTCGGGCCAGTAGGTGGTGAAGTTGGCCTTCAGCACGGAGTCGCGCTGCGGCATCGCGGTGGCGTCCGGAGCGACGGTGTTGGCCTTGCCGCCGTAGGAGTAGAGCAGCACGGAGGCGTGGCCGTCGTAGCCGGGGTCGGAGAGCCGGCGGTAGAGGGCGGATATCTGCGTGTCGTTCCAACCGCGGCGCAGGTAGGCGCCCTTGGACTTCGTCCGGTTGAAGGCGCCGGTGTCGTACGGGTCCTTGAGCGTGGCCTTCAGCCAGGGCGAGGTGGCGGTCGTCCGGGTGGACGCCGCGGCGACGCCGGTGGTCACGGCGTCGAGGTAGGAGGTCATCAGCGCGGCGGCGTCGGGCAGGGTGCCGTCGATCTGGGCGCTGAGGGTGACGGTGCCCAGCGCCGCGTTGCCGAGGATCAGCACGCTGTGCAGGCTGGCCCAGGGCGAGCCGTCGGCGCTGTTGGCGGTGTGCCAGGCGCCGTGGTTGCGGACCACGGCAGCGAAGGAGTCGGCCGTCAGGTCGGCCCACTTCCACACCACGGTGGCCTTGAGCAGGGTGGCCGGCGGCTTCGGCAGCAGACCGGCGGGGTCGGTGCCGGTGGCGGCCGGGGTGCGGAACCAGTACCGGGTGACGACGCCGAAGTTGCCGCCGCCCCCGCCCGTGTGGGCCCACCACAGTTCGCGGTTGGGGTCGCCCGGGTCACTGGTGGCGACCACCGCGCGGGCGGTCCCGCCGGCGTCGACCACGACGACCTCCACCGCGTACAGGTGGTCGACGACGGAACCGTGCTGGCGGCACATCGCGCCGTACCCGCCGCCCTGGACGTGGCCGCCGACGCCCACCGTCGGGCAGGTGCCGCCGGGGACGGTGACCCCCAGTCGAGGTAGAGCGTGCGGTAGACGTGCCCGAGCATCGCTCCGGCCTCCACCATGAAGGCGCGCCGGGCGGGGTCGTAGGCGACGGCGTTCATCTCGGACACGTCGATCAGGATCCGGACGGCGGGGTCGTCGACCAGGCCGTCCAGGCAGTGGCCGCCGCTGCGGACGGCGATGCGCTTGCCGGCCCGGACGGCGTCGCCGACCGCCGCGACCACCTGGCGCGTCGAGTGGACGACCCGCACCGCGTCGGGCTGGGCGGCGAAGCGGCCGTTGTACCCGCGGGAGACCAGATCGAGGTAGCGGCTGTCGCTCGCGGTGACGGTCGCGGCGGCCGGCAGCACCCCGGTGACCGGATCGACAAGAACATCGACAGCCTTGTCAATATCGGAGTCACCCAGGGGGCGGCGGCCGCCCTATCGAGCTCCGCGCCGGTGAGGACGAACGCGGCGGCGGTGCCGCCCAGTGCGGTCGCCGTACGCAGGATCCCGCGACGGGACATTTCGGCCACGATGAACACCAAACCCTTTCCTCGGAAAAGCCGTGAGCTGTTCCGGGTGCTCCGGGGATGCCCGGACAATCGCACTCGGTGCGGACACCAAGCACGTTATGGGCGTTCCGGGGAGGTGGGCGGTGGCCGGCCGGCCCGCCGCATACTGCGCCAGGTGCGGGTCCACGCTGTGGAATCTCCGGTCCGGCCGGACTCGGCCGGACGGCCGTGGCGCGGAAATCGACCCGCGGGTCTCTTCTGGCGGGAAATGATTCCCGGCCGCCCGGAGGCGGCTCCGGGGCGGCCCGGCGTGCGGCGGCCGGGTGTCAGGGGTGGGCAGGACGGGCCAGCCGCTGTCCCGCGCGAGTTCGGCCATCAGCGGATCGCCGCCCACCACCCGGGGGTTGCCCACGACCCGCAGGATGGTCAGGCCCTCCCGGTGGTCCCCGTAGGCGAAGCACTGGGCGGCGTCGAGTCCGAGCCGGACCATCGCCTCCACGACCACCTCCGAGCCGGCGGCCGCGCTCGGGGCGCCGGCGTACAGGACCAGGTCGGCCGCGAGTCCGGTGCCGTGGGTGGTCGCGCCGCCGGGGGCGGGTCGGCGGTGACGCAGACCAGCAGGTCGCCGGCGGAGCGGTGGCGGGCCGCGGCCTCCCGGACGGCCGGCGCCGAGCCGGATGCCAGCAGGTTGTGCCTGAGGTCGAAGAACGCCGCCCGGCGACGCGCTTGAGTGAGCATGCCGTGGTCCCCCTGGTCGTTGTCCGCCGCAGGGGCCACCTGCGCGGTCTGCGTCATCATGCCCCACCCGGGTTCTGATCGTGAAGGTCGATTTTTGACAGCCAGTAAAGGTCTTCGGCGAGTTCTCATGGGCCGTCCGGCCCCTGTGTTGTTGAGGTGGGGGCCGCTTAGTGGATGACAAGCCGGCATTTATGTCATGTCCATGAATGCTTGCTTGACAAGCTGACTTGACAGGATTTGACAATGAGTGTTGTATCTGCCTCGACAAGGTCGCCTAGCCGAGGGAAGCGAGATGGCCGAGCGGGAGAGCGGGACGGTCGGGATCATCCTGGCCGGCGGGCGGGGTGAGCGCGCGAAGCCGATCACCTTGGAGTCCGCCGACTACATCCGGAGCAAGGCGCTGATCCCCTTCGCGGGCCGTCGGCTGATCGAGTGGGTGGTCGACGCCTGCCGCGAACAGGGCATCAGACGCTTCTACGTGGTGGCCCAGGGTCTGGAGAACCGGAGCCAGATCAAACTGCTGCTCGGCCACGGCGAGCGGTACGGGGTGGAGGTGCGCTACTCGCGCTCCAGCTTCGACCGCTACAACGTCGGGTCCGGCGCGGCCACCCTGCACAACCTGGAGCAGTGGGACCTCGGCGGCCGCGCCCTCGTCCTGCCGGTGGACTCGATCTTCGACTTCTCCCTGGAGGAGCTGGAGGCCACCCACCGCGCTTCCGACGCGGTGGTCACCGTCGCCGCGGTGGCCCGCAGCCCGCTGGAGGTGGCGGGGAAGTACGGGGCGATGCGCACCGACGGCGACGGCCTGGTCTCCGGCTTCGTGGAGAAGCCCGGCCTCGGGCTCATCCACGAGCTCTTCCCGGAGGCGACCACCGACAGCTGCGCCCTCGTCCCCACCAACGCGGGGATGTACCTCGTCGACTGCGACCGCCTGCGGCTCGCCGCCCGCGAGCCCGAGCTGATGCGGCAGGCGCAGCAGAGCCTCGACTGGGGCGGCGACCTGCTGCCCTGGCTGGTCCGCAACGGACGGGCCGTCGCGGCCCACCACATCGCCCGGCTCGGCGACCTCGGCAACGTCCAGGACTACCTGCTGACGCTCCGTCACGTGCTGTCCGGGACGTACGCCCAGATGAACCAGCTGATGCCGGACCCGCGCAGCGAGCAGCCGCGCTACTGGATCCACGAGAGCTCCCTGCACACCAAGGACGACATCTCCGGGACGACCCTCGCCGACAAGATCGCCCAGGGCGACGTCACGGTCGGCCCGGGCGTGCGGATCGGCCGGGACGTCACCGTCGGCTCCGGGGTCCGCCTGGAGTACACCGACATCGGCGACGGCGCCGAACTGCGGGAGGGCGCCCGCCTCAGCGGGGCCGCCCTCGGCGACTCCTCGGTCATCGGCCCGTACGCGCGGATCACCGACTCCTACATCGGCCCGATGGCGGAGATCCACTCCGCCCGGGACCGGCCCGCGCTGCTCGACGGCTACTGCGCGGTGGGCGACGGCGCCCACCTGTGGCAGGGCAGCCGGCTCTCCGGGGTCAGCGTCTACCCGCGGCTGCGGGTGCCGGCCCTCGCCAACCTGCCCGCCGGCACCGCGCTCACCAGCTCCGACGACATCCTGCGCTGGGTCTGAGCACCCGCCCGCGCACCGCACCCGAACTCCCGATGGAGGAAGTGATGGACAGCCCCGTGGTCGTGCTCGGCGGCGCCGGCAGGCTCGGCCGCCTCATCGTGCAGCGCCTGCTGGACCGGAGTGAACAGGTACGCGTCGTCGGCCGGAGCGTGCAGAGCGCCCGCCGCAGCCTGCCGCCCGGCGCGGTGTTCCACCGCGCCGACGTACGTGAACCCGAGAGCCTCGGCGAACCGCTGGCCCGCAGCGCCGCCCTGGTCTACTGCGTGGAGCCCGGGACGGACGACAGCGGACCGGACCGGCCGGAGACCACCGTCCACCAGGGCGTGCTGCACGCCCTGGCCGCCGCGACGCAGGGCGGCAACCGGCCGCGCGTGGTGCTCGTCAGCCAGATCCACGCGACCCACCGCACACACCCGCTGAACGCCTACGGCCGGGTGCTGGACTGGCGGCTCGCCGGCGAGGAGGCCGTCCGCAGCTCCGGCCTGCCGTACACCGTCGTCCGGCCCGGCTGGCTGACCGACCTGCCGGGCGGCGCCCGGGTGCGGCTGGAGCAGGGCGACCGTGGCTTCGGCCAGGTCGCCCGCGAGGACGTCGCCGAGGCCTGCGTCCAGGCGCTCTACCACCGGGCGGCCGACGGCGTCACGTTCGAGATCTTCAACGAGCCCGGCTTCGCGGCGACCCGCTGGCCGGAGGCCTTCGCCGCGCTGCTGGGCGACCGCACGCCGGTCGGCTGACCCGCCCCCGCAGCCGCCGCCCCGAAACCCCGAGCCCCCGACCCGCCGGCCGCAGAGGAATGACGACGCGCATGACCGAACGCCAGGCAGCCCGCAGCTCCGCCGTCGCGGCGGCGGAGGTCCGCCCCGGCCGCCCCCAGCCGCTGGGCGCCACCCTCGACCGGGAGGGTGTCAACTTCTCGCTGTTCTCCGAGCACGCCACCCGGGTCCAGCTGCTGCTGTTCGACCACTACGAGGACCTGGCGCCGAGCCGGGTCGTGTCGCTCGACCCGGAGCGCCACCGCAGCTACCACTTCTGGCACTGCCACCTCACCGGCCTGACCGCCGGCCAGGTGTACGCCTACCGGGTCGACGGCCCGCGCCGCACCCGGGAGTCGGGCACCTTCTTCAACCCCCGCAAGGTGCTCCTCGACCCGTACGCCCGGGCCAACGTCAACTCGCTCTGGGACCGCGCCCGGGCGCTGGGGCCGGAGGACAACTGCGCCTGGTCGATGCGCAGCATGGTGGTGGACCTGGAGGGCTACGACTGGGAGGGCGACGAGCCGCTGCGCACGCCGCTCGCCGACACCGTCCTCTACGAGGTGCACGTCGGGGGCCTCACCGCCTCGCCGACCTCCGGCGTGCGGCACCCCGGGACGTTCAGCGGGGTGGTCGAGAAGATCCCGTACCTGAAGGAGCTCGGCATCACCGCGGTCGAGCTGCTGCCGGTGTTCGACTTCGACGACCGGCAGGTGCTCCGGGTCGGTCCGGACGGCACCCCGCTGCACAACTACTGGGGCTACGACCCGTTCGGCTTCTTCGCCCCGCACACCGGGTACTGCTCGGACCCGTGCGAGTGCACCCACATCACCGAGTTCCGCGACATGGTGAAGGCACTCCACCGGGCCGGCATCGAGGTCATCCTGGACGTGGTCTTCAACCACACGTCGGAGGGCAACGAGCACGGCCCCACGATCAGCTTCCGGGGGCAGGCCAACGAGGTCTACTACCACCTCTGGCCGCAGGACCGGCGCCACTACATGGACTTCACCGGCTGCGGCAACGCGGTCAACGCCAACCATCCGGCGGTGGCGAAGTTCATCATCGAGTGCCTGGAGTACTGGGTCACCGAGCACCACGTGGACGGCTTCCGGTTCGACCTCGCCTCCGAGCTCTCGCGCGGTGCCGAGGGGTACGAGATGGACGTGCCGCCGGTGCTCTGGGGCATCGAGCTGTCCGGCATCCTCTCCGAGTCGAAGATCATCGCGGAGCCGTGGGACGGCGGCGGCCTGTACCAGGTCGGCCGGTTCCCCGGGAAGCGCTGGTCGCAGTGGAACGGCCCGTACCGGGACGACGTGCGGCAGTTCGTCCGCGGCGACGCGGGCCTGGTCGGCACCGTCGCCGACCGGCTCGGGGGCTCCCGCGACCTCTTCGGCAAGGACGGCGAACTCCCCACCAACAGCGTCAACTTCATCACCTGCCACGACGGTTTCACGCTCAACGACCTGGTGAGCTACGACGAGAAGCACAACTGGGCGAACGGGGAGGCCGGCGCCGACGGCGCGGGCGAGAACTTCAGCTGGAACTGCGGCGTCGAGGGGCCCAGCGACGCCGAGGACGTCGAGAAGCTGCGGGTGCGGCAGATCAAGAACCACGCGGCGCTGCTGCTGCTCAGCCGGGGCGTGCCGATGATCCTGGCCGGCGACGAGTTCCGCAACAGCCAGGGCGGCAACAACAACGCCTACTGCCAGCAGAACGAGGTCTCCTGGCTGGACTGGGAGCAGGCCGAGAAGGAGACCGAGGTCCGCGCCTTCTTCCAGGGGATGATCGCGCTGCGCAAGCGCCACCGCGCCCTGCGGGAGGCCCGGTTCTTCTCCGGCCGGACGAACGAGCGCGGACTGCCCGACGTCACCTGGCACGGCACCGTGCTGGAGCAGCCCGGCTGGGACGACCCGCACGCCCGGGTGCTCGCCCTCACCCTCGCCGGCTTCGACGGCGACCCCGACCTGCACGTCATTCTCAACATGTTCCACCTGGGCCTGGACTTCGAACTGCCGGCCGTCGACGGGCACCGCTGGACCCGTCTGGTGGACACCGCGGCCGCGGCCGGCGAGGACGTCCTCGCCCCGGAGGCCGGCGTCCCCGTGCCCGGCCCGACCCACCACGCCCAGGGCCGCAGCGTCGTCGTCCTGGCGGCGCTGCCCGACTCGGGAGGAACCCACCGATGACCACACCCCAGACCCGGCGCACCTACTCCGACAGCATCGCCGGGTACGTCACCGCCTACGAGCCCGGGCACGACCGGTTCGGCCTGCGGACCTCGGACGGCCGGGAGTTCACCATCCACCTGAACGGCCTGCTCGGCTCCGAGATCGTCCGCAACCTCGGCGACGAGCCGCGCGACACCGGCGACGCCACCCGCGACATGCTCGCCGAGGGCCGCTACGTCTTCGTCTACGGGCTCTTCTACCAGTGGGACGGCGGCGAGCGGATCGAGGCCCGCCAGATCGTCTTCCCGGAGACCAGCCGCGGCAGCTACGTGTTCGAGGACCCGGCCTGGTGGGTCCAGCAGGCCGGCGAGATCGCCGACTTCTACCTGCGCGGGCACTTCCCGCAGGGACCCGGCCCGGACGGCCGCTACGACTGGCGCGACTTCCGGACGAAGCTGACGCTCGGCGGCACCCACCTGCCGGACTTCGCGGGTGACGACGTCCGTCAGGAGACCGACACCATCTCCCGGATGGTCTACGGGCTGGCCACCGCATTCCTGCTGACCGGCGAGGAGCGCTTCCTGGCCGCCGCCGAGTCCGGCACCGAGTACCTGCGCGAGCACATGCAGGTCGCCGACGACGAGGAGGGCGTCGTGTACTGGTACCACGGCGTCGACATCGGCGAGAACGGCCAGCGCAAGGTCTTCGCCTCCGAGTTCGGCGACGACTTCGACGCCGTCCCGATGTACGAGCAGATCTACGCCCTGGCCGGCCCCACCCAGACCTACCGGATCACCGGCGACCCGCGGATCCTCTCCGACATCGACCGGACGGTCGAGCTGTTCCAGCGCCACTTCCGCGACGAGGTCCGCGGCGGCTTCTTCTCCCACCTCGACCCGATCACCATGGACCCCCGGGCCGACTCGCTGGGCCGCAACCGCTCCCGGAAGAACTGGAACTCCGTCGGCGACCACGCACCGGCCTACCTGATCAACGCCTACCTCGCCACCGGCCGCGAGGACTTCGCGGACCTCCTGGAGGAGACCGCCGACACCATCGTGGCGCGCTTCCCGGACGAGCCGAACAGCCCGTTCGTGCAGGAGCGCTTCCACGAGGACTGGAGCCCCGACCGCACCTGGGGCTGGCAGCAGGACCGCGCCGTCGTCGGCCACAACCTCAAGATCGCCTGGAACCTGACCCGGATCCGCGCCCTGCGCGACAAGCCCGAGTACGCGGCCCTCGCCGAGCGGATCGCCGAGATCATGCCGGCCGTCGGCAGCGACCAGCAGCGCGGCGGCTGGTACGACGTGGTCGAGCGCGTCGCCGACCCGGACACCGGCCTGCACCACCTGGTCTGGCACGACCGCAAGGCCTGGTGGCAGCAGGAGCAGGCGATCCTGGCGTACCTGATCCTGGCCGGCGTCACCGGTGACCCGGAGCACCGCCGGCTGGCCCGTGAGGCCGCCGCCTTCCACAACGCCTTCTTCCTCGACTACGACGACGGCGGCGTCTACTTCAACGTGCTGGCCAACGGCATTCCGTACCTGGTCGGCACCGAGCGGCTCAAGGGCAGCCACTCGATGGCGGGCTACCACTCGCTGGAGCTCTGCTACCTGGCGGCCACCTACACCGGGCTGCTGGTCGGCTCCGCCCCGCTCACGCTGCACTTCCGCCCGCAGCCCGGGGCCTTCCCCGACCACGTGCTGCGCGTCGCGCCCGACCTGCTGCCGTACGGCACCGTCCAGTTGTCCCGGGTGTGGATCGACGACGAGCGCCACGAGGACTTCGACGCCAAGCAGCTCACCGTCCGGCTGCCCGTCAGCAGCAGGCCGCTGCGGGTGCGGGTGGAGATCGAGCCGGTCGACATGCGGCTGCGGGTCTCCAGCGACTTCGACGGCCGCACCGCGCACATCCACTGCGAGGGCGTGATCGACCGTGAGGAGCTCGACAAGTTCCGCCGCTGCCTGACCGAGGCGCTGTCGGTGGAGCCCCGGCGGGTGGAGTTCCACCTCTGCCAGGTCACCGAGCTCGCCAGGCCGGCCATCAACGAACTCCTCTTCCAGCGCACCAAGATCGGCCTCGACGTCGACTTCGTGATCGTCGGCTGCACCCTGCCGGAGGTCACCCGGGCGCTGCTGGCCACCGACGCGTTCCTGATCGACGAGGACAGCCGCTGCAGCACGGACTGACCGCCGTGACCCTGCCCCCGCCGGCCACCGCCCGGCGGGGGCAGGGGCCGCCCACCGCCATCGTGCCCGCACTCACCCAAGGACCGACCGTGCCCATGATCTCGAACCTCCGTTCACCGCGTGCGGCCCTGCGGCAGGACGGCCTCTCCGCGTACTGCCAGGACCTCTTCGCCGACTTCGCCCGCTCCGACCAGCGCCGCTGGGGCGAGGTGTACCTGCGGGGGCTGCTCCAGACACCGGGGCGCAAGACACCCGCCGCGATCTCCGAACAGGTGCTGGGCCGCCGGACGGTCCAACCGATCCAGCAGTTCGTCAACCAGAGCACCTGGGAGGCGGGCGACGTCCGCCGCCGGCTGGCCGAACTCGTGGGCGCCGCGGCCCCGCCGCAGGCCTGGTCCGTCCAGGACGTGGTGTTCCCCAAGAACGGCACCCGCTCGGCGGGTGTGGCCCGGCAGTTCGTGCCCCGCCAGGGCCGGATGATGAACTGCCAGCTCGCGGTCGCCACCTCGCTGGTGTCGCAGCACGGGAGCCAGCCGGTCAACTGGCAGCTGGTGCTGCCGCGGCACTGGGACGCCGACGAGGAGCTGCGCAGCCAGGCGCACGTGCCGGACGGCGTCCGGTGCCTGCCCCGGCACCGCCTGGTGCTCGACTCGCTCGACGAGATGCTGGGGGAGTGGGACGTCCCGCTCGCGCCGGTGCTCGCGGACTGGAGCCACGAGACGGAGGTCGAGCCGCTGCTGGTGGGCCTGGAGGAGCGCGGCCTCGGGTACCTGGTGCAGACCGGCGCCGCGACCGTGCTGCAGGCCGGCGCCGGCGGCGCCCACCGCGCCGTCCCGCTCGCCCACCGGGTGCACCGGGCGCCGGCCGCGGTCCGCCGCCGCGCGGCCGAACTCGCCGACGAGCTGGGGCCGCAGGGCGAGCGCGCGGTGCTGGCCTGGCGGGACGCCCCGGACGCCCGGGCCCGCCACTCGCAGTTCGTGGTGGCGCCGCTCACCGCCGGGCGGCGCGGCGCGGGCGGGCCGGCCGCGGCCCGGCACCTGGTGGTGGAGTGGCCGTTCGGACGCTCCCAGCCGCGCACCTACTGGGTGACCAACCTGCCGGTGCAGCGGCTGCCCGAGCTGGTGGCCCTCGCCGAGCTGCGCGGCCGGGCCGCCGCCGACTTCGAGCGGCTGCACCGCGACTACGGCCTCGGCGACTTCGAGGGCCGCTCCTTCCGCGGCTGGCACCACCACGTGACGCTGGCCTCCGCGGCCCTCGGCTACGACCTGCTGCACGGCCTGGCCCGGGAGCGCGGCGAGGACGGCAGCTCGGCCACCGGCTGAGCCGGCGACGCGGTGGGGGCGGGCCCGGCCGGGCCCGCCCCCACCGCGTCGCCGCACGGTCAGGCGGCGTACGGGAACGGCACCCCGGTCAGCTCCTCGCTGATCGACCGCAGCCGGGCCCGGGCCGCGCTGTCGTACGCCTGACTGCTGGCCCGGGCCTCCGTCGAGCGGTCGAAGTACCGGCCGGTGACCCCGTCCAGCGACGGGTCGGTCACCAGCCGCAGCGTGTGCCGCACGCCGTCCGCGACGGTGCTCTGCGGCGTGAAGAGGCCCACCACCATCTTGGTCGGCATGTAGGACGCCGGGTGCAGGGCGTTCACCGTGACCCCGGTGCCCTCCAGCGCCGCCGCGAGGTCGACGGTCAGCATCACCTGGGCGAGCTTGGCCTGGCAGTAGGCCTGGACGCCGTCCCAGCGGCGGCGCAGCATCACGTCGTCGAAGTTGACCGGCGCCTGGCCGGCCGAGCTGACGTTGACGATCCGGGCCGGCGCCGAGCGGACGAGCAGCGGGGCCAGCCGCACCGCCAGCACGTACGCGGCCAGGTAGTCCACCTGGAAGGTCAGCTCGTGGCCGTCCCAGCTCTCCTGGCGGTCCAGTTCGACGCCGATGCCGGCGTTGTTCACCAGCACGTCCAGCCGGTCGAGGGCGCCGGCCTCGTCCGCCAGCCGGTGGATGTCGGAGAGCCGCGCGAAGTCCGCCAGCAGGTAGCTGATCCGGTCGTTCCCGGTCTTCGCGCGCAGCTCCTCGACCAGGGCCTCGCCCTTGTCCTTGCTGCGGCCGTGCAGCACCAGGGTGGCGCCCTGGGCCGCGAGTTGCGCGGCCATGGCCCGGCCGAGGCCGTCGGTCGCTCCGGTGATGAGGATGGTCTGTCGGTCGATGGGGGTCACGATGGCGCCTCCGGGGATGGGCGCGGCCGGACGGGGCCGCAGGGAAGGGTGCTGCCCGGAAGCAGGTCGGGGCTTCCGGGCAGCGGGGGCGGGGTCAGACGATCGGGTGACCGCTCGCGGTGTTCTCCGGGACATCGGTCGTGACGTCCCAGTGCTCGGCGATCCGGCCGTCCTCGATCCGGAAGACGTCCACCACGGCCATGCCGCGGTCGCCGTCCTGCGCGGTGAAGTGGCTGTGGGTGAAGACCAGGTCGCCGTCGGCGGCGATCCGACGGATCTCGAACCGGCCCTCGGGGACCTGGGTCCTGAAGCCGGCGATGAAGGTGGTCAGCGGGGAGATCCCGTCGGGGAGGTTCGGGTTGTGCTGGACGAGTCCGGCGGCCAGGTACTGGTCGGCCTCGTCGACCTTGCCCTGGTTCCAGACGTTCTCCAGGTAGTCCGTCACCAGCTGCTTGTTCTCTGCGGACATCGTTGACTCTTCCGTTTCGTCAGGAGTTGGACGGTGCGGGGACCGGACGCGCGGCGGGAGCCGGCTCCGGGGTCTTGGTGGCGCGCCCGGACAGCAGCTGGGTGCCGCCGGCCGCGAACAGGAGCAGCAGGGCCACGCCCGGCAGCCAGGTGGCGCCCACCGGCGCCAGGAACGTCGAGCCGAGCAGGCTGCCCAGGCTCATGCCCAGGTAGAGCGCGGCCGCGTTGAGGGCCAGGATCAGCCCCGGGTGGGACGGCAGGATGGCGATCAGCCGGGCCTGCTGCGGCGCCTGGTACATCTGGCTGAAGAAGGCCCAGACCGCGAAGATCAGCAGACCGGCGACCGCCGCCCTCGGCGTGACGACCAGCGCCGCCAGCGCCACGCCGAGACCGGTCAGCGAGACGGTGATCGTCCGGGTGCCGCCGAGCCGCTCGCTGATCCGGGGAGCCAGCCCGTTGCCGAGCACGCCGATGATGCCGAACGCCATCAGGGTGCCCGACACCATGCCCGCCGAGGCGCCGAACCGGGCGGCCAGGTAGGCACCCGCCACCGCGTACACGGTGAACTGGGCAGCCATGAACAGCAGGGTGGTCGCCACCGTCGGCAGCGCGCCCGGGGTCCGCAGCGCGGCCCGGTACGCCTGGGCGGTGGGCGGTTCGCCGGCCGGGATGTCCGGCACCAGCACCGCGACCAGCACCAGGGCGACCGCGGACAGCACGGCGACGCCCAGCAGGGCGGGCCGCCAGCTGAGCGTGGAGCCCAGGAACGACGCCAGCGGGACGCCGAGCACCGACGCGGCGGTCATGCCGCCGAACACGGTGGCCAGGGCGCGGTGCCGTCGCTCCGGCGCGACGATCGCCGCACCGGCGGCCGAGGAGGCGGGTCCGAAGACCGCGGCGCCGAGGGCGCCGAGCACCCGGGTCGCCACCATGGTGCCGTAGCCCTGGGCGAGGGCGCTGAGCGCACCGCCGACGGTCAGCAGGGCGAGTCCCAGCAGCAGGACCTTCTTGCGGTCCATGGTGCGCAGCAGCGCCGGCGCGGTGGGCGCGGCCACCGCGAAGGTGAGCGCGAACACGGTGACCAGCAGGCCGACGCTGGCCGGGGCGACGTGCAGGCTCTTGCCGATCGGCGCGTTGAGGCCGACGACGGCGAGCGAGGTGGTGCCCAGGCTGAAGTAGCCGAGGGCGAGGGCGGACAGGGCGGGGGTGGGGTTTCGAGGATTCACGGGACCTCGTTTCGCAGGGGTTTCGGTGCACGTCGAGCGGACGGGGTGATCGGCAGCTGCCGGATGTGCCCGGGGTCGTGGCCACCCTTGTCCCGATCCGCCGCCGCGCCGGTCGGGCGGTGGGCCGCGGACCGGTCGTCGGGGGCTCTTCTTCCACCGGAAACGCTAACGAGTCGGCGGGTGCCGGTTCCCGTGCCGGCCGCTCGGTCGCACACTGTGGGAGCTGTTGCCTGACATTGCGTCAACTTCGTTGTTCTCTTTACCCGGAGAGGCGGTCCGCGGAGGGCCGGGGCCGCTGCGCGGAGCGCTGGAACAGCAGCGGGACGCTGCGCCCGGTGGCCACCAGCCAGTGCTCCAGGCCGTTGACGGCGACCAGCAGGACGGCGGTCGCGCCCAGGGTGGCGATGGCGGGCAGGAACGGCGCGCCGGCCGCCAGTCCGAGCAGGCACAGGCCGGCGCCGACCCGGGTCGCCGAGGCGGCGCCGAACATCCGCCAGCGGGTGTAGCCGAAGGTCAGTGCGAAGATCGCGGCGCCGACCGGCAGCAGGACGGTGGACAGGTCGTGCGAGATCCCGGTCGGCCGGGCGACCGTCCGGGCGGTGCCCACGGCGACCAGCAGCAGGCCGGTGACGAGCAGCAGGTGGCCGTAGCTGAGCACGTCGCGGACGACCGTGCCGGGGGTGTGGTGGGTGCGCATCGAGTGCTCGACGGCCGGTGCGGCGAGGTGGAAGTACAGCCACCACAGCGCGCCGCCGATCACGAAGCTGAGCACCAGCGTGGCGATCAGGGCGCCGGTGAGCGCCCGCGCGGACGCCCCCGAGCCGACGGTCAGGAGGTTCTCCCCGAGCGCGATGATGATGAACAGGCCGAACCGCTCGGGCAGATGGGCGGCGCTGTAGGTCATGCCGTGCAGCCGCCGGCTGGACAGCGCCGGGAGCACCGCCTCGGAGAGGATCGCGGCGGCCCACACCGCGGCCCGGGCCGGCGGGCTCATGAAGGCCCCGGCGGTCAGCGCGAGGGCGAACGCGACGCCCGCCGCGTACGGGTGGATCGTCCGGGCGAACGGCCGGTCGCGGCGGGTCGCCTCGCCCATCAGCAGCCGCAGCAGCAGGTAGGAGCCGGCGAACAGCGCGGCCTCGGCGTGGCCGGTCAGCGCGTGCGGGGCGGCCACCCCCATCCCGTACGTGGCCAGGCCCGCGGCGAGCAGCAGCAGGCGCTCGACATGGGTCTCCTCGACCATGTTGACGGCGAGGGCGACATCCACCCAGGCCCACCAGAGCGGGGTGAGCACCAGGAGCGCCTCGCCGAACGTCGCCCAGCTGGGGGAGCGCGCCAGGATGTGCGTGGTCTGGCTGACCCCGAACGCGAGCACGATGTCGTAGAACAGCTCGGCCCAGGTGGCCCGGGTGCGGATCCCGTCGGCCGACGGGCCGTGGTGGTGGTGGAACATCGCTTCACCCTCTCTGCGTGGCACGGCCGTTGACGGCGGCCGGCCCGCCCGCGGGTACCGCTCCGCCGACGGGCCGACCGCACCGGGTCAGGCGGGTCGGCCGAGCTCCTCCGGGGACTGGTCGGTGTAGCCCTGGCTGACCTCGATGACGACACCGTCCGGGTCGGTGACCCAGACCGTCCGCCAGCCCGGGATGTACTCGTCGAAGCCCAGCGGGCCCAGGGAGATCGGCAGTTCGCCGTCCGCCCCGGCCAGGAAGGCGTCCACGTCGTCGACCTGGAAGGCCAGGTGCCGGACGGTGCCGGGGTTGGCCGGGCCGTCGTCCTTGCGGCCGGCGCCGGCTCGGCGTCGCTGCCGAACAGCTCCAGCCAGGCCTCGCCGCGGCGCAGGAAGAGCACCGTCCAGCCGTCGCCGGACACCACCCGGGCCCGGCGGAAGCCGAACCAGCGGGTGTAGAACTCCTCGGTGGCCGCCTGGTCACGGCAGTTCAGGCCGACGTGCGCCCAGCGCAGCGATGCGGGTGCGGTCATCGCGGCCTCACTTCCCGAGCACCGGGGCGAACGGTGCGCTGTCGTGGAAGTTCGCCATGTAGACGATCTCGCCGCCCACGATCCGGAAGTAGTTGCACACCTCCGCCTCGATCTCGATGCCGCTGTTGGTCCGGCCGGTGATGTGCGAGACCACCGCGGCCTGCTCGCCGTCGATGACGACGTGCACCGGCTTGTTGGCGAACTCCGCGTACATGTCCGGGAATCCGCGCATCATGTCGCGCAGGGTCTCCCGGCCCTCGACGTGGCCGGCCAGCTGCTCGTCCATCACGGTGCCGGACGAGAACAGGTCGCACCACGGGTCCCAGTCGCCGGCGTTGGCCAGCTCGTAGTACCGGTCCACGACGTCCCTGGTGTCCATCGGTTTCCTCCTGCGATCGGTGGGGGTGCTGCGCGGTGGTGGTGCCGGCGCCGTCCTACGGGAGCTCGACGCCGATCTGGCGCATCAGGCCGGCCGTGTCGGCCTGCACCCAGCGCTCGACGACCTTGCCGTCCTCCAGCCGGTAGACCTCCAGGCTGGTCCAGCTGACCTCGCGTCCGGTCGGCTCGATGCCGAAGAACGGGCCGACGTGCCGGCCGGTGAAGGTGATGTGCATGATCACCTTGTCCGGGTCGGCGGGGTACAGCGCGTCCAGGTGGGCGTGGAAGTCCAGCGCCTCGTGCGCGGCCACGATGATGCCCTTGAGCTCGGCGAGGCTCGCCACGCTCCAGGCCGGGTTGTTGTCCCGGAAGGTGGGGCCGAACAGGGCGTCCAGGTCGTCGTAGCGGTGCGCGTTGACGGCGTCGCTGACCTGCTGCACCACGGCGACGTTCTCGGCGCCGCGGGCGAGCTGCTCCTTGAGGCCGAGCAGGTCGTCCTGGGCCCAGCGCTCGACCAGCCGGCCGTCCTCGGCGCGCCAGATCTCGGTGGTGGTCCAGGCGACCGGGCGTCCGGTGGCGGGGATGCCGAGCACCTCGCCGCGGTGGGTGCCGGTGAGCCGCACCCGGGTGACGACCCGGTCCCCGGCGGTGAACGCCTCCTCCAGCTCGCCGCGCAGGTCGAGCGACTCGTGGACCTCCTTGATCGCCTGCTGGTAGGTCGCCAGGCTGCTGATGTCGAAGCCGGGGTGGTGGTCGACGAACGCCGGGTCGACCACCTCGGCGACGCCCTGCGGGTCGTTGCGATTCAGCGCGTCGAGGAAGCGGTGGTACAGGTCGAGGGCGTCCTGCCGGTCTGTCATCGGGGCT
Source organism: Kitasatospora paranensis (assembly GCF_039544005.1). Classification (NCBI taxonomy): domain Bacteria; kingdom Bacillati; phylum Actinomycetota; class Actinomycetes; order Kitasatosporales; family Streptomycetaceae; genus Kitasatospora; species Kitasatospora paranensis. The sequence goes on from NZ_BAABKV010000001.1 coordinate 6,511,779, forward strand.
CTCCTTGTTCGGTCAACGGAGGATCAGATCGGCGGCCTTCTCGCCGATCATGACGCTGGGGGCGTGCGTGTTGCCGGCGGTGATCACCGGCATCACCGAGGCGTCGGCGACCCGCAGGCGGTCGATGCCGTGGACCCGGAGGTCGGGCCCGACCACGGCTTCCGGCCCCGTCCCCATCCGGCAGGTGCCGGCGGGGTGCCAGAGCGTGGTGGCGTTGGCGCGCACGTAGGCGCGCAGCTCCGCGGCGGTCGAGGCCTCCTTGCCGGGGCCGTACTCCTCGCCGCGGAACTCGTCGAACGGTGCGGTGCGGGCGAGCTCCCGGGCCAGCTCGACGCCCTCCACCAGCACCTGGAGGTCGGCGGGCTCGTCCAGGTACCCGGCCCGCACCACGGCGTTGGACAGCGGGTCGGTGTCGCGCAGGGTGACGGCGCCGCGGGCGGCGGGCAGCAGTGCGATCGGCGCGAAGGTGAACCCGGGCCCCTCCCACAACTCGTCGGGGGAGCCGGCCGGCAGGAACTTCACCGGCCCGAAGGTGAACTGGAGGTCCGGTCCGTGCCCGGGGCCGGCCGCGCCGCTGCGGGTGAACAGGCCCGCCTCGGAGAGCGGCGAGTCGTCCGGGAAGTAGCGCAGCGACTCGTAGCAGACCGGGGCGAACAGGTGGTCCTGGAGGTTCTCGCCGACCCCGGGCAGCTCCTGCACCACCGGGATGCCGAGGGCGCGCAGCCGGTCGGCGGGGCCGATGCCGGACAGCATCAGCAGCTTCGGGCTCTCGAACGCGCCGGCGCAGACGATCACCTCGCGCTCGGCCCGCAGCCGGTGCGGCCGTCCGCCGAGCAGGTACTCGACGCCGACCACCCGGGAGCCCTCCAGCAGCAGCCGGGTCGCCTGGGCGCCGGTCTCGACGGTGAGGTTCGGGCGGCCGAGCGCCGGGCGCAGGTAGGCGGTGGCGGTCGAGGACCGCCGCCCGTCCGCCGTCCGGGTGTGCTGGTAGTGGAAGCCGAAGCCCTCCTGCCGGCCGGCGTTGTAGTCGGTGTCGCCGGTGCTGTAGCCGAGTTCGGCGGCCGCGTCGACGAAGGCGCGGGCCAGCCGGCTCGGCCGCTCCGGTGCGGTGACCGCCACCGGGCCGCCGGTGCCGCGCCGGGGCGAGGGTGCCCCGGCCCAGTTCTCGGCCCGCCGCAGGTACGGCAGCACGTCCTGGTACCCCCAGCCGGGGTTGCCGAGGTCGCGCCAGCCGTCGTAGTCCCGGGGGCTGCCGTGCACCCACATCAGCGCGTTGACCGCGCTGCACCCGCCGGCCACCCGGCCGCGGGCGATCGGGACCTGCCGCCCACCGAGGCCCGGCTCGGGCTCGGTGGCGTACCCCCAGTCGATGCTCGGGCTCCAGTCGGCGGTGAGCAGCGAGAGGACCGCGTCCGCGTCGGTGCGGTGCAGTTCCTCGCGCTCCGGCCAGCCGCCGGCCTCCAGCAGGACGACCCGGTGGGCGCCGTCCTCGCTGAGCCGGGCGGCCAGTGCGCCGCCGGCCGACCCGGCGCCGACCACGACGAAGTCGGCCGCCATCAGCCGGCGTCCCCGACCGGGGTCAGGGCGCCGACCCGGTAGCGGAGGATGCGCAGGGCGCCGGTGCCGGCGTCGCGCCGCAGCTGCCAGCTCTGCTCGACCCGGAAGACCCGGAACGCGTCGTCGGCGAGGTGCTGCGCGGCCCAGACGACGACCAGTTCGATGTCGACCAGGCCGTCCTGCTCCCGGGAGTCGAAGGACTCCAGGGTGTGGGTCTGGTCGGCGAACGCCTCGCCGACCACGGTGTACCAGTCCCGGAAGTCGTCGTGGGAGCGGAGCGTCCGCTCGGGGAAGGCCATCTCCAGGCCTTCGTCCGCGACCAGTGGCAGGAGTGTGCCGACCGGGTCGTGACGGCTCAGCAGATCGAACCACTCCTGGGCGAATTCCTTGATTTCCGGACCTTGTCCGAAGGTTGCGCCGGCCATTGCCGATCCCCTTTCCGCTATTCGTGTGCGCGGTCTGGGAAGGACGCTAGAATCCGCCCGCCGGGAGCGTCAACGAGATCGGACCGGCGGGTCGGCACTGTGGGAAGTCACCTGCCATTCTTCGGCAACTCGCCTGACCAGCACCGTTCCTGCGATGAACATGCCGAAGTCCTATGCCCGACTTCGAAAGGTCCCCGGAGTGCGCCGGGGGATCTGGCGCGGAATTCGGATCGGCTGTTAGACAGAACTGCCGCAGGCGTCCTGCCGCGGTATCCGGCTGGAATTACCAGCCAGTCGATAGGAGAAAACCGCCGATGGCGAAGAAGCGAATCCTGGTCGTGCTCTCGGAGTACGGCTACTGGGGTGAGGAACTCGTCGGACCGCTGGAGACCTTCGACCGGGCCGGCTACGAGGTCACGTTCGCGACCCCGACCGGCAAGCGGGCCGCGGCCCTGCCGCCCAGCATGGACCCGGAGTACATCGACCCCCGCTGGGCCGCTCGGTCACCAGCACCGAGATGGCCGAGAAGGTGCGGCTGCTCGACCGTTCCGACCGGCTGGACGACCCGCTCGACCTGTCGTCCTGGCTGCCGGACCGGCCGTACCGCAGCCGCAGCGACTTCCTGCGCGCCTGGGAGGGCTACAACACCCGCCGCGAGCACGTCCAGGAGCAGATCGCGGCCCGCTACGACGCGCTGCTGATCGTCGGCGGCAGCGGTCCGATCGTCGACCTCGCCAACAACTGGCGGGTGCACGATCTGATCCTGGCGTTCCACGCGCTGGACCTGCCGATCGCCGCCGAGTGCTACGGCGTGGCGGCGCTGGCGTTCGCCCGCGAGCAGGACGACCGGGTGAGCATCCTGCGCAACAAGCACGTCACCGGTCACTGCATCGAGTACGACTACAAGGACGGCACCGGCTTCATGGGCACCGACTTCGTGATCGGGCCGCCGCCGTACCCGCTGGAGTACATCCTGCGCGACGCCACCGCACCCGAGGGCGCCTTCCACGGCAACTTCGGCAAGGAGACGTCGGTCATCGTCGACTACCCCTTCATCACCGGGCGCTCCACCCCCGACTCCTACCTGACCGGCCGGAAGCTGGTCGAGGTGCTGGAGCACGGCCTGCGCCAGTGGGGCTTCACCAGCTGACGCACCGCCGTCCCCCGGGGGCGGGACGGGATGCGTCCCGCCCCCGGGCCGGCGGCGACCGGACGACCACCGACGACCCGAAGGAGAAACAGACCATGGCCAGCAGGCCCGCCCGCGTGGCGATGCTCGAACAGCTCAAGGCCGACGGCGTCCCGTACATGTTCGGCAACCCCGGGACGGTCGAGCAGGGCTTCCTGGACGAGCTGCGCGGATTCCCCGAGATCGAGTACGTGCTCGCCCTCCAGGAGGCCGCCGTCGTCGGCCTCGCGGACGGCTACGCCCGCGCCACCCGCAAGCCCGCCCTGATCCAGCTGCACTCCGGCGTCGGGCTCGGCAACGGCATCGGCATGCTCTACCAGGCGATGCGCGGCCACGCCCCGCTCGTCGTGGTGGTCGGCGAGGCCGGCCTCGCGTACGACGCCATGGAGGCCCAGATGGCCGCCGACCTGGTGGCCATGGCCGAGCCGGTCACCAAGTGGGCGACCCGGGTGGTCGACCCCAACTCCACGCTGAGGGTGCTGCGCCGGGCCTTCAAGACCGCCGGCGCCCCGCCGTACGGGCCGGTCCTGGTGGTGCTGCCGGCCGACGTGCTGGACGGCCTCACCGACGAGGCCGTGGTGCCGACGAGCTACCCGGTCACCACCTCCCTGCCCGCGCCGGAGACGGTCGAGCGGGCCGCCGAGCTGCTGGCCGGTGCACAGCGGCCGCTGGTGATCGCCGGCGACGGGGTGCACTTCTCCGGCGCGCAGGCCGAACTCGCCCGGCTGGCCGAGGTGTGGGGCGCCGAGGTGTGGGGCGCGGACTGGGCCGAGGTCAACCTGCCGGTCGACCACCCCGCCTACCGGGGGCAGTTGGGCCACATGTTCGGCTCCGTCAGCAGCCGGGTCACCGCGGCCGCCGACGCGGTGCTGGTGGTCGGCACCTACGTGCTGCCGGAGGTGTTCCCGGCGCTGGACGGGGTGTTCGCGCCGGGTGCCCCGGTCGTCCACGTCGACCTGGACAGCGGCGCGATCGCCAAGAACTTCCCGGTCGACCTCGGCATCGTCGCCGACCCCCGCCGCTCGCTCGGCCTGCTCGCCGACGCGATCGGCCGCCGGGCCGGCTCCGAGCAGGCCCGCCGGGCCGCCGAGCGGCTGGCCCGCTGGGGCCGGGAGAAGGCGTCCGCCCTGGTCGAGGCGGTGGCCCGGGACGACCACGAGGCCGGCGGCCTGCCGCTGACCGCCGCCGCCTTCGGCCGCGCGCTCGCCGACCGGCTGCCCGCCGGGGCGGTCCTCTTCGACGAGGCGCTGACCAGCTCCCGGGCCTCTTCCGCTACCTGCCGCCGAACACGCCGGGGGAGTGGTTCCAGACCCGCGGCGGCTCGCTGGGCGTCGGCATCCCCGGCGCGATCGGCGCCAAACTCGCCCACCCCGACCGCACGGTGGTCGGCTTCACCGGCGACGGCGGTTCGATGTACACCGTCCAGGCGCTCTGGACGGCCGCCCGCTACGGCATCGCCGCCAAGTTCGTCATCTGCAACAACGGGCGCTACAAGCTGCTCGACGACAACATCACGCAGTACTGGGGCACCCAGGGCATCGAACCGCACGACTACCCCGGGATCTTCGACCTCACCCGCCCGGAGATCGACTTCGCCGCGCTCTCCGAGTCGCTCGGCGTCCGTGCCGTCCGGGTGGAGAAGCCCGAGCAGGTCGGCCCGGCGATCGACGCCGCCCTCGCCCACCCCGGCCCGTTCCTGATCGACCTCGTGGTCGGCCGGGCGTGACGACCCACCGCCCACAAGAGGGGAGTTGATGATCGTGCAGCTGAACGGCCGGAAGATCGCCGTGCTCATGGAGAGCGACTTCTACGAACCCGAGATCCTCTACTACCAGCGCCGCTTCGCCGAGGAAGGTGGCACCGTCCACTTCCTCAGCCGGATGTGGGGCAACGACCGGCTGGTCTTCCGCGGACACGAGCACGGCATGCCCTTCGAGGTCACCGAGTCCTTCGAGGACATCGACGAGTACGGCCTGCGGGAGTACGCCGCGGTGATCGTCCCGTCCGGGATCGTCGCCGACCGGCTGCGCTACACCGAGGACGTGGACCGGCTGCCGCCGGCCTCGACCTTCCTGCGCCGGGCGTTCGCCGACCCGGCCATCGTCAAGGGCATCATCTGCCACGGCATGTGGCTGGCCGCGCCGATCCCCGCGGTGATCCGCGGCCGGCAGGCGGTCGTCCACAACAACCTGCTCGGCGACCTGCGCAACATGGGCGGCGTCTTCGTGGACGAGGACGTGGTCGTCGACCGCGACCTGGTGACCGCCCGCACCGGCAACCACTGCCACCTGTTCGCCCGCACGATCATCGACCAGATCTCCCGGCGCGGCACCCGGCCCTGACGCCCGTCGCCGCACCGCCCCCACGAGAGGAGTCCCGCCATGACCGCCAGCGCCCCGCACCGCCGTCGGACGACCGTCCCGGTACACCAGCGGCCCGAACGTCCCGGGCGGATCCCGGTCCAGGACGTGCGACCGGCCGTCGACGGCGGCCGCAGACCGGCGAAGGCCGTCACCGGGGAGAGCGTCCCGGTGACCGCCACCGTGTTCCGGGAGGGCCACGACGCCGTCGGTGCCAACGTGGTGCTCCGCGGCCCCGGCAATCGGCGCGGCCCGTGGACGCCGATGCGCGAGCTGGAACCGGGCAGTGACCGCTGGGGTGCGCAGGTCACCCCCACCGTGCCGGGGCGCTGGTCGTACCGGGTGGAGGCGTGGAGCGACCCGGTCGCCAGCTGGCAGCGCACCGCCGCGATCAAGATCCCGGCCGGGATCGACACCGAACTCGTCCTGGAGGAGGGCGCGCAGCTGCTGGAGCGGGCTGCCGCCGGCGTCCCCGGGAGCCGCGGCCGCCGCCTGCTGGAGCGCACCGCCGCCGCCCTGCGCGACGTCTCCCGCCCCGCCGAGGAACGGCTGCTGGAGACCCGCCGCCCCCGCCTCGGCGCCGTCCTCGCCCGCTACCCGCTGCGCGAACTCCTGACCGTTTCGCAGGAGTTGCCGTTGCAGGTGGATCGTCGGCGGGCGTTGTACGGGGCGTGGTACGAGTTCTTCCCGCGTTCGGAGGGTGCGGTGGTGGACCCGTCCGGGGTGCAGCCGCCGGTGTCGGGGACGCTGCGGACGGCGGCGCTGCGGCTGCCGGCGGTGGCGGCGATGGGCTTCGACGTGGTGTACCTGCCGCCGGTGCACCCGATCGGGCGGGCGCACCGCAAGGGGCCGGACAACACGCTGACGGCCGGTCCGCACGACGTGGGCTCGCCGTGGGCGATCGGCTCGCCGGAGGGCGGCCACGACGCGGTCCACCCGGACCTGGGCACGATCGAGGACTTCGACCACTTCGTGGCCGAGGCCGCCGGGCTGAACCTGGAGGTCGCGCTCGACTTCGCGCTGCAGTGCTCGCCGGACCACCCGTGGGTGAACAAGCACCCGGAGTGGTTCAGCCACCGCGCGGACGGCACCATCGCCTACGCGGAGAACCCCCGAAGAAGTACCAGGACATCCACCCGATCAACTTCGACCAGGACTTCGACGGCCTGGTCAAGGAGACGGTGCGGATCCTGCGGTTCTGGATGGGCCACGGGGTGCGGATCTTCCGGGTCGACAACCCGCACACCAAGCCGGTGGTGTTCTGGGAGAAGGTCCTCGGCGACATCGCCCGCACCGACCCGGACGTGGTGTTCCTGGCGGAGGCGTTCACCCGGCCCGCGATGATGCACACCCTGGGGAAGATCGGCTTCCACCAGTCGTACACCTACTTCACCTGGCGCACGACCAAGCAGGAGCTGACCGAGTACCTGACCGAGCTGACCGGGGACGCGGCGGCCTGGATGCGGCCGAACTTCTTCGCGAACACCCCGGACATCCTGCACGGCTACCTGCAGCACGGCGGCCGGGGCGCGTTCGCGGTCCGCGCGGTGCTGGCCGCCACCCTCGCCCCCAGCTACGGCGTCTACGCCGGCTACGAACTCGCCGAGAACGAGGCCGCGCACCCCGGCTCGGAGGAGTACCTGCACTCCGAGAAGTACGAACTGCGGCCCCGGGACTGGACGCGCAAGGACACCCTCGCCCCGCTGCTGACCGCCCTCAACCGGCTCCGCCGCCGCCACCCGGCCCTCCAGCAACTGCGCGACCTGCAGTTCCACGAGACCGACAACGACCAGGTCATCGCCTACTCCAAGCGCGCCACCACCGACGACGGCATCGAGGACCACGTCATCACCGTCGTCAACCTCGACCCCCACCACACCCAGGAAGCCACCGTCACCCTCGACCTGCCCGAGGAGACCAAGGTGCGCGACGCACTCACCGGCGAGATCTACCTCTGGGGCGGCCGCAACTACGTCCGGCTCGACCCGGCGCACAGCCCCGCCCACCTCCTCACCGTCCGTCAGGACGGCTGACCATGCCCACCGCCGCGATATGCGAGTCCTGCCTGGCGACCGAACGGCGCTCCGGGCTGGAGGGCGACGAACTGCTCCGCCCGATGCTGCCCGTCCTGCTGCCGTGGCTGGTCACCCGCCGCTGGTTCACCCACGAGAGCGGCTGCCTCCAGGACCTGCGGCCGATCACCGACGCGGTGACCGCCCACCCGGGCGGCGCCGTCCTCGTCCACGCCCTGCTCGCCGCCCAGCACACCTCCGGTGCCTCCCGCCGCTACCAGCTCCTGCTCGGTGTCCGCCGCCGGCTGACCGCCGCCCTCTCCGGCGCGGTCATCGGCCGGATCACCGGCGGCCGCTGGCACGACTGGTGGCTCTACGAGGCCACCGAGGACCCGGAACTGATGTCCCTGCTGGTGGAGCGCGGCCGCACCGGCCGCGGCCGCCCTCCGCACCTGACGCTCACCGCGCCGGACGCCGTCCCGGCCGGCCTCCAGCCGCGCCTGCTCGACGCCGAGCAGAGCAACACCTCCGTGGTGTACGGCAATCGGCTGATGCTCAAGCTGTTCCGCCAGCCGCAGCCGGGCAACAACCCCGAGGTCGAGGTGCTGTCCGCGCTCACCGAGGCCGGCTCCACCCACACTCCCCGGCTGTTGGGGCGGCTGCACGCGGGCGACTTCGTGCTCGGCGTCCTCCAGGAGTACCTGCCCGCCGACGGCAGCGGATGGGAACTCGGCGTCCGGCAGGCCGCCGACAGCCTGCGCGGCCGGGAGGACACCTGCGGCCTGGGCGGCTTCAGTGCCGACGCGCAGGCCCTCGGCGGCAGCGTCGCCCGGATGCACCGGCTGCTCGCCGACGCCTTCCCCCGAAGGGTGCTGACACCGACCCAGGTCGTGCGGTGCGCCGACGAGCTCACCCTCCGCCTCCAGCAGGCGGCCAAGGAGGTGCCCGCGCTCCAGCCGTACGCCGCCCGGATCGTCGGGATCTACGACGACTTCACCCGGGCGGCCTCCCAGGGGCGCGGCCTGGAGGGCCAGCGGATCCACGGCGACCTGCACCTCGGCCAGGTGCTGCGCACCCAGACCGGCTGGAAGGTCATCGACTTCGAGGGCGAGCCCGGGCGCCCGGGCGCCGCCCAGGGCAGGCCCCAGCCGGTGCTGCGCGACGTCGCGGGGATGCTCCGCTCCTTCGAGTACGCCGCCGCGCAGGCCCTCGGCGCCGTCCTCGCGGAGGAGGGCGAGGACGGCGCGGGCGCGGCCCGCCTCTCGCCGGGACGGCTGCGCCGGATCCGGCAGGCGCGGGCCTGGGCGCAGCGCGGCCGGCACGCCTTCATGGCCGGCTACGCCGCCGCCGGGCCGGTGGACCCGTACTGCCATCCGGCCGTCCTGCGGGCCTTCGAGGCGGACAAGGCCGTCTACGAGGTGCTGTACGAGGCCCGCCACCGGCCGGACTGGATGCCGATCCCGCTGGCCGCCGTCGAGCGGCTCGCCCGGGGCCGCTGACCCCGCTCCCCACCGACTCCGAGAGGACCTTCCGTGACCGTGCTGCAGACCGCCCCGATCCCGCTCCCCGAGGCGCGTCCGGCGCCCGACGACACCGCGCGGCTGCTGTCCGGCCGGCACCACGACCCGCATGCCGTGCTGGGCGCCCATCCGGTCGGGGACGGCACCGCGGTACGGGTGCTGCGGCCCGGCGCGGTGGGGGTGGACCTGCTCACCGCCGGCGGCGCCGTGCCGCTCACCGGCGGCCCGGACGGCCTGTTCACCGTGCTGCTGCCGGCCGTCGGGCCGCCGGGGTACCGCCTGCGGGTGCGGTATCCCGGCGGCGTGGAGACCGTCCAGGAGGACGGGTACCGGGTGGCGCCGACGCTGGGGGAGCTGGATCTGCATCTGATCGCGGAGGGCCGGCACGAGCAGTTGTGGCGGGTGCTGGGTTCGCACCTGCGGGAGGTGGAGGGGATCGCGGGGGTGTCGTTCGCGGTCTGGGCGCCGAACGCGGCCGGCGTGCGGCTGGTCGGCGACTTCAACCACTGGGACGGCACCGGCCACCCGATGCGCTCCCTCGGCTCCTCCGGCATCTGGGAACTCTTCGTCCCCGCCCTGCAGGCCGGCACCGTCTACAAGTACGAGATCCGCTCCCGCCACGGCGACGTCCGCCAGAAGGCCGACCCGCTCGCCCGCGCCGCCCAGTGCCCGCCCGACACCGCCTCCCTGGTCACCGCCTCCACCCACACCTGGAACGACCGGGACTGGATGGAGCGCCGCACCCGCGCCCCCCACCACCGCGCCCCGATGTCCGTCTACGAACTCCACCTCGCCTCCTGGCGCCCCGACCTCACCACCTACCGGCAGATCGCCGACGTCCTGCCCGGCTACCTCACCGCCCTCGGCTTCACCCACGTCGAGTTCATGCCCGTCATGGAACACCCCTTCGGCGGATCCTGGGGCTACCAGGTCTCCGGCTTCTACGCCCCCACCGCCCGCCTCGGCACCCCCGACGACTTCCGCCACCTCGTCGACACCCTCCACCAGGCCGGCATCGGCGTCATCGTCGACTGGGTCCCCGCCCACTTCCCCAAGGACGACTTCGCCCTCGCCCGCTTCGACGGCGAACCCCTCTACGAACCCGCCGACCCACTGCGCGCCGAGCACCCCGACTGGGGCACCCTGGAGTTCGACTACGGCCGCACCGAGGTCCGCAACTTCCTCGTCGCCAACGCCGTCTACTGGTGCGAGGAGTTCCACGTCGACGGCCTGCGGGTCGACGCCGTCGCCTCGATGCTCTACCTCGACTACTCCCGCGGGCCCGGTGCCTGGACACCCAACGGGCATGGTGGGAACCAGAACTGGGACGCCGTCCGGTTCCTCCAGGAGATGAACGCCACCGTCCACCGGCGCTGCCCCGGGGTGGTCACCATCGCCGAGGAGTCGACCGCCTGGGACGGCGTGACCCGCCCGGCCGACAGCGGCGGCCTCGGCTTCGACCTGAAGTGGAACATGGGCTGGATGCACGACTCCCTGCGCTACCTGTCCAAGGAGCCGGTGCACCGCAAGTACCACCACAACGACATCACCTTCTCGATGGTCTACGCCTACTCCGAGAACTACGTGCTGCCGATCTCGCACGACGAGGTGGTGCACGGCAAGCAGTCCCTGGTCTCCAAGATGCCCGGCGACTGGTGGCAGCAGCGCGCCAACCACCGCGCCTACCTCGGCTTCATGTGGGCCCACCCCGGCAAGCAACTCCTCTTCATGGGCCAGGAGTTCGCCCAGGGCGCCGAATGGGACCACGAGCAGGGCCCGCAGTGGTGGCTGCTCGACGAGGGGTGGCCGGCCGCCGCCGACCACCGCGGCGTCCAGCAGCTCGTCGGCGACCTCAACGCCGTCTACCGCACCACCCCCGCCCTCTGGGAGCAGGACACCACCCCCGACGGCTTCCGCTGGCTCGACGCCTCGGATGCGGACGCGAACGTGCTCTCCTTCGTCCGGTACGCCGCCGACGGCACGCCACTGGTCGCGATCTGCAACTTCTCCCCGGTCGTCCGGCACGGCCACCGGGTCGGCCTGCCGGGAGCGGGCGGGTGGCGGACGGTCCTGGACACCGACGCGCCCCGCTACGGCGGCGCCGGCGCGGCCGGGACGGCCCTGCACACCGCCGGGCCGAGCCCCTGGCACGGGCTGACGCACAGCACCGAGCTGACCCTGCCCCCGCTCGCCACCCTCTGGCTGCAACCGAAGGAGCACGATGGAGCCTGAAACCGCCGCCCGCCTCGTCGGGGCGCACCACATCCGGGGCCTGGCACCCCAGGAGCTCGACGAGGCGGCAGCCCACCGGATCGGGTCGGCCTTCGTCGCCCTGACGGGGGCCGACGAGATCGCCGTGGCCCGCGACATGCGCGGCACCTCCCCGATGCTGGCCGACGCCTTCGCCCGGGGCGTCCTGGAGCACGGCGCCGACGTCGTGGACGCGGGCCCCGGTTCGGCCGACTACCTGTCCTTCGTGTCCGGGTGCCTCGGCGTCCCCGGCGCCATGGTCACCGCGGGCCATCACCCGGCCGCGTACAACGGCATCACGCTCTGCCGGGCCGGCGCCGTCCCGGTCGGTGAGGGCAGCGGCCTTGAGCTGATCCGGGCCGCCCTCGCCGGGCCCGCGGCCGCGCGGCCGGCGGCCGTCCCCGGACGTCGCCGCCGGGTCGCCCTGCTCGACGACTACGCGGCGCGGCTGCGCTCGCTGGTCGACCTATCCGGCCCGCGCCCGGTCAAGGTGGTCGTCGACGCCGGGAACGGGATGGCCGGCCTGACGGTGCCGCTGGTGCTCGACCATCCGCTGCTGGAGGTCGTGCCGGTCTACTTCGAGCCGGACGGCGCCTTCCCGAACCACGAGGCGGATCCGGCGAGGCCGGCCAACGTGGCGGACCTCCGGGCCCGGGTCCGGGCCGAGGGTGCCGACGTGGGGCTGGCGTTCGACGGCGACGGGGACCGCTGCCTCGCCGTGGACGAGCGGGGCGAGGCGGTACCGGCGTCGTCGGTGCTCGCCCTGGTGGCCTCCCGGCTGCTGGCCGACGAGCCCGGTGCCCGGGTGGTGCACGACCTGCTCACCTCCCGGTCGGCGATCGAGGTGATCGAGGAGCGGGGCGGGGTGCCGGTGCGCTCCCGGGTCGGCCGCCCCTTCGTGAAGGCGCTGATGGCCGAACACGGTGCGGTCCTCGGCGGTGAGCACTCCGGGCGCTACTACTTCCGGGACTTCTGGTGCGCGGAGACCGGGATGCTCGCGGCGCTGCACCTCCTGGCGGAGCTGTCCGCGACCGGCCGGCCGCTGTCGGAGCTGGTGAGCGGCTGCGTCCGGTACGCGGCCTCGGCGGAGATCGAGCTGGTGGTGCCGGACCCGGTGGCGGCGATGGTGCGGGTGGAGCGTTCCCTCGGCGACGCGGCCGCGGCGACGGACCGGCTGGACGGCCTGACGGCGTCCTTCGCCGACGGCTCCTGGTTCAACCTCCGGGCGTCCGGCACCGCACCGGTGCTGCGGCTGAACGCCGAGGCGCCGGACGAGGGCGGGCTCGGCCGGCTGCGCAACGCCGTGCTGCGGGCGGCCACCCGGCCGGTGCGCTGACGGCGCCGCGGACCGCCGGGCCGGGCGTGCCGGGCCGGGGCCGGGACGGGCGAGCGGGTCTCGCCCGTCCCGGTCCGCGGACGTCGGTGCGTGTCCGGCGGGATCCGGTGGTCATGCCTCAGTTGACCCCGGGCGAGATGACCGCGCCGGTGGCCGTCGACAGGCCCCGCAGGCCGACGCTGGTCAGCGCCCGCCGGTAGGCGGCCAGTGCCTCGGCGGTGTGGCCGAACTGCTGCCAGAGGTCGCCGACCTGCCGCCACACCTCGCCGGAGCTGCGGTTGTTGCTGAGCTGGGCGAGCTGGCGCTCGACCGCGCGGAGGGTCGCGACGGCGTTGTCCGGGTGGCCGCCCAGGTACTGGGCCTCGGCGAGGATCACCCGGGCCTTGGCGGACTCCCAGCGCGGCTCGGCGCGCAGCAGGCCGAGCGCGCGGTTCGCGTGGCCCGCCGCCTCGTCGTACCGGCGCTGGTGGACGGCGAGCTGGGCGAGACCGGTCTCGTTCCACGCCTGCTCGGCCGCGGTGCCGGCCTCCAGCAGGGCGAGCTGGGACTCGTCCAGCAGGGTCTGGGCGCGCTCCAGGTCGGGGGAGTCGGAATCCATGATGAGCCGGGCGTAGACGCCCTTGAGCAGGGCCTGGTGGCGGACGTTGTCGGTCTCGGCCATCAGCATCAGCGCCCGCTCGGTCAGCGTCAGCGCCTCGTCGAGGCGGCCGCGGGACTTGGCGACCATCGCGGCGTTCCAGTACACCGAGCCGCGGGCGACCCGGGATCCGGTCTGCTCGGCGACCACCATGAGGCGGGCGGCCACCAGGTTGGCCTGGCCGAGGTCGCCGCGCTCGCTGTAGCAGCCGATGAGGGTGGCGCCGAGCTGGATGTGGTCGTCGGTGATGTCGAGCCCGAGGGAGTCGAGCTTGCGCATCGCGCGCTCGCCGACCTCGACACTCATGATCTGGTCGCCGGACTCCCGGTAGCAGCGGCAGAGGGCGACCGCGATCTGCGCCCACTGGGCGGAGCCCGCAACGGTGTTCGGGTCCTCGTAGAGGGTGGTCAGCAGCTGTATGGCGGCCTCCAGCCGGCCCAGCTTCTCGAAGGCCAGGGCCTGGCCGAGGCGGGCGCGGAAGACCATGGTCTCGCTGAGCAGCGGGGCGGATGCCAGTGCCTCGCTGTACGACTGCAGGGCCTCGCCGTTGGATCCGTTGCGCATGGCCATGTCGCCGAAGGCGACCTTGAGTTCGAGCTCCTTGACGGTGGCGTCGTCGTGGCCGGTGCGCAGGTACTCCACGGAGCATCCGACCCGCTCGGCCAGGCTCCTGAGCACGGTCTCCGAGGGCGCCCGCTTCCCGGTCTCGATCAGGGAGACGTAGCTGACCGAGATGTCCTCGGAGGCCAGGTCCTGCTGGTTGAGGCCGCGCTTCAGCCGCAGCTCGCGCAGACGCTGCCCGATTCCGCTCGTCCCACTCTGCGTCTGGTCCATGTATCCATCTCCGAGAGGGTTATGTGGCTTCCCGTTTTACAGGACTCGTCGAATCGGGCCAAGCGGCTCGGTCAGCTTTGTTGCTCGGCGGTGTCAAATCCGCCTTTGTGCCGGGTTCGGAGGTTTCGAAAGAGGGTTGACATGACGTTGTACTCCTGGTGTGCGATCGTTCGCCGCGGAATGATTGACAGGATCTGTCACACAGGATTGACTCATGGTGTCAACTCGTCTCCCCGGAAGGCCCCGACCGATGTCCAAGACCCTGATCGCCCGCTTCTCCGCCGTCCTGCTGGCCGCCGGCCTGGCCCTGTGGGTCGCCCCGGTCTGGGGTGCCGGCGCCGCACCGGTGGTCCTCGCCGACGGCCCCGCCCCCACTGCCACCCCGACCCCGACCGGCACTTCGGGGCCCGGCACCGGCGAGTGCTGCTGACCATGCGCATCGACCTGCTGACCAGGGAGTACCCGCCCGAGGTGTACGGCGGCGCCGGCGTCCACGCGGCCGAGCTCACCCGCGCGATGCGGCGGCTCGCCGACGTCCGGGTCCGCTGCCTCGGCGGGCCGAGGACGAGCCCGGCACCACCGCCTACCGCGTCCCGCGGGACTTCCGCGACGCCAATCCGGCCCTGGGCCACCTGGCCGCCGACCTGCTCATGGCGGCCGACTGCGCGGGCGCGGACGTGGTGCACAGCCACACCTGGTACGCCAACGCGGCCGGTCACACCGCCGCGCTACTGCACGGCGTGCCGCACGTGATGACCATGCACAGCCTGGAGCCGCTGCGTCCCTGGAAGGCCGAGCAGCTCGGCGGCGGCTACGCGTTGTCCGGCTGGATGGAGCGCTCGGCCGTGGCGGCCGCCGACGCCGTGATCGCCGTCTCCCGGGCCATGCGCGACGACGTCCTCGCGGTCTATCCCGAGGTCGCGCCGGAGCGGGTGCGCGTGATCCACAACGGTATCGACACCGCCGTCCACCGGCCGGACGCGTCGGGCGACGCGCTCCGGCGGTTCGGCCTCGACCCCGATCTGCCGATCGTCCTGTTCGTCGGCCGGGTGACCCGCCAGAAGGGCCTGCCGCACCTGCTCCGCGCCGCCTTCGACATCCATCCGAAGGCACAGCTCGTGCTCTGCTGCGGGCAGCCGGACACCCCGGAGATCGGCGCCGAAGTCGCCTCTCTGGTCAATGAGTTGAGTGCCGTGCGCGAGGGTGTCCGGCGGATCGACGGGATGCTCCCCGCGGCCGACCTGCGCCAGTTGCTCAGCAGTGCCACGGTCTTCGTCTGCCCGTCCCTCTACGAGCCGATGGGCATCGTGAACCTGGAGGCGATGGCCTGCGCGACGGCCGTGGTGGCGACCGCCGTCGGCGGCATCCCGGAGGTCGTCGAGGACGGCGTCACCGGTCTGCTGGTCCCGTACGACCGGCTCCCGGACGGCACCGGCGAGCCGGCCGACCCCGACCGGCTCGCGGCCGACCTGGCGGATGCCGTGAACGCGCTGCTGGACGACCCGGCGAGGGCGGAGCGGTTCGGCCGGGCCGGCCGCGAGCGGGCCGAGCTGCTGTTCTCCTGGGACCGGGTCGCCGAGCGGACCCTGGCCGTCCATCAGGGCCTGATCGGAGGGGGAACGCGTTGACAACGGCCTTGACGCGATGAAGGCCGGAATTTGACGGGGATTGCATGATGCTTCGTCATATCGCCGACAGGACTGTGGAACAACGGATCTCCAGGGTCCTTTCGGCGCGGTGCGGAAATGCCGGTCGCGAGCCCGTCGCGGCCGGCTCCGCGCATCGGCGGGCCGCGGGGGACTTCCCCGTTCGCCCGTGCTCCGGTCGTCCGTGCTCCGGTCGTCCGTGCTCCGGTCGTCCGTGGCCTGGTCGTCCGTGGTCCGGTGGCGCGCGGTCCGGAGGGTCGGCCGCGTGACCTTCGCCGCGGGCGCTCGTTGGTGCAGGGCGGGTGGTGTCACCCGGCCGGGTGGTTCCGCCGGGGCGGTCCGGGGTCGAGGCTGGCGTGGCGGTAAACTTAGGCTTACCTAACTTTGAGGGAGAGCCTGCCCGTGAGCCCCACCGTGGACGCCGCCGCCCCCGCCGGCGACGCCATCCTGCGCCGCCAGCGCATCCGCGAATCGGCCGCCCGCACCTACGCCCGGTCGTTCCCGATCGTCCCCGTCCGGGCGCACGGCATGACGGTCGAGGGGGCCGACGGGCGGCGGTACCTCGACTGCCTCTCCGGGGCCGGCACCCTCGTCCTCGGCCACAACCACCCGGTCGTGCTGGCCGCCATCCGCCGCACCCTGGACAGCGGCGCCCCGCTCCACCTGCTCGACCTCGCCACCGCGGAGAAGGACGACTTCACCACCGCCCTGTTCGAGTCGCTGCCGCCCGCCTTCGCCGACCGCGCCCGGGTGCACTTCTGCGGCCCGGCCGGCACCGACGCCGTCGAGGCCGCGCTCAAGCTCATGCGCACCGCGACCGGCCGCCGCGGCGCACTCGCCTTCACCGGCGCCTACCACGGCATGACGGCCGGCGCCCTCGCCGTCACCGGCTCCGTCACCGCCGCACCCCCGCCCGCGGGGACGTCACCCGGCTGCCCTACCCCTACCCGTACCGCTGCCCCTTCGGGGTCGGCGGCCGACTCGGTGCGGAGCTCTCCGCGACCTACACCGAGCGGCTGCTCGACGACCCGTCCGGCGGCGTCGACGCGCCCGCGGCGATGATCCTGGAGGCCGTCCAGGGGAGGGCGGTGTCGTCCCCGCCCCCGACGACTGGCTGCGGGCGATGCGCCGGATCACCGCCGAGCGCGGCATCCCGCTGATCGTCGACGAGGTGCAGACCGGCGTCGGCCGCACCGGCGCCATGTGGGCCGTCGAGCACAGCGGCATCACCCCCGACGCCATGGTGCTCTCCAAGGCCATCGGCGGCAGCCTGCCGCTCGCCGTCGTGGTCTACCGCGAGGAGTACGACGCCTGGCAGCCCGGCGCGCACACCGGCACCTTCCGCGGCAACACCCTCGCCATGGCCGCCGGCGCCGCCACCCTGCGGTACGTCGCGGCCCACGGCCTGGTCGCGCGCTCTGCCGAACTCGGCGCCCGGATGACCGCACGGCTCGCCGCGCTGCGCGACCGGCTGCCGGTGGTCGGCGACGTCCGCGGCCGCGGGCTGATGATGGGCGTCGAACTCGTCGACCCGGCCGGCACCCCGGATGCCTGCGGCGCGCTGCCCGCCGACCCTGCCCTCGCCGTCCGGGTCCGCGAAGCCTGCCTGCGCCGCGGCCTGATCGTCGAACTCGGCGGCCGGCACGACACCGTGCTGCGCCTGCTGCCGCCGCTGACCATCACCGACGAGCAGGCCGAGGCCGTGCTCGACCGGCTCGCCGACGCCGTCGAGGCCGCCGCCCGGTCCGCGGCGTGACGGCCGCCGGGGGCACGCCCCCGCTCTCCGGCGGGTCCGGCGGCCCGGCAGCCCTGCGCCCGCTGCTGGACGAGACCCTGGACGCCCTGGCGGCCGGCGCGCGGCTCCGCGGCGGCCCCGTGCCGCCGGGCGGCCCCGCCGAACTCGCCCGCGAGGTGGACCGGGTGCTCACCGGCGAGGGGCCCGACCGGCACGCCCTGCGCCGGCTCACCGAACTCCTCGCCTACGGGGCCGCCGACCCGGCCGACCCGGCCTGTGCCGCCCATCTGCACTGCCCGCCGCTGGCCGTCGCGGTCGCCGCCGACCTCGCCGTGAGCGCCCTCAACCCCTCGCAGGACTCCTGGGACCAGGCACCCGCCGCCACCGCCCTGGAGACCGCCCTGCTGGCCGAACTCGCCGCCCTGGTCGGCTTCCCGCCCGCCGCTGCCGCCGGGGTGCTCACCTCCGGTGGCACCGAGTCCAACCTGATGGGCCTGATGCTGGCCCGCGACCGGGTCCTCGGCGGCGCCGTCGAGCTCGACGGCCTGCCGCCCGGCCGCCGGCCCCGGATCATCGCCTCCGCCGCCGCCCACTTCTCCGTCCAGCGCGCCGCCGCCCTGCTCGGCCTCGGCGAACGGGCCGTCCGCAGCGTCCCCGTCGACCGCGACCAGCGCATGGACGGCGACGCCCTCGCGGACGCCCTCGCCGAGACGGTCTGGGAGGGCGCCACCCCGATCGCGGTGGTCGCCACCGCCGGCACCACCGACACGGGGGCCGTCGACCCGCTCGGCCGCTGCGCCGACCTCGCCGAGCGGCACGGCGCCTGGCTGCACGTCGACGCCGCGTACGGCGGCGGCGCGCTGCTCTCCGACCGGCTGGCCCCGCTGCTCGACGGCATCGCCCGGGCCGACTCCGTCGCGCTCGACTTCCACAAACTGGGCTGGCAGCCGGCCGCCGCCGGGGTCTTCCTGGTCCGGTGCGAGGAGACCTACGCCTCGCTCGCCCGCCGCGCGGTCTACCTCAACCCCGCCGACGACGAGCAGGCCGGCTACCCCAGCCTGCTCGGGCTGTCGCTGCGCACCACCCGCCGGGCGGACGCCTTCAAACTGGCCGTCACCCTGCGCACCCTCGGCCGTCCGGGCCTCGGCGCCCTGGTCGACGCCTGCCACGACCTGGCCCTGCACGCCGCCGCGGCCGTCCGGGCGGAGCCCGCCCTCGACCTGCACGGCGACCCGCTGCTCACCACCGTGCTGTTCCGCTACCGCCCGGCCACGGACGGCCCGGACGCCGCCGATCGGATCAACGCCGAGTTGCGCCGCCGGCTGCTGCACACCGGCCGCGCGGTGGTCGGCCGCACCGAGCTGCCCGGCACGGGCCGGGCCGGGTCCGCCTCAAGCTGACCCTGCTCAACCCGCACACCTCACCCGCCGACATCGACCGACTGCTGGCCGACATCGTCCGCCAGGGACGCGAGGTGGAATCCGCCCCTGGTCCGTCGCGGGCGGCTCAGGACTGAACGGGAACCGGTGACGGGGTGACGACGACCGTGTGGCCGTCGGGGTCGTGGTGGGCGTAGGGCGCCTGCGGGTCGTGGATGTTGACCGCGGACACGTAGACGGTGTCGGAGGAGCGGTCGAAGTACAGCCGCGAACTCTCGGCCCGCACCAGGGACGTGTCCAGTGCCTCGTTCCGCACCCAGAACCCGCCGGCCGGCACGAACGGCGCGAGCGGGGCGGGGATCTCCAAGTCGGCGAACCCCACCTGGGCGGCGCTTCCCTGGGCGGGCGGCATCGACACGGGAGTCGTCTGCCGATCGCCGAGCAGGCGGGCCACCTGTCCGGGGGCCAACCGGGCCACGATGCTGGAGAGCCAGTCCGTCGGCCCCGGAACCCGGTCCCCGGGTCTGCCGGGCGAGGTCTGCATCCAGTGCGTCGAGACGATCGGCCCGAGCAGCACCAGATCCCGCCGGATCGGTCCGAGGTCCGTCGACACCTCCGGCTGCTGCTGGGCCTCCTGGGCGTACTCCCGTTCCTGCCAGGCCCATCCGGCCGCCAACGGCACCGCAACCGCGGCACCCAGCAGCAGGAACCCCCTGCGTCGCACTCCCACCTCCGGCTCGGCGATCGCCTCATTCGATCATGCCGACCGCACGCCGTCCAGGCTCAGGCGAGCCGGCCGATCCTCCGCGCTGCCCTGATTGCCGTCCGGCCGAAATCCGCCTGACGGAATCCCCGTACAGCCCGGGAGGCTTTGCGGACCATCGGATCCGGAGAAACTCACCATGGCTGACGACCAGTCATGATGCTATCGATGCGCCGGAGTTCCGTGAACATACTTCCTTCCGGCTGTCCATCGCCATTCGGCCGGACTACGGCGGGATTTCGCCAACCAACTGCCAAGGCTTGCGGATCCGGTGATCAACGGCGGTAACTTCTCGTGGTCGCCGCCACACCGGGAGCACACGGCACCCAGGGACTAGCGGCGCAGGGGGATCTCCAGCCTGCCGTTCCCGGCCTGTCCACGGCCGGTCCGAGCCCCCTCCCGAACACTCGCGCCCGACCCGGCGCCCCGTTCCCCGCGCACTGCTCCGCCCGCCCGAACCGGGCGCCCGGGCGCGCGTTCGCACCACTTCTCCCTTCCATTCGGCCCCGTTCGACGGGCCCTGCCCTGCGGAGACTTCGGCATGAGCGAAACCCTTCTGAGCGACACCCCGGTGAGCACCGGGACGAATCCGTCCCCGACGGCCGCGGAATTCCACGCGGCGCCCTTCTCCGAACGCTGCCGGCAGATATTCGGCCGCGGCGACCACCTGCTGATCGGGGTCAGCCCCGGAAACAGCTATTTCAGTGCCGGGCGGATCGCCGAGCTCGTCCACTGGGGGCGCAGCCGCTTCTCCGCCGTGGACGTCGTCCACGCCGACCTCCACGTGGAGGCCCAGTTCGCCGCCGCCGGGTACCCGCCGGACGCCGCGGCGCGTCGGGCGGCCAAGGAGGTCAAGGCCACCCGGCGCCGGGTCGAGCGCGGCGTCGCCGACGCCGGACGGACAGCGGTCGGCGTGCATGCCCTGTCCGACTTCACGGACACGGCGGCCTACCGACGGCTGCACCGCGGCGTCCTGGACGCCCTCGGCACCGACCGGCCCCTGCGGACGGCCACCGAGCGGATGGCCGGCGGCTTCCTGCACTCCAGGCTCGACGGAGCTGCCCCGGCCGCCGACCAGCTGGCGGCCGGCGTGGCCTACATCGCCGCCGAACTGCCGTTCTTCCTGGACACCCCGGCCCTGCTCGGGGTGGCCTCCTCGGTCGCCTGCTACCACGTCGAACTGCCGCTCACCGGCGTGCTGTTCGGCCGTGCCGAGGGGCTGCGCGCAGCCGCCGGACAGGCCTACGCCGTGGTCCGTCCGGCGGCCGTGGCGGCCGTCGCCGCCTGACCGGGCGCCACCCGCCCCGCCCATCACCATCACCGACCCATCCACGAGGAGCCCGATGACCACCACGGCCGAACAGCCCGAGTTCGCCTTCCCGCTCTCCCGCCGCGGCGACGTGCTGCCCGAGGAGGCAGCCGTCCTGCGTGAGAAGCACCCCGTCGCCCGGGTGCGCACGATGACCGGCGACCCGGCCTGGCTGGTGAGTTCGTACGACCTGGCCAAGCAGGTGCTGGAGGACGAGCGGTTCAGCCTCAAGGACACCGCGAACCCGGGCGTCCCGCGCCAGTACGCGCTGACCATCCCGCCCGAGGTGGTGAACAACATGGGCAACATCAACAGCGCCGGGCTGCGCCAGGCCGTCATGAAGACCCTCAACCCGCGGGCCGACCGGGAGTTGGCGGGCTGGCTGGAGGCCGAGGCGCACCGGCTGATCGACCGGCTCGTCGAGCAGGGCGCGCCCGGCGAGTTGCGGGACGGCTTCGCCGAGCCGTACTCGGCGGCCCTGCACTGCCGGCTGCTGGGCATCCCGGCCGACGACTGGCGGCGGCTGATGGCCGGTGTCGACCTCGCCTTCGTCACCAGCCCGGTGCCGTTCGAGGGTTCGGCCCCCAACTGGTACAAGGACCTCGGCTACATGGTGGAGCGGCTGAACGCCGATCCGGAGCCCACCGAGGGCCTGCTCGGCCGGTTCGCCGCGCTCCGGCGCTCGCCGGACGTGTCGGACCACGTCGACGACGACCTGCTGGCCACGGTGGCCCTGTCGCTGTTCGGCGCCGGCGCGGTCTCCACCTCGTCGTTCCTGCTGCACGCGATCATTGCGCTCGTCCGCCGGCCCGAACTCGCCGAGCGGATCCGCACCGAGCCGGCCGTGATCGGGCGGGCGGTGGACGAGTTGCTGCGCCACAACCTGTCGATCGGCGACGCGCTGCCCCGGCTGGCGCTCGCCGACGTCCGGGTGGGCGACGTGCTGGTGCGCGCGGGGGAGCTGGTGCTGGTACTGGTGGAGGGCGCCAACTACGACCCGGCGGTCTTCCCCGAGCCCGAGCGGATCGACTTCGACCGTGCGCAGAACCCGCACCTCGCGTTCGGCGCCGGGCATCACTTCTGCCCGGCCTCGGCGCTCGGCCGCACGCATGCCGAGATCGCGCTGGCCGTGCTGGTGGAGCGGCTGCCCGGGCTGCGGTTCGCCCTGCCGCTGGAGCAGCTGGCCTGGCGTCCGGGCTTCATCAAGCGGCTGCCGGAGCGGCTGCCGGTGGTCTGGTGACCGGGCCGGCCGGCCTCGGCCGGGGCCGCCCCGGTGGGCGCCGGCCCCGGTCAGCCCCGGGCGTCCAGCAGGATCTCCCGGGTGCGCTCCCAGACCGCCGGGTCGCAGGCGACCAGCAGACCGTCCTCGCAGCCCGGCGGGTCGGGCCGGTAGTCGGAGCCGTCGAGGCGGGCGGAGACCCCGCCCGCCTCGGTCACGATCAGCGAGCCGGGTGCGTGGTCCCACGGCAGTGTCCGCCAGTAGAGGATGAACTCCTGCTCGCCGACGGCGAGTTGCGGATATTCCATGCCGGCGGAGCGCAGTCCGTGGGAGATCCGGCCGAACGCCCTGGCGTTGGTCTGCAGCCGGTGGTGGAGGACGGGGTCGAGGTAGCGGCTCTTCACCGATCCGCGCCACTTCTCCGGGTCGTCCGCGGCGGGCTCCCGCACGAGCCGGCTGCCGTCCCGCCAGGCGCCCGCACCGAGCTCCGCGGCGTAGCTCGTCCCGGTCACCGGCTGGTAGATCCAGGACGCGACCGTGCGGCCGGAGCGGACGAGTGAGGCCATCACGGCGAAGTCGGGCCGGCCGGCCACGAAGTTCGCCGTGCCGTCCACCGGGTCGACCAGCCAGACGGCCGGTTCCGAGCGGAGTGCCTCGGCCAGCGACGGGTCGGCCGAGACGGCCTCCTCGCCGACCACCGGAACGGGCAGCAGCTCCCGCAGCCGTCTGGAGATGATCACCTCGGCCTCGCGGTCGGCCACCGTCACGATCTCGCCGGGAGCCTTCTCCATCACCTCGCCGGCGGACAGTGCCCGGAATCGGGGCTCGACCACCTCGGCAGACGCCTCGGCGAGGATCTCCGCCACCTTCTCCATCAGCACGTGCCCGCTCCCTTCGCTGAGTACCACTCTCGCACGCCGGTAGGGGCGCCACCTGCGGCGGCCCTGCCCCGGGCGGGCGCGGCGCGCGGGCCCGCCCGGACGGGGCCGTCACCCGGCCGTCACCCGGCCGCCCGACGGCCGGGCCGCCGGTCGGACCGCCGGGTCGTCGAGCACGTGGAAGCCCGGCTGCGGGTGCATCAGGAAGGCGTGGTGCGAGATGTTCCAGGCGTACGCCCCGGCCATCGCGAAGAGCACCCGGTCGCCGGCCCGCAGCCCCGGGGCCGGGACGCGCCCGGCGAGCACGTCCTTCGGGGTGCACAGCTGGCCCGACAGGGTGACGTTCGCCCCGGCCGCGGCCGGGCGG
Organism: Kitasatospora paranensis; assembly: GCF_039544005.1. Lineage (NCBI taxonomy): Bacteria > Bacillati > Actinomycetota > Actinomycetes > Kitasatosporales > Streptomycetaceae > Kitasatospora > Kitasatospora paranensis. Next base: position 6,535,195 of record NZ_BAABKV010000001.1, read on the forward strand.
GGCCACGGGTGCGCCCAGCCGTCCACCGGGAGCACCGAGAACGGCTGCGCGTGCCCGCGGGTGGCGGGCGTGCGCAGGTGGTGGGTGCCGCCCCGGACGACGGCGAAGTCCTCCTCGTGGCTGCGCTTCACGTCGAGCACCTCGGTGGCGTACCAGCCGCAGTAGGCGGTCAGCGACCGGCCGGGCTCGATCCGCAGCCGCAGCCCGGGGTGGCGGTCGAGCAGCTTCTCCAGCCCCGTGCCGAAGGCCGGCCAGTCGAAGCGGGCGGCGGGGTCGGCGTAGTCCACCGCCATCCCGCCGCCGATGTTGACCTCCGCTGCGCCGAGCCCGGTGGCCCAGGCCACGACCGCCTCGGCGGTGGCGAGTTGGTCCTCGGCGTCGAGGCCGCTGGCCAGGTGGGCGTGGATGCCGCGCAGCCGCAACCGGTCGAAGCCGGGCCGGCGCAGCAGCCGGAGGCACTCCCCGATGTCGTCCGGGTCCATGCCGAACGGGCTGGGGCCCCCTCCCATGGCCAGCGCCGCCGTCGCCAGGCGTCCGGCGGCGAGGCCGGGGTTGGCGCGCAGCAGGACGTCGGCGGGCCGGCCGGTCGCGGCGAGCCGGTACAGCTCCTGGACGCTCTCCACGTGCCAGCGATGGACGCCCGCAGCCGCCACCTCGGCGACCTCGGCGGGCGTCTTTCCGGGGCCGCCGAAGGCCAGTGGCGCCGTGGGCAGCACCGTCCGGACGTGTGCCCACTCGCCGCCGGAGGAGACCTCGTAGCCGTCCACGAACGGCCGCAGCGCGGTCAGCAGGGCGGTGTCCGGGTTGGCCTTCACCGCGTAGTGCAGCTCGACCCCGGCCGGCAGGGCGGCCCGTACGGCGGCGGCGTGCTCCCGCAGGGCGGGCAGGTCGTACAGGTAGGCGGGCAGGGCGTCGGCGGGCAGCGCGGCGACGTGCTCGGCGACCCGGTTCCGGCCGGCGGCCTCGGCGGCCTCGGCGCTCACCGGGCCCCTCCCGGGAGGGGCGCCGCCTCGGCCGGGAGCCCGGGCGCGAGCGGGGAGGGGAGCCGGATGTAGCCCGCCTCCCGGTCGGCCCGCCGCTCCCAACGGGTGAGCAGGTTGGCCTTGGCGGGCAGCGGAGCACCGTCGAGCAGGGCCGTCAGCCGGGCCGGCCGGCCGTTCTGTTCGGCGAACTCGACCAGGACGGAGCGCAGTTCCGCCCAGAGCCGGGCCTCCAGCCGGGGTGCCAGTGCGGCCGGCGCCCGGTCGGCGAGCGCGGAGAGCAGTTCGGAGAGGTGGTTGACCAGCAGGCAGTACACCACCCGGTCCCACCCCCGGTCGGCGTCGTACGTCATCGGGCCGGCCACCTCCGGCGGCAGGGCGGCGAGGGCGGCGCGGTGGTGCCCGGGCAGCAGCTTGGTGCCCTCCAGATCGCGCAGGACGACCTGCGCCGGCCGGCCGTCGGAGTCCACGCAGACCAGCACGTTCTGCAGGTGGGGCTCCAGGACGATCCCGTGGTCCAGGTAGGCGGCGAGCACCGGCGGCACGAGCAGTCGCAGGTAGCGGGCCCACCAGGCGAGTGCCTCGGCGGGGCCGCCGTCGCCGAGCAGCACCGAGACGTGCGCGGAGCTGGTCGGGTACTCGTCCGCGACGGCGGCGGCCAGCAGCGGGGTGAGGCCGGGCCGGACGGCGCTGCCCAGGCCCTCCCGGACGATCAGCCCGAACCCCTCGAACAGGGCGGTGTCGGGGCGGCCGTCCGGGCCGGGCAGGGCCAGTGTGCGGTAGGCGGGCTCGCGCAGCACGACGGCGTCCGGGTGGCGGCGGGCGAGCGCGGCGAGCGGGTCGGCGAGCAGCCGGGTGAGCGCGACCGCGCCGCGCAGCTCGTACGCGGCGTTCTTGCGCAGGCAGTTGGTGATCCGCACGTTCAGGCTGAACTTCAGGAAGGCGTCGGCGCCGTGCAGGGTGCGCACCGAGGCGGTGGCGGTGAACGGCTCGCCGCCGGGGCCGAGGTCGAGCAGGTCGCCGCGGTCGAGGGCGGCGGCCAGCAGCGGGTTTCCGCTCAACAGCCGGTACTGCCACGGGTGGGCGGGCAACAGCCGGTAGCCGTCGGGCAGTCGGCGGCCCAGGGTGTCGAGCAGCGCGGGCGCGGCCTCCTCGGCGGTCTCCTCGGCGATCAGGTGGCTGCGGACGGCGAGGTGGCGCAGCCGGAAGGCGGCCCGGGCCTCCGGCGCCCAGGCCCGCCAGGCGGACCGGTCCGCGCTGCGGGCCTTGGGCGCCGGGTGGAAGCGGTGCCCGAAGAGCAGGGCCTGCTCGGACTCCAGGTAGCGGTCCGGGCCGGGGGCCGGCCGCTCCGCCAGCGCGGCGGCCACCCCCGCGTGGCTGGCGGCGAGTTGCTCCAGGAACTCCTCGTTGCGGACACCGCCGCGCAGCACGAGCTCGTCCTGGACGTGTTCGGCCAGTTCGTGCCAGCCCAGCTCCCGCGGGCCGTCGGGGGTGTCGGCCAGGACGGGGCCGGTGAAGCGGTGCGCCCCGGAGAGCGAGCTGCGGCGCAGCGCGATCCGCAGCAGTGTGCCGCGCCGGGGGAGCCGGACGAGCAGTTCGTCGCCGATGACGGCGCTCTGCCGCTCCGGCCGGGAGACCTCCCGCAGCAGGCAGTTGAGCAGGGTGTGGGCGACGGCGTGGTCGGCGGTGGGCAGCCCGGTCGGGGCCGGGCGGCGGCGGGCGTCGAGCCGGATGGTCATACGGGTGCTCCAGCGGGGGTGTGGGAGGGCCCGGTCGCGGGCGTGGGAGCCCACGCCCGCGCCGCCCGCAGGTAGTTGGGCCCGGTCGTGTAGTGCTTGTTGATGTCGGAGGCGCCCGAGCGGGCCTTATCGAGCAGCGTGCCCGCGCTCACCATCGCCTTGACCGGCAGGCTCTCGGCCTCCAGCAGGGCGGCGTGCAGCGGTGCGCCCGCCGCGCCGATCCGGTCGAGGGACTCGGTGAGCCGCAGCCGCAGCAGTCCGAGGGTGTGCGGCAGCGGTGCGAGGCCGCGGTGCGCCAGGCCGAAGGCGAGCGAGCCGGTGCACAGGTGGCCGGTGATGGTGGCGAACAGGTCGGTGAGCGGCCGGTCGTCGTCGACGCGGATCCTGGCGTCGTCGAACTCCTCGGCACGGCGGCCGAGTCCGCCGAGACGGGCGGTGTTGACGCGCAGTCCGTCGTCGTCCTTGAACAGCAGCCGCAGCCGGGTGCGCCCGTCGGCCCGGTCGAGCACCAGCGCGATGTTCTGCTGGTGGGACTCCAGGGCGATGCCGTGCCGGAACAGGGTGGTCTGCCAGTCCAGCAGCAGGCGCAGCAGCGTGTCGTAGAGCCGGACGGGGTTGCGGTCGAAGAAGCGGTCGGCGAGGTGCTCCAGGACGGTCCGTCCGCCGGGGGCGACGGCGAGCAGCGCGGCGAGCGGGGCGATGACGGCGTCGTCGAGGCCGGGCGGCTGGCGGCGGACGAGGACGGCGAGCAGCTCGTGCCCGCTGTGCGCCCAGCACTGTTCGTCGGCGTGCAGGATCCGTCCGGCGAACCGGGGCTCGCGGGCCAGCACGGCGGCCAGCAGCCGCTCGGCGGCGGCGCCGTCGGCCAGCGTGCCCGGCTTCACGGTGCGGCGGTTGCGCAGCCCCAGTGTGCTGGTGGCGAGGGGGAGTTTGAGGTGGACGGCCGGGTCGTCGGCGAGCGCGACGGTACGCATCGACAGGGTGGGCCGGACGGTCAGGTACGGGCGGTCGGCGAGCCGGGCGCCGGGCAGGTCACCGAGCGGCAGGGCGGCCGCGGTGAGCGGGTGCACGGGCAGCGCGGTGCCGGGCCCGGGCAGGCCGAGGTCGGCGGGGAGGGCCACCGGCCGGGGAGCGGCGCGGGGCCCAGGTCGAGCCCGGCGGTCGGCGGCAGGACGACCCACCGCAGCGCGAACTCCGGGTGGTGCTCGGGTGCGTGGGCGAGCAGCGCGTCCTCGTCGAGGCCCGCCCTGGCGTGGCCGGTCGGGTGGACGGGGTGGTGCCGGCGGGCGGCGAGGGTGTCGAAGCCGAGCGTGCCGGCGTGGCCCTTCCAGTCGGCGGGGTCGGCCCCTAGCCGCGCGGCCAGGCCGGCCAGCACGGTGTCCCGGGTGGCGCGTTGGAGGCGTTCGGCGGTGCGGGCCTGCCGGCACTCCTCGGCGAACGCGAGGTGTCCGGACCGGTCGCGGGGGTCGGCCAGGGCGGCCACGGCGTCGAGGATCGCGTCGAGGCCGCCGATCGCCGTGCCGTCGAGTTCGAGCAGCGGACGGCGGGCCCGGTGGCGGCTCTGGAAGCCGTCCTCGGCGACGGGCAGGGCGAGGCGCGGGCCGGCCAGCCAGGGGCCGTCGGCGCGGTGCTGCAGGACGCCGTCGGTGCGCAGGCCGAGCACGTCCTCGCGGTGCAGTGCCCCGAGCACCCGCAGGGTGAGGGCGTCCGCCGGGCCGTCGGGGCCGGTCACGGGGTGATCTCCCAGCGGTTTGCGGCGAGGAAGTCGTCGACGGCGCCGTGGACGGCGGACCGGTCCGGGCCGACCGCCCAGACCAGGCCGAGGTAGTCCCGGTTGGTGCGGTGGTGCTCGTGGTACTCGCCGATGCCGCGGACCGGCCGGTACACCAGGTGGACGCCGCCGCCGCGGTGCTCCTGGGCGGGCGGTGCGGCGGTCAGGGTGCCGGCCCGGTCGGCGCAGATCGCCCGGTTGGTGCCGAACCGGTCGGTGCGGGAGCCGAGTTCGGCGGGCAGCGGCTCGCCGAGGTGGACTTTCAGCACGTGCTCGAAGTAAGGGATCTCCAGCAGCCCTGCCAGCATCAGGTCGCACTGGTCGCCGATGGCGCGGTAGTTGACCTCGATCAGGCGGGCCCGGCCGTCCGGCTGGACGACGAACTCGGTGTGGCAGGCGCCCATGCCGACCCCGAGCGCGTCGAGTTGGGCCAGGACCTGGTCGACCACCGGGCGGGGCGGCTCGGGGTCGAACTCCAGGGCCTCCTCGACGAAGTGGGGCGGCGGGGAGAGCCTGGTCCGGAAGCCGCCGAGGACGTGCCGCCGGACGCCGTCGCCGAGGGTCTCCAGGGTGTGCAGGCCGCCGGTCAGGTACTCCTCGACCAGCAGGGTGTCCCGGGGCCGCCGCCGGCGGAACTCCGAGCAGCGGGCGGCGAGTCCCGCGGCGTCCTCGACCAGGGCGACGTCCTCGCTGGCGACGCCCTCGCGGGGCTTGACCACGCAGGGGAAGGGCGGGTCGAGGTCGGCCGGGTCCTGCCCGGGCGGGATCTCCAGGGCCCGGACGGTGTCCAGCCCGGCGGTGGCCAGGTGGCGGCGCAGCTCGGCCTTGTTCTTCGTCCGCAGGGTGGCCCGCCAGTCCTTCGCGGGCAGTCCGAAGTACCCGGCGGCCAGCGCCGCCTGGGTCTGCAGGTGGTCGCTGTTGGTGAACACCGCCGCGGGCGTGCCGTGCCGGGCGACGAGGGCGACCACCTCGCGGAAGTCCCGGACGTCGCACGGCAGGACGTCCACGCCGGCCGTCCCGGGCGGGGCGTCCGCGGCGTCGTACGCGGCGCGGTGGGCGTCGGGGGAGTCGGTGAGCACGGTGACGTCCAGGCCCAGCCGGGCGGCGGCGGGGAGGAAGCCCTCGGTGACCGAGTCGGTGGGGTTCAGGGCGAGCAGGTACAGCCGCATGGGCATCGTCCTCGGGGCGGTGGCGGGACGGCGCGTGCCGGGCGTGGTCGTGCGCCGTGGTCGGTGCGCCGCCGGGTCGGCGGCGGGATGCCGTCGAGCGTGCCCGGGCACGGGCCGCGGCAACCGTCGCCGGGCGGCGGTCGCCGCCCGGTGCGCGGTCACCCGGGGTTCGGTACTGGACACGGAACGGAACATTAGGTTAGGCGTGCCTAATCGCGTCAAATCCGGCGGCGTCCGCGGGTGTCGGCGAGCCGATGAGGCGTCAGGTGTGTAAGGTGAGGCATGCCTTAGTTGATCACCGGGAGTCCGTATGGTCCACCTGACGGCCGCACCCCTGCACCGGCCCGACGCCGCCGACGCCGCGCCCGGGAACGCCGCGGGCGACGGCCCGGCCGCGTCGCTGCGCCGCCTCGTCGACGGCTGCCCGGACCTCCGGGTCACCCTGGTGGCCGAGCGGCCGGCCACCGGCGGCACCTGGCACGCCGGGACGGAGCTGGCACTGCGCGTCGAGGCACTCGTCGCCGCCGAGTCCGGGCGGATCGCCGTCCGCCACGGCAGCGTGCCGCCGCCGCACGTGGCGGCCTCCCGGCTGCTCCACCACTACCTCTGGTCGGTCTGCCTGCTCACCGCGGGCCTCTGGTACCTGGCCGGCCGCGTCGCCCGGCTCGACCCGGCGGCGCTGTGGATCGAGGAGGCCACCGCCGCCCTCGCCGTGACGCCCCCGACGGGGCGCCGCTCGGCGGCCCGGAGGACCTGCGCGGCGCGGTCGCCGCGCACTGCGGCCCGGTGCTGGCCGCCTTCCGGCCCGCCGTGCGCCGCGGCCCGCACGCGATGTGGGGCATGGTCGGCGACGACCTCGTCTCGGCCCTCTGGTACCTCGGCCGCACCCTCGGCGACGAGGACCGCGCGGTGGCCGCGGCCACCGCCGTGCTGCCGGGCGGCACCCCGCCGTTCCCCGGGGCCGCCGCCTTCCGCCGCCTGACGGGCGCCGACGGGCGCAGCCGTCCGACCCGGACGAGGCACGGCTGCTGCCTGTACTACGCCATCCGCCCGGACGAGGCCTGCGCGACCTGTCCGCGGACGTGCGACGCCGAGCGGCTGCGGCGGCTGGAGGCCTGAGCCGCCCCGGGCTCCGCCCCGCGGCCGGCCGTCAGCGCCGCCGGGAGACCGCCACCCCGGCCAGGCAGAGGGCGCCGCCGCCGAGCGCCAGCGGCGCCGGGACTTCGCCGAGCATCGCCCACGCCATCAGCACCACCAGCGCGGGCACCGCGTAGGTGGTGGCGCCCATCCGGCCGGCGGTGGTCCGCGAGAGCGCGTACGCCCAGGTCGTGCACGCCAGGGCGGTCGGGAACAGGCCCAGGTACAGCACGTCCAGGGTGGCTCCGGCGGGGGCCCGGCCGAGTTCGTGCACCAGCGCGGGCGCGGACGGCAGGCAGACCAGTGCGCCGATCAGGCAGCAGAAGGTGGTGACCTGGAGCGGCGAGGCATGGGCGAGCGCGGGCTTCTGGGCGACCACGCCCGCCGCGTAGGTCGCCGCGGCCACCAGGCAGAGCCCGATCCCCAGCGGGGATCCGTGGCCGGAGCCGGACGTCGACAGACCGACCACGACCGCGCCGGCGAAGGACACCGCCATCCCGGCGACCAGCGCCCGGGGAAGCCCTCGCGCAGCACCAGGCCGCCGAGCAGCGCGATCAGCAGCGGGCCGATGTTCACCACCATGGCGGCCGTCCCGGCGTCGACCTTCTGCTCGCCCCAGTTGAGGGCCACCAGGTACACGCCGAACCAGAGCACCCCGGAGGCCGCGATCCCCGGCCAGGCCGCCCGCGGCGGCAGCCCCTCGCCCCGGCGGAGCAGCAGCGCCAGCAGCGCCACCGAGCCGACCAGCAGCCGCCCGAGGGCCAGTGCTCCCGGGCCGAAGTGACTGCCCGCGTCGCGGATCGCCACGAAGGCGGAGGCCCAGAGCAGCACCGTGGTGCCGGCCGCGGCCAGCGCCCGGCCGTCCCGGGCGACGCGTTCCGTACCGGTGGTGTCCATGGGCGCACCGTACCGGCCCGGTCTCCCCGTCCGAACGGGATTTTCTCAGCGCCGGCCGGCGAGCGCGGGCACCGCCTCCTGCGGGCGGGGCCGGTACGTCCGGTCGGTCGCCGTGGCCAGGGTCAGCACCAGGGCGGCGCCGGCGGCCGCACAGGTGACCAGGAACGGTGCGGTGGGTCCGTACCGCTCGGCCGCCCAGCCGGCCGCCAGGGTGCCGGCGGACTGGGCCAGCGTGATGGCGCTGACCAGGGCGGCCATCGCCTCGCCCAGCCGCGCCGCCGGGACGGCCCGCTCGACCAGGCCGAACATGGTGATCATCTGCGGCGCCACCGCGAGGCCCAGGCAGCCGATCGCCGCCGCCAGGCCGCCGACCCCGCGGACGGCCGGCAGCGGCAGCGCGGCGGCGAGCAGCAACGCGGTGCCGGCCCGCAGCCGCAGCGGCAGGTCCCAGCGGGCCGGCAGGGCGGCGGTGGCGATCCCGGAGACGGCGCTGGCACCGCCGAGCAGTCCGTAGACGAGTCCGGCGGCGCCGGGCCGCCCGGCCGCCCCGGTGACCGCGGTGACGCCCACCTGGACGGAGCCGAAGCAGACGCCGAGCAGGGCCATGCCGGCGAGCAGCAGCAGGTAGGCCCGGCCGAGCAGCCGCTCGCCGCCCTTGCGGCGGGCCGGCTCGCCGGGCGCGGCGGTGGGGTGGCGGGCGAACAGGGTGCCGCAGACGCCGACCAGGGCGGCCGCCGCGAGCAGCCCCAGGCCGGCCCGGTCAGGGTGGCGAGCACCCCGACCACGGCCGGCCCGGCGGTGAAGCTGATCTCGTCGACGGTGCCGTCCAGCCAGAGCGCGGACGTGGTGGCCTCCGGGTCGCCCGCCGCCAGCCGCACCCAGCGGCTGCGCGAGAGCGGGCCGACCAGCGGGACGGACGCCCCGATCAGGACGGCGCAGCCGGTCTGCGCCGCGAGCGGCAGCCCGGCGGTGGAGGCGGCGACCAGCGCCACGATCGCCGCGGCGTTGACGGCGGCCGCGACGAGCCCGACCCCGCGCTGGCCGCGCCGGTCGGCGAGCCGGCCGACCAGGGGCCCGCCGACGGCCTGGGCGACGGCCAGCGCGCCGGTCACCGCGGAGCCCCGCCAGACGCTGCCGGAGTCGTGGGTGACCAGCAGCAGGGCGCCGATCGGGCACATCGCGTTGGGCAGCCGCCCCAGCAGTGACCAGAGCAGCACCCGGCGGCCGGTCAGCCGGGTGGTGGTGCGCAACCTCGTCCGTGCGGCCATCGCCGACCCGTCCTCGCGGACCGCGGCCGGGCGCCCGCCTCCCGGCCAGCGGCCCTGAACGTCTCGACGGTCCGCGGGTGTTGGCTCTGCGAGGCTATCGGCGGCCGGGCCGGCCCGGGAACGGTCGGATCGCCCAGCGGATCGCACAGCGGGGCCGGGCCGCGGTTGGACGACCCGCCAAGGATGGGGCCGACGGGGTGTCAGTTGCCCTGGGCCAGGCCCTCGTAGGCGGACTTCACCCGGCGGTCCATGGCCAGCGCGAACTGGGCGTCGGCGACCGCGCGGGCGAGCGGGCGGACCCGGCGGATCCGCTCCGTGAGGGCCGCCGCGCGTTCCGGGCTGATCGCGTCGGCGTGCGCGAGGTCGCCGAACAGGTGGTCGCGGGCCAGGTCGGTGAAGGCCTGGGCGACGGCGTCCGCGTGGTCCTGCGCGGTGCGGCTGGCGGCGAGCACCGCGGCCAGCGGCACGCCCTCCTCGATCAGGGCGACGGTGGCGTCCATCAATCGCCGGCTGATGTGGGTGATGCCGTCGTCCTCGACGGTGATGTATCCCTGGGCGATCGACTCGGCGGTGTTCTCGGGGGTGAGCTGGTTGCCGAAGGCCGCGAGCACCTCCTCCCACGACATCCGGACGGGCGTCTCGTCCGACCAGTTCGCGGTGATCTCGTTGCGCAGGCCGATCAGGTCGGCGACGTCCCGGCCGCGCTCGCCCGCGCCGATCAGCTCGGTGATGCCGCCGAGGGTGTGGCCGCGCTCCAGCAGTTCGCCGATCATCCGCAGCCGGGCCAGGTGCTCCTCGCCGTACCAGGCGATCCGGCCCTCCTTGCGGGGCGGCTGGAGGAGTTTGCGTTCACGGTAGAAGCGCAGGGTGCGCGTGGTGATGCCGGCGGCCTCGGCGAGTTCCTCGACGCGGTACTCGCGGGTCCGTCCGGTGCTGCTGATCTCCGCCACGCCGCTCAGCATAGGGCGGCGACTCGCCGGAATCGGTGGCGCCCGTCTTCTTCCCTCGACTGTCGACAAGGGCTACCCTGCCGATCGTGCCAGTGTTCACTGGCGCGGTTTGAATGGATGAGCCACCCGCCCCGCGCAACGCCCCCGCCCCCTCGCCCAGGAGCCGCCGCATGGCACCCCGCAGCAAGCAGACACCCGCGCCGACCGCCGTCCCGCACGTCCGGGTCGCCGTGATCGGATCCGGCTTCGGCGGCCTCGGCGCCGGCGTGCGCCTCCGCCGCGCCGGGATCACCGACTTCGTCGTCCTGGAGCGCGCCGACGCGGTCGGCGGCACCTGGCGCGACAACAGCTACCCCGGCTGCGCCTGCGACGTCCCCTCCCACCTGTACTCCTTCTCCTTCGCGCCGAACCCGCAGTGGCCGCGCAGCTTCTCCGGCCAGCCCGACATCCGCGCCTACCTGGAGCGGGTCGCCGACACCTTCGGCCTCCGCCCCCACCTGCGCTTCGGGGCCGAGGTCCTGGAGGCCCGCTGGGAGGAGGACGCCACCCGCTGGCGGCTCACCACCAAGGCTGGCGAGTGGACGGCCGACGCCGTCGTCTCCGCCGCCGGCCCGCTCGCCGACCCGCAGATCCCCGACATCCCGGGCCTCGCCGACTTCCCCGGCAGGGTCTTCCACTCCTCGCGCTGGGACCACGACTACGACCTCGCGGGCAAGCGCGTCGCCGTGGTCGGCACCGGGGCCTCCGCCGCCCAGATCATCCCGGCGATCCAGCCGAAGGTCGGCCGGCTCACCGTCTTCCAGCGCACCCCCGCCTGGGTGCTGCCCCGCCGCGACCGGGAGATCTCCGGCCTGGAGAAGTGGCTGCACGGCGCCCTGCCGCCCACGGGCGCGCTGCGCCGCGGCACGCTCTTCGCGCTGCGCGAGCTCCAGGTCGACGCCTTCGTCCGCCGCCCCGGCCTGCTCAGGCTCGTCCAGCAGATCGCCGAGCGGCACATCGCCCGCGGCGTCGCCGACCCGGCCCTGCGCGCCCGGCTGACCCCGGACTATCGGATCGGCTGTAAGCGGATCCTGCTCAGCAACACGTACTACCCGGCGCTGGCCGCCGCCAACACCGATGTCGTCCCCGCCGGGCTGCGCGAGGTGCGCGGCTCCACGGTGGTCGGCGCGGACGGCAGCGAGCACGAGGTGGACGCGATCGTCTTCGGCACCGGCTTCCACGTCACCGACATGCCGATCGCCCAGCGGGTGCACGGCGTCGGCGGCCGCAGCCTGGCCGAGGAGTGGAAGGGTGGCATGGAGGCGCTGCGCGGCTCGACCGTGCGCGGCTTCCCGAACCTCTTCTTCGTGATCGGTCCGAACACTGGCCTCGGCAACAGCTCGATGATCCTGATGATCGAGTCCCAGCTGAACTACCTGGTCGACGCCCTCACCTCGATGGCCTCGGTCGGCGCCACCGCCATGCAGCCCACCGCCCGCGCCCAGCGGCACTGGAACCTCGAACTCCAGCAGCGGATGTCCCGCACCGTCTGGACGACCGGCGGCTGCAGCAGCTGGTACCTCGACGACCAGGGCCGCAACACCGTGCTCTGGCCCGGCTCCACCACCTCCTTCCGGCGCGCCACCCGCCGGGTCGACCTCGCCGAGTACGAGCTGATCAAGCGGACCGCGCCCGTCGCCGCGGAGGTGGCCGCGTGATCGCCCCGGACTTCGTGCTCCCCGATCCGGTGGCCGTCCACCGGATCGGCTCCGCCGACGGCACCGGCCTCAACGCCGAGGTGTACGGCCCCGAGGGGGCCCCGGTAGTGGTGCTGTCGCACGGCTGGACGTGCTCGACGCCGTTCTGGGCCCCGGTGGTCAACCGGCTGGCCGCCGACCACCGGGTGATCGCGTACGACCAGCGCGGCCACGGCCGCAGCCAGGCACCGGCCGGCCCGGCCGGCTACGGCACCGCGCAGCTGGCCGACGACCTCCAGGCCGTGGTCACCGCGCTCGTCCCGGCGGGTGAGCGGGCGGTGCTGGCGGGCCACAGCATGGGCGGCATGACGATCATGGCCGCCGCCGACCGGCCCGAGGTCGCCGACCGCACCGCCGGCGCGGTGCTGATCAGCACCGGTCCGGCCGATCTGGTGGCCGAACTCCTGGTGGTGCCGGCCTTCGTCCGCCCGGCCGGTCTGCGGCGGGCGCTGCACCGGCTCGTCCTGGAGTCCCGGCTGCCGCTCGGCCCGGCGAACGGCCTCAGCCGGGCGGCGCTCAAGTACGCCACCATGGGCCCGGCCGCGCCCGCGCCGCAGGTGGAGGCCTGCGCCCGGGTGGTGCACGCCTGCCCCACCGCCGTCCGGTACCACTGGGCGAAGGTGCTCGGGGAGCTGGACGTCACGGCCGGGCTGGCGAAGCTCGCCGCGCCGACGGCCGTGGTGGTGGGCAGCCGCGACCGGCTGACCCCGCCGGTGCACGCCCGCCGGATGGCCGCCGCGCTGTCCGACCCCCGGGGCCTGCTGGAGCTGCCCGGCGCGGGCCACATGTCCCCGGTCGAGCGGCCCGACGAGGTCACCGCCGAGATCCGCCGGATCGTCGGCCTGCACACCGCCACCCTGAGGAGTGAGTCCGCGTGAACCCGCCGCTGTCCTCGCAGGTCGTCGTGGTCACCGGTGCCGCCCGCGGCATCGGCGCACTGATGGCCCGCCGCCTCTCCGAGCAGGGTGCCAAGGTCGCCCTGGTCGGTCTGGAGCCCGCCGAGCTCAAGGCGGTCGCCGCAGAGTGCGGCCCGCACGCCTCCGCCTGGGAGGCCGACGTCACCGACCTGGACGCGCTGACCGCGACCGCGCGGCAGATCCAGGACCGCTACGGCCGGATCGACACGGTGGTGGCCAACGCCGGCATCGCCATCGGCGGCCCGCTGCTCGACAGCGACCACCGGGCCTTCACCCGGGTGATCGAGGTCAACCTGCTGGGCGGGGTCGCCACCGCCCGGGCCTTCCTGCCGGCGCTCACCGAGAGCCGCGGCTACCTGCTGCAGATCGCCTCGCTGGCGGCGCTGACCCCGGCACCGTTGATGTCGGCGTACTGCGCGAGCAAGTCCGGCGTGGAGGCGTTCGCCCACGCGCTGCGTGCCGAGGTCGCCCACCGGGGCGTCAGGGTCGGGGTCGGCTACCTCAGTTGGACGGACACCGACATGGTGCGCGGGGCCGACCAGGACGCGGTGCTGGCGCAGATGCGGTCCCGGCTGCCGTGGCCGGCCAACAAGACGTACCCGCTGGGCCCGGCGGTGGACCGCCTGGTCGCGGGCATCGCCCGCCGCTCGGTGCACGTCTACGCGCAGGGCTGGCTGCGGGGCATGCAGCCGATCCGCTGGCTGGTGCCGTCCGTGGTGGCGCTCGGCGGGCGTCGCGACATGGCCAGGTTGGAGCCGCAGTTGAAGGCGACGGCCGGCAGCCGCCTGAAGCCGGTCGGCGCCGGGGGCGAGGCCGACACGGCGGCCCGGTCGGCCCATGGGACGGGGCCGGCCGGGCCGTAGCGCCCCGACCCGACCGGTGCGGCGCAGGGAGAGCGCGGGGCCGGGGCCGGGGCCGGGGGAGCGGGTGGAGCCGGGTGCCGAGGTGCGGCACCCGGCTCCGCCGCGTCCGGGCCGTCGGGGGTCAGGAAGGGATCCCACTGGGCCGACTGCCGGTACGGCCGCGGCACGCGGGTGACCCGTCCGTAGGATTTCGCGACCGCAAGGCAGCTGACGCGTGCACGGCGGGGAAGCTCTGCCTCTGCTCGGCGGCCGGACGGCCGCCACCCCTCCACCCCCTCCCCGGGAGAGCAGATGCGCCGTCGTGCCCGCGTCATCCGTCCTGCCCGCGTCGGCGTCCGCGGTGAGCGACTGCTCGCCGTCGCCGCGCTGGCCGCCCTGCTGTCGGCCGGTCAGAGTGCCCAGCCCGCCGGCGGCCGCGTCCTGGCCGCCCCGTCGGCCCGGGCCTGCACCGGCGCCGCCGCGGACGCCGCGGCCCGCCGCCCGGCGGGCTCGGCGGCGCACGAGCCCAACGCCGTCACCGATGCGCAGGCCGGGGCCATGGACGCCGACCTGAAGGCGCGGGTCGCCCAGCTGGCGGCCACCTCCGAGGGCGCCCGGCTGCTGGCCGGCGCCGACGGCCCCACCACCGTCCCGGTGTACCTGCACGTGATCCACGCCGGTGCGGCCGGGAACCTCTCCGCGACCGCGGTGGCCGGCCAGATCGCCGAGCTGAACGCGGCCTACGGCGGCCAGGGGAGGGCAACACGGCCAGCCCGTTCCGGTTCGAGCTGGCCGCCACCGACTACACCGACAACGCCGCCTGGTACCGCGGCATCACGCCCGGTTCCACCGCCGAGAAGCAGATGAAGACGGCGCTGCGCCAGGGCGGCCCCGGGGCGCTCAACCTCTACACCGCCGACCTCGGGCAGGGCCTGCTGGGCTGGGCGACGTTCCCGAGCGCGTACGCGTCGGACCCGTCCGACGACGGGGTGGTCGTCCTGGACGCCTCGCTGCCGGGCGGTTCGGCCGCCAACTACAACGAGGGCGACACCGCCACCCACGAGATCGGCCACTGGCTCGGGCTGTACCACACGTTCCAGGGCGGCTGCACGGGCAACGGCGACTACGTCGACGACACACCGGCCGAGAAGACCGCCGCGTACGCCTGCCCGACCGGCCGGGACAGCTGCACCACCAAGCCGGGGGTGGACCCGATCCACAACTTCATGGACTACACGTACGACTCCTGCATGACCCAGTTCACCGCCGGGCAGGTCGCCCGGATGGTCAGTTCCTGGGCCGCCTACCGGGCCTGACCGTACGCCCGGCGCGCCGCCCGTCCCGGCCGGCCGGGGAGGGCGGCGTCCGGGCGTCCGTGCGCCCGGGGGCTACGGGCCAGTACGGTCCTCGCATGACCACAGCTCTCATCACCGGCGCCACCGCCGGCATCGGCGCCGCCTTCGCCCGACGGCTCGCCCGGGACGGACGCCACCTCGTGCTGGTCGCCCGGGACGCCGAGCGGCTCGCGCAGGCCGCGGCCGACCTCGCGAAAAGCCACGGCGTCGAGGTGGAGGTGCTCGTCGCCGACCTCGCCACCGACGCGGGCATCGGCGCCGTCGAGGAGCGCCTGCGGGACACCGCCCGCCCGGTGGACATCCTGGTCAACAACGCCGGCTTCGGGAACCGCGGGGCCTTCCTGGACGTGCCGCTGCAGGCCGAGCTGGACATGGTGAAGGTGCACGTCGAGGCGATCCTGCGGACGACCAGTGCCGCGCTGCCCGGCATGCGCGAGCGCGGCCGCGGCGCGGTGGTGAACGTGGCCTCCGTGGCGGCCTTCCTGCCGCGCGGGACGTACGGGGCGAGCAAGGCGTGGGTGGTCAGCTTCACCCAGGGGATCGCCCGCGATCTCGGCGGCAGCGGTGTCCGGCTCCAGGCGCTGTGCCCGGGCTTCACCCGGACGGAGTTCCACGAGCGGGCCGGCATGGGCACCTCGAACATCCCGTCCTGGGGCTGGCTCACGGCCGACCGGGTGGTCGCGGACTCGCTCCGGGACCTGGCCCGCGGGCGCACGCTGTCCGTGCCGGGCAAGCGGTACAAGGCGGCGGTGGCGATCGCCCGGCTGCTGCCGAGCGGCCGGATGGGTGCGGTCTCCTCCAAGGCGGGCCGCAGCTACCGCACGGACTGACAGGCGGCGGGCGGCGGCGGGCGGCGGCGGGGGACGGGCGGCGGGGGACGGGCGGCCGGGGGCGGCCGGCGGCGAGAGGAATAGAGTCAGGCTCACTATTAGTTCAGCGAACTATGAGTCGTACTCTATAGGCTGGCGGCGCCGACCGCCCCGACCCCCGGAGGCCGCCCTTGAAACCCGACCGGATCGACTGGACCCCGCCCGACCGCGACCGCGGCGAACCGGGACCGCCCGCCCAGATCCGCCGGATCCTCGCACTGTTCCGCCCGTACACCGGGCGGCTGGTCGTGGTCGGCCTGCTGGTCGCCGCCTCCGCCGTGGTCTCCGTCGTCACCCCGTTCCTGCTGCGCGCCGTCCTCGACACCGCCATCCCGCAGGGCCGGACGGGTCTGCTCAGCCTGCTCGCCCTCGGCATGATCGCCGCGGCCGTGGTCAACAGCATCTTCAACGTGCTGCAGACCCTCATCTCCACGGTCGTCGGCCAGCGCGTCATGCACGACCTGCGCACCGCCGTCTACACCCACCTCCAGCGGATGTCGCTGGCCTTCTTCACCCGGACCCGCACCGGCGAGGTGCAGTCCCGGATCGCCAACGACATCGGCGGCATGCAGTCCACCGTCACCTCCACCGCGACCTCGCTGGTCTCCAACCTCACCGCGGTGGTCGCCACCGTCGTCGCCATGGTCGCCCTGGACTGGCGGCTCACCGTGATCTCGCTGCTGCTGCTCCCGGCCTTCGTCTGGATCAGCCGCCGGGTCGGCAACGAGCGCAAGAGGATCACCACCGAGCGGCAGCGCAAGCTCGCCGCGATGAGCACGGCCGTCCAGGAGTCGCTGTCGGTCAGCGGGATCCTGCTCGGCCGCACCATGGGCCGCTCCGACTCGCTGTCGCGCGACTTCACCCGGCAGTCCGACGAGCTCGCCGACCTGGAGGTCCGGGCCGGAATGGCCGGGCGCTGGCGGATGTCGACCATCCAGATCGTGATGGCCGCGATGCCCGCCCTGATCTACTGGGCCGCCGGGCTGACGGCCGCCGGCGGCGCCCCGATCGTCTCGGTCGGCACCCTGGTCGCCTTCGTCTCCCTCCAGCAGGGCCTGTTCCGGCCCACGGTCAGCCTGCTGTCCACCGGCGTCCAGGTGCAGACCTCGCTCGCCCTGTTCCAGCGCATCTTCGAGTACCTGGACCTGCCGGTCGAGATCGCCGAGCCGGCCCGGCCGGTGCACCTCGCCGACGTCCGCGGCGACGTCACCTTCGAGAACGTCGAGTTCCGCTACCAGGAGGACCAGGAGCGGCCCACCCTCACCGGTGTGGACCTCAAGATCCCGGCGGGCGGCTCGCTCGCGGTGGTCGGCGAGACCGGCTCCGGCAAGACCACCCTCAGCTACCTCGTCCCGAGGCTCTACGACGTCACCGGCGGCCGGGTCTGCATCGACGGCACCGACGTCCGCGAGCTGTCCTTCGACACCCTCGCCCGGGCCGTCGGCACGGTCTCCCAGGAGACGTACCTGTTCCACGCCTCGGTCGCCGACAACCTGCGCTTCGCCAAGCCCGACGCCACCGACGGGGAACTCGTCGCCGCCGCCGAGGCCGCGCAGATCCACGCCATGATCGTCGCCCTCCCGGACGGCTACGACACCCTGGTCGGCGAGCGCGGGTACCGGTTCTCCGGCGGCGAGAAGCAGCGGCTGGCGATCGCCCGCACGATCCTGCGCAACCCGCCCGTCCTCATCCTGGACGAGGCCACCAGCGCCCTCGACAACCGGACGGAGGCCGCCGTCCAGCAGGCCGTCGACACGCTCGCCGCCGGTCGCACCACCATCACCATCGCGCACCGGCTCTCCACCGTGCGGCACGCCGACCAGATCGCCGTCCTCGACGCCGGCGAGGTCGTCGAGCTCGGCACCCACGAGGAGCTGCTCGACCGAGGCGGCCGCTACGCCGCCCTGCTGCGCCGCGAGGGCGCCCCCGCGGAGCCGGGGCCGGCGACGGTCTGAGGCGCGCCTGCGCCCCGCGTACGGGCCGCGCCGGCGGCGGCCACGGCGCGGGCGGGGCCCGGCGGCAGCCGTACGGGCTCGGCGCGGCTGCTCCGGGGAGTTCGACGGCCGGCTGGCGGACTTCCCGGACGGCGCCGGGAGCGGGCCGGCTCAGGCCGCCTTGGGGACCTCGTTGTAGGCGTCGGCCGACTCCTGGCCGGACAGCGCCTGGATCGCCGCCATCACCTCGTCGGTGACCTGGCGCCGCGCCTTGGCCGAACGGGCCTGGCCGTGCAGCTCGTCGAAGTGCAGCGGCTCGCCGAACCGGACGGTCACCGTGCGGATCCGCGGAATCCGCCGGCCGACCGGCAGGATCTCCGCCGGGCCCTCCAGCGCCACCGGCACGACCGGCACGCCCGCCGTCAGCGCCAGCCACGCGACCCCGGTCTTGCCCCGGTAGAGGCGGCCGTCGAGGGAGCGGGTGCCCTCCGGGTAGATCCCGAACGCCTTGCCGTCCTCCAGGATCTCCAGCGCCTGTTCCAGCGAGGCCGCCGCCGAGCGGTAGGTGCCGCGCTCGACCGGCACCGCGTTGAGCACCGAGGTGAACACCGCGCGGGAGATGGCCCCCTTCACGCCGGTGCCCGTGAAGTACTCGGCCTTCGCCAGGAAGAACACCTGGCGCGGCGCGGTCAGCGGGATCACCACGCTGTCGATGAACGACAGGTGGTTGCTGGCCAGGATCACCCCACCCTTGCGAGGCACGTGCTCCAGGCCTTCGATGACGGGCCGGTACACGGCCTTCGCCAGCGGCTTGAGCACGAGCTTCGTGATGAGGTTGAGCATGGGCGCTCCCTGGCCGGCCGGCGGTTTCGGTGTGATCGCGGCAATCGCCCCGAGGTCAGTGGGCAGGTTACGACATCGACCCCCGCGCCCGTCCACTCCCCTCGGGCGGCGAGTCGGTGCGATTCTCGTCACGCTGCGCGCAGGTCCGACTGCGCACCGGGTGCCCGGGGCCCCGGGCACCGGCGGCTCAGGCGGTCAGGACCCGGTCGGTCGGGGCCGGTGCGGGCGCACCGGTCGGGAAGACCCGACGCACCACCCGCTCGGCGGCCCCGCCGTCGTCCCACGGGCAGAACCGCTCGCGGAAGTGCGCCCGGAGGGCGGGCTCCGGGTCGCCCGCCAGCAGGGCCCGCGCCACCGCGGCCGGGTCGGCCGCCACCGCGCCGGGCGGCTCGGCGAGCAGGTCGAAGTAGACGCCGCGGACGCTCCGGTACTCGTCCCAGTCGGGGGCGAAGACCACGACCGGCCGGTCCAGCACCGCGAAGTCGAACATCACCGACGAGTAGTCCGTGAGCAGTGCGTCGGCCGCCAGGTAGAGGTCCTCCACCACCGGGTGGTCGGAGACGTCCACGATCCGCGCGGCGTCGGCCGCGGTGGCCAGCTCGCCCGGTCCGCCGCCGTGGAAGTAGTGCGTGCGCACGAGCAGGGTGTGGCCGGGGCCGAGCCGGCGGGCCAGCTCCGGCAGGTCCAGCAGCGGCAGGTAGCCGCCGCGGGCCTCGCGGTGCGTCGGCGCGTACAGCACCACCCGCTGACCGGCCGGGAGGCCGAGTGCCTCGCGGACGGCGGCGCACTCCTCGGCGGTGGCGTTGGCCAGCCGGTCGTTGCGGGGGTAGCCGGTCTCCAGCAGCTCGTAGCGGCCGGGGAAGGCCCGGCCGAAGTGCTCGCTGGTGTGCGGGTTGGGGGAGACCAGGTAGTCCCAGCGCCCGACCGCCTCGCGCAGCCGGTCGAAGTCCATGCCGTCCGCGGCCACCGGGAACTCGCGCAGGTCCATCCCCATCGACTTCAGCGGGGTGCCGTGCTGGGTCTGCAGATGGACGGTGCCGGGCCGCTTGGCCAGGGTGTGCGGGAAGTTGACGTTGTTGACGAAGTACTTGGCGGTGGCGGTGACCCGCAGGTACGCCGGCGAGTTCAGCAGCACGTAGGGCACGCCGGCCGGCAGCGCGGCGGCCTGGGCACGGGTCTCCACCACCCACACGCCGCGGATCTGCGGGGCCAGCTCGCGGGCCTTCTCGTAGATCGCCGCCGGGTTGCAGGCGTAGCCGCGGTGCCAGTACGCCGCGTACACCGCCAGGTTCTCGTCCAGCGGCAGCCGCCGCAGCACCCCGTACACGGTGGACCGGGCTCCGCCGCGCACGGCCCGCCGCAGGGCCGGCGCGACGGCCGCGGTGGTGCGCCGGGCGGCCTGCGGCAGCGCCCGGGTGCGGCGCAGCTCGTCGTAGGAGCGCCGGGCGCCGAGGGCGGCGAGCCGGTACGCGATGCCGTGCGCGCCGCGCGGGACGTGGTGGCCCGGCGGCCGGTGCCGGGCGATGTGGTCGGCGATCCGGGCGAAGAACGCGCCGCGCAGCTCCTCGGGGACGAGCCCCGGGGTGTCGTAGACGGTCAGGGCCTGGCGGACGGTGCGGTCGAAGACCAGCCCGCGCAGCGGGTCGGGCCTGCCGTCCAGGAACGCGAAGATCGCGTCGTACTGGGCGAAGGCGTCGGCGTGCTTGGCCGAGGCGGTGCTGGTGATCGCGCCGGGCCGGCCGCGCCGGTAGGCGTAGCAGGGGCGGTCGAGGTAGCGCAGCCGTCCGGCGGCGAGCAGCGCCGGGTAGGTGACCGAGATGTCCTCGTAGTGGCCGCGGCCGAAGGAGACGCCCAGGTCCTGGAGGAACGCGCGCCGGAGCACCTTGTTCCAGACCGCCATCACGCTGCGGAGCAGGGCGGGCTGCTGCTCGGCGGTGCAGCCGGTCAGCAGCGGTCCGGTGGCCAGCAGGTGCCGCCAGGGGTTGGGCTCGGTGGTGCCGTCCTGGTAGACGTGCGTGAAGTCGGTCAGGAGGACGTCGACGGGCTGTGCGGAGGCGTCCTCGCGGCGCAGCTCGGCCAGGACGGCGTCCAGGGCGCCGTCGGGCAGCCAGTCGTCGCTGTCGACGAACCAGACGTAGCGTCCGCGGGCCTCGGCCAGCCCGGCCGTGCGCGCGCCGCCCAGGCCCTGGTTCTCGGTGAGGTGCAGCACCCGCATCCGGTCGTCGTCGGCGGCATGCCGGTCGAGCAGCGCGCCGCAGCCGTCGGGGGAGAGGTCGTCCACCGCGATGATCTCCACCTCGCCCGGGTGGCAGGTCTCCGCGCGCAGGGAGTCGAGGCACTGCGGCAGGAAGCGCTCCACCCCATGGACCGGCAGGACAATGCTGAGGAGGGGGCTCACGCTCGTTCACTCCGCGAAGACGCTGGGTCGGTGGCTGCTCGCCCGGTAGGACCACTGTAGCCAGTGGAAGTGGACGCCCGGTTGCCTGAATGTGATCGTCGGGGTGTCGGGAGGTGTCCCGGTCCGACGCCGTACGGACCGTTTCTGTAGGAACCGAGGGGTGAAGATCTCCGGCCGCTGTCGGCCGGCTGTCGCGGCCGGCTGTCGCGGCCGGAGGGCGGCGGCGGGGAGCGCCGGGGCGGGGCGGCCCGGAAAACGCGACCGCCGGTGCCGCGCCGTGCGAGCGGCGGCACCGGCAGTCCGGTTTGGCGGCCAAGCCGACCCTCAACGGCCGACCGCCGGTCCGTACACCACGCCTGAGCCGGGCCGCCGCAGCGTCGAGACGGCCGGACAGTGACTCATGCGAGTGTCGGAAGATCATTCATCTGTCGAACTCATTCGACGGGGTCTCCCGGGGGTGGCCCGGGATTCCGCGTCTGAGGAAATATTGCTTGTAGGTTTCCGTCCCGTCAATCCCTCCGACCTGTTCAAGTTCTGAAGACTCCGGGGCGGCTGTCCGTGGCTCCGGCCGGCGGACGCCCCCGGCGGACCCGAGCGCGCCCCTGGCGCACCCCGCGGCACCCGCGCGCCGAGCCGCGTCGCCGTACGCGGCGGCGTCCTCCGGTCGGGCTTCCGATCGCGGGTTTGGGGCCGGCCCACCCCTCCCACCTGCGATCGCCGCCGGCCGCCATCGATGCGCAGTCGTGATCAGGCCCACGGCCCTCTGGTGCAGCGTCAGTTCCTGTCGCACGATACGGTGGCGGAACACGAGGACGGTTGCGCGAAGACCGTCATACACGGATAGTCTTCGCCTCACGGCCCTGGCGCCTCGTAGGGGTGGGAAACTGATGGAACAGATGCAAGTGCGGCCCCGGCCAAGGGTGCCGGCGATCCAGTGCGGAGTCGGCGCGACCGGCCGCCGGATCGACCGCCATCTCGCCGTGCTCGGCGCGCCGGCTCTCTCGACGGTCGACACGGCCGAGGCCCTCGGCCTCATAAGAGAGCTGACCCCGCGCGGTACCGGAGGGCTCGGTGCGAAGAACGCGCCGCGTCGCACGGCCCGCGTGTCGCTGCTCGCTCCGCTGCGCCGGCTCCGCCGGAGCCTGTTCGGCGGCCGCGGCTAGCCGCAGGCGGGCGGACGACGACCCGACGGACGAGAACGTCCGCCGGGTCCTTCCCATGTCCGTTCGACCACGCCACCGGGCTGCGCGGAACACCGTCGTGGATGCGCCAGGATGTGACCATGCCGGACACCTTCCACTCCCGCACCTTCGAGATCACCACGGGCACCGGCGAGGTCGCCCTCGATGTCACCGAGCGCTGCACGGCCTTCCTCGACGGGGCCGCCCGCGGGCGGGACGGACTCCTGAACATCTTCGTGCCGCACGCGACCGCGGGCATCGCCGTGATCGAGACCGGTGCGGGCAGCGACGACGACCTGCTCGCCCTGCTCCGCGACCTGCTGCCCGCCGACGGCCGCTGGCGGCACCGGCACGGCAGCCCCGGCCACGGCCGCGACCACGTGCTGCCCGGCCTGGTCGCCCCGCACGCCACCCTGCCGGTGATCGGCGGCCGGCTGGCCCTCGGCATCTGGCAGTCCGTGGTGCTGGTCGACACCAACGGCGACAACCCGCGCCGCACCCTGCGGCTCAGCTTCCTCGGCTGAGGCCGGGGCCGGGCCGGGGGCCTGGTGCCGGGGCCGGCCGGGTCGTCCGGCATGCGGGACACCGGGACGGCACCGCTTGCGGCCGACGGCGTCCGCCGGATAGGAAGGCGACCATGGACGACGAGGCGACCCAGGTCTGCGCACTGGCCGAGGACGACGGCACGGCCGTGCGCGGCCTCACCCCGGCCGACCCGGCCGCCGGGCCGCGCGCCGACTGCGTGCTGTGCGGCGAGCCCACCGAGCACCCGGCCGACCACCCCGGCAGCACGCTGTGCGCGGTCTGCACCTGGCAGCAGGCCCAGCGGATCGCCTGCTCCGGCTGACCAAGGCCTCGGCCCCCGCACACCGACCTGCTGCCGGCCGGCCGCTCAGACGTCCTGCTGCACGGCCACCGCGAGCGTCGAACCGTGCCGCCCCTTCCGGACGACCAGTTGGGAGGGGATCCTGGAGCGCAGGTCGGCGACGTGGCTGACGATGCCGACCGAGCGGTCCCGCTCGCGCAGGCCGTCGAGCACGTCCATCACCTCCTCCAGCGTCTGCTCGTCGAGGCTGCCGAAGCCCTCGTCGATGAAGAGGGTGTCGAGCGGCATCCCGCCGGCCTCGTCGGTCACCACGTCGGCCAGCCCCAGCGCGAGCGCCAGCGACGCGAAGAAGCTCTCGCCGCCGGAGAGCGTCGCGGTGTCCCGGTCGCTGCCCGTCCACGCGTCCACCACCCGCAGCGACAGCCCGGAGCGCTTGGTGCCCGACACCGGGCCGTCACTGTGCACCAGCGTGTAGCGGCCGCCCGACATCCGCACCAGCCGCTCGCTCGCCGCGGCCGCCACCTGCTCCAGCCGGGCCGCCAGCACGTACGACTCCAGCCTCATCCGCAGCGCGTTCTCGCCCGGCGCGCCGGACACCAGGGCCGACAGCCGGCCGATCCGGCCGAGCTCGTCCAGTGCCGGGCCCAGCTCCCTGGCCAGCCCGGTCAGCCGCTCGCCGAGCCGGCGCAGCGCCTCGCACCGCCGCTCGGCCTCGTCCGCCGCCGACGTCGCCCGCTGGAGCCGGCCGGTGGCCGCCGCCAGCACGTGCGCGGCGCGGGCCGGGTCGGCCGGCGCCAGCGTGGCCGCCGCCGCCAGCTCCGGACGGGCCAGCTCGGCCTCGGCCGCCGCCAGAACCCGGTCGTGGGCCTCCAACCGGGCCTCCAGAGCCGTCCGTTCGGCGGCGGGCAGCAGGGCGTTCGCCGCCTCCCGGGCCGAGGCGAAGCCGGCCTCCGCGGCCGCCCGCGCCACCTCCCGCTCGGCCTCGGCCGACCTGGCCGCGGCCTCCTCCGCGGCACGCACGGCGGCCAGCGCGGCCGCCACCGCCTCGGCCAGGGCGCTCACCTGCGCGGCCCGGGCGGCCACCGAGGGCGCGTCACCCCGGACGGCGGCCAGCCGGGCGGTCAGCTGGCGCCGCTCGCCGTCCAGTGCTCGCAGCCCGGCCGAAGCCGCCGCGCCGGCCTCCCCGAACTCGCGCAGCTGCTCGCGGCTGGCCTGCTGCTCGGCGGCCAGCTGTGCGGTGCGGAGCTCGATCGCGCCGATGCCGTCGGCACGACGGACGGCCGCGGAGCGCTCCTCGACGGCCGCCGCCAGTTCGGTGCCCAGCTCGGCCGCCGTCCGGCCACCGGCGGCCGCCGTCGCCGCGGCCTCGTCGACCCGCAGCCGGGTCAGCTCCTCGTCGGCCTTGTCGGCGGCCCGTTCCGCGGCGGCCTGCGCCACCCGGGCCCGCCGCTGGTCCTCGGCGGTCACCGGGTCGGCGCCCGGCAGGGCCGGCGCCGGGTGCTCGGCGGCGCCGCAGACCCGGCAGGGCTCGCCGTCGGCCAGGCCGGCCGCCAGCTCGCCGGCCATGCCGTCGAGGCGCCGCCGTTCCAGGTCGAGGGCGTGCTCGCGGGCGTCCAGGGCGGCCGTCCGCAGGCCCAGCAGGGCCCGGTCGGCGTCGCCGACCGCCGTGCGCAGCGCGTCCCGTCGGCGGGCGGCGTCCAGCCGGCCGGCCAGCTCGTGGCGCCGGGTGTCCAGCTCGACGACCCGGTCGGCGGCCCGCTCGGCGGCCGCCCGCTCCTCCTGGAGCTCCTTCAGCGCCAGGTCGTAGCCGGCCAGGAACTCCTCGGCGCGCTCGGTGCGGCGCTCCGCCTCCGCCTGGCCGGCGGTGAAGCCGCGCTCTTCGGCGGCCAGCTCCCCGAGACGCCGTTCGTCCTCGCGGGCGGCGGTGAGCTCGCCGCCGAGCGCGCGCAGCCGGCGCTCGGTCGCGGCCAGCGCGGCGGCGTCCACCTCGGCGGTCGCCGCCGGGCCGCCCTGGTGCGGCAGCAGGACCCCGCCGTCGGCCGCGGCCGGGCCCGGACCGCCGCCGACCGTCGCCGGGGAGCCGGTGCCGAGCCGGTGCAGGTCGGCCAGCCGCTCCCGGCGCCCGGCCGAGGCCGCCTGCAGCGCCGCGGCCCGGCTGTCGCACAGCCGCAGCAGGGACTCCACGCCCAGCGCTGCGCGGGCCGGGCCAGCCGGGCCCGGGCCTCGGTCGTGCCGGCGGCAGGATCCGCCGCCCGGGCGGCCTGCTCGGCGGCGGTTCGGTGGCGGTGCTGCCGGTCGGCGAGCTCGTCGGCGGCGACCCGGCGGGCCTGCGCGTCGGCGTGCGCCGTACGGGCCGCGGCGAGCGCCTCGGCGGTGACCGTCAGCCGTTCGGCGGCGTCCCCGCGCAGCACCGCGGCCCACCCGAGCACGCCGGTGACCAGCCCTTCCGCGCTCGCGGCCGTGCCGTCCTCGGCCGGCACCCAGCCCGCGGCCGGTTCGGCATCGGGCCCGGCGGCCTCCTCGGCCCGGCCGGCCAGCTCCCGCAGCCGCTGCCGGCCGTCGCGGACGGCGGCCTCCCGGGCGAGCCGGCCGTCCGCCAGCCAGCGTTCGACCTGTCCGAACCGCCGGGTGTCGAAGAGCCGCCCGAGCAGCTCGGCGCGCTGCTTGGTGTCGGCCCGCAGGAAGCGGGCGAAGTCGCCCTGCGGCAGCAGGACCACCTGGCAGAACTGCTCGCGGCTCATCCCGATCAGCCGCCGGATCTCCTCGCCGGCCTCCTGGTGCGACCGGCTCAGGCCCCGCCAGCCGGGCGTGCCGTCGCCGGTGTCGGCGACCCATTCGCGCAGCAGGGTCTGCGGCTTCTCGGTGGTGGTGCCGCTGCCGCGGAGCTTCGGCCGCGGCTGCTCGGGGCTGCGGGTGATCTCCAGGCGGCGGCCGCCGAGCGTCAGGTCGAGCCGCACCTCGGTGAGCCGGCCGGGCTCGGCGTGGTCGCTGCGCAGCGGATTGCCCCGGCGGGCACCGGGCACCTCGCCGTAGACGGCGTAGCAGACGGCATCCAGCACGCTGCTCTTCCCCGCGCCGGTGGCCCCGCGCAGCAGGAACAGGCCGGTGGACGCGAGCCGGTCGAAGTCGACCTCCTCCGTCCCGGCGAACGGGCCGAACGCGGTGAGGGTGAGCCGGTGCAGCCTCATCGGGCGGCCTCCTCGGTGAGCGCGTCGGCGCGCCGGACGGCCTCGAAGCCCTCGGCCAGCCAGGCCTGTTCGGCGGGGGTCGGCGCGGCGCCGGGGCGGACGTGCCGGACGAAGCCCTCGGCGACCTCCAGGTCGCTGCGGCCACTGACCCGGGCCGCGTAGGAGGGGTGGGCGTCGCCGTCGGCGTGCTCGGGGTCGAAGAGCAGTTGGAGGGTGTGCGGGAAGCGCCGACGCAGCCGCTCCATGGCGTCGGCCGGGCGTGCCGGGTCGGTGAGGGTCGCCTCCACCCAGCACTCCTCGGCCCAGTCGAACCGTTCGTCGTCGAGCAGGACGTCCAGCCGCTCGCGGATCCGGGCCAGCCGGCGCGGCTGCGGGCAGTCGATCCGCCGCTCCTCGGCGATCGAGCCGTCCGCGGCCAGGTCGATCAGCCACATCGTCTTGCGGTGCTCGGCCTCGGAGAACGAGTAGGCCAGCGGGGAGCCGCTGTAGCGCAGGTGGGGGCGAGCCGCTGGCAGCCGTGCAGGTGGCCGAGCGCGGCGTAGTGCACCCCGTCGAACACCGAGGCGGGCACGCTCGCGACCCCGCCGACCGTGATGTCCCGCTCGCTGTCGCTGCTCTCGCCGCCGGTGACGAAGGCGTGCGCGAGCACCACCGCCCGGGTGCCGGCCGGGCGGGCGGCCAGGTCGGCCCGGACGGTGTCCATGGCGGCGCCGAGCACCCGGTCGTGGCCGCCGCGGTCGAGCCCGAAGCGCTCGCGGACGAGGGTCGGTTCCAGGTACGGGAGGCCGTAGACCGCGACCGGGCCGTGGTCGTCGGCGAGCAGGACCGGCTCGGCGCAGCCGTCCGGGTCGGTGCGCAGGTGGATCCCGGCCCGGTCGATCAGCCGGGCCGCGACGCCGAGCCGCCGGGCCGAGTCGTGGTTGCCGCTGATGAAGACCGCGGGCACGCCGAGGCCGGCCAGCCGGACGAGGACGTCGTCGAAGAGCCCGACCGCCTCCAGGGAGGGCAGCGCCCGGTCGTAGACGTCGCCCGCGACCAGCACGGCGTCGACCCGCTCCGCCTCGACGACCGTCACCAGGTGGTCGAGGAACGCGCGCTGGGCGTCGTACAGGCTCTCCCGGTGGAAGGAACGGCCCAGGTGCCAGTCGGAGGTATGCAGCAGTCGCATGGGCACCGACCATAACGGCCGCCACCGACAATCCGGGCATCCGCGGCGGCGGGAGGGGGCGCGTGGGTCCCCGGGTGGTGACCCGGCGTCGAGTGTCAGTGACGTTCTGTAGGGTCTCGCCCGTCGGTGGCCCGGACGGCGGGCCGCCGCCGCTCACCAGGGAGGGCACCATGTCCGCACACCGTCCGTACCAGGGCCGCGACCGCGCCGAGGGCCGCGGCGGCGGCCGTGACCGCGGCGCGGGGCGCGCCGGCCGTCGGCGTCCGGACGGCCGGGCCGGGCCACCGGGCCGGGTCGGCCGCGCCCGGGGGCGCCGTTCCGGCACCCGGTCGCGCTGGCGGTGGCCGCCGACGCGGAGGGCTTCGAGCGGCTGCGCCGCCACCGGCTGTACGGCGACGGCGACTACTCCTCCTACCTGCGGCGCACCGAGCTCCGGCTGCGGGCCATGCGGGGGCTCGGGATGGACGTGCACCTGCGGCTGCTGGAGCCGGCCGGCTACGAGTCGTTCTGCGCGGAGCGGCTGCTGGCGCCCGGGGATCCGCTCGCGCAGGCGGCGTACGCGGCCGACCCGGAGGGGGCCGGGGCGGTGCTGCGCTACACCGGCGGGCGGCTGGCGGCCCTGCTGCCGGTGCTGGTCGCGGAGGGTCGCGACCGGCGGCGCGGCGCCGCGGTGAGCGCGGCCCTGCTGGACGCGGTCGAGGGTGCGGCCGGGTCGGAGGCGGCGCTGACGGCCGCGCTGCGGCGGGCGGCGCGCACGTTCCTGGCGCTGGCCGCCGGGGCCGGCCCCGGGTGGCACCGGGCGGTGCTGCCCGCCACCGGGCCGCCGGGCGGGGTGCTCGCGGAGATCGGGTTCGCCGCCGCCGGGGGCCGGCTGACCGCGGACGCCGACGCGGTGGAGGTGTTCTGCCTGGCGCTGGCCGCCGCGCGGCTCGGCGCCGGCCGGGCGCCGGCGGGCCTGCTGCTCTACAGCCGGGCGGCGTCCGCGCCGGACGGCCGGGCCGAGGTGCGGGCCTGGCGGTTGCCGCCGGGCGGCGCCCCGGTGCCGCTGGACGCGGAGGGCCAGGCGCCGTCGTGGCGCCGGGCCGCCCCGGGGGTTTCCGTCCGGCCGTTCCCGCTGCCGCGTTCCCCGTCCCGGAGGCGGCCGGCGGCCCGGGCGGGTGAGGCCGGGCCGGCGGCCGGCGGCCGCCTCGGGAGGGCGCGGGCGGCGTGCCCCGGGCGGCCGTCAGGACTGTTCATCGCCCGGATGTTCGGGGAAGATCAACAGTCGGAGCGGAGGCGGCGCCCCCGCAACCGCTCCGTGCGTACGACCGGCGGTCAGGCCGGGCCGGTCGGTGGCGCATCGACCTGACCGCCGCCCGGGGCACCGGCGGCCCGAGACCGGAGGGGGACGCATGAACCGCATCGAGTTCAGTGCGGAGATCGCCGACCTGCTCGGGCGGGTCCGGCGGCGGCCGATCGCGGGCTGGCCGTGGCGGCCGGGCGAGGAGGTCCCGGAGGGGCTGCCGGTGAAGCAGTCCTGGGGCTGGCTGTTCGCCCCGGACGGACGGGTGCTGACGCTGGTGAACCCGCGGGACGGCATCGTCAGCCTGCCCGGCGGGTCACTGGAGGCCGAGGACCTGGGCGACCCCGGCGCCGCTCTGGCGCGGGAGGCGGTCGAGGAGGCGCAGGCGGTGATCGGGCACCCCTTCTACCTCGGCTACCTGTACGACCGGATCGGCTCGGCCAACGGCGGGCACGAGTGCGCCCGGGTGCGGATGGCGGCGCCGCTGTACCGGGTGGGCCCGTCGGTGCCCGATCCGGCGTCCGGCCGGCACTACCGCCGGCTGCTGGTCGCCCCCGGGCTCGCGGTGGAGCTGCTCGGCTGGGGCGAGCAGGGGTGCGGCAGGCGCGGGCCGCGGTCGAGGCGGCGGCGCTCCGTCTCGGGGTGCCGACGGCGGCGAACGAGACCATCGAGGAGCTCCCGCTCGCGGGCTGCACCGTCTTCCCGTCCTGACGACCGCGGTGGCGGCTGCGGCGGCTGCTGCTGCGGCGCCCGATCGTCCGATGTGACGACTCGTCACCTGATGGCGTGAAATCCGCGCGGCACCCGCATGGCCTGACAGTGCCTAATCCGTGGCGCCGTCAACAACTTTGGCATGGGCACTATCCATCCGAGGCTACTGCCTGGTATCAAAAAGTGTGACCGGGGTCACCCCCACCTCCCGGTCCCCCCACCCCCACCCGGAGGTCCCCCATGCCTCGCGCCAGAGTCGTGTCCGTCGCCGGCGCGGCGATCCTGCTCTCCCTGTCCACCCTCGTGACCGCCACCCAGGCCCAGGCCGCCGGTGCCCGCTACGTCGCCCTCGGGGACTCCTACTCCGCGGGCGTCGGCGCCGGCAGCTACACCGGCGACAGCGGCAGTTGCAAGCGCAGTACCAACGCCTACCCGTACCTCTGGAAGAACGCCAACGCCCCCTCCTCCTTCTCGTTCGTGGCGTGCTCCGGTGCGAAGACCGGAGACGTCCTCAACAATCAGGTATCCGCGCTGAGTTCGTCCACCACACTGGTCAGCATCACGATCGGCGGCAATGACGCGGGCTTCGCCGACACCATGCAGACCTGTGTGCTGAGCTCGGAGAGCTCCTGTCTGAGCGCGGTGGCCGCGGCGAAGTCGTACGCCACCTCCACGCTGCCGGGGCAGCTCGACGCGGTCTACGCGGCGATCAAGAACAAGGCGCCCGGCGCCCACGTGGTGGTGCTCGGCTATCCGCACCTCTACAAGATCGGCGGGAGCTGCGTCTTCGGTATCGGCGACACCAAGCGCACGGCGATCAACAGCGCCGCCGACACCCTGGACACGGTGATCGCCAAGGAGGTCGCCAACGCCGGATACACCTTCAAGGACGTGCGCAGCATCTTCACCGGGCACGAGATCTGCGGTTCGTCGACCCAGTGGCTGCACAGCACCACGCTGCCGATCGACGAGAGCTACCACCCCACCGCCGAAGGGCAGTCGGGCGGCTACCTGCCGTCCTTCTCCGCCGGCGTCTGACCGGGCGGCCGACCCCACCGGCCCTCCCGGCACGGCCCGACCGGCCCCATCCGGCCGGGCCGTGCCGCCGTTCGGTCCCGGCGTGGCGTCAGGGGGAGTAGAGCTCCTCGATGTCCGCGGCGTAGTGGTCGAGGATGGCGTGCCGGCGCATCTTCAGGGACGGTGTCAGCAGTCCGTCCTCCAGGGCGAACTCCTTCGGCAGCAGCCGGAAGGCCCGGATCGACTCGGCGCGCGAGACGGCGTGGTTGGCGGCGGCCACGGCCCGCTGGATCTCGGTGTGCAGCTCCTCGTCGGCCAGCGCCCCCAGACGTCGAGCTGCTCCCGGCCGCGCAGCTTCAGCCAGTGCGCCAGCGCCTGTGCGTCGAGGGTGATCAGCGCCGCGACGTACGGCCGGTTGTCGCCGACCACCAGGCACTGGGCGATCAGCGGATGGGCGCGGACGCGCTCCTCCAGGGCACCGGGGGCGAGGTTCTTGCCGCTGCTGGTGACGATCAGTTCCTTCTTGCGGCCGGTGATGGTGAGGTACCCGTCGTCGTCCAGCCGCCCGATGTCCCCGGTGGCGAGCCAGCCCTCCACCAGCGCCTCCTCGGTGCAGCGCGGGTGGTTGAGGTACCCGGCGAAGACCGTGCCGCCGTGCACCCACACCTCGCCGTCGTCGGCGATCGCCACGGAGGCCCCCGGCACCGGCCGGCCGACCGTGCCGAACTTGGGTCTGCCGGGCGGGTTGGCGGTGATCGCCGCCGAGGTCTCGGTCAGCCCGTAGCCCTCGTACACCGTCATGCCCGCGCCGGCGAAGAACAGGCCGAGCTCGCGGCCGAGGGTCGAGCCGCCGGACATCACGGCACGGACCCGGCCGCCGAGGACGCCGCGCAGCCGCTGGTAGACCATCCGGTCGTAGGCGGCGTGCCGCACCCGCAGCGCGGGGGCCGGGCCGCTGCCGTGCCCGAGCGCCCGGCGCTCCTTGGCGGCCGCCCAGGCGATCGCGGTCTCCGCCGCCTGGTCGAACAGCTCGACCCGGCCCGCCTCCTCGGCCGCCTCGCGGGCCCGCTGGTAGATCTTCTCGAAGACATAGGGGACGGCGTGCAGGAAGGTCGGCCGGAACGACGCCAGTGCCGGCAGCAGGGTGTCCGTGGAGAGCTTCCCGTGGTGCCCGATCCTGATGCCGCCGCGGACGGCCGCGACCTGGACCATCCGTCCGTAGACGTGGGCCAGCGGCAGGAAGACCAGCGTGGCGGGCGGGACACCGCCGGTGTCCCGGAAGACCTCGCCCCAGCCGTCCAGCAGCGCGTCCGCCTCGGCGGCGAAGTTGCCGTGGGTGAGCAGGCACCCCTTGGGGCGGCCGGTGGTGCCCGAGGTGTAGATGACGGTGGCGATCGAGTCCGCGGTCACGCCCAGGCGCTGCCGGTGCACCAAGGCGTCGGGGACGCCGCGCCCGTCCTCGATCAGGGTGGTCACGCAGTCGCGGTCGAGTTGCCAGATCCCGGTCAGCTCCGGCAGGGCGTCGCACACCGCGCCCACGGTCATCGCGTGGTCCTCGTGCTCGACGACGCAGGCGACCGCCTGGGTCTCGGCGAGGATCCAGCGGACCTGCTCCGGGGCGGAGGTCGGGTAGACCGGGACGGGGATGGCGCCGATCGACCAGAGCGCGTAGTCGAAGAGCGTCCACTCGTAACAGGTGCCGGACATCACCGCGACCCGGTCGCCGTAGCGGACGCCGCGGGTCAGCAGGCCCTTGGCGAGGGCCAGGACCTCGTCGCGGAACCGGACGGCGGTCACCGGCTGCCAGCCGCCGCGCGCGTACCTGGAGAGCTGGACGAGCTGCGGGCTCTGCTCGGCGGTGTCGTACACGGAGTCGGCCAGGCCGCCCGCGGCGGGCTCGGACCGGCCGGGGTTGCTGACCTCGCGCACACTGCCCCCGATCCGGTCGATGTCGCCCGTTCGGGCGGGCCGAGCGGTCCGCCCCCGCCGGCGGAGCCGGGCGGACGGATCGCTGCGAAGCTACCGGATCGTCGGGATCCTGCCCAGAGGAGGCGGACGCGCGGCACCGGGCGCCCGAAGAGGTGCCAGCGGAGAGCGTTCGCCCGGAGGGCAATTGCGGATAGTTCGGACAGGCTGCTTCAGCAGGGGTGCGACCCTTCGAACGGGTGGTCAGGCCGTAGTAGGCTCGCGCAGATCCATCGGCCCGGCACCCACCGGACCCGGCTCTGCCTGACCCGGGAGGCTCCCCGCCCACCCGAACCGCACCCCTGTCCGCGCCTGGCTCCATCCCCTCCGAGGACTCCATGCGTCTGCGCAGCAGCTCGATCCGCGCGAAGATCATCGCGCTGCTCATGGTGCCCATCGTGGCGCTCGCCGGGCTGTGGATCTACGCCACCCTGATCACCACCGGTGACGTCCGGAGCCAGTTCGACGTCAGCTCCACCTACCGCGACCTGCTCGACCCGGTCGACGCCTACACCCTCGCCCTGCAGGAGGAACGGCGCACGGCGGTGCTCCGGCTCGCCGACGACGGCAACGGCGCCCAGGCCGCCAAGGACGCCTACGACCACGCCCAGGCCGCCACCGACAGCAGCCTGCGCGAACTGCGCTACCTGATCGACGGCTCGTCCGCCGGCAAGCTCGACAGCCAGCAGCGGGTCAAGTTCCAGGACATCCTCACCGCGGCCGACCAGCTCGCCGCCATCCGCAGCCAGGCGACCCGCGAGGCGGTCAGCTGGGACCACGAGCTGTCCGCCTACAGCGAGCTGGTGGAGACGGTCTTCCCGTTCCGCTCCTCCTTCGCCGGCCGGCAGAGCGGCCAGCTGCCCCGCCAGACCATGCTGCTCAACGAGCTCGTCCGCTCCCGCGAGTACCTGGCCCGCGAGACCGCCGCGATGCAGGCCCTGCGGCTCACCCAGCACCCCGACGCCCAGCAGATCCAGGTCGCGCTGGACAACATGCACGCCCAGCAGGCGCTGTTCACCGTCTACGTCGGCGAGCTCGACCTGCAGGACCAGCGCGACTACGCCGACCTGCGCAGCTCCGACCCCTGGATGGCGCTGGCCGCCGCCGAGGCCACCTTCGACAGCGCGGCCGACCGCACGGCGACCATCCGCGCCAACCCCAAGGACCCGTGGAGCGAGGCCGCGCAGCCCTCGCTCGCGACCTTCGCCGACCTCAACACCCGGCTCGCCGACCGGATCGGCGAGCGCGCCCAGTCGTACGCGATCAACCAGATCGTCCGGGGCGGCATCGCCGGTGTGATCGGCCTGATCGCGGTCGTGCTGTCGGTGCTGATCTCCTTCCGGATCGGCCGCGGGCTCGTCCGCGAGCTGGTCAACCTGCGCAACTCGGCGCAGGAGCTCTCCGGCGCCCGGCTGCCCGCGATGATGCTCCGGCTGCGCCGCGGCGAGGCGGTGGACATCGCGGCCGAGACCCCGGACCTGGAGTACGGCCCGGCGGAGATCGGGGAGGTCGGCCGGGCGTTCCACGAGGTCCAGCGGGTCGCCGTCGAGGCCGCCGTCGAACAGGCGGAGCTGCGCCGCGGCGTCTCCGCGGTCTTCGTCAACCTCGCCCGCCGCAGCCAGGTGCTGCTGCACCGCCAGCTCACCCTGCTCGACACCATGGAGCGGCGCACCGAGGACCCGGCCGAGCTGGAGGACCTCTTCCGCCTCGACCACCTCACCACCCGCATGCGGCGGCACTCCGAGGGCCTGATCATCCTCTCCGGCGGCTCGCCCGGCCGTGCCTGGCGCAAGCCCGTCCGGATGGTCGACGTCGTCCGCGCCGCCGTCGGCGAGGTCGAGGACTACGCCCGGGTGATCGTCAGGCCGTTCCCCGGCACCGGCCTGCTGGGCAGTGCCGTCGCCGACGTCACGCACCTGGTCGCGGAGCTGGTCGAGAACGCCACGGTGTTCTCCCCGCCGCACACCCAGGTCACCGTCCAGGGCGAGGTGGTCGCGCACGGCTTCTGCCTGGAGATCGACGACCGCGGTCTCGGCCTCAGCGAGCACGCTCTGGAGGAGATCAACCAGCGCCTCGCGGTGGAGCAGGAGTTCGACCTCGCCGACACCGACCGGCTCGGCCTGTTCGTGGTCAGCCGGCTCGCCCGGCGGCACGGCATCCGGGTGCACCTGCGGCCCTCGCCGTACGGCGGCAGCTCGGCCGTGGTGCTGATCCCGCGCGAGCTGCTCGCCGACGCCAGCGAGGTGATGGCGGACCAGTTCTCCGGCCGGCCGGTCGCCGAGCGGCAGCCGGCCGCGGCAGCCCGGGGCGGCGCGCACGCGGGCCGGCCCCGCAGTGCGCCCAAGCTGGCCGGCGGTCCGCGTCGGTCCGAGCCCGACCCGGTCAGCACCCCCGGCGGCCTGCCGCGGCGGCGGCCCGGCGGCTCCGGCCCGGAGGCCGGCCCGGAGGCCGGATCGGAGGGCCCCGGCACCGGCCGGCACCGCCGCACCGACCTCCCGGTCGAGGCCTTCCCCGCCGAGCCGGACCTGCCCGCCGGGCCGGTCGCGCCCGCCGCGGCCGCGCAGGCCCCGGGGGAGCAGCCGTCCGTGGCGCCGTCCCCGGTCGCCGGCGGACTGCTGCCGCGCCGGGTCCGGCAGGCCAGTCTGGCGCCGCAGCTCAAGGACAGCACCGAGGAGCCGACCGAGGAGGCGGTGCGGGAGCGCTCGCCGGAGGAGGCGCGGGCCGCCTTCGCCTCGTTCCAGCGCGGCTTCCAGCGTGGCCGCGGCGACCGCCTGCAGCCCGCCTCGCTGACCGTCGTCCCCGACCTGCCGGACACCCCGGACACCGCCGGGCGCCCGCCCGCCGGGGCCGGGCTGCCGGCCGGCCGGGGCCTGTCGCCGGTCGGGCCGCCGCGGCCCCGGGTGGCGCTGCCGTCCGCACCCGTTCCGCAGGCCCTCCCGGCGGGGCGCCCGCGCCCCGCCCAGCTGTATCCCGTACGCTCCGGCACCTCGGCACCGCAGGCGCCACCCGCACCGCAGCAACCGTCCGCGCAGCGGACACCGCCCGTACGCCCTGCACCACCCGCACCACCCGCCCCAGCGGAAGGAACCGAATCATGACCGCAACGACGCAGCCGTCCGGAGACCTCAACTGGCTCCTGGACGACCTGGTGGGCCGCGTGGCGACCCTGAGGCACGCCGTGATCCTCTCCGGCGACGGCCTCGCCACCGGCGTCTCCAGCGGCCTGGCCCGGGAGGACGCGGAGCACCTCGCCGCCGTCGCCTCCGGCTTCCACAGCCTCGCCAAGGGCACCGGCCGGCACTTCCGGGTCGGCGGGGTCCGGCAGACCATGGTCGAGCTGGACGAGGCGTTCCTCTTCATCACCGCGGCGGGCGACGGCAGCTGCCTGGCCGTGCTCAGCGACGCCGAGTCGGACGTCGGCCAGATCGCCTACGAGATGGCCCTGCTGGTCAAGCGGGTCGGTGAGCACCTCGCCGCCGAGCCCCGCACCGAGCCCGTCCCGCCCGGGAGATGAGCGTGTCGACGAGTGACGGGCCCGAGCCCCCGGTCGAGGACGACGGGCCGGACGTCGACCTGTTCGCGCCGCGCCATCCGGGGAGGACCGCTGGTTCGACGACGAGGCCGGACCGGTCGTCCGGCTCTTCTCGATGACCCGTGGCCGCGCCCGTCCCGTCGACGACGGCCTGTTCGACCTCATCTCGCTGGTCCGGGCGGTGGATCCGCCCGCGGCCGCCGAGGACGGACCGCTGCCCGCCCTCGGCGCCGAGCACCACGCCCTGATGGCGCTCTGCCGGGACGAGCCGCTCAGCGTCGCCGAGCTCGGCTCCTACACCGACCTGCCGGTCAGCGTGGTGCGGGTGCTGCTCGGCGACCTGGACGACGCCGGGCTGATCAGCGTCACCCGGCCGGTCCGGCTCGCCCAGCGCCCCGACGAGCAACTTCTGCGAGATGTGATCAATGGTCTCCGTGCACTCTGACACCCCGGCGGACGCCCGCCGTGCCCCTGGCCTGGCGTGGCGCTGAAGATCCTCGTCGCCGGCGGGTTCGGGGTCGGCAAGACCACCCTGGTCGGCGCGGTCAGCGAGATCCGGCCGCTGCGCACCGAGGAGGTGCTCAGTGAACGCGGCCGCCCGGTCGACGACACCGCGGGGGTGGAGGCCAAGCGCACCACCACGGTGGCCATGGACTTCGGCCGGATCGACCTGCGCCCGGGCCTGGCGCTGTACCTGTTCGGCACCCCCGGGCAGGACCGCTTCTGGTTCGTCTGGGACGAGCTGGCGCAGGGGGCGCTGGGCGCGGTGGTGCTCGCCGACACCCGGCGGCTGGCCGACTGCTTCCCCTCGGTGGACTTCTTCGAGCGGCGCGGCATCCCGTTCCTGGTCGCGGTCAACTGCTTCGAGGGGACCGAGACGTACGCCCCGGACGACGTCCGGGCCGCGCTCGACCTCGACCCGGGAGTGCCGGTGCTGCTCTGCGACGCCCGCCGCCGCGAGGACGGCAAGGAGCTGCTGATCCGGCTGGTCGAGCACGTCGCCGGGATGCCGGGCACCGCCGCCCCCTGACGCCCCGTCCGGATGGTGGGACACTCCCGGCTCGGATCGCGGACACCGGCCCGCACGGGCTTGCCTGCCCGGGGTCCGGCGTGGAAGTCTCTTCGTGACGGCACGTTGCGCCGCTGTGGCGCCGTGCGAAGGGGAGGAGGCAGTCGTGACCGTGCACCGGATCGTCGTCGCCCGGACGCCTGCCCCTGCCGTACCCGCGCTCACCGTGCGCCGTCACATCGACCAGGCGCTGGTCTGCAGCGCCTGCTGTCGCTGACCTCTCCTCGGTCGCCGGGCCCCGCGCACCAGAGCGCGCCGCCGCGCCCGGACCGCCCGCCCCGTCCGCCCGTTCGCCGCGGACCGCGCCGTCGCCCCCCGCCCACACCGGAGACCCAGCCGTGGACCCGAACCGCCCTGCCCGCCGTGCCGATCTGGAGCCCTTCTGGCCGTCCAGACAACCGCACCTCTTCGACCAGACCTGTCGGCGCACACCCGGTGCGTCCCGTCCGGCGGACTTCTGACAGACCGTCAGTTTTCTTTCGTCGTACGGCCTGACGCGCAGACGACCACCCGAATCCGTTTCGCGCGAAGAGAGCCCGTCATGTCCTCCGTCTCCACGGCCACCCGTACCGTTCCCGTCAACGCCACCCCGCACCTGCGCGCCGTCCGCACCGCGGCCGCCCCCGGCACGGCCGACCGCCGTCATGTGCCGGCGCAGGTCCGCCCCACCGCGCTCCAGGCGCTGCCCCCGCAGCCCGCCGCCCCCGTGCTGCCCGCCGGCCTCCCCGAGGGTGCCACCGTGGTCGCCCTGCCGCAGTCCGCCCTCCCGCCGGGCCTGCTCGACCGGTACGGTGCGCGGCTCGGCGGCTCCGCCGGGCACCCGCTGGTCGGCTACCTGCTGCTCGTCCCGGCCGAACAGGCCCGTCCGGCCCGCACCGACTCCCTGATCGCCGCGGCCGCACCGGTCACCCCGGCGGCGGCCGCTCCGGCGGCCGGCGACGGCCCCCGCCCGCCGCTGCGGCCGTCCGCCCACGGCATCAGCGTGGACGTGGACCGCCGCAGCGCCCACGTGGACGGCAGGCTGCTCGACCTCACCTACCTGGAGTTCGAGCTGCTGGCCCACCTCACCGAGCACCCGCACCGGGTGCACACCCGCGACCACCTGGTCTCCGCCGTCTGGGGCTACGGCCACGTCGGCGACGGCCGCACCGTCGACGTGCACGTGGCGCGGCTGCGCCGCAAGCTCGGCGCCGCCTACCGCGACAGCATCGTCACCGTCCGCCGGGTCGGCTACAAGTACGCGCCGGTGGCCTGAGGAACGCGAACGGCCGGGGCCGGACGCGCAAGGCGTCCGGCCCCGGCCGGTGGCACGGCCGACGGCGCAGGCCGGCCGGGCCCGTGGGTCAGCGGCTCAGCCGGTCGATCTCGGCGAGCTCCTCGGCGGTCAGCGGGCCGCCGTTGAGCGCGTCGATGTTCTGGTCCAGCTGGGCGACGCTCGACGCGCCGATGATCACCGAGACCACCCGCTCGTCGCGCAGCACCCAGGACAGCGCCAGCTGGGCCAGGGTCTGGCCGCGCTGCTCGGCGACTTTGTTCAACGCCCGCAGCTGCTCCAGCTTCTGTCCGGTCAGGGCCTCCTCGCGCAGGAAGTGGCCGACCGACATCCGCGACCCGGCCGGCACCTCGCCGCTGAGGTAGCGGTCCGTCAGCAGGCCCTGCGCCAGCGGGGAGAAGGCGATCAGGCTGGTCTGCGTCTCGCCGATCGCGTCCAGCAGGCCGTCCTCGGCGGAGCGGTTGAGGATCGAGTAGCTGATCTGGTTCATCAGCACCGGGGTGCCCAGGCGGCGGAGGATCTCCACCGCCTCCCGGTGCTGCTCCGCCGGGTAGTTGGAGATGCCCGCGTACAGCGCCTTCCCGGAGCGCACCGCCGAGTCCAGCGCCCCCATCGTCTCCTCCAGCGGAGTCGTGGGGTCGTAGCGGTGCGAGTAGAAGACGTCGACGTAGTCCAGGCCCATCCGGCCCAGCGACTGGTCCAGGCTGGCCAGCAGGTACTTGCGCGAGCCGCCGTCGCCGTACGGCCCCGGCCACATGTCGTAGCCCGCCTTCGACGCGATGAACAGCTCGTCGCGGTACGGCCGGAAGTCCTGCGCGAACAGGTAGCCGAAGTTGCGCTCGGCACTGCCGTACGGCGGGCCGTAGTTGTTCGCCAGGTCGAAGTGCGTGATGCCGCGGTCGAACGCCCGGCGCAGCACGGCGCGTTGGACGTCCAGCGGCTGGGTGTCGCCGAAGTTGTGCCACAGCCCGAGCGAGACGGCGGGCAGCTGCACGCCGCTGCGCCCCGCGCGGCGGTAGGTCATGGACGCGTAGCGGTCGTCCGAGGGGAGATAGGTCATACCGGCATCCTGCCAGGTGGCAGCCCGCGCGGGGACCTTGGTCCCTGCCGCGCCCGGCGGCCGGGGCGTAGCCTGGCGGCAGCCCGTCCGGAGAGGAGTCCGCGGTGCCGCATCCCGACATCACCGACCGCGCCGACCTGGAGGCGCTGCTGCGGCGCTTCTACGCGGCCGCCTTCGCCGACCCGCTGATCGGCCCCTACTTCACCGAGGTCGCCGCGCTCGACCTGGACGCGCACCTCCCGCACATCACCGACTTCTGGGAGAGCGCCCTGCTGCGCAGCGGCGCCTACCGGCGCAACGCGTTCGCGCCCCACCGGGGGCTGCACCGCAGCCGCCCGCTGACCGCCGAGCACTTCGGCCGCTGGGTGCAGCTGTGGCACGCCGCCGTGGACGGCCGGTACACCGGCCCGGTCGCCGACCGCGCCAAGACGCAGGGGGAGCGGATCGCCCTCGCCATGCTGCGCCGCATCGCGGGCCCGGAGACCGGGGGCGGCGACGGCGGCTTCGTGCCGCTGTCCGCGCTGCTGCTGCGGACCTGAGCCGGCCGGCCCGGCGCGGGCCGCCCGCCGGAGCCCCGGCCGGACGCTTCGGACCCGCACCGCCGAGGCCCCCCGGGCAGGGCGCCGCACGCGGTCGCGGCCGCCCGTACCGGGCCCGGCGTCCGCGGCGAGGAGCGCTCCGGCCATCGCATAGGCTCGGCACCACCATGGTGCGGATAACGGTGCTCGGGGGCTGTCGGCGCAGGTGGCAGGGGTCCCGGTCGGCCTCGGCGGCCCGCGGCAGCGCGGCGTGCTGGCCCGGCTGCTGGTCGCCCGGGGTGCCGTGGTGCCGGTCGACCGGCTGATCGACGACCTCTGGAGCGGCCGCCCGCCCGCGAAGGCCGCCGCCTCGGTGCAGGCCTACGTCTCCAACCTGCGCCGCCTGCTGGAGCCGTCACGGGGGCCGCGGGAGCCCGCCCGGCTGCTGGTCAGCCGCGCCCCCGGCTACGCGCTGGAACTTCCCGGCACCGCCGTGGACGCCTGGGACTTCGAACTGCGGCTCGGGGGCGCCCGGGCGGCGGCCGGGGCCGCGGCGCACCCCGGCCGGCCGGCCGCCGGGCCGGTCGACGCGGCCCTCGCCCTGTGGCAGGGCCCGGCGTACGCCGAGTTCGCCGACGAGCCGTGGGCGGCCGCCGAGATCATCCGGCTCGACGAACTCCACCGCGCGGCAAGGGAGTCGGCCGTGGCGGCGGCGATCGGCGAGGGCCGGTCCGGGGACGCCGCCGCGGCGGCCCGGGTGCTCACCGCCGAGCACCCGCTGCGCGAGGAGGGCTGGAGCCTGCTGGCCCGCGCCCTGTGGGGCGCCGGCCGGCAGGCCGAGGCGCTGGAGGCGCTGCGGCAGGCCCGCGCGCTGCTCGCCGAGGAGCTGGGACTGGATCCCGGTCCGGCCCTCACCGACCTCGAGACGGCGATCCTGCGCGGCCGTACCGACCTGCTCGGCGCACCCGCGCGGGTGGCCGCGCCGCCCGCTTCGGACGGAGGCCTGCCCAGCGCGGGGCGGCCGGCCGCCCCGTTCGTCGGCCGTGCCGAGGAACTGCGGCTGCTGGGCGCGGCGGCCGACGGCGCGGAGCGGGGCGGCTCGGTGGTGCTGCTGACCGGCGAGGCCGGCGCCGGCAAGTCCACCCTGCTGGCGCACCTCGGCGACCACCTGCGGCGCAGCGGGTGGCTGGTGGCCGCCGGTCGCTGTCCCGAGACGGAGGGCGCGCCGCCCGCCTGGGCCTGGACGGAGGCGCTGCGCGACCTCGCCGGCCAGGTCCCGCCCGGCCGCGCCGCCGCCCACCAGCTGGCCCCGCTGCTCGGTGACGACGACCCGACCCGCCGCCGGGACGCACTGACCGGGCGCTTCCGGCTGCACCGGGCGGTCGCGGGCTGGCTCGGCCGGGTCGCCGAGCGGGCCCCGGTCGCCGTCCTCCTCGACGACCTGCACGCGGCGGACGTCGAGACCCGGGCCCTGGCCGCCGAACTCGCCGCCGCGGGCGCCGACCGCCTGCTGCTCGTGTTCGCGCACCGCCCCGGCGAGGGCGAGCTCACCGACCTGCTCGCCGCACTCGCCCGGCGCTCCCCGCACCGGATCCCGCTGGCCGGGCTCGACGAGGCGGACGCCGGCCGGCTGATCGGGTCGGTCTGCGCCGGCCCGGTCGACGCCGACACCGTCCACGCCCTCGCCGAGCGCACCGGCGGCAACCCCTTCTACCTGGTCGAGAGCGCCCAACTGCTGGCCGGCGAGGGTGCCCTGGTGGCCGTCCAGGAGGTGCCGCAGGGTGTGCGGGACGTGCTGCGGCGCCGCTTCGACCGGCTGCCGGCCGGCACCGTCGAGGTGCTGCGGACGGCCGCCGTCGCCGGCCGCGAGACCGAGGTCGAACTGCTGCTGCACGCCGTCGGGTGCGGTCCGGACGACCTGGTCGACGCACTCGAACCGGCCCTGGCCGGCGGGCTGCTGACCGAACCGCGGCCCGGTACCGTCCGGTTCGCCCACGCGCTGGTGCGCGACACGCTGTACGCCGACCTCAGCGGTCTGCGCCGGGCCCGGCAGCACGCGCGGTACGCCGAGGCGCTGCGTGCGCTGAGGCCCGAGCGCCTCGCCGCCCTCGCCCACCACTGGACGAGCGCGGCCTCCGGCAGCACCGCCGAACTCGCCGTCGACGCCTGCGTCCGGGCTGCCGAGGCCGCCGAACGCCGCTACGCCCACGAGACCTGCGCCGCCCTCCTCCGGCAGGCCCTGGAGAGTCTCGACCGGGCGCCGGACGGCGGCGACGACCGCCCGGCCCGCCGGATCGCCCTGCTCGGCGCCCTGCTGCGGGCCCAGGTGCGCAGCGGCGCGGTGGCCGCCGCGAGCGCCACCAGGCGGCAGGCCGTCGCCCTCGCCGAGGAGACCGGCCGGGAGGACCTGCTGATCGAGGCCTGGACGGCCTGGACGGAACCCACCCCGTGGGTCGCCCACCGGTACGGCAGCCACGACCGGCAGGCCGTCGAGACCCTCACCCGGCTGCTGCGGCGCACCGACCTGCCCGCCGCCACCCGCTGCCGGCTGCTGGACGCCCTCACCCACGAGTGGGACTGCTCCGGCGACCTGGCCGGCGCCGCTGCCGCCGCCGAGGCGGTGGCCATCGCCCGCGCCGACGGGGACCCGCGGCTGCTCGCGCTCGCGCTGGCCGCCCAGGCCCGGGTCTGCGACT
Source organism: Kitasatospora paranensis (assembly GCF_039544005.1). Lineage (NCBI taxonomy): Bacteria > Bacillati > Actinomycetota > Actinomycetes > Kitasatosporales > Streptomycetaceae > Kitasatospora > Kitasatospora paranensis. The sequence goes on from NZ_BAABKV010000001.1 coordinate 6,577,486, forward strand.
ACGAACTCGCCACCGTGCAGCGCAATGCGATCGCCGACGAGCTCGGCGCCCTCGCCCGCCGCCACGACCTGCCCGCCTACCGCTGGCACGCCGAGAGCCTGCACGCCACCTCCGCCGCTGTGGCCGGGGACCTGCCCGCGCTGCGCCGCCGCATGCGGGCCGCCGACGAGCTCGCCGAACGGTACGGGCTCGCCGATCTGGCCGACATCGGCCTGTGCCGGCAGGGCATGGTCGCGCTGGCCGCCGGCCGGCCCGACCGGGCGGCCGAGCTGTACGCCCGGGCCGTGACCGGGCTCCGCGGCCGCGGGTCGGTGCACGCCGACGGGTTCGGCGCGCTCGTCGAGCTCACCGTCGCCCTCCAGCAGGGACGGATCGCGGACGAACTGCCCAGGATCGAGGCGGTCGGGGAGGAGTACGGCACGCTGGCCGCCGACGTGCACGCGCTCGCGCTGGCCGCCCGCGGCCGCCTGGACGAGGCCCGCGCCGTCCGGGTCGGGCGGCTCGCCGTCCAGCCCGACTACTACCGCTCGTTCTTCCTCGTGGTGCGGGCCGCCGCGGTGATCGCCCTGGACGAGCGTGCCGAGGCGGCCGAACTGATCACCGAACTGCTGCCGCTGCGCGGCATGGTGGCCGGTACCGCGTCCACCTCGATCGCGCTGCGGCCGGTCGCGCTGGCGCTGGGCGAGCTGGCCCGGTACCTCGGCCGCGGCGCCGAGGCCGCCGGGTACTTCGCGCAGGCCGCCGAGGTGGCCCGCCGCTGGGAGTCGCCGCAGTGGGAGGCGGAGGCGCTGGCAGCCCTGGCGGCGCTGCCGGCACCGGAGGGCATCGGAGCCCGGGACGGCCACCGGGACGGCTTGGAGACCCGGCGCCAAGCCGGCTCCAAGCGCGCCCCGGCACGCTGAGCGGGTCACGACCACCGGACTGCCGAAAGGCCCCGACATGTCCTCCCTGCTCGGCCGTCTCGGCGGCGCATCCGCCGCCCGGCCCTGGCGCACCCTCCTCGGATGGCTGCTGCTGCTCGCCGTCGCCCTGGGCCTGGCCGCCGCCTTCGGCGGTTCGCCGCGCGACGACTACCGCGTCCCCGGCACCCCCTCGACCGCCGGCAACGACCTGCTGGCCGCCCGCTTCCCGGAGATGTCCGGCGCCAACGCCCGGGTCGTCGTGCACGACACCCACGGCGCCGCCCTCCCCGCGGCCGCGCTGGCCCAGTTGCGCTCCCGGCTCGCCGCCCTGCCGCACGCCGCTTCGGTGGCCCCGCCCGTGCTCTCCGCCCGCGGCGACACCGCGCTGCTGGCCGTCGCCTACGACGTGCCGGTGACCGCCTTCGAGGGCGCCACCGGTCTGGACGCGCTGCGCGGCGCCGCGGCCCCGGCGGAACGGGCCGGTCTCCAGGTGGAGTTCGGCGGCGCGGTGCCGGAGCGCTTCACCGAGCCGGACGGCACCGCCGAGATGATCGGCATGGGTGCCGCGCTGGCCATCCTGGTGGTGGCCCTCGGCACGCTGGTGTCGGCGGGCCTGCCGCTGGTGGTGGCGCTGGCCGGGCTCGGCCTCGGCACCGCGCTGACCACTCTGCTGGCCGCCGTCACCGACATCAGCCCGACCGCGCCCACCGTCGCCTCCATGGTCGGCCTGGGGGTCGGCATCGACTACGCGCTGCTGCTGGTCAGCCGCCACGTCGAGGGCCTGCGCGCCGGGCTCTCCCGGCAGCGGGCGGCCGCCGAGGCGACCGCCACGGCCGGGTCCTCGGTGGTGGTGGCCGGTTCGACCGTGCTGGTGGCGCTGTTCGGCCTCAAGCTGGCCGGCCTGCCGGTGTACTCCTCCTTCGGCTACGCGACGTTCGCGGTGGTCGGTGCGGTGATGCTGGCGTCGCTGACGCTCGTCCCGGCGCTCTGCTCGCTGGCCGGCGACCGGCTGTTGCGCCGGGCGGAGCGCCGTGACCCGCAGCTGCGGGTGGCGGCCGGGCCGACCCGCACCGAGCGCTGGGCGCGGCTGATCGGCCGTCGTCCGGTGGCGGCGGCCCTCGGCTCGCTCGTGCTGCTGCTGGCGCTGGCCGCGCCGATGCTGGGGATGCGCACCTGGCCGCAGGACGCCGGGAGCCAGGCTCCCGGCAACACCACCCGCAAGGCGTACGACCTGATCGCCGACGCCTACGGGCCGGGTGCCAACGGGCCGCTGGTGGTCGCGGTCGACCTGAAGCGGGTGCCGCAGGCCGGGTTGCCGGCCCTCGTCGACGCGCTGAAGGCTCACCCGGGCGTGGTGTCGGTCGCCCCGCCGATGGTGGACCGGGCCGGGGACGCGGCCGTGATCAGCGTCCAGCCCGCCACCGGGCCGCAGGACGCCCGTACCGCACGGCTGCTGAAGGACGTCCGGGCCCGGGTGCTGCCGGCCGGTGCGGAGGTGACCGGCACGGTCGCGGTCTTCTCCGACATCTCCGACCGGCTGGCGTCCCGGCTGTGGGTGGTGGTGCCGTTCGTGGTGGCGCTCTCGCTGGTGCTGCTGACGGTGCTGTTCCGCGCCCCGGTGGTCGCGGTGAAGGCGGCCGCGATGAACCTGCTGTCGGTCGCCGCCGCGTACGGGGTGATGACCGCTGTCTTCCAGTCGGACACCGGCGCGCGGGCGCTCGGCCTGCCGCACGCGGTGCCGGTCTCCAGCTGGGTGCCGATCCTGATGTTCACCGTGCTGTTCGGCCTGTCGATGGACTACGAGGTCTTCCTGCTGGCCCGGGTCCGCGAGGACTGGCTGGCCACCGGCGACGCCCGTGGGGCGGTGGTGCGCGGCCTGTCCGCCACCGGACGGGTGATCAGCAGTGCGGCCGCGATCATGGTGGCGGTGTTCACCGGTTTCGCCATCGACCCGGACATCACGGTGAAGATGATGGGCGTCGGCATGGCCGTTGCGGTGCTGATCGACGCCACCGTCGTCCGGCTGGTGCTCGTGCCCGCGACGATGACCCTCCTCGGCCGCCTCAACTGGTGGCTGCCGGGCTGGCTGGACCGCCTGCTGCCGCGGCTCGACGTCGAGCACGGCACCGGCCCGCTGCCGGCCGCCGAACCGGAGCGTGTCCCGGCCTGAGCCGGCCCCTCGTCCGCACCGCACCGCACCGCGCTGCGTTCCACCGCCGCCCGCGGGCCCACCGGCCCGCGGGCGGCGGCGCGTCGTCGGGTGCAGGCCGGCACTGGATTCTGTACCTACTGGTATGTACAGTCTCTCCCATGAGCACCCAGGACCGTCTGATCGAGAGCACCCAGGAGCTCCTCTGGGAGCGCGGGTACGTCGGCACCAGCCCGAAGGCGATCCAGCAGCGTGCCGGTGCGGGCCAGGGCAGCATGTACCACCACTTCACCGGCAAGCCCGACCTCGCCGCCGCCGCCCTGCAGCGCAGCGCCGAACAGATGCAGGCCGCGGCGGGCGAACTGCTGGACGGCCCGGGCAACGCCCACGACCGGATCGCCGCCTACCTGCTGCGCCAGCGCGACGTGCTGCGCGGCTGCCGGATCGGGCGGATGACCCAGGACCCGGACGTCATGGCCGACCCCGGGCTGCGCGCACCCGTCCAGGAGACCTTCGCCTGGCTGCGCGGCCGGCTCGCCGCCGTCGTCGCCGAGGGGTCGCCGCCGGCGAGCTCGCGGCGGGGCTCGACGCCGAGGAGACCGCCGCCGCGATCGCCGCGGTCGTCCAGGGCGGCTACGTGCTGGCCCGCGCCGCCGACGACCCCGACGCCTTCCACCAGGCCATCCGGGGCGCACTCGCGCTGCTGCGCACCGTCTGAGGAGCCCACCGTGCACGCCATGCAGTACGAGATCACCCTCCCCGCCGACTACGACATGCGGATCGTCCACCGCCGGGTCGCCACCCGGGGCGGCCTGACCGACGACCTGCCGGGCCTGGGCCTCAAGGCCTACCTCGTCCGGGAACGCGACGACCCGGGCACCGCCGGCGCCGGGGGCGGCTCCCCGGTGAACCAGTACGCGCCCGTCTACCTGTGGCGCACCGCGGAGGGCATGGCCGACTTCCTGACCGGCCCCGGCTTCCGCGGGCTCTGCGCCGACTTCGGCCGGCCCGCCGTCCGGCACTGGCTCGGCGCGGGTTTCCGCCCGGGCCCGGCGGTCGACGGCACGCCGCGCTTCGCCACCCGCGCCCGGCACGCCCTCCCGGAGGAAGCGGACCCGGACGAGGCGGTCGCGGCCGCCGTCGACGGCCTCCCCGGGGCGCCGGGCCTCCACAGCGCCGCGATCGCCCTCGACCCCTACCGCTGGGAGCTGCTGCACCTGGCGCTCTGGCGGGACGTGCCGCCGGCCGCCGCCGACGGCACCCGCTACCGGGTCCTGCACCTGTCCCGCCCGGAGCTCGACCGGCTCCCCGTCCACGCGAAGGCCTGACATGCTGCCCACCGACCTCGCCGCCGCGACGCTCGACCGCGCCGCCGGCTACCGGGTGCTCGACGACCTCCTCGACCCCACGACCCAGCAGGCCACGCTGCCCGCCCTGGAGGCGCTGGCCCCCGGCTTCCCCGACTGGATCGTCACCGCCCTGTTCGGCGGCACCTACCAGCGGCCCGGCCTCGCGGCGCGTGACCGGCAGCTGCTCACCCTCGCCGCACTGGCCGCCCTCGGCGGGGTCGAACCCCAGCTGCACGGGCACGTCCGCAGCGGCCTGCGGGTCGGACTCACCGGCGAGCAGATGACCGAGAGCTTCGTCCATCTCGCGCCCTACATCGGCGTGCCGAAGGCGCTGGCCGCCCTGCGGGTGGCCGCCGCGGCGCTGGCCGAGGCCCGCCAGGAGCAGGAGCAGGAGCAGGAGCAGGAGCAGGGGCAGGGGCAGGAGCAGGAGCTGCCGCAGGGGAGGGGCGGTGAGCGGGGCCGGGGACACCGTCCGCACCGTGCTCGGCGACCTGCCGCCGGCCGAGCTCGGCGTCACCGACTCCCACGACCACCTCTTCCTCGCCAGCGCCCGCCTGCCCGGCCAGGAGCTCGCCGACCCGGACGCCGCGGAGGCCGAGCTGCGGGACTTCGCCGCGCTCGGCGGCCGCGCCGTCGTGCAGTGGACCCCGTACGGGATGGGCGGGCGCCCCGACGACCTGGCCGAGCTGTCCCGCCGCACCGGCGTCCACCTGGTCGCGGCCACCGGTCTCCACCAGGCCGCCCACTACCCGGACGGGGCCGCCCTGCGCCGGCTCGACCTCGCCGAGCTGTTCACCGCCGAACTCGGCCGCCACGCCGGGCTGGTCAAGGTCGCCGGGGCCTACCACGGCCTCGACGCGCACGCCCGGTGGACGATGACCGCCGCGGCCGAGGCCCACCACGCCACCGGCGCGCCGATCGCCGTCCACCACGAGCTCGGCACCGCCGCCGAGGACGTGCTGGAGCTGCTCTGCGGCACCCTGGGCGTCCCGCCGCACCGCGTCGTGCTCGGCCACCTCAACCGCTTCCCCGACCTCGGCCTGCACCGCCGGCTCGCTGCCTCCGGCGCCTACCTGGCCTTCGACGGGCCCTCCGCGGCCAACCACGCCACCGACCACCACCTGCTGGACTGCCTGGCCGCGCTCGCCGACGCCGGCCACGCCGACCGGCTGCTGCTCGGCGGCGACACCACCACCGCGGCCGCCCGCGGCAACCCCGGCATGCCGTACCTGCTGCGCCGGATCCGTCCCCGGCTGGGCCCGGACCTCGCCCACCTGGTGTTCACCGCCAACCCGGCCGCGGCCTTCGCCGCGCCCTGGGCGCCCCGGCGGCGATGACCCGGGCGGGATGACCGCGAGTGCGCCGAGGGGCATCCTGGTAGCAGAGCCCCGTGTCGCGGCTGCGGGCCGTGCCGCGGGCAGGGCGCACCCGGGAGCCGATCATGAACAGCAGAGCCCGCTCAGGCATCGTCGCCGGTGTGGACGGATCCGCGCACGCCGCCGCAGCAGCCGACTGGGCCGCCGAGGAGGCCGTCCGCCGCGGCTGCCGGCTGCACCTGGTGCACGCCGTCAACACCGGGACGGTCACCCTGTCACCGCGGACCGGCGCGGCCGTCACCGACCTCATCCTGCGCGAGGCCGAGGGCACCCTCGACGAGGCGCTCGCCAAGGTCCGCGCCGCGCACCCGGAGCTCTCGCCGACCGGCGACGTGGTGCCGCGGGACGCCGCCGAGGCGGTGCTGACCGCCGCCGAGCACGCCGAACTGGCCGTGGTCGGCACCCGCGGCCACGGCGGCTTCGCCTCGCTGATGCTGGGCTCGGTCAGCCTCCGGGTCGCCGCACACTCGGTCAGTCCGGTGGTCGTCGTGCGCGGCGGCGGCCAGGTCGGCGCCCACGTGCTGGTCGCCGTCCGCGACGAGCGGGACGCTCCGGCGATGCACTTCGCGCTGCGCACCGGCGAGCGGACGGGGCTGCCCGTGCTCGCCCTGCACTCCTGGTCACCGGTGGTCGCCGACGTCGGCCACATGGCGCCGATGGTGGATGAGATCGGCGAGGAGGCCCGGCTGCACACGCAGCTGGTGGGGAGGATCTGCGACCCGCTGCGGGAGGAGTACCCGGAGGTCGGTCTGGAGACCCGGCAGGTCAGCGGCGGCACCGCGGCCACCCTGGTGGAGGCCTCGCGGGACGCCGCACTGCTGGTGATCTCCCGGCGCCAGCCGGCGCCGCACTTCGGGCTCCGGCTGGGCACGGCCGTGCACGCCGTGCTGCACCACGCGGCCTGCCCGGTCGCGGTCGTCCCGCTCTGACCGTCCCCGGGTCCGGTCGCGGCCCCGGCGTCCGGATCGGCCCCGGCGCCGGGATCCGGCGCGGGCGGCTCCCGCCGGGCGCGGGCCGGCCGGGGCGCGCCCGGCGCCGGTCGGAGGCACTCCCCGCGGGCGGGCATACTTGATCGTCGGCGCGGGCACCCTGGCTCGACCCGAGATCGGGCACCGCCGGGTGCAACCGGACACCCCCGGGCCGGCGTGCGTGTCAGGGAGGGCCCGGGCGGGAGCCGGGGCCGCGGCGAGGCGAGCGGACAGCACCGTGGGGTGGTGCCGCGGGGACACGGGGAGCAGCGGGAGCAATGGGGCTGACCAGCCATTCGGTGCTGGCGATCGCGGTACTGGCCGCGGTCGCGACGATGGCCGCGACGGTGTGGGGCTGGCCCCGGCTGGCGCGCCGGAGCGTCGGGGCGGTGCTGGGCCGGATCGGCGCCCTGCTGGCCACCCAGGCCACCGTGCTGTGTGCGATCGCGCTGGCCGCCAACAACTACTTCGCCTTCTACAGCAGCTGGGACGACCTGCTGGGCACCGGGGAGACCGGGCCGGTCTCCGTCCAGGCCGCCGCCGAGGGCCGGCCCGCCGGGGCCGCGCCGCCGCCCGTGGTGAAGGCGCAGCTGCTCGGGAAGGAGGGCGTGCAGAGCCCGACCGGGAGCCAGGACCCGCAGCAGGTCGGCGAGATCCAGTCGGTCAGGATCACCGGTTCGATCTCCGGGCTGGCCACCGACGCGTACGTCTACCTGCCGCCGCAGTACTTCCAGCCTGCTTTCGCGGCCCGGCACTTCCCGGCGGTGGTGGCGATGACCGGCTTCCCCGGTGATGCGAAGAACCTGCTCACCCGGCTCAACTACCCTGCGGCGGCGCTGCAGTTGATGCAGTCCGGCAAGATGCAGCCGACAGTGCTGGTGCTGATGCGGCCGTCACCGGCGATGCCGGCCGACACCGAGTGCGAGGACGTGCCCGGCGGCGCGCACTCCGAGACGTACTTCACCAAGGACGTGCCGCGCGTGGTCACGGCGACCTACCGGGTGGCCGCTGCGCCCGCCGCCTGGGGCGTGATGGGCAACTCGACCGGCGGCTACTGCGCGGTCAAGATGGCGATGCGCCACCCCGAGGTGTACCCGTCCGCCGCCTCGCTCTCCGGCTACTACAAGGCCGCCGAGGACGCCACCACCGGCGACCTGTTCAAGGGCAGCGCGCAGCGGCGCGACGAGGCCGACCTGATGTGGCGCCTCGCGCACCTGCCGCAGCCGCGGGTCGCAGTGCTGCTGGCCGGCCCGGTGGCGGGCGACGGCGACTACAAGCGGCAGACCGACGCCTTCCAGGCCGCGGTGCGCCCGCCGATGGCGGCCGCGCAGGCGACGGTCGCGCAGGGCGGCCACAACTTCAAGACCTGGTCGCAGCTGCTGCCGCCGTCGCTGGAGTGGATGTCCCGGCACCTCGTCGCCGGCTGAGCCGCCGGGGCCGAGTCACCGGGGCCGCGTCATCAGGTCCGGGGCGCCGGGCCGCGGCCCGCCGGTCAGCCGAGCTGCTGGAGCGTGCCGGTGTGCAGCTCGCCGACCCGCCCGCCCTCGCCCTCGTACGTCCAGAAGACCCGGACGGTGAGCGCGGCCAGGTCCATCACGTGGCTGACGGTGATGCCGCTCTGCTCCGTCCAGCTGACGAACCACTGCTCCGGGCCGACCTGGGCGACGTGCAGGGCGACGTCCTCGAACTGGCCGGCCGACTCGCCGAGGCCCTCCCACCGCAGCCGGGTGCCGTCGGCCGCGTAGGAGTTGCGGAAGGCCGCGCCGTTGTCGACCTGGAAGAGGTAGGTGTGGCCGGCGAAGCCCGGCAGGGGCGCGGTCATCTCGGAGTGTCCTCGGCTGGATCGGCGGGTACGGGCGGCCGGTGCGGCCGCACCCCTTCAACCTAGCGGACGCACCAGTCGTTCCCCAGCCTCTCCCGCGGGCGGCTGCCGGCCGCCCCGGGACAGGCCGCCGGGGTGCGGTCGGAGGCTCTGAGGAGCGGCGGGCCGCACCCCGGACGGCCCGTATCTGTTGGTGCGTCACCGAACGGGTTGTTAGCGTCGAAATGTCCGCTCCCGGGCGGATCGTGGTGTCGGGGCGCCGAGTCCTGCCCGTCCGGCACCGGACCTTCGAACACGGGAGCAGGGCAGGAGCGGGGGAGCGGTCCGACCGCGGTGCCCCGCGGCCAGCTCGGCCCGCTCGTCCTCAGGCGCCCCGAGGTCCCCCACATGAGAGCCCTGACCCTCCCCTCCCGGCTGGGAGCCGCGGCCTGCGCCGCGCTGATGCTCGCCCTGCCGGTCGCAGGCCGCGCGGAAGCGGCAGCCCCGGTCGTCCAGGACAGCCTCGCGCCGACCACGATGACCGCCGGTACGGCCCAGCGCGCCCGGCTGACCCTGCACTCCGGCGTCTGCTTCTGGGCCCGCCGGGTCGGCGTCGCCGTCCGGGACGCCGCGGGCCACACCCTCGACTTCCCCGGGGCGGCGGCCAACGCCCGGATATGCCCCGGCGGTCTCACCGTCACCACCGGTGCCCGGACGCTGCCGGTCGGCACCTACACCGCGTTCGGCATCTGGCAGGACTACCTCGGTTCCTGGCACAACCTCGCCGCCCAGCCGCTGACCGTGACGGCGGTCCCCACGCCGGCCCCGACCCCCACACCCAGCCCGACGCCGAGCCCGACCCCGGCGCCCGGCTCCGTCCCGACGGGCGCCGGGACCCGGCAGCTGGCCTGGTCCGAGGAGTTCGACCGGCCGATCGCCTGGGGCCTCACCTGGATGGGCGACTGGACGAGCGCCTACCGCTACGGCAACCACAACCCGGCCGACAACAAGCTGGACTGGCTGACCCGCAGCGCGGTCACCGTGGCCGGCGGGGTCGCCACCTTCACCGCCCGGCCCTCCGGCCACGTCCTGGAGAACGGCCGGCGCGCCTGGACGACCGGGCTGCTCACCACCGAGGGCTCCTCGCAGGGCTTCCAGGTCCGGACGGGCGACTACATCGAGACCCGGGTCCAGCTGCCGACCGGCCTGGGCGCCTGGCCGGCGCTGTGGACCTGGAAGGACGGCAACGGCGAGGTCGACAGCTTCGAGTACCACCCGGACAACCCGAACCTGCTGGAGCTGACCAACCACGTCCGGCCCGCCGGGACGTACGTCACCGACCCCGCGACGGTGGCCCCGGGGCGCTGGGTCACCATCGGCACCGCGTACGGCGCCGAGTCGGTCGACTGGTACGTCGACGGGGTGAAGGTCTGGTCCGACGGCGTCGGTGTCGGCGCGGGCTGGTCGGCCTACCCGATCCTCAACCTGTCGGTGGTCGCCGGCCGCTACCACCCGGCCCCGGTCGGGAGCACTCCGCTCACGTTCGCCGCGGACTACCTGCGGGTCTATCGCTGAGGGCCGCTCACCGCCTCCCGGCCCCGCCCCGGTCCCGCCCGGGCGGGGCCGGGGTTCGGGCGAAGACGACCCGGTGGGCGTTCAGGGTGTCGCGGTACTCGCGGACGGCGGTGATCCGGCCGTCGTGGACGGTGAACACCGCGAGGCGGTGCCGGTCGTAGCGGCGCCGGTGCGGCTCAGCGCCCGGGTGTTCCACCCGGCGAGCACCGGCTCGCCCTCGGCGATCACGCCCTCGACGTCGAACTCCCTGCTCTCCGGCACCGGTCGGGCCACCACCGCCGGGACGAATGCGTCGAGGATCCCGTCCGGGCCGGTCCACGTCCCCGACAGCGGCAGGTCGCCGCCGGCGCGCATGACCGAACTTCGCCGTCTGCGCTACTTCCTGGCCGTCGCCGAGGAGCGCAGCGTCACCCGCGCCGCCGAGCGACTGCACATCGCCCAGCCCGCGCTGAGCCGCCAGATCAAGCAGCTGGAGCAGGAGTTGGGCGTCCAGCTGCCGGAGCGCGGCGCCCAGGGGGTCGGACCGACCCGGGCGGGTGCGGTGCCGGCCGGGCGTGGCGCCGAACTCTGCGCCCGGGCCGTCCGGTTGTGGCGGGACGTGCGGCTGCTCCGGCCCTCGGGGTCGTGGCCGGCGCGACCCCGGCCGGCTGGTGGCCGGATTCGCGTTCGACACCGCGCACGCACCGGTGGCCCGCGGCGAGGCGCTGTCCGTGGACGGCGAGTCCGCCGCTTCGGGCCTGCCGGTCGGCCTGGTCCGGCGGCCGTTCACCGGTGCGCCCACCATCGGGATCCAGCTGCTCACCCGGGGGCGGACGGCGCGGCCGGTGACCGCCGGGTCGCCCCGCGTGGCCGGCGGGCCGTCGGGCGGTGCCGGGCGTACGTTGGAAGACCCGCAACGGAGTGAGGTGGTGGCGATGGCCGAGCAGGTGCTGAGCGAGGTCGGTGCGGTGGTGGCACCGGACCGGGAGGCCGAGCTGGTGGCGCTGTACCGGGAGCTGGTCTCCGGCCCGCTCCCCGAAGGCCTGCTGCGGACGGAGCTGCTCCGCGGCCCTTCCGGGCACTGGCGGATCCAGAGCCACTGGCGGGACCTCGCCGCCCTGGAGGCCGTCCGGAACGCGGCCGAGCGGCCGGCCGCGCCGCAGCTGTTCCGGCGGGTCGGCACCGAACCGGAGCTCGTCGTGTTCACCGTCGTGGCCGACCAGGAGGCCAGTGTGTCGCTGCCCTGAGGCGGCCACCGCGACGGTGGTGCCTCAGGGGCCAGCACCTCGCCCAGCCTGGCCGCGATCCTGTGCATCACCGGCACCAGCGCGGCGTCGCCGTGCTGGTCCTCCAGGGCCCGGATCCGGGCCTCCGGCCCCGAGACGGACAGTGCCGTCGGGGTCGGCGCGCCGGGGACGGCGACGGCGATGCAGCGGACGCCGATCTCCTGCTCCTGGTCGTCCACGACGTAGCCGGACTCGCGGGCGGACGCCAGGTGGCGGAGCAGCTCGTGCGGATCGGTCAGGGTGTACGGGGTGTGCGCCTGCAGCGGCTGGGTGCCGAGGACGGCCCTCGCCTCGTCCTCCGGCAACTGGGCCAGCAGCGCCTTGCCGACGCCCGTGCAGTGCGGCTGGACGCGCCGGCCGACCTCGGTGAACATCCGCATCGAGCGGCGGGACTGCACCTGGCCGACGTAGACGACCTCGCCGCCCTCCAGGACGGCCAGGTTGGCGGTCTCGCCGGTGGCCTCCATCAGCTCCGCGAGGTACGGACGGGCCCAGCTGCCGAGCAGCCGCCCGGCCGTCTCGCCGAGCCGGATCAGCCGCGGGCCGAGGGTGTACCGACGCGCGGTGTCCTGGCGGACATAGCCCTGCTGGACGAGGGTACGGATGAGTCGGTGGATGGTGGGCATCGGCAGGCCGGAGCTGACGGACAGCTCGCTGAGCGCGGCGACGCCGCCGGCGTCGGCCAGCGCCTCCAGGAGCTGGAAGGCGCGCTCGACGGACTGCACGCCGCCGGCGCGCTCGGTGCCTGACGGGGCTGCGGCGGGGGTGCTGGCCACCGGCGTTCCCTTCGCTCTCGGGGGAGGAGTAGAGTCCCAGCGATCACCTCAACAAACCGTTGAAATTCTGTATCGCGGAAACTAGTCTCCACTGTACAGAACGGAACCCGCCCTTCGGGGGTCCGGATCTCGGCAGTTCCCACCGGAACTCCCGTTAGTGGCTCAACCGTCCAAGGAGTGTCCTGCCATGGCTGCAGACCAGGAGACCGTCGGCGCTTCCCCCGCTGCCCCGGTCGTCACTGTCGCCGGTCCGCGCGTCGCCCGCGCCGAGGAGGTGCTCACCCCGGAGGCCGTGGCCTTCGTCGTCGGGCTGCACCGCGCCTTCGAAGACCGCAGGCAGGAGCTCCTCGTCCGGCGCAAGGCGCGCCGCGCCGCCATCGCCGAGGCCGGCACCCTCGACTTCCTCCCCGAGACCGCCGACGTCCGCGCCGGCGACTGGCAGGTCGCCGAGGCCCCGCGTGCCCTCCGGGACCGCCGGGTCGAGATCACCGGGCCCACCGACCGCAAGATGGTGATCAACGCCCTCAACTCCGGGGCGAAGGTCTGGCTCGCCGACTTCGAGGACGCCACCGCCCCCACCTGGGAGAACGTCGTCACCGGCCAGATCAACCTGATCGACGCCTTCGAGGGCCGGATCGACTTCACCTCGCCGCAGGGCAAGGCCTACGCGCTCAAGCCCGCCGCCGAGCTGGCCACCGTGGTCGTCCGCCCGCGCGGCTGGCACCTGGACGAGACCCACCTGCTGGTCGACGGGACCCCGGTCGCCGGCGCCTTCCTCGACTTCGGGCTCTACTTCTTCCACAACGCCGCCCGGCTGCTGGCCAAGGGCGCCGAGGACCCGAACTCCGGCCCGTACTTCTACCTCCCGAAGACCGAGAGCCACCTGGAGGCCCGGCTCTGGAACGACGTCTTCACGCACGCCCAGGCGGCCCTCGGCATCCCGCACGGCACGATCCGCGCCACCGTCCTGATCGAGACCATCACCGCCGCGTTCGAGATGGAGGAGATCCTCTACGAACTGCGGGAGCACGCCGCCGGCCTCAACGCGGGCCGCTGGGACTACCTCTTCTCGATCGTCAAGAACTTCCGCGACGCGGGCGACCACTACATCCTGCCGGACCGCAACAGCGTCACCATGGCCTCGCCGTTCATGGCCGCCTACACCCGCCTCCTGGTGCAGACCTGCCACCGGCGCGGCGCCCACGCGGTCGGCGGCATGGCCGCGTTCATCCCCTCCCGCAAGGACCCGGAGGTCAACGCGGCCGCGCTGGAGAAGGTCCGGGCCGACAAGGACCGCGAGGCCGCCGGCGGCTTCGACGGCTCCTGGGTCGCCCACCCCGACCTCGTCCCGGTGGCCCGCGCCTGCTTCGACGCGGTGCTGGGCGACCGTCCGAACCAGAAGGACAACCCCGGCTCAGACGGGGTCGTGACGGCCGCCCAGCTGCTCGACATCGCCGGCGCCGGCGGTTCCTGCACCCGGGCCGGCCTGCACAACGCCGTCCAGGTGGGAGTCCGCTACATCGAGGCCTGGCTGCGCGGCCTGGGCGCCGTCGGAATCTTCAACATGATGGAGGACGCCGCCACCGCCGAGATCTCCCGCTCGCAGATCTGGCAGTGGATTTACAACGGCGTCGTCCTCGCCGACACCGGCGAGAAGGCCACCGCGGAGCTCGTCCGCCGGCTCGTGGCCGAGGAACTCGCCGCACTCCGTGCCGAGCTCGGCGCGGACACCTACGCCGGTGGGCGCTGGTCCGAGGCCGCCAGGCTCTTCGAACAGGTCGCGCTGGCCGACGAGTTCGTCGACTTCCTCACCCTGCCCGCGCTGCCCCTGCTCGGCTGAACCGAATCTATCCACCCGCAGCCCGTCCGCCGCCTGCCAAGTCGGCGAACCGGCTGCACCGATTGCTCCGTTCCGTACGGCCGCCTCCGCCTGTCCTCGGCGGCCGTGCGGAGCGGCCATCCCCGGAGGCCGCCGTGGCGCGCATCTTCTTCAACGGCCAGGCGATGGCCGGCGGACCGTTCCACCCGTCGGTCGCCCGGTACCTGGTCGGCCCGGTGCACACCGCACCCGGCTACCGCTTCTTCTCCATCGGCGACGTCTGCCCCGGGCTGCTCGCCGACCCGGCCGCGGACAGCGCGGTCGAGGGCGAGCTGTACGACGTCCCCCTGGAGCACCTGCGGGACGTCGTGCTGCCCGGCGAGCCCCGCGAGCTCGAACTCGGTGTCATCACGCTCGCGGACGGCACGCCGTGCCTGTCCATGCTGCTCGCCCGCGGTGAACTCGAGCGCGGCGTCCACCGCGAGATCACCGGCCACGGCGGCTGGCGCGCCTACCTGGCGACCCTCGGCCGCACGGCCTGAGCGGGCCGCCGCGGGCGTCGCCGGCGCAGCCGGGTGACGGCCCACAGCACCTGCGCGCCGCCGACCGTGAGCAGCACGACGGCACCGTCGAGGCGGGCCGCCGCCGACTGCCCGCTGCCGAGCCGGTCGACGGCGTGCGCCAGCAGCACCAGGTCGGCCGGCAGGCTGACGGTGGCGAGCACGCCCAGGCAGAGGGCGGTGCCGACGACCTGCACGGCGCAGTACCAGCGCACGGCGCGCCGCTCCCGCGCGGGCAGGGCCAGGCCCGGGTCCACCGGCCGCGGCCCGCGGCGCACCACCGCACGGCGGGCCCGCCGGACGAGGTGGCGGGCCAGCGCCGCGCCGTCGCCGTACAGGTCACGGCAGCCGGTCAGGTCCTGCAGCACGAAGTAGAGGTCCGTGCGCATGAACACCATGAGCTGGAACGGGAGCTGGACGAGCGCGAGCAGCAGCACGAGCGAGACGGCGGGGTGCCAGGCGGCGGTGCGGCCGGTCGCCGCGAGCAGCAGGACGGCGCCGGAGGCCACCGTCAGGTTCACCGCCGGGCCGCCCAGGTAGGCGGTGAGGCGGTGCCGGCGCGGCGCGACCTCGATCCCGCTGATGTCGGTCTGCAGGACGAGGAACTGCAGCCGGGTGCCGAGCCGGATCCGGGCCGGCACCCCCGCGGCCCGGGCCGCGGCCAGGTGGCCGCACTCGTGCAGCAGGGCCAGGCCCCAGGCCACGGCCAGCCCGGCGGCCAGTACGAGGCTGCCGTGCGGGCTCCAGAACAGGTCGCGGTAGCCGGGGCGGAGATCCGGCCGGCGGACGAGCACCGCAGCGGCCGCCGCGATCAGCGCGGCGAGCAGGAACGGCAGCGCCGGCGCCAGCACCCAGCGCACGTGCCGCGGCGTCAGCCAGGGAAGGGACGGCCGCGGCGGCGCGTCCTCCGGCACCGGTGCGCCGTCCACCTCCCGGACGAAGCCGAGGCCCACCAGCTCGCGGACGAAGCCCGCGACGTCCGTCCGTCCGCCGGACTCGGCCGCCAGCACCCGGTCCACCTCGTCGAGGCTCAGGCCCTCGCCGAGCAGCCCCACCACCCGCTCGCCGACCGGCGGCAGCGCGACGAAGGCACCAGTGGCCATCCGCCCGACGATCCATTCGCCGCCGTCCGGTCGCCCGGTGAGGTCGTGCAGCCGGATCCGGCTGGACGGCGAGAGGGCGGGCACCGCGGGCACGGTTGCCATCAGCCGGCCCCCGGGGGCGGTGTCCCGCAGGCGGGACAGTCCGGGCGGCGCGGGTGGCGCTCCAGCAGCGGCTCGCCCGGGAGCATCAGGTTGAGGCCGAACCGGAAGCCCGGCTCCAGCGGCGGGACACCGGTCAGCAGGGCCAGCGCGGCGTGGGCGAGCAGCGCCCCGGACAGCCCGGCGGTGACCGCGTTGGCCGGGTTCCACGGCATCCGCGGGGTGACCTCCTGCTCGTCCGCGCCGGGTGGCAGACCGGTGTCCCGGCCGGCCCGCCCGGCGGTGTGCAGGCACTCCCAGCAGGCGCCGCGGCCGGGTGCGTGGACGCCGACGGTGGCCAGCGGACCGCGGTATCCGGCGTCCAGCCAGGGGAGTCCGGCGTCCAGGCAGATCCGGTTCGTCCAGCGCCGGACGTCGTCCGGGCGGTCCGCGCAGAGCAGCAGCAGATCGGGCCGCGGCGCCTCCTCGACCAGCGGTCGGAGGTCGTCGGGGCCGGTGATCCGCAGCCGGCGGGCGAGGACGGTGATGTCCGAGTTGAGGGCGCGCAGGCGGGCCCCGGCGGCCTCGGCCTTCGGCCGCCCGAGGTCCGCCTCGGTGTAGAGCGTCTGCCGGTTGAGGTTGGAGAGCTCGACGGTGTCCGGGTCCACGCAGCGCAGTTCGCCGACGCCGGAGGCGGCCAGCGCGAGCGCGGCCGCCCCGCCGGTTCCGCCGAGGCCGATCAGCAGGACGCGGGCGTTGCGCAGCCGGAGCTGGACGTCCCAGCCGTTGGCCCGCGGCCCGAGATCCATCCAGCGGTAGAGGTCGTGGCCCCGGCTGTGGCGCTCCCGCTCCCGGGCGGTCAGCTCGGGCGGCGGCGCGCTGCCCGCGTCCTCCAGGAAGCCGGCGGCGGTGAGCCGGGCGAGCCCGGCGGCCGCCTGCGCGGGCGGGACCGCCGGGTGGCGGGCCGCCACCTCGGCCCCGATGGCGGCGCCGCTGCGGGTGCCGTCGGCCAGCGACACCAGTGTCCAGATCCAGCCGGTCGGATCGTCGATCTCCGCGCCGATGCCGTGGATCGAGCCGCCGATCCGGATGCCGCCGGAGTCCGTCCGGTAGGGCCGGTGCTCGGGCTTGATGCGTGGCAGAAGCATCGGCGGCACCCTCCCGGGGCGCTGGGGGCGCGAGTGACGTGGCGTCAACTCATTGACATCGTGCACTTGGTGGGTTGTTCTTTGCAAGAACGATTTCCTGTTCGACCGTCAGTCCCCGAGGAGAGACGATGATCGAGAACCCGTTCGACGACGAGATCGGCGCCGAGCCCGAGGAGACCGAAGGGGTGTCCGCCGGAGAGCCGGCCGCCATCCGCATCCGCCGGCTGGACAAGAAGGAGACCACCGGCGACTTCAGCAACTCCCAGGGCAACTGAGCCGGGGCGGGGACGGCCCCGGCCGCTCGGCCCGGGGCATGCCGCCGCCCCCGGACCCTCGCCGTGGGCCCGGGGGCGGCGCTCCGTACGGCCTGGCGGGCGGCTGTGGGCCGGCCCGGCGGGTCACGGAGTCCGGGGTGCGCACCGTCCCTGGTGCGGCCCGGAGTTCGGGGGTCAGACGCGGGCGGCGAGCTCCTTCGCGGCGCGGGCGCAGGCCAGGGCGATCCGGTCCTCGTCGACGGTGGTGAGCACGCCGCGCTCGACCACGGCGTTGCCGTTGACGAACAGCGTGGCCAGCGGCGGCAGCGCGCCCATCACCAGCGCGGCGACCGGGTCGGCGATCGACGAGTGCATGATGCCGTCCACCTTCCACAGCGCCAGGTCGGCGAGCTTGCCCGCCTCGATGGAGCCGATCTCCTGGTGGCGGCCGAGCACCCGGGCGCCGCCCATGGTGCCCAGGCGCAGCGCGGAGCGGGCGGTCAGCGCGTCCGGCCGGCCGTGCAGACGGTTGATCAGCAGCGCGTTGCGCAGTTCGGTGCCCAGCTCGCCGGACTCGTTGGAGGCGGTGCCGTCCACGCCGAGGCCGACCGGCACGCCGGCCTTCAGCATGTCGGGGACGCGGGCGATGCCGGCCGCCAGGCGGGCGTTGGAGGACGGGCAGTGCGCCACGCCGGTGCCGGTCTCGGCGAACTTGGCGATGTCGGAGTCGTTCATGTGGACGCAGTGCGCCATCCACACGTCCTCGCCGAGCCAGCCGGTGGACTCGAAGTAGTCGGTCGGGCCCATGCCGAACAGCTCCTTGCAGAACTGCTCCTCCTCGGCCGTCTCGGAGCCGTGGGTGTGCAGCCGGACGCCCTTGCGGCGGGCCAGTTCGGCGGACTGCTTGAGCAGTTCGGTGGAGACCGAGAACGGCGAGCAGGGCGCGATCGCGACGTGCAGCATCGAGCCGAACGAGGAGTCGTGCCAGGTGTCGACGGCCGCCTCGGAGGCGATCAGGATGTCCTCGGTCTTCTCGACCGCGTGGTCCGGCGGCAGGCCGCCGTCCTTCTTGCTGCGGTCCATCGAGCCGCGCAGCGCGGTGAAGCGCATCCCCAGTTCGCGGACGCCCTCGATGGACGCGCCGAGGATGTCGCCGCCGCCCTGCGGGAAGACGTAGTGGTGGTCGGAGGCGGTCGTACAGCCGGACTTGAGCAGCGCGGCCGCCGAGCCCTGGGTGGCGGCGTGCACGAGCCGGTCGTCGATCCGGGCCCAGGTCGGGTAGAGCGCGACCAGCCAGTCGAAGAGGATGTTGTCCTGGGCCAGGCCGCGGGTGATCCACTGGTAGAAGTGGTGGTGGGTGTTGACCAGGCCCGGGGTGATCAGGTGGCCCTCGCCGTTGATCCGGCGCACCACGTTGTCCAGCCACTGCGGGGCGGGGCCGTCGCCGACCGACTCGATCCGGTTGCCGAGGATGACCACGTGGCCGCGGGCGTACTCGGTGTCGTTCGCGTCGACCGTCGCGACGGCGACGTTCTCGATCACGATCCGCTGGTCGGCGGGCGGGGGCTGGACTGCCATGGTGACTCCTATGGGGGCGTGGGAGGGGGCGTGCGGGTGAGCGTGTGCGCACGCCCCCTCCGGTCAGGACGGTGTCGCCGTTGACACCGCCGCGCCGGCCGCCTCGGCGGTCGGGGACCTGCGGGCGGTGCCGACGTGGTGGAAGAGCAGGTTGAGCAGGACGGCCGCCACGCAGCCCGCCGAGATCCCCGAGTGCATCAGGGTCCGGACGGCCTCCGGGAAGGCGTCGTAGAACGTGGGGGCGGCGATCGGGATGATGCCGACCCCGAGGGACACCGACACCAGGATGGTGTTGGCGCTGGACTCCAACCCCGCCTCGGCGAGGGTGCGGATCCCGCTCGCCGCGACCGTGCCGAAGAGCACGATCCCGGCCCCGCCGAGCACCGGCGCGGGGACGAGCGAGACCAGCGACCCGAGAACCGGGAAGAGGCCCAGCAGGACGAGGATGCCGCCGCCGGTCGCGACGACGAACCGGCTGCGGATGCCGGTCAGCGCCACCAGCCCGATGTTCTGGGCGAAGGCGCTGCAGGCGAAGCCGTTGAACACCGGGCTGACCGCGGTGGCCAGGCCGTCGGCGCGCAACCCGGCCGCCAGCGTCCGCTCGTCGGCCGGGCGGTCGACGATCCGGCCGAGGGCGAGCATGTCGGCGGTGGACTCGGTCATCGACACGATCATGACGATGCAGAGCGAGACGATCGCGGCGGCGTCGAACTTCGGCGCGCCGAAGTGGAACGGCGAGGGGAGGGCGAACACCTGCGCGTCGCCGACCGCGCCGAAGTCGGCCAGGTGCAGCGGGAAGGCGGCCAGGGTGCCGACCGCCAGGCCGATCAGGAGCGCCAGCTGCTGCCAGAAGCCGCGCAGCAGCTTGGTGCAGGCGACCACCGCGACCAGGGTCAGCGCGGCGAGGCCGATCGACCGCATCGAGCCGTACCCGGGGGTGCCGGGGTGCCGCCACGGGCCCAGTTGACCGCGACCGGCAGCAGGGACACCCCGATGAGGGTGATCACGGTGCCCTGCACGACCGGCGGGAAGAACCGGACGAGCTTGCAGAAGTACGGCGCCGCGAGGAAGCACAGGATCCCCGCGACGATCACCGCGCCGAAGACCACCGGGAGGGCGTCCTTCGGGCCGTGCTCCTTGGCGATGGCGAGCATCGGGGCGACACCGGCGAACGACACGCCGTTCACGAACGGCAGCCGTGCGCCGATCCGCCAGACGCCCAGGGTCTGGAGGAGGGTGGCCAGGCCCGCGGTGAACAGGCTGGCCGAGATGAGCAGGGCGAGCTCGGCGGGGGTGAGGCCCACGCCGGCGCCGACGATGAGCGGGGGCGCGACCACGCCCGCGTACATCGCGGCGACGTGCTGGAGACCGGTGGTGAACAGCTTCACCGGGGGCAGCAGCCCGTCCACGGGATGGACCTCCCCGGGCGGGCCGGGGAGGGTGGAACCGCCGTCTGTGCGGGTTGAGCGGACAGCCATGTCGAGCCCCTTGTGTGCCCATGGCTTCCGGCGCGCCCGTGGCGCTGGAGGCAGCTTCGACGTGCGTTGCCCGAGGACGGGACGGCGGTGCAAGGATCCCTCGGGCAGCCTCCCCAGCGCCCCGGGCCGGCCGCCGCGAAGGGGGCACGTTCTCCGGATGGTGGGGGTGGAGAAAGCAGTGGTGCGGGCCGTCCGGGACCGGCCGGCCGGGTGCGGCCGGGGGTGGTGCGGTCCTGGGCGGAGGTCATGGTGCGGCCGGGTCAGGCGACCGGGATGACCGGGACGACGCCCTCGCGGTGCACGGTGCCCTCGATGAGGCCGTACATCCGGTCGGCGGCGTAGTAGACCTCGTTGTCGTTCTTGAGCCCGAACGGCGAGAGGTCGACCAGGAAGTGGTGCTTGTTCGGGAGCTCCAGGCGGACTTCGTCCACCTCGGCCCGGTTGTTCAGCACCCGGGTGCCCATCGCGTGCAGGGTCTGCTGCAGCGAGTAGGAGTAGGTCTCCGCGAAGGCCTCCAGCATGTGGCGCTTCACGTGGTTGTACGAGCGGTTCCAGTTCGGCTGGGCCTCGTCGTCGCGGCCGGTGAAGCCGTACTTCCAACGGGCCGTCACCTGGGTGGCCAGGATCCGGTCGTAGGCCTCCTGGAGCGTGGTGTAGCGGTCCTTGATGTAGCCCCAGAACTCCGAGTTGGTGGAGTTCATGACGACCAGGTCCTTGAGGCCGGAGATCACCTGGAAGCTGTCGCCGTCGTAGACGATCTCGCTGGTGCGGGTCTCCTGCCCGTTGCGGACGAAGGAGTGCCCGACCTCCTCGGAGCCGATGAACCGCGCCGAGCTGTCGGGCGTGCGGATCCGGTCCCAGGTGTACTCCTCGATCCGGATCCGGGCGCTGTGCACCACACCGCGCTCGGTGTTGTCGACGAAGTGCCGGGCCAGCGTGATGCCGAAGGCCTCCGCCGACTCGATGCCGTGCTCCTTGGCGAAGGCGTACACGGTGTTCTTGGTGGTGTCGGTGGGCAGGCAGTTGGCGTTCGAGCCGGTGAGGTGGACGTCCTCGAACTCGCCCTGCAGCGAGACCGAGACGTTCAGGTCCTTGATCTCGTGGCGGGTGGAGTCGCGGTAGACGCGGACGATCCGGTTCTCCGCCTTGCCGTACTGGTTCTGACCGAGCACATGGGCCATGACCTGGCTCCTAAGCTTTGAGGCGGTCTACTAGCTTCCGCGGTAGACCGAGTAGCCGAACGGGTTGAGCAGCAGCGGCACGTGGTAGTGGTGCTGCGCGGGCGCGACCGTGAAGACGATCGAGACCTCGGGGAAGAACGGCGGCTCCTGCGACCTGCCCGCGTAGTACGCGGCGGTGTCGAAGAGCAGCCGGACGACCGAGCCCGCCTCCACGGCCGGCAGGTCCTTGGCCCGGCCGTCGGAGTCCGTGGCGGAGGTGCCGAGCACCTTCCAGCCACCCTCGGTGTGCAGTGCCAGCTCGACCGGGACGCCCTCGGCCGGCCGGCCGAGGCTGGTGTCGAGCACGTGCGTGGAGATGCCAGTCATGGGTGGAAAGACCTTACTGATGGCAGGGGACGGCCGACCGTCGGAGGCCTACGCCTCGTCCAGCAGCCGGTTGATGCGGATGTCGTTGATCTTGCGCAGTTCGCCCCGGACGATCTCCGCCTCGGTGGCGGCGTCGTGCGGGTGGCGCTCGCGCAGCGCGGCGAGCATGGTCGCGGCCGTGCGGCCGGTCGCGCAGATCAGGAAGACGTGGCCGAACTTCGCCTCGTAGGCGGCGTTGGCCTCGTGCAGTTCGTCCAGGAGCGCCGCGTCGGCGCCCCGGATGCCGGCCTGTTCCCGCTCGGAGACGGCGTCGCCCGCCTTGGGCGTGCCGATCCGGGCGTGCCCGGCCATCGCGTCGGCGAGGTCCGCGGTGCCGAGCGACGCCATCGCGGCCGCGTTGGCGGCCAGCAGTGACGCCCGGTCGGGCCACGGCCGGGCGGCCGCGACGGCCTCGGCCCAGCGGGGGCTGGAGCAGATCTCCAGCAGCGTCTCCCGCAGTGCGGCGGCCGGGGCCGCCGCCAGGGCTTCAAGCGCCCTGGACGCCGCGGGGGACACGGTGGGGTGGTTGGTCACGAGTGGACCTCCTGAAGAGTGGTGCCACTCGCACAAGCTAGATCCACCACCCCGGGCCGTCAACACTTTGTTGAACGGTTGGTGGTTACGTTTCGCGGCGGGCCCGGTTACCGCCGCGTGTCGTGTGCGATCCGCCAAGTGTGCCCGGAGTGTCCCCCGGTACAGACTCGGACGAACCCGTCGGATCAGTCCTTCTTGGTGCCGTCCTGCCGGTTCAGGTAGTTGTACACCGTGAAGCGGCTGACGCCGAGCGCGGAGGCCACCGTCTCCACGCCGTGGCGGACGGTGAACGCGCCGCGCTCCTCCAGCAGTGCCACCACCCGCTGCTTCTCGGCCCGGTCCAGCTCGGCGAGCGGGCGCCCGTCGTACTGGCGGGCCATCTCGGCGAGCAGCCGGTCGAGCGCGCTGCTCAGGTGCGGCAGCCGGACGGCCAGTGCCGGGGTGCCGTCCCACTCCAGGACGACGTCGTCGGGGCGGGCGTCGGCCGGTGCCACCGCGGTGGCGCCGACGGCGTCCAGCAGCGGCTTTATCGCCGCGGTCAGCGGGTGCTCCGGTGCGTTGTTCACGGCGTACCCACCCCCTCCTGGGGTCGGTCGTCGTCCAGCACGCTCACCTGGACGGAGATCCGGGTGGCGCCGGCCTCCAGGGTCTCGCGCAGCAGGCGGGTGACGGCGTCGAGCGCCTGCTCGGCCTCGCCCTCGGCGCTGGTGCCGAACGGGCCCACCGAGACGGCGAGGCCCGCCTCGTCCACGACCCGTCGGGCCGCCTTCGCGTGGTCCGGGAAGCCGTCGAGTTCGAACGGCTCTGTCGTGAACTCCACCATCAATCGCACCCGCTCACTCTAGCGAGCCGGTCGGCGGAGGGTCGGGGCTGGTCGATCGGACAGTCGGCCGCCCGGGCGGCGGGCCCCGTTCGGCCACTTCAACAAATTGTTGCGACGGCCTTGACACCCGCTCGGGGCTGCGGAGATGCTTCCACCAGACAGAATCCCTCTTCCGGATCGTGGAAGTCGGGACGGAAGAGACGAAGGAGATGGACGTGACTGCCGCTTCCGCGCACAGCTACACGGTCAATCTGTCGATCCTGTTCGGCGAGCTCCCCTGCTGGAGCGCCCCGCCGCAGCGGCCGCCGCCGGCTTCACCGCCGCCGAGCTCTGGTGGCCCTTCGGCGAGGAGCACGACCCGTCCCAGGACGAGCTCGACGCCCTCCGCAAGGCCTTCACCGACGCGGGCGTACAGCTCACCGGCCTCAACTTCCTGGACGACCTGACCCGCGGCGCCCGCGGTACGGTCTCCGTCCCGGCCGAGCAGGAGCGGTTCCGCGCCAACGTGCCCGTCACCGCCGCCCTCGCCGGGTCGCTGGGCACCAAGGCCCTCAACGCCCTGTACGGCAACCGCGTCGAGGGCGCCGACCCCGCCGAGCAGGACGCCCTGGCGCTGGAGAACCTCGTGCTCGCCGCCCGCGCCGCCCACGGCATCGGCGCCGTCCTGCTGATCGAGGCGCTCAACGCGCCGGAGTCCCCGGACTACCCGCTGGTGTCCGCCGCCGCCGCCGTCGACGTCGTCGACAAGGTCAACGCCGCGACCGGCCTCGGCAACGCGCGCTTCCTCTGCGACCTCTACCACCTGGCCCGCAACGGCGAGGACCTGGCCGCCGTGATCGACGCCTACGCCGACCGCATCGGCCACGTCCAGATCGCCGACACCCCCGGCCGCAACGAGCCCGGCACCGGCGACCTCGACTTCGAGGACCTCTTCGCCCGCCTCACCGCCGCCGGCTACACCGGCCGGATCGGCCTCGAGTACCGCCCGGCGACCGGCGTCAGCGCCGACAGCTTCGCGTGGCTCCCGCGCGAGCTGCGCGCCGCCCGCTGACCCCCTCCCACACCACGTAAGGAACGACGCGATGAGCCGCAAGATCGCCTTCATCGGCCTCGGCATCATGGGCAGCCCGATGGCCGCCAACCTGGTCAAGGCCGGGCACCACGTCACCGGCTTCAACCTCACCCAGCCCCCGATCGACGCCCTCGTCGCGGCCGGCGGCCACGGCGCGGGCAGCATCGCCGAGGCGGTGCGCGACGCCGAGGTCGTCATCACCATGGTCCCGGCCGACCCCCAGGTCGAGCAGGTCGTGCTCGGTGAGGGCGGCGTGCTGGAGAGCGTGCGGCCCGGCACCCTCGTGATCGACATGTCCTCGATCACCCCGCAGACCTCGATCAAGGTCGAGGCCGCGGCCGGGGCCAAGGGCGTGCGCACCCTGGACGCCCCCGTCTCCGGCGGCGAGGCCGGCGCGGTCGAGGCCGTTCTGTCCATCATGGTCGGCGGCGACGCCGCGGACTTCGCCGAGGCGAAGCCGCTGTTCGACGCGCTCGGCACCACCGTCATCCACGTCGGCCCGGCGGGCGCGGGCCAGACCGTGAAGGCCGCCAACCAGCTGATCGTGGCCGTCAACATCCAGGTCCTGGCCGAGGCCGTGGTCTTCCTCGAGAACGCCGGCGTCGACCTCGGCGCGGCCCTGGAGGTGCTCGGCGGCGGCCTGGCCGGCTCGACCGTGCTGAACCGCAAGAAGGCGAACATGCTCGACCGCCAGTTCGCCCCCGGCTTCCGCATCGACCTGCACCACAAGGACATGGGCATCGTCACCGAGGCCGCCCGGGCCGTCGGCGCCGCCCTCCCGGTCGGCGCGGTCGTCGCCCAGCTGGTCGCCTCGGCCCGCGCCAACGGCGACGGCTCCCTCGACCACTCCGCGCTGCTGCGCGGCGTGGAGCGGCTCTCCGGCCGCAAGGTCGCCTGACCCGACGGGTCGTCCGACCCCATGACTCCTCCTGGCGGCGTGTACCTGTCCGGTCGTGCCCGCGCCGCCAGGAGGTCGTACTCGACCGGCGGGCGGTTGGTGCTCAGACGCCTCCCGCCGGTCGGCCCAGCCGCGGCGTGCCACCCCTCCCGGGGGCACTTCGGTCGTGCCCGCGCACGCCGCCCGGCCCCCTCCCTCGCCGAGGGGAGCTTCTCGTACGTCGGAAGCGGGACGAGAAGTACGGCGGGGAGGGGGCCGCATCCCTCCGACACCACCCCGGCTGACGCAGACTCGGACCGTCAGCCGTTCACCAGCCAAGCCCGGAAGTGAGGCCCACGCCATGCCCGCCACCCCCGCCCAGGGCCATGTCGTCGTCGCCCCCGACAAGTTCAAGGGCACCCTGGAGGGCGCCGAGGTCGCCGCCCGGATCGCGGCCGGCATCCGCCGGGCCGCCCCCGGCACCGACGTCCGCGAGCTCCCGGTCGCCGACGGCGGGGAGGGCACCCTCGCGGCCGCCCTCGCGGCCGGCTTCACCCGCGTCGCGGCCAAGGTCGCCGGCCCCACCGGCCTGCCCGTGGACGCCGCGATCGCGCTGCGCGGCGACACCGCCGTGGTCGAGCTGGCCCAGGCCTCCGGCCTCGCCCGGCTCCCCGGCGGGCGCACCGCGCCGCTGGCGGCCGCCTCCTTCGGTGTCGGCCAGCTGATCGCCAAGGCGGTCGCCCTGGGCGCCACCCGGATCGTGCTCGGCCTGGGCGGCAGCGCCTGCACCGACGGCGGGGCGGGGCTGGTCCAGGCGCTCGGCGTCGGCCTGTACGACGCGGACGGGGCGGAGCTGCCGCCCGGCGGCGCCGCGCTGCGCCGGCTGGCCCGGCTCGACCTCGGCTCGCTCGCCGACCAGCTGTCCGGGGTGGAGATCGTGGTGGCCTGCGACGTCGACAACCCGCTGCTGGGCCCGCGCGGCGCCACCGCCGTCTACGGCCCGCAGAAGGGCGCGGACGGCGACGACCTGGTGATCCTCGAGGAAGGCCTGGCCCGGTGGGCGGACACCGTCCGCGACAGCACCGGCCGGGACGTCCGCGACGCCCCCGGCGCCGGGGCGGCAGGCGGGGTCGGCTTCGCCGCCCTGGCCCTGCTCGGCGCCACCATGCGGCCCGGTATCGAGCTCCTCCTCGAACTGCTGGGCTTCGACGAGGCCGTGCGTGGGGCACGCCTCGTCGTGACCGGTGAGGGATGCCTGGACGCGCAGACGCTCCACGGCAAGGCCCCTGCCGGCGTCGCCGCGGCGGCCACCCGGGCGGGGGTTCGGGTGGCCGCTGTGGCAGGGCGGCTGGAGCTGTCCGAGCCCCAGTGGCGCGCGGCGGGCTTCACGGAGGCCGTCGCGCTCACCGACCTGGCCGAGCACCCGGGGGACAGCATGACCCGGGCGGCCGAGCTGGCCGAGGTCGCGGGGGAGCGGCTGGCGGCCGCGCTGCTGGCCGGTTGAGCCCGCGTCCCCTCGTAGCTTCCTACATTGACGTTTTGTTGAAGGCGGGCCTAGGCTCCGAGCAATCGCAGCCGCCAGGACGGTCGTCCCGGCCCCAACTGCCTTGCGCGCCTTCGGCACACCCCCACTCGTACTCTCGGTTCGGAGGTCCCAGATGCCCGTCAGCGAGACGGCCGCGACAGCGGCGGTGATCCGGTCCCGCCGGGTGGTGCTGCCGGACGGCGAGCGCCCCGCGGACGTCGTCGTCCGGGACGGCCGGATCGAGCGGGTCGTCGCCCACGGCTCGGCCGTCCCCTCCGACGCCCGCCTCACCGACCTCGGCGACACCGCGCTGCTGCCCGGCCTGGTCGACACCCACGTGCACGTCAACGAGCCCGGCCGCACCGAGTGGGAGGGCTTCGCCACCGCGACCCGGGCGGCCGCGGCCGGCGGGGTCACCACGATCGTCGACATGCCGCTCAACTCCGTCCCGCCGACCACCACCCTCGCCGGGCTGGAGGCCAAGCGGAAGACCGCCGAGGGCCAGGCCTGGGTGGACCTGGGCTTCTGGGGCGGCGCGGTGCCGGGCAACACCGGCGACCTGGCCGCCCTGCACGAGGCCGGCGTGTTCGGCTTCAAGAGCTTCCTGGCGCCCTCCGGGGTGGACGAGTTCCCGCACCTGGCCACGGAGCAGGACCTGGAGTCGGCGCTCGCCGAGCAGGCCCGGCTCGGCGCGCTGGCGATCATCCACGCGGAGGACCCGGCCGTCCTGGACGCCGCCCCCCAGCGGCCCGGCGTGCACTACCGCGACTTCCTGGCCTCCCGGCCCGACGACGCGGAGGCCGCCGCGGTCGCCCGGCTGCTGGACACCGCCCGCCGCACCGGCGCCCGCGTCCACATCCTGCACGTCTCCTCGGCCGCCGTGCTCCCGCTGCTGCGGCAGGCCCGCGCGGACGGCGGGGAGGTCACCGCCGAGACCTGCCCGCACTACCTGACCCTCACCGCCGAGCAGGTGCCGGACGGCGACACCGCATTCAAGTGCTGCCCGCCGATCCGCTCCGAGGCCAACCGGGACGCGCTCTGGGCCGCCCTGGCCGCGGGCGAGTTCGCCGCGGTGGTCTCCGACCACTCGCCCTCCACGCCGGACCTGAAGCTGCTGGAGCGCTACGGCGGCAGCGGCGACTTCGCCGCGGCGTGGGGCGGCATCGCCTCGCTCCAGGTCGGCCTGCCGGCCGTCTGGACGGAGGCCCGGCGCCGCGGCCACGCGCTGGCCGACGTCGTCCGCTGGATGGCGGCCGGCCCGGCCGCCCTGGTCGGCCTGACCGGGCGCAAGGGCGCCATCGCGGCCGGCTGCGACGCCGACCTGGTCGCCTTCGACCCGGACGCGCCGTTCGCGGTGCGCGCCGAGGAGCTGCACCACCGCAATCCGGTCACGCCGTACGCGGGCCGCACCCTGACCGGCGCCGTCCGCACCACC